>NZ_SHKY01000001.1:5456421-6112843 GCF_004217545.1 Krasilnikovia cinnamomea
CGCCGCGCGTTGCCCACCAGTTCCTGCCCGGCTTCGGCCAGCGACGTGCTGGCCGTGGAGAGCTCCTGGGCCAGTTCCTTCGCGAGCGCCTGGGCGCGGGCCTGCTCGGTGGTGTCGGTGTAGGTCACCAGGAAGCCGCCCGCGAACCGGTCATAGATCGCGGTTCCCTGTACGAGCGCTCCGGGCTCGGCGGGGTTGACGTACGGGACCGAGTCGATCTTCGGCACGACTCTCTTGAGGATCGTCTGGAGCTCCTCCACCGCCCGCGGGCCCGACCGCTCGAGGAGAAGCGCGACAGCCCGCCCCGCCGCCTTGTTCCGGTAGAGGATCTGACCGGAGTGATCCGTGATGACCAGTGAGGCGGGCGCGTTGTCGAACGCCTCGTACAACGAGTCACCGAACTGGGCGAGCGGATGCGCCTTCGCGCCGCTCACCGACCGCCACCACTTGCGCATACCGACTCCGAATCCTCCGACTGTTCCTGAGTGACAGTCGGCGGCGCGGCGTCGAAGTTGAGGGGCCGGGCCCGATGTGGCGGGCCGAACAGCCGTCCGCTACCGCTCCCCGAGGGCGTTGTCGGCCCACGTGTCCAGGTCGAAGCGGTGCCACAGGTGCGGCGCGAACATGGCCGCCACCGCCAGCACGGACACCAGGGTGAACAGGGTGCGCAGCACGATCACCTCACCTGGGCCGCCCACCTTCACCGCCATCGCGTTGGGCACCCCGATCATGCGCCACATCCGGCGGCCCACCGGGATCGGCCACAGGATCGGCACCCCGTTCTTGGTGATCATGTCGCCGAGCAGGTGCACCACGCAGCCCACCCCGACGGCCATGCCCAGCAGGGGATAGCCCCGGTCACCCGGCAGGTTCAGCCAGGTGAACCACGCCATCGCGCCGGACAGCGCCGTGACGAGCAGCCATCCCGCCCGCTCCGCCCACTCGTCGAACAGCCCGCGCAGGGCGAGGCCCGCGGTGAAGAACACGATCGCCACCACGGCCCACTTGCCGAACCGTACGCACAGCTCCGTGGTGCCCCACCCCACCAGGGCCGCGAACGGCAGCGTGTGGGTGAACGTCCGGTGCCCGTTGTCCCGGCGCGGGTCCCTGCGCAGCTTGGTGGCCGTGTAGACGCCGAGCGAGACCTTCTCCACCACCTCCGCCACGAACAGCGAGAACACCCCGAAGGTCCGGGCCACCGTGGCGCCGCCCTGGTTGCGGGTGACCTTGCCGGACAGGTCCAGGTCGGGCAGCAGGGCCCCGCCCGCGCAGACCGTGGTGCCCACCGCCACCGCCAGCGGGGACTGGCCGTACCCGGCGAGGTGGTCCAGCGCCCAGCAACCGGCCAGCCAGGCCGCCGCCCCCGACAGCGCGTGCGAAGGACCCATCATGGTGGCCGTCCCCTCCCCGTGCGCCCGGTCCGCTGTGGCCGGTGCGAAACCTTGCCACCATGGCAGAGCGGAAAGGGGCGTTCAACGACCGCCACGTCCACGCCGGAGTGTCGATGATCACCGGTGGCCGGGGGCGTTCCACGGGGCGACGCCGTAGCGGTGGTGCGCGTAGCGGCGGTAGCGGGCGTGCCGGAACAGGCCGAGGAACAGCAACGCCAGCGGGATCGCGGGCCAGAACACGTGCGCGCCGGACAGCGCCCACAGTCCCAGCAGCGCGAACGCCAGCACGAACACGCCACCCGCGTGGCGGCGCACACCGCGCCGGGCGGCCGAGCGGGCCTGCGGCGTGTCCAGCAGGGCGGACCGGCCGCCGCCCGGCAGGTCCGTGGTCAGCCGGGTGAGTTCGTCGCGGTAGGTGGCCGCGTACGCGGCGGCGAGCCGCTCCTCGCCTTCCGCGAGGCTCAGTCGGCCCTCGCCCATGGCGGCGCGCAGGATCGTGGCGACCTGCTCGCGTTCGCTGTCGGAGGTCCGGAGCCGGTTCGGTCCGGACCAGGCGGCGTCGTCCTGCACGTTCACGATGACCTCCAGATTGGGGCGGGACACGACTCCAGGGTGGCCGGACCGGCAGTCTCGGCGCGTCGGCCCGGTGGAGCATCCGTACGCGCGTGCTCCGGCGCAGCCCAGCGCGCCGCCGTACGCCCCGGGGAGTACGCCGCCCGGCGTCGTACCCCGGTCGGCGCAGGCCCGGGGCCGCCGCCGCGTGGATGCCCGGGCGCCTGCCGGTGCCGTAGGTTCGAGACGTGCGCGACACTCCGGGACCCTGGCGCGGGCAGCGCCGGGCAGGGTTCGGCGCGGCGGTGATCGTCGCGCTCTGCTTCCACGTGTTCGGCGCCTGGAACCTGGCCGGCGCGGTGCCACCCCAGGGCGACCTCCTCGCGTACGTGCTGCTGCTGGCCGGGCCGCTGGCCCTGGCCTGGCGGCGGCGCGCCCCCATCACCGTGCTCGTGGTGGCCGCCGCCGCCGCGATCGGCTTCGCGGCCCTGACCGCCCCGCGCTGGACCTACGCGGTCGCGTCGCTGATCGCGCTGTTCAGCGCGGTCAAGGCGGGCCGGCGCGGGCCCGCGCTGGCCGTGGCGGCCGTGGGCTGGCTCGCCTGGGTGCTGGTCACCGGCCCGTTCGCGGCGCCCCTCGGGTTGGCCCCGGCCGCACGCACCGACGCGCGGGCCGCGCTGCTGGTCGCCGCCGGCCTGGTGGTGACCGTGCTGCTGGGCGGCGCGGCCAAGGCCCGCGCGGAGCATTTCGCCGAGATCATGAAGGTACGGGCTGAGCGCGCCCGCGCCCACGACGAGCAGGAGCGCCGCCAGGCGTCGGAGGAGCGGCTGCGCATCGCCCGCGAGCTGCACGACGTCCTCGGCCACCACCTGTCCCTGATCAACGTGCAGGCGGGGGTCGGCCTGCACCTCATGGACAGCCGCCCCGAACAGGCCCGAGAGGCGCTGTCGGCGATCAAGACGGCGAGCGCGGAAGCCCTGCGTGAGGTCCGGGCGGTGCTGGGGGTGCTGCGCCCCGAGGAGGAGGCGGCGCCCCGCCAGCCTGCGCTGGGCCTGGACCGGCTGGCCGAGCTGACCGCCGATGCGGGCCTGCCGGTCACCACCACGACCAGCGGCGAGCGGCGGGATCTGCCCGCCGAGGTGGACCGGGCCGCGTACCGGATCGTCCAGGAGGCGCTGACCAACGTGCGCCGCCACGCCGTGCCCGGTGCGACCGCGCGGGTCACCGTCGAGTACGCGGCCGACGAGCTGCGCCTGTCGGTACGCAACGACGGCGCGGCGGTCTCCGGTGGGGCGGCCGCGTCCGGGGCCGCCCGCGCGCCGGAGGGCAACGGCATCGTCGGGATGCGGGCCCGCGCCGAGGCGCTCGGCGGCACCCTGCGGGCCGGACCGGAGGGTGGCGGCGGGTTCGTGGTCGACGCGGCGCTGCCGACCGCCGCCGTGCCCGCGCGGGGTGGCGCATGATCTCGGTGCTGCTGGCCGACGACCAGGCCCTGGTCCGGGCGGGTTTCCGCGCGCTGCTCGACGCGGAACCCGACATCGAGGTGGTGGGGGAGGCCGGTGACGGCCTGGCCGCCGTGCGGCTGGCCGGGCAGACCCGCCCCGATGTGGTGCTCATGGACATCCGGATGCCCGGTGTCGACGGCCTGGAGGCGACCCGGCGGATCGTCGCCGACCCCACCCTCGCGGGCACGAGGGTGGTCATTCTGACCACCTTCGAGCTGGACGAGTACGTGTTCGAGGCGCTGCGCACCGGGGCGGCCGGGTTCCTGGTCAAGGACACCGAGCCGGTCGAGCTGCTGCGCGGCGTCCGGGCCGTCGCGGCCGGTGACGCGCTGCTGTCGCCCAGCGTGACCCGCCGGGTGATCGGGGAGTTCGCGGCCCCCACCGGTGCCCGTGGCCGCCCGGCGACCGTGCCGCAGGGCCTGGATCAGCTCACCGACCGGGAACGGGAGGTGCTGGTGCTGGTCGCCGAGGGCCTGTCCAACGACGAGATCGCGGCCCGGCTCGTGATCAGCCCCGCGACGGCCAAGACCCACGTGAGCCGGACGATGGTGAAGATGGGCGCCCGCGACCGCGCCCAGCTCGTGGTGCACGCGTACGAGGCCGGACTGATCCGGCCCGGCTGGCTGGCCTGAACCGCGGCGGATCGTCGTACCGGGCCGATAGCGTCGCGGCCATGCTCTTCGGAAAGCGCCGTGACCGCCCGCACGAGAGTCCCCTTCAGCTGCCCGACATCGCGCTCGACGGGGGCTGGTGGGCCTTCGCGCGGGCCCGGCACGAGCGCACGGGGCTGTGGCCGCTGCTGCTGCACGGCCTGTCCGAACGGGAACCGGACCGGCCGTGGCTCACCGGCGAGCTGCACCCGGGCCGGTCCGGCGGGACACCCTCCGACCATGACCCGGAGGCGTTGCTGGCCCGGTGGTGGGCGGCGGGCGAGCCCGAGCCGGAGGAGGACGAGGAGGGCCTGCTCGACATCGTCGCCCCGTTCCTGAACGGCTGGCCCGGCCGCGCCGACGCGGGTGTTCCGCGGGCCGACCCGGACGAGCTGGGCGGTGCGGAGTTCCGTTCGCTGCTCGCGGCCGACTGGATCCACGGATCGCGGCCCGGGCTGGTGCCGGCTGGGCGGGGCGCCGATGTGCCCACGGTTCTCGGCTGGGCCGGCCCGACCAACCACGACAGCGACATCAGCAGGGTCTCCGCCGTGCTCCGGGACTGGGAGGACCGCTTCGGGACGCGGCTGATCGGGCTCGGCTTCGACACCATGTATCTGAGCGTCGCCGCGCCGCCGGTCGAGCGGGACCACGCGCTGCGGGTGGCCGCCGAGCACTTCGCGCTCGCCCCCGACAACATCACCCAGGGCACCGGGTCGCTGGCGGAGTACGCCGGGGATCTGATGGAAAGCACGCGGTGGTCCTTCTGGTGGGACTGAGCGCGGCGGCCCCGGGAGAATGCCGAGAAAGGCAGCTTGTCGGCAGCTGGTAGCCTGCGCCGCATGTCGGACCTATCGAAGCCGGTCGACGAGGGCGGTGCGCCGCGGCTCGTGGTCTCATCCTTTGTGCTGTGGGCCGGCGCAGCGGTCTTTCTCGCCTGCAGCGCGTTCCTTCTCCACACGCTGGTGCTCGAGGAACGCCACATCCCGTACACCGACTATTCGACGCGGATCGAGGACGCCGGCATCATCGGCGCACCCGCCCTGGTCGGCCTGCTCCTTGCCGTGACGGCGGCGAAGCGTCTGCGGCGCCGGTAATTCGCTCGTGTGTGTCACCGCTGCGGGCAATGATGCGGCGGTGACGAATGCTCCGGACGGATTCACCTATCGCCTGCGCAAGAACGGCGATGTCGAAATGCTGCATCATGGCCGCCCGGCCGGTGTGCTGCGCGGTGCCACGGCGGCCCGCTTCCTGGTGGACGTGGAGAACGAGGACCCCCAGGAGCTGATGGCCCGCCTGACCGGAAACTACCGGCACGGCAACGAACGCACCGCGAAGAACCATCCCCGGAACCGGGGCCGGTGAGCGGGGGCCCCTTATCGGGTCGTCGCGGCCGTTTCCACGGGGATCCACAACTGCGCTTCGGCCTGCGCCGCGTCCGCCGACAGCCGGACGCGCAGGAGTTCGGGCCCCGGCCTGCTCTGGTACGGGTTGGACGGGAACCACTCGGTGAACACGTCCCGCCAGAGTCCCTGTAGGGCCTGCGGAAAGGCGCCGGAGCTGTCGAAGACGGCCCACGTGCCCGCCGCGACGTCGAGGCAGTCGAGGTCTTCCGGTGCGGCGCCGGTCGTGGCGACGCCGTGGTAGTAGTCCAGCTCGGTCCCCTCCGCGCGGCTCTCGTCGAGGTTGACGCTCGCGCTGATGATCCCGTCGGGCTCGGCGTCGGACAGCTCCTCGATCCGGCGCAGCGCCGGCTGCCCGATGCCGCGGATGAAGTCGGCGATCGCCGGGTTCACCCCCTCGTGCACGAGGGGTACGCGGGCCATCTTCCCGACCACCCGGAATCCGTCGCGCTGCACGATCCGGTACCGCATGCTGTTGCTCCCTTCGACGACGAGGCGGAACGACATCCGAGGCTGTGCGCGTAGCGCGGCGCCCTCGCGCCGGACCTGGCCCGGTCCGACGCCGTGCACCGCGCGGAACGCACGGGCGAAGGCTTCGGCGGAGCCGTACCCGTAGCGCACCGCGATGTCGAGCAGCGTCGCGCGACCCGACAGCACCTCCGCGCCCGCGACGGTCATCCGGCGTCGCCGGATGTACTCCGACAGCGGCATCCCGGCCAGCGCCGAGAACATCCGGCGCAGGTGGTACTCCGACGTCACCGCGATCCGCGCGAGTTCGGCGGGGTCGATGGTGGCGTCGAGGCGCTGCTCGATGTGGTCCAGGGCCGCGTTCAGCCGTTCCAGCACCTCGGCTCCTTCCTGCTTGCGTGCACCACGCTAGGCGGCACGCCCGGGCGGGACCCGACATCCTGAGCCCGGTTCGGTCGGGGCAGGGCCGAAGCGCCTGGGTCCGCTATCGCATGAGAAAAACCGATTGTCGCCTAACGCCGTACTTACGCCTTTTACTGTTCCGGCGTCGGGGTGACGAGGCCAGGAGGTTGTGCGGATGCTGCCCACGGTCCGGTGGGGCTGGCGAGCGATCGCGCCCGTCGTGGCGATGACGGCCGCGATGCTGCCCGCCATCGCCCTGCGGCCCGCGCCGGCCGAGGCGGCCTCAGCCGGCACCTGGAACGGCTCGCGGGCCGAGCTCTTCCTCATCGACGTCGTCACCCCGGCGATCGCGCCGGGCGGCGGCTCCCGCCCGGTCACCGCCACCCTGGTCAACCACGGCCCGAGCAACGCGACCAGCATCCGGTTCCGGTACACCGTGCCCACCGGTCTGACCTATTCCGGCGCCAGTGTGGGAGGGGGCTCCTGCACGTTCAACGCCCCGACGGTGAGCTGTACGGTCGCGAGTCTCGCCAACGGCGCGCGGGTGCCCGTGTCGGTGGAGCTGGCCGCGCCCGGTGGCACGCCGGTCGGCGCCAAGGCCGGCGCGTTCAGCGCGGTCACCGCGGACCAGTTCACGCCCGCGGGCGGGAACCTGCTGCTGCGCCTGCGCGACCCGCACTGGATCGGCAACGACGAGGACAACCTGATCTCGCCGCTGTGGCCGCCGTCGGATCCCTACACGGGGGCGCCGCCGCGATGCCGGGACTTCACCGACTACTTCGGCGTCTTCCACCCGTGCTCGGCGACCGTCACCACCACAACCGTCCTTTCGGACACCGCCAACCACTGGTGCGAGCTCACATCGGAGATCAGGAACTGCATCCGGACCTGGGAGCTCGTGGGGACCTACTACGCGACGGCGACCGGGACCGTGAATCTGTGCATGACCAAGGCCGACGACGGCGCGTACGTGAACTGGTCTTCCGCCTACGACCCCGCCGTCGGCGCCGGGCCCAGCGGGCCCTACCACAACGTCGCCGAGACGCCATCCTGGTCGCCGACCTGGAACACCGGCGGCTGGTCGGTGACCGCCGGGCGGGCGTACCGGTTCAGCATCCGGATCGCCAACCGCGACCGGGTGACCGGCGGGTTCACCTACGGTGCGGGTGGCTTCGCCAGCGTCGGGTTGTCCACCGTGAACGGTGGCGCGGCCACCTGCCGGTTCCAGAACTTCGCGCCGCCGCAGCCGGCGAACGTGACGGTGTCGGCGAACGCGGCCAGCGTGCGCCTGTCCACCGAACTGGGTACGGCGCGGGCCGAGCAGCCGGACCAGTTCACGGTGCAGATCCGGGACGGCGGCGGGGTGGTCAACTCGACCGTGGCCAGCACCACGGCCGGCTCGGGCAGCACGGTCACCCCGGGGTCCGGCACGACCGGGTCGACCGATGTGACACCGGGCGGCGGCTACAGCCTGACGGAGGTGGGCGCGGGCGCCACCGACTTGTCCCGGTACGACACGTCGATCTCCTGCACCAACTCGAACGCCGGGTCACCGACGGTGCTGCCGGGCGGGACGGTCGACCTCAACGCGCCGCCGACACTCACCCCGGCCGCCGGGGACGCGATCGACTGCGTGCTGACCAACACCGTGCGTCCCCGGCTCACCATCGTGGCCACCACCGCGATCCTGGACGGGACGTTCGGGTACACCGTCAGCGGCGGGCCGACCCCGGCCAACCCGTCGATCACCACCGCCGGACGCACGGGCTCGCTCGTCCTGGACGGCACCCAGGTCGGCCAGCAGGTCGACGTGGTCGCCGATCCGGTGACCGGGTGGCGGATCAGCAGCAGCGTGTGCACGAACGCGAACAACGGCACGACCGTGGCGCTGCCGTACACCCTGCAGACCGGCGACGACATCGTCTGCACGTTCGTCAACCGGCCGATCGCCGCGGTCTACCAGCCGTGCCCGGCCAGCAACCTGGTCCGCAACGGCACCTTCGGCACCGGCCTGACCTCGTGGAGCGCCGGGGGCGGGTGGACGGCGGCCGGGGGCCGGGCCGTAAACACCGACCCGGCCGCGACGTTCGCGACCGGCCAGCTCCGCCAGACCGTCTACGGCGTGACCCCCGGCGCAGGGCTCGCGGTCGACGTCATCCCGGCCGACGGCGCGGGCGGAAACGGCGGCAACCAGGCCGCACTGCAGATCGTGTACGACGGAACCGTGTACGCCACGATCACCAGCACGGCGGCCGCCGCCGGGTTCGGCGGCAACGCCATCGTGGCCGGGGCCAACGGCGCCACGGTGTCCCCGGCGACCATCCCGATGGCCGGGGGCGGCACGGTCACGCTCACCCTTCCCGGCGGGGTGCCCAGGACCGGCGAGCTGCGATTCCAGATGGCCGTCACCGGCGCCGGCGACACCAACAACGCGGCCGACAGCTTCGGGGTGGACAACGTCCAGCTCCACGCGGCGGCGATCTGCCTGCAGGTCGAGTCGGTCGGCGGCCACGGCACCTTCGCGTTCACCACCACCAACATCGACACCGCCCCGGCGACCCCGGCCACCGAGCCCGGGTTCACCGTGACCACGACCGCGGGCAGCAACCCGGCCACGGTCAACCCCGACTTCACCGCCGCCCCGCAGTTGTCCGTGCTCACCCCCGGCACCGACGTCACGTTCGCGCAGAGCGGGCCGGTGGGCTGGCAACCGGACACGATCACCTGCCAGAACGCCGCCACCGGCGCGGATGTCCCGGCCGGCATCGCGGCGGGCACGGTCACCGTCGACGGCGCGACGATCGCCGGGCAGACCATCGTCAACTGCTACCTGACCGAGCAGCTCCTGCTGCCCACGGTCACGCTGGTGACCACGACCATCTCGCGCGACGCCACCTTCGGGTACACGGTGACCGGCGGGCCCACCCCGGCGACGCCCTCGATCACGACATCACATCAGGTCGGCACCCGTACGCTGGGCAACACCCAGATCGGTCAGGTCCTCGGCATCACCGCGAACCCGGTCTCCGGATGGCGGGTCAGCACCCGGGTCTGCGTCGAGGCGCGCACCGGTGCGTTGGTCGCGCTGCCGTACACGCTGCAGGCCGGCGACGATCTGGTCTGCACGTTCACGAACCGGCCCGTCGCACCCGCCGGACAGCCGTGCCCCATCACGAACCTGATCCGCAACGACACGTTCGGCAGCGGGCTCACCGCCTGGGACCACAGTGGATCGTGGGTGGTGGCCGGTGGGCGGGCGACCAACCCGGACCCGGCGGCGACGTTCGCGACCGACCGGCTCGCGCAGACCGTCAGCGGCGTCGCCCCGCGCGGAGCCATCGCGGTCGACGTCGTGCCCCGCGACATCGGCGCAGGCGACCAGGCCCGGCTGGAGATCTCCTACGGAGGCACCCGCTACGCCACGGTCGCCACGTCCCCGGCCGATGCCGTCGGCGGCAACGCCACGGTCACCGAAGCCAACGGCGCCACCGTCTCCGACCTCGCACTGCCGATGAACCAGTCCCGCACCCTGGTCGTCTACCTGCCACCCGCAGGCGTGCCCAAGTCGGGCGCCCTGGAGTTCCGGTTCGAGGGCGCTAACACCGGCGCCAGCACCGCCGACACCGTCCTGCTCGACGAGGTGCGGGTCCTCACCACCGCGATCTGCCTGCAGGTGCGCTCACACGGTGGCGTCAGCACCTTCCGCTACACCACCGGCAACGTCGACACCGATCCGACCGTTGCCGCCGACGTACCCGTCTTCACCGTGACCACCACCGCCGGGCGGAATCCCGCGACGGTCAACCCCGACTTCACGGCCGGGGGAACCCAGCTGCTCGTACCCACCCCCGACCTGGACGTCAGCTTCACCCAGACCGGCCCGGTCGGCTGGAAATTCACCCAGCTGACGTGCCGGGACGCCTTCACCCAGGCGCCGGTGCCGGTCACCTTCACCGGCTCCACCGCCACCATCGCCGGGGCCGGGGTCGCGGCCTACACCATCGTCAACTGCCTCATCACCGACCGGACCCACCGGTACGCGGTGACGAAGACCGCGAACCGGTCCGCGGCGCTGCCCGGACAACTGGTCACCTTCACCGTGACGATCACCAACACCGGCGCCACGGCCTATCCCGACGCGTCCTTCCGCGACGATCTGTCCGGTGTGCTCGATGACGCCACCCTCGTGTCTCTACACGCCACCCGTGGGTCCACGGTCGTTCGCACGCCCTACCTGACCTGGAACGGCGACCTGCCGGTGGGCGCCGAGGCGGTTGTCACGTACACCATGCGGGTCCAGGACGTTCCCGCGGGCGACCGCCGGCTGGACAACACGGTGACCGTCGACGCGCCCGGCGCGCACTGCGTGACCCAGGGCGCCCGCTGCCGCGCCGTGACCGCCGTGGCGCCCGGGAGGCCGGGCACCGGCGTTCCGGTCACCGGCCCGGCGGCGGCACCGGCCGGGTACCTCGCCGTGGCGATGATCGTCCTGGGTGTGTTCCTTCGCCGGGCGACCCGGCGGCGTCCTGGTCGCTGACCGGGCGCCGGGTTCGCCATCACTCCGTACGCACTGACGCGACAACCCTCCTCATAGGACGGTCGGCCACGGGCTGATCGGCTGAGCGCTGCTGACCGTTCGAAGCGCTGCGCGGACCGAAAGTATGAGTCGCAACCGGTAGGCAACCTTCGCGGACCCGGGTGCGCACCGCACGACCCCGAATCTTCTTCATGTGACCGGCTGACGTGGGCCGGACCAAACGGGGGAGATTCACTGTGGGCCGCAAGGTGAACAAGGTCGTGACCCTGCTCGGTGCGATGCTGGCCGGGACCACCGCCGTCATCGGCGCGGCCGGTGCCGCGCACGCCACCCCCGCCTCCTCGGCGAAGCCGAAGAAGGAGCAGCCGCAGTGCGTCACCGACGCCAAGCTCGTCCCCTCGTGTGGGGTGCTGTGGGGCGCCGCCGCGGGTGGGTTCACCTCGGCGCCGCGTGACGCGGAGTTGAAGAAGTGGGAGAAGCTGTCCGGCCGGACCGCGTCGATCTTCCACACCTACCACAAGGGTGACGAGGTCTTCCCGACCAAGAGCGAGATCGCCATGACCTCGGATCCGGCCAAGCCGCGGGTGCTGCTGGTCAACTGGAAGATCGCCTACGGCTCCACCTGGGCCAAGGTCGCCAAGGGCGAGCAGGACGCCCGGATCGACAAGTTCGCCCAGCGGGTGAAGAGCACCTACGGCGACAAGAAGTTCTTCCTGGTGCTCAACCACGAGCCGGAGAACGACGTGAACCCGCGCAAGGGTTCCGGGATGGAGGCCAAGGACTTCGCCGCCATGTACCGGCACACCATCGCGCGCCTGGAAGCGAAGGGTGTGGACAACGCGATCAACGTGATGGCGTACATGGGTAACGAGAAGTGGATGGCGCAGTCCTGGTGGAACGACCTGTACCCGGGCGACGACGTGGTGGACTGGATCGGCCTGGACTCGTACGTGTCCGCGGAGAAGGGGTACTACCACTACGGCCAGTTCGCCGACCTGCTTGACCGTAAGGCCAAGGGCGGCAAGGGTCAGGGTGGTCTGGGCTGGTACGACTGGGCGGTCAAGAACCACCCGTCGAAGCCGATCATGATCGCTGAGTGGGGTGTGTACCACCGCATCGGCAAGCCGGTCGACAAGACCGCCGGCTACAACAGCGTGTTGCCGGAGCTGGCCAAGCGGCCCGGGATCAAGGCGATCGTGTACTTCGACACCAAGCACGACGACGAGGGCAACCGCGACATCAGCATCGACTCCACCAAGAAGAACCTGGCCGCGTTCCGGACGCTGGCCGCGAACCCCATCTTCAACGTGAAGATCGCCTGACCCAGGAGCACACAGCAACCCCACGAGCCGCCCGGCACCAGCCGGGCGGCTCGTGCCGTGACCGCCGGGGTGCGTTCCCCTGCGGTGTCCTGGGTCCCGGACCGCCCCGGTGGCCGGTCGGACCAGCCCGGTGGGCCGCCTCGTTAAGCGCCACTGGCCGAAAGTATGAGCTGCAACTGGTAGGCAACCCGCGCGGACCCGGGCACGCACCGCACGACCCCGAATCTTCTTCATGTGACCGGCTGACATGGGCCGGACCAAACCGGGGGAGATTCACTGTGGGTCGCAAGACGATGCGCAAGGTCGCGACGATGGTCGGCGTGCTGCTCGCCGGTGCCGGTGCCTCGCTGGTCACCCTGACGGTGACCGCCGCACCCGCCCAGGCCGCCACCGTCACCACGTCCACCCTGCAGTCGCAACTGGTGACCTACACCAACAACACCCGCGTCCGGGCCGGCTGCAAGCCCATCCGCGTCGACAGCCGCCTCCTGCTGGCCTCCCGCGGCCACAGCGCCTACCAGGCCCGCACCCGCAAGATGAGCCACATCGGCGCCAACGGCTCCTCGTTCGTCACCCGCGCCCGCACCGCCGGCTACGCCTACCCGATGAGCGAGAACGTCGCCTACGGCTACACCACCGCCTCCGCCACCATGAAGGCATGGATGGCCAGCCCCGGCCACCGAGCCAACATTGTGGACTGCCGCGCCAAGGCCATGGCCGTCGGCGTCGTCTACGCCAGCAACGGCACCCCGTACTACACCCAGATGTTCGGCTGGACCTGATCCCCACCCCACCCACACACCCCAACGGCCCGGCCGGCACGCGACAGCGCGCCGGCCGGGCCGCTTTCTCGCACCGGAATCAGGCGCCGGTCGGGGGCATGCCGCAGGCTGGATCCGGTCGGTCAGGCGAGCCTGCGGACGCGCAGCGACTCCGCCACGGACCAGGCCTGGAACGGGCAGCCCGTGGCGGCGTGCGGGGCGTCGCCGTCGGCGGTCTCCGAGACCGAGCCGAGGCCGTACTCGCCCAGGTGGCCGTCGGCGTCGGAGAGGGTCTGCTCGGCCGACACGCCCAGCCGCCGCCACGCGGCCACGTACGGGCCGGTCAGCCACGGCCACACTGTCCCGGTGTGGTAGGCGGTGTCCCGTTCCGCCGCGGTGCCGCGGTGCCGGCCCCGGTAGCCCGGTTCCGTGGGGGCCATGCTGCGGGGACCCAGCGGGGTCATCAGGGCGCGGCCGATCGCCTGCAGCGCGGCCGGTTCGGGGCGCAGCGGGGCGTACGGCAGCGACCAGGCCAGCAGCTGGTTCGGGCGCAGCGTGTCGTCGTCGCCGTCCGGGCCGTCGACCACGTCGTAGAGCAGGCCGCCGGGGGCGGGGAAGCGGCGGGCGAACCCGGCCAGGGCCGCCGGGTGGGCGCGGTCGGCCGCCCCGGCGTGCGTGTGCGCCTGCCAGGCCAGCTTGATCACCGTGGCCAGCCCGTTGACCCACAGCGCGTTCACCTCGACCGGCTTGCCGATGCGTGGGGTCACCGGCACCCCGTCCACCCGCGCGTCCATCCAGGTGAGCGCCTCGCCCGGGACGCCCTGGGTGAGCAGCCCGTCGGCCGGGTCGGCGCGGATGCCGTACCGGGTGCCGGTCAGGTGGGCGTCGACGACGCCGCGCAGGGCGGGCAGCAGCTCGGCCGCGAGGTCGGTGTCGCCGGTCGCGGCCACGTGCCGGCCGACCGCGTGCAGGAACCACAGGGTGCCGTCCACCGTGTTGTACTCGACCGTACCGGTGTCCGCGGTGTTGGCCAGCATCCCCTGCGAGAGCGTGGCGGCGTAGCCGCGCAGCAGCTCACGGCCCACGTCGGCGCGGCCCGTGGACAGGAACAGCCCCTCGTACGACAGCATCGTGTCGCGCGACCAGGCGCCGAACCACGGGTACCCGGCGACCACGTCGGGGCCGTCCGGCGTGCGCACCACGAACGCGTCCGCCGCCAGCGCGAGCGTCGCCTGCGACTCGTCGGCGGGGGCGGCCGCGGCCACCACGGCCCGGCTGCGTTCCCGGGCGGCGGCCACCACGATCGTGGCCGGTGGCGGCACCTCGGCCAGGTCGCCGGCCCACGCGGACACCTCGGCGGTGTCGCCGGGCCGGCGCAGCTCGGCGTGGCACGCACCCGCGTACCAGAGATCCTCGGTGGCGGTGAAGCCGCGCGCGGCCTCCTCGCGGTAGTGCACGTCGCGGTACCACTGCCCGGCGGCCCGGAAGTCCGGGCCGCGCAGCCGGAACGCGTCGGCGACGACGCAGCCGCCCTCGGCCTCGGCCACCACCGGCGGCGGGCCGTCGGCCGCCGTCCGACCGGCGTGTCCGTCACGCCACGTGACCAGGGCTTCCAGGCGTAGGCTGACCGGGCCGCCGGTGAGCAGGCGGTGCACCACCGCCAGGCTGGGGCTGCCGTGGGACATGGCCAGTTCCCGTTCGAGCACCACGTCGCCGATCCGCCACCGCCACCGGGGTACGCCGTCGACCAGGTCGAACCGGGCCATCAGCTCGTGGCCGCGCGGCGCGATCGCCCCGTCGGCCCATTCGTGGGTGCCCAGCCGCACGAGCGCACCGGAGGGCATGGTGATCACCGCGTCCAGCGCGGCCAGGCCCAGCCGGCGACTGGCGATCGGGCGCCCGGAGACCATGAGCAGGCCGTGGTAACGGCGGGTGCGCAGCCCGCCGACCGTGCCCATGGCATAGCCGCCGCAGCCGTCGGGTACCAACCACTCGCGGACCGAGGACTCCTCGATGCGGCCGCAGACCTGCGGGCCGAAGGCGATGGGCCGCACCCGGGCACCCTCCTCGCGCTTGAACGGGGCGTGTCCCTCGCCCGTAACACATGCCGGTAACAATCACAGTGTGGTCGACCGAGGTTCATGATCGAACCATGGGGGTGAGCAACGGCGTGGCGGAACGGGTACGGCTGGCGCAGGCGGACTCGGGGGAGCAGCCCTGGCGGGCATGGGGACCGTACCTGGCCGAGCGCGCCTGGGGCACGGTCCGGGAGGACTACAGCGAGCACGGCACGGCGTGGGACTACTTCCCCCACGATCACGCCCGGTCCCGGACATACCGGTGGAACGAGGACGGGATGGCCGGGGTCTGCGACGAGCGGCAGACGTTCTGCTTCGCCCTGGCGCTGTGGAACGAGCAGGACCCCATCCTCAAGGAGCGGATGTTCGGCCTCGGCGGCGACGGCGGCAACCACGGCGAGGACGCCAAGGAGTACTGGTGGTACCAGGACTCCACCCCCACCCACTCGTGGATGCGCTGGCGCTACCACTACCCGCAGGCCGCGTTCCCGTACGACGACCTGGTCCGGGTCAACGGGCAGCGCACCCGCGACGAGTCCGAGTACGAGCTGGTCGACACCGGCATCTTCGACGACGACCGGTTCTGGGCGGTCACCGTCGACTACGCCAAGGCCACCCCGACCGACATGTGCATCGTCGTCACCGTCGCCAACCGGGGCCCCGAGGCGGCCACCCTGCACGTGCTGCCGACGCTGTGGTTCCGCAACACCTGGTCGTGGGGGGCGGCGAACCGGCCCGTACCGCAGATCGAGGGGCGTCCCGGGCGGCTGCTCGGCACCCACCGGAGCCTGGGCCGGATAACCCTCGACGCCGAGGGCGCGCCGCCCGCCCTGATGTGCGACAACGAGACCAACGCGCAGCGCCTGTGGGCCCTGCCCGGCACCACCCTGTACCCGAAGGACGGCATCAACGACCACATCGTCGCGGGAGCCCCGACGGTCAACCCCGAGGGCACGGGCACGAAGGGCGCGCTGCACTACGTACTCAATCTGGGTCCGGGGGAGACCCGGCGGATCCGGCTGCGGCTCACCCAGAGCGACGAGCCGCCGCCGCCCGCCGACCTGGGCCGCGGCTTCGACGAAGTGCTGCGCATCCGCGAGGCCGAGGCGGACGAGTTCTTCGCCGACCTGATCCCCGCCGCCGCCTCCGCCGAGGAGGCCGCGGTCGCCCGGCAGGCGATCGCCGGGCTGATGTGGGGCAAGCAGTTCTACCACCTCGACGTCAAGCAGTGGCTGCGCGGCGACCCGGCCACCACCCCACCACCGCCGGGCCGCCGGTACGGGCGCAACCACGCCTGGTGGCACATGAACTCCTTCGACGTCATCTCCATGCCGGACCCGTGGGAGTACCCCTGGTACGCGGCGTGGGACCTGGCGTTCCACTGCGTCACCATCGCCCGCGTCGATCCGGGCTTCGCGAAAAGCCAGCTCCTGCTGTTGCTGCGCGAGTGGTACATGCACCCCAACGGGCAGATCCCCGCGTACGAGTGGGCGTTCTCCGACGTGAACCCGCCCGTGCACGCGTGGGCGGCGCTGCGGGTGTTCGAGATCGACGGCGGGAAGGACTTCGACTTCCTCGCCAAGGTCATGCACAAGCTGCTGCTGAACTTCACCTGGTGGGTCAACCGCAAGGACGTCGGCGGCAACAACGTGTTCGAGGGCGGCTTCCTGGGCCTGGACAACGTCGGCCCGTTCGACCGGTCGGCGGCGCTGCCCGTGGCCGGGGTGCTGGAGCAGTCCGACGGCACCGGCTGGATGGCCATGTACGCGCTGAACCTGCTCGACATGGCGATCCGGCTGGCACTGCACGACCAGGCGTACACCGACATGGCCACGAAGTTCTTCGAGCACTTCGCGTACATCGCCGAGGCGGCGTACCGGCAGGGGCTGTGGAACGACGAGGACTGCTTCTTCTACGACGTGCTGCGCCTGCCCGACGGGCACAAGCTGCCGCTGAAGGTTCGCTCGATCGTCGGGCTGCTGCCGCTGGCGGCCACCACCCGGCTCACCGCCTCCACTCTCAACCGCCTGCCCGCGCTGGGCGCGCGGCTGCGCTGGATGCAGACCAACCAGCCCGAGTACGGCGACGTCATCAGCGCCCGCCGGATCGGCGCCGACGGGCGCCAGCAGCGGCTGCTGTCCATGGTGGGCCAGGACCAGTTGCTGCGGATCCTGGCGCGGATGCTCGACCCGGAGGAGTTCCTGTCGGCGTACGGGCTGCGCACCCTGTCGCGGGCGCATCTGGAGAAGCCGTTCACGGTGTCGCTCGGCGGCTCCGACTTCACCGTCGGGTACGAGCCGGCCGAGAGCACCAGCGGCCTGTTCGGCGGCAACTCCAACTGGCGCGGCCCGGTGTGGATGCCGGTGAACTACCTGCTCGTCGAGGCGTTGCGGGAGTTCGCCGACTTCTACGGCGACCACCTGAAGGTCGAGTACCCGACCGGTTCCGGGGTCCAGGTCACGCTGACGGAGGTCGCCGACGACCTGTCGCGCCGCCTCGTGTCGCTGTTCGTGCCGGACTCGTGGGGCCGCCGCCCCCTGTACGGCGCCAACGAGCTGTTCCAGAACCATCCGGACTGGAAGGACCTGATCGTGTTCCCGGAGTACTTCCACGGTGACAACGGCGCCGGGCTGGGCGCCTGGCACCAGACCGGGTGGACGGCGCTGGTCGTGGACCTGATCCTGACCCTGCACCGGTAGCGCCGGGCGGGGCGTCAGGCGGCGATCTGGTCGCGGCCGTTGCGTTTGGCGTGGTAGAGGTTGGCGTCGGCGGTGCTGAGCAGTTGGTGGGCGGGCATGCCGGACTCGTGTGCGGCGATCCCCGCGCTGATGCTGACCCGCAGGCCGGGGGCGATGTCGTCGTAGGCGGTCGCGGCGATGGTGGCCCGGATGCGCTCGGCGACGTGGCGTGCGCCGTCGGGGTCGGTGTGGAGGAAGACGACGAACTCGTCGCCGGCATAGCGGACGGGGATGTCGTCGGCGCGGCAGTTCGCGCGCAGGGTGGCGGCGATCTCGCGCAGCACGGCGTCCCCGACGCCGTGCGAGTACGTGTCGTTGACGGACTTGAACCGGTCCACGTCGATGAAGAGCAACACGGTGGGCGCCGGCAGGTGGCCGTTGTCGAGTTCGTTCATGAGCTGGTCGAAGCGGCGGCGGTTACCCAGACCGGTGAGCGGGTCGTGCAGCAGGGCGGCCTCGGCGGCGCGGCGGGCCTGTTCGTGTTCCTCGCGGTGGCGGGCCTGGCGGAGCATGGCGACGCGTTGCAGGCGCAGCTGCCACAGCTGCCGGGCCTGCAGCTCGATCATGTGGCGCAGGTCGCGGCTGGGATGGTCGCCGACCTCGAGTACGGCCAGGCAGGCGAGTTCGTAGTCGACGATGAGGAATTCGCTGGAGGAGCCGCTGATCTGGAGGCTCTCGGCGGCGGCGACCAGTTCGCGGCGGGCGGCGACCAGGTCGCCGCGCGAGCGCAGCGCGATCCCCAGGGCCGCGTGAGCCGGCCACGCCACGTACGGGTCACCCGCGGCGCGCAGGGCCGCCACGATGCCGGCGGCGAGCTGCTCCGCCCGGTCCACCTCGCCCAGCTTGGCCAGGGCCAATGAGTGCAGCGCGACGAACGGTTGGGACTGGTGGCGTTCCTTGCAGGCCGCGCTCCACCGGCCGAAGATCGTGGCCGCCCGCTGCAGCCGGGGCCGCGCCTCCTCGTGCTCGCCGAGCTGGTCGAGTCGCAGGCCCCACTGCAGTAGCGTCTCGGCGTACACGAGGTCATGGTTGGCGGTCGTCTCGGTCCGGCCTTCCGACGCCCACCATTGCGACATCTGCTGGTACGTGGCGTGCGCAGTCTCGAACAGCTGCATGCTGGTGGCCGCGCAGATCACCGACGCCAGCGCCGCGACGTACCGGTCGTTGCGGATGGTGGTCTGCTCCAGCAGCAGGCCCGCCCGGGCCAGGTGGCGCATCGCGTCGCTGACCCGGTCCGCGCGCAGGTTGACGTCGGCCAGGTCGGCCAGCGTCTTGGCGACGGCGACCACGGAGCCGGTGGACTCGTGATGGTGCAGCAGTTGCTCACCGACGGGGATCGCGTCCGCGTACCGTCCCAGGTACATCAACGCGTACATGCGGCCCTGCAGGAGGAACCCGGCGGTCTTCGTGTCGCCGAAGGCGCGGGCGAACGGCTCGAAGACCTGCACGGCCTCCAGCGCCTGGTCGGCCCGGCCGCTCTGGGCCAGCAGATGGACCCGCTCGGCCAGTCCGTCGAGCGGCCCGTACGGGGTCACCGGCACCGGCAGCAAGGAGTTGGCCGCGCTGTCGCCCACACCCGCCTCCGAACCGTCAGGGGCGCGCGCGCCCGCGTGATGTCCTCTTCGACCCGGGGCCACCGGTCCTGAGGCGCGCCCCGGGCCGTCCCACGCGGCGGGAATCGCGGCGGACTGGCGTCAGGCGGCCACCTGGTCGCGGCCGTTGCGCTTGGCGAGGTAGAGATGGGCGTCGGCGGTGTCGACGAGTTCGTGGGCGGGCATGCCGGGCTCGTGCGCGGCGACGCCGACGCTGATGCTGACCCGCAGCCCCGGGGCGATGTCGTCGTAGACGGTCTGGGCGATGGTGGCGCGGATGCGCTCGGCGACGTGCCGCGCGCCCTCGACATCGGTACGCAGGAAGACCACGAACTCGTCGCCCGCGTAGCGGACCGCGATGTCGTCGGCGCGGCAGTTCACCCGCAGCGCCCCGGCGATCTCGCACAGGACGCGGTCACCGACACTGTGCGAATAGGTGTCGTTGATGGACTTGAACCGGTCCACGTCGATGAAGAGCAGCACGGTCGGCGCGGGCATGAGACCGGCGTCGAGATCGCCCAGCAGCTGGTCGAATCGGCGGCGGTTGCCCAGACCGGTGAGCGGATCGTGCAGCAGGGCGGCCTCGGCCTCGCGGCGGGCCTGCTCCTGTTCCTCGCGGTGGCGGGCCTGGCGGAGCATGGCGACGCGTTGCAGGCGCAGCTGCCACAGTTGCCGGGCCTGCAGCTCCATCATGTAGCGCAGGTCGTGGCTCGCGTGCTCGCCGATCTCGTCGATGGTGAGGCGGGCCAGTTCGTGACCGACGATGAGGCGTTCGCTGGGGGAGCCGGTGACCCGCAGCAGTTCGGCCGCGGCGGTGAACTCGCGCCGGGCGCCGACCACGTCGCCCTGGTCGCGCAGCGCGATACCCAGGGCCATGTGGGCGGGCCACGCCGTGTGCGGGTCGTCGTCACCGCGCAGCCGCACCACCACCCCGGCGGCGAGTTGCCGCGCCCGGGACAGCTCGCCCGTCTTCGCCAGCGCCAGCGAGTGCAGGGCGATGAACGGCCCGGCCGCGTCCGTGCTCTCGCAGGCCGTACACCAGCGCTGGAAGATGTCGGCGGCCGTGCGCAGCCGGGGCAGGGCCTCGACGTGGTCGCCGAGCTGGTCGAGCCGCAGCCCCCACTGCAGCAGCGTCTCGGCGTAGATCAGGTCATGGTTGGCCGTCGTCTCGGTCCGGCCCTCGGACGCCCACCACTGCGTCAGCTGCAGATAGGTGGCGTGCGCGGTCTCGAACAGTTCCATGCTGGTGGCCGCGCAGATCGCCGAGGACAGCGCCGCGACGTACCGGTCGTTGCGGATGGTGGTCTGCTCCAGCAGCAGTCCGGCCCGGGCCAGCTTGCGCATCGCCTCGCTGACCCGGTTCACGCGCAGGTTGAGGTCGGACAGGTCGGCCAGGGTCTTGGCGACGGCGACCGGGTTGCCGGAGGACTCGTTGTCGGCCAGCAGTTGCTCACCGACGGCGATCGCCTCCGGGATGCGGCCCAGATACAGGTACGCGTACATGCGGCCCTGTCGCAGGAACGCGGCGGTCTTCGTGTCGCCGAAGGCGCGGGCGTACGGCTCGAAGACCTCCAGGGCGTCCAGCGCCTCCGACGCCCGGCCGCTCTGGGCCATCAGATGGACCTGCTCGGCGAGGCCGTCCAGGGGGCCGTAGGCGGACACGGGCACCGGCAGGCGTGCCTCATCCGCCCCGTGCACCACTGCTGCCTCCGAAACCTCGTCGCGGCACCCGATCGCGGCGGCTGCCCCTGCGACATCTCTTCGACCCGGTGCCGCCGCTCCTGAGGTGATCGACGACGATGAGGTTCGCCGCGAGGGGCGTCCGCGACAGCGCAACCGTCCCCGATGACCGTCTCGGAGACCAGACAAGGAGCACGATGTCGCCCGTTGATCCCCGCGCAGGACGGCACGCCGACCAGGTCCGTGACCACTGGTGGTGGCGGCCCGGCTGGCGCCCCGGACGCCGCGGCTACGCCTTCCACCTCACCTTCGAGGGCCAGCCCGCGCTGTACGCGCTGGCCGGCGCACACCGCCACGCCCTGGCCGGTCTGCGGACCGTCACCCTGATCCCCGACCGGTGGCTGCACCTGACCATGCAGACCGTCGACTTCACCGACGCGATCCCGGCCTCCGACGTCCGCCGCATCGCGCGACGGGCCGGTGAACTGCTGGCCGAGATCCCCGCGTTCGATGTCGGGTTCGGCGAACCGAGCGTGACGCAGGAGGCCGTCGTGATGTTCGCCGAACCGGCCGAGCCCGTGCGGCGCGTGCACCACGCCACGCGCGGCGCGATCGCCGACGTGCGCGGAGCGGACCGGGTGCCGGGTGACCCGGCCCGGTTCCGGCCCCACGTCAGCGTCGCCTACCTCACCGCCGACGGCAGCGCGGCGCCCTACGTCGCGGCGCTGACCGGGGCCGCGCCCGAGCCGGTGCGGGTGCGCATCGACCACGTGGACCTCATCGAGATGCACCGCGACAACCGGATGTACGAGTGGCGCGTGGTGGACACGTTCGCCTTGGCCGGCTGATCGATCGGTCGCGGCCTGATTGGTCGCGGCTTGATCGGTCGCGGCTTGATTGGTCGCTGCTTGATCGGTCGGGGCTTGATCGGTCGGGGCTTGATTGGTCGCGGCGCAGCACGAGCAGGTCGAGGGCGTCGACGACCGGTCCGGTCTCGGTGAGCGCCGCCCGGTGCAGGCGGGCCACTCCGGCGGCGTACTCCTCGTCAGTGATCAGTTGCAGGGGAGTGTGGGCTTCCCGGCGCAGGGTCCGGGCCGCGTCGCGCAACGACGCGGCGGTGGTCTGCGGCACCGGCGCGAGGCTCTCGACGGAGAATCCCGCCCGGGAGAACGCCGCGTCGACGTCGGCCACGCTGGGGTAGGTGTCCAGCACCCGGACCGCCTCGGGAAAGTACCGGAAGAGCGTGATCGCCTCGTGCCGCCCGGCGAACGCCGACCGGATCAGGACCGGTGCGCCCGGCCGCAGGACACGGCGCAGCTCTCCGGCCATGGCCGCCAGGTCGGGCACGTGGTGGATGACGGTGGACAGCCACGCCGCGTCGACGCTGCCGTCGAGCAACGGGATGGCGGCGGCGTCACCGGCGACCACCGGCCGGTACGCCGAGCGCTCCCGCATCGCCGCCGAGGGCTCTACCGCGGTCACCTCGACGCCGGGGAACCAGGCGGTGAAAGCCTGCGCCCAGCTGCCCGTACCGGCTCCCAGATCGAGTATTCGCAGTCCCGGCCGTGGGTCGAGCCACCGGGCCACGGCGGTCCGCCATTCCCGGGCGTCGGCGTCGGCGAGGTGGCGGGTCGCGGCGAACGCACTCGCGTCCGTGTGGTCGTATGCGATGCGGGCCATGTCGATGAGACAACCGGCCCGGCCGGACGGGGACAAGGAGAGATGCCGTGACTCACATCCGACGACCGAGGCGGCCTGAGCGCACCCGGGCGCCCGTCAGCCCGCGGCCAATGACAGGCCGAGGGCCAGCATGATCGCGGCGATGGTTCCGTCCACGACCCGCCAGGCCGTCGGGCGGGCCAGCAGCGGCGCCAGGCGGCGGGCGCCGAGCCCCAGCGTCGCGAACCACAGCAGGCTCGCTGTCGCGGCCCCGGCGCCGAACGCCCACCGGTTCGGGTCCTGGTGGGCGACCGTGCCGAGCAGCACCACCGTGTCGAGGTAGACGTGCGGGTTGAGGAACGTGAACGCCAGGCAGGCCAGCAGCGTCGCGCGCAGCGTGGCGGGCGGGCGGTCGAGCGGGGTCAGGACGGCGGGACGCAGGGCCCGGCGGGCCGCCAGCACCGCGTACCCGAGCAGAAACGCTGCGCCGCCCCACCGCACCGCGGTCAGCACGGCCGGGGTGTCCGCCAGGACGGCGCCGAGTCCCGCGATGCCGGCGGTCATCAGCGTCGCGTCGGCGGCCACGCAGATCGCCACGATCGGCAGGACGTGTTCGCGGCGCAGCCCTTGGCGCAGCACGAACGCGTTCTGCGCGCCGATGGCGACGATCAGCGCCAGGGAGAAGCCGAACCCGGCCAGCACGGAACCCATGGTCGTTCACGCTAGGGCGCGGCTGACCTGCACTCCAGCTAAAGATTCTTCAGTACCGTTAGAATCGCTTATGATGCTCGACCCCGCGCAGCTCGCGACGTTCCAGGCGGTGATCGAACACGGCAGCTTCGACGCCGCCGCGCGTGCCCTGCACGTCACCCCGTCCGCGGTCAGCCAGCGCATCAAGGCGCTGGAGCAGGTCGTCGGCCAGGTGCTCGTCCGCCGGGCGCGGCCCTGTGTGCCCACGGCCGCCGGGCGGCCCCTGGTCCGCCTCGGCGGCCAGGTGGCGCTGCTGGAACACGAGGCGCTCGAGGCCGCCCGAGGCGCCCTCGGCGCGCACGCCCGGACCCGGTTGGCCGTCGTCGTCAACGCCGACTCCCTCGCGGGTTGGTTCCTGCCCGCGCTGACCGCTCTCCCAGAGGTGATCTTCGACCTGCACACCGACGACGAGGGGCACACCGCCGAACTACTGCGCGCGGGCACCGTGATGGCGGCCGTCACCACCGAACGGGCCGCTGTGCAGGGCTGCCGGGTGCAACGACTCGGCGCGATGCGCTACCTGCCGGTGGCCGCGCCCGCCGTCCACGAGGCGTGGTTCGCCGGACCGGAGCTCGCGGCGGCGTTCCCGGTCGCGCCCATGGTCCGCTTCAACCGCAAGGACCTGCTGCAGCACCGCTTCGCCCGCACGATCACCCGGCGCGACATCGACCCGCCGACCCACTTCGTGCCCGCGTCGGCGAGCTTCACCGAGGCGATCCGGCTCGGCCTCGGCTGGGGCCTGGTGCCCGAGGACGTCGCCCGTAGCGACATCGCCGCCGGCCGCCTCGTCGAGCTGGCGCGCGGCCGCCACCTCGACGTGCCGCTGTACTGGCAGTACTGGCGGATGGAGTCGGCGGCGCTGTCGGCGCTGACCACGGCGGTCCGGGCGGCCGCCGCGACCGCGCTACGGCAGCCACCTTCGACAGTGGACGGCAAAATGTCTGAATGGGGCTGATCGCCATGCATTGACGGGATTACTGTAGGTCCCTGGTCGGCTACCGGCTCCGACGGCACAATCACGCCCGTGATGCTTGCCCTGCTCATGACGCTCGCCATGCTCGTACCGGGTGCCACGGCGGTCCCTCCCGGACCGGCCGCGCTCACCGGCGCGAGCCGGCGAGCGGTGATCCCCGCCCCGGTGACGGCCGCCCCGGTGACCACCGCCCCGGCCACCGCCGCCGCGCGCAAGACCATCGCGCTGACCTTCGACGACGGGCCGCACCCGCGCTACACCCCGCAGGTGCTCAACCTGCTGCGCAAGTACCACGTCAAAGCCACGTTCTGCATCGTCGGCGACAACGCCGCGCGGTACCCGGCGCTCGTGCGCCGGATCCGGGCCGAGGGTCACCGGCTGTGCAACCACACCCGCAACCACGCCAACATGACGCGGCTGTCGAACTCCGCCGCCCGCAAGCAGATCACCACGGCCCAGCGGCAGATCCGCGCCGCCGCCGGGGTCAGCCCGACGGTCTTCCGGTTCCCGTACGGCGCGTCCAACGCCCGGGTCCGGGCCGTCGTCCGCGACTGCGGGCTGCGCAATCTGAGGTGGACGGTCGACACGAAGGATTGGGAACGCCCGGCGGCGCGCACCATCACGGCCCGCGTGCTGCGCGGGGCACGGCCGGGCGCGGTGGTGCTGATGCACGACGGCGGTGGCAACCGCAGCCGCACCGTCGCCTCGCTCGACTCCACCATCCGCCAGCTCAAGCACAAGGGGTACACGTTCGTCCTCGGGTAGGGAGCCGGGCCGAACGGCCCGGCCCGGCCGCCGGAACGTACGACATCCTCGTGGCTGACCTGTACCGGGACGCCAGCGAACGGGCGCGAGCGCCCATAGACTCCCGAGATGGAGTACGGCGTCGGATACTTCCCCACCCACGACGGAATCGGCCCCGGCGCGCTCGCCCGCCAGCTGGAG
Organism: Krasilnikovia cinnamomea; assembly: GCF_004217545.1. NCBI lineage: Bacteria > Bacillati > Actinomycetota > Actinomycetes > Micromonosporales > Micromonosporaceae > Krasilnikovia > Krasilnikovia cinnamomea. The sequence goes on from NZ_SHKY01000001.1 coordinate 5,481,825, forward strand.
GAACGCGGGCAGGACGCGCTGTTCTTCGCGGAGCACACCCACATCCCGGCCAGCCGGGAGAGCCCCTGGAGCGGCGGGGCGGAGCTGCCCCGCAAGTACTGGCACTGCTACGACCTGTTCGTCGCGCTGACCGCCGCCGCCGAGGCCACCACCCGGCTGCGGGTCGGCAGCGGGGTCTGCCTGGTGGTCGAACGCGACCCCATCACCACCGCCAAGGAGGTCGCCAGCGTCGACCACCTCTCCGGCGGGCGGCTGGAGTTCGGCGTCGGGGCGGGCTGGAACCGCGAGGAGATGGCCAACCACGGCACCGACCCGCGTACCCGGATGGCCCTGCTGGGTGAGCGGGTGCAGGCCATGCAGGCGATCTGGACCCAGGACGAGGCCAGCTACGCCGGCCGCTTCGTCAACTTCGACCGGATCTGGTCGTGGCCCAAGCCCGCGCAGCAGCCGTACCCGCCGGTGCTGGTGGGCGGCGGCGGGCCGACCGTCCTCGACCGGGTACTGGCCTGGGGGGACGGCTGGTTCCCGCAGTGGCACGACGACGACCTGTTCGAACGCATCGCGCAGCTGCAAGCCCGCGCCGACCGGCCGATCGAGGTGCAGGTGCTCAGCGTGCCGCCCGACCCGAAGGCCCTGGAACAGCTGGAGCATGCCGGTGTGCGGCGGGCGTCCTGCTGGCTGCCGTCCGGGCCGTGGAGCGTCGTCGAGGAAGCTTTGCAACGCTGGGAGCAGGCGATCGCGAAGCTCACCGGCCGGTGACCCCGGCCGAGCTGTTCGCCACCGCCCGGGTCGCCCGGCTCGGCACGGTCGACGACACCGGCGCGCCGCACCTGGTGCCGATCGTCTTCGCGGTGGACGGCGACGTCATCCACAGCGCGGTCGACGACAAGCCGAAGCGGCACCGGCGGCTGCGCCGGCTCGCCAACATCGCGCACGAGCCACGGGTCAGCGTGCTGGCCGACCACTACGACGAGGACTGGACCCGGCTGTGGTGGGTCCGCGCCGACGGCAACGCCGCCGTGCTGCCGCACTCGCCGGACGGGCTGGCCGCGCTCGCCGCCCGGTATCCGCAGTACGCGACGACGCCACCGGCCGGGCCGTTCCTGCGGATCGAGGTGCACCACTGGTCCTCCTGGGCCGCCGGCTGACCCGCTGGGCCCTCCGGTGTTGAGTGCGGCACCCAGACCGATCTGAGTACGCCGACTCAGCCGCGCCGGGGCGCCGGCGGCGAGGATCATGCCGTGATCTCCTACCCGTGCCCGTACTGCAGTGTCGCGGCCGATGCGGTCGCCGGATGCCCCGGCTGCGGCCGCGGCCCCGATCAGGACGCTGTCGAGGTGGTTCGCCTCGACGGGCAGATTCGTGTCCTCACCCAGCGGCTCGCCGCCACGGATGCCGAGCTGCGCGAGACATGGCGGTTGCGCCATGCCGCGGCGGCCCGGGTACGCGCGGCCGTGGCCTCGGCCCGGCCCGCCACGGTCGCGGCCCCCGCCCGGCCCGCCCCGGCGGTCCCCGGCAGGGCGGTCTCCGCCGGGGCTGCGGTATCCGGGGCTGCGGTATCCGGGGCTGCGGTACCCGAGGCTGCGGTACCCGGCGCGGTGGCGCCCGGCAAGCCGGAGGCCTCCGGCAAGCTCGTGCAGAATGCGCTGTTCCTGCTCGGTGGCCTGCTGCTCGGCGTCGCGGCGATCGTGTTCACCGCGGTCGCCTGGGCGCAGTTCGGCGTGGGCGGCCGGGCGGCGCTGCTGGCCGCCTTCACCGCGGCGGCGCTCGCCGCGCCGCTGGCCGCGCTGCGCCGGGGGCTTTCCGCCACCGCGGAGACCTTCGCCGGGGTCGGGTTGCTGCTGGTGCTGCTCGACGGTTACGCCGCCTGGTACGTCGACCTGTTCGGGGTGGCCAGGTACTCGGCGCTGGCGTACGCCGGTGCGGTGTTCGCGGTGACCGCCGCGGTAGCCGCCGGGTACGAGCACGTCACCGGTCTGGTCGGGCCGCGGTTCGTGGCCCTGCTCTGCGCCCAGCCGGTGCTGCCGCTGCTCGTCGCGCCGCTGCACCCCGGCGCCGCCGGTTGGGCGTTCACCCTCGCCGGTACGGCCGTGCTCAACCTGGCCGTGGTCTACCTGCGCGGCGCCCGTACGGCCCTGGTGATGACCGCGTACGCCCTCGGCGCCGCCCTGCTCGCCGCGTCGGCGCTGGCCGCGCTCGTCGCCCTCGCCGTCGCCGGTGCCGTGCCCGCCGCCGCCGTGGGCGGGGCGGCGCTGGTCACCGCCGCGGCGGTGGCTGTCGCCGGGGCCGGGGTCTCCGGGTCGGCGCCGGCCCGTTCGGTCACCGGCTTCTTGGCGGTGGTGGCGCTCGGCGTGGGCGCGGCCCGTGTGGCGGCGCTCGCCGTCCCGCAGGCCGCCTTGGTCGCGGTCGCGGCGGTGGCCGCGCTGCTGGCCGTCGGGGTGACGGTGGTGCTGCGGCACCTGCCGTCCGAGGTCCGGCCGGGGCCGTGGGCCGGTGCGGCCACGGTCGTCCTGGTGCCGTTCCTGTACGCGGGGGAGCGGGCCATCGTCGCGGCGGCGGGCACGTGGTCGCTGGCCCGGCCGGTGTTCGACGCCCCGGCCGCCGTCGCCGGGGGCGACCGGTGGCTGGCCGCCGTGCTGGTGCTGCTGACCGCCGGGGCCGTGGTGCTGCTGCCGCGCGGCGCGCGGGGCCTGGCGGTGGTCGTGGGTGCGGTGCCGGTGGCGTTCGCCGCCCCGGCCGCGCTGCACCTGCCGTGGTGGTCGGCGGCCGGGTTCGACCTGCTGGCCGCCGCCGGGGTCCTGGCCTTCGCGCTGCGGGCGCGGCGCTCCGGCGGCGGCGCCCACGTCGCCGCGCGGACCACCGAGGCGCTGCGTACGGCGGCGCGCGGTCTGGTGCGGCCCGGTGTCGCGCTCGTCGCCGTGGTGCCCGTGGTGCACGCCCTCGGGGTGGGCTTCGGCCGGCCCGGTGTCGCGGCACTGACCCTGACCGGGGTGCTGGCGCTGGGGATCGGGACGGCCGCGGCCGCCCGGGGCCGCCGCGACATCGGCGGGATCGGCCTCGCGGTCGGCCTGCTGGCCGTTCCCGCGATCGGCTGGACCGGCGCCGCGGCGGCGGGGCTGCCCACGTCCACGCAGTCGCGGGCCGCGCTGGCCGGGGTGGCGCTGCTGGTCGCCGTACGGCACCTGGTCGCGGTGCGGTGGCCCGGATACGGCGGTCACGCGCTGGCCGCCGCCCTGCTCGGCGCGGTGTCCGCGCCACTGTGGACCGCCGTCTCCGGTGACCCGGCGGGCGTGTACGCGGCGAGCGGCCTGCTGCTGGTCGCCCTGGCCACCGGTCACCGACCGCAGCACGGACGGCGCGGACACGGCCGGAACTGGGCCGCCGCGGCGGCCGTACCGCTCGGGGTGGTGCTGCTCGGTGCGGTCGCGACCGGCCTCGTGAGTGTGCTGGTGCTGCCGTGGGGCTGGCTGGCCGACGTGTGGTCCGGCCGTCCCGCCGGGGTCGGGCTGCACCCCGACGGTCTCGGCCGGGTGGCGGCCGCCGCCGTCCTCGCCGTGGCGTTGCTGGCGCCCGCCGCGGCCCTCGCGGCCGGCCGGCGTGCCGCGCACTGGGTGGCCGCGGCGCCGCTCGCCCTGACCGGACCGCTGGCGCTGGCGGCGGCCGGGGTGTCCTGGCCCGCCGTCCCGGCGGCCAGCCTCCTCGCCGGGCTGGCGGGTCTGCTGGCGGTCGCGATCCGCCCGCCGTGGCGCCCCGGCACCGGTGGGTTCGGGGCCACCGGTGCCGCAGCGCGCCGCGCCGGTGCGTCGTGGCCGGCGGCGAGTGGAGTCGCCACCGCCGTGACGTGCGCACTGCTGGCTGCGGCGGGGCTGGCCGGTGCGCTGCCGACCCGGTGGACGACGCTGGTGGGCCTCGGCGGGGTGCTCGTGGTCGGTGCCGTGGTCGGTGCCGCCGGACGCGACCTGCCCGCGCGGCTCGCCGGCTGGCTGGGCGCGGCCGGCGCGGCCCTGGGGTTCGCGTACACGGCCGGGCGGGCCGCCGGGCTGCCGGTGGCGCACACCGCGCTGCCGGTGCTGGGGGTGGCCGCGCTGGCGCTGGCGGTGGGGACGCTGCTGGCCGGGCGGCGACCGGTCGAGGGCCGGGCGGTGCAGGCCGCCGCGCACGCGGGCGCGGTCGTGGCGCTGCTGCTCAGCGCCGGAACCCGGTACGCCGCCGTGGTGTGCGCCCTGTGGGGCGTCGCCCTCGGGGTACGCGCGTTGCGTTCCGGTACGGCGAACCGCCGGATCCACATCGTCGCGGCCGCAGGCGCGGAACTGCTCGGGTGGTGGCTGCTGCTGGACGCCCAGCGGGTGTCCCTCGTGGAGGCGTACACCCTGCCCGCCGCCGGGGTGGCCCTGCTGGCCGGCTGGCTGGCCCGGCGCACCCGGGCCGAGCTGTCCAGTTGGAGCGCGTACGCGGTGGCGCTCGGCGCGGCCCTGCTGCCGACCCTCGCCGTCGTGCTGGCCAACGAGGGCGAACCGGTCCGGCGGCTGCTGCTCGGGCTGGGCGCGCTCGCGGTCGTGCTGCTCGGCGCCCGCGCCCGGCTGCAGGCGCCCGTGGTCACCGGCGGGGCGGTGCTGGGCGTCGTGGCCCTGCACGAGGCGGCGCTGATCTGGGATCTGCTGCCCCGCTGGATCCCGCTGGCCGCGGCCGGGCTGCTGCTCGTCGGTCTGGCGATGACGCTGGAACGGCGGCGGCGTGACCTCGCCCGGCTCCGCGCGGCGCTGAACAGCATGGCCTAGAAACGCCGCGCGAAGTTACGCAGACGCCGCGCCACCGCGATCGTGCAGGCCATCCGCCGTGCCCGGGCAGCCGATGCCCGGGCACGGCGTTCCTCACCCGTGCCGGGCGGGCTCCATCCGGGCCCGGGGCGCGCCCCCGGCCGTCGTCGCCGACCCGGCCGCACGGACGTCGTTGGCCGCGCCTCGGTCTGCGCGCGAGTGGGGCGGGCTCACGCGGGCAGCACCGGGTCGAGATCGGCGCGGGTCGGCACGCCGTCGAGAACGGCCGGCAGCAGATCGGCGAGCACGGCCACCCCGTCCGCGCTGAGCACGGACTCCGGGTGGAACTGCAGCCCGGCGAAGCCCGGCCCGCGCACGGCGTGGACCGTGCCGTCGGCGTGGTCGCGGGCCAGCTCGACCCGGCCGTACCGGGTGTCCAGGGTGTCGGCGGTCGCGGCCGCGGTGAAGCTGGCGTAGAAGCCGACCCGCCGGGTCACCCCGAACAGCGGCACGTCCCGCGCCACACCCTGGTAGGGCTCGTCGCGGCGGTGCACCGCCAGCCCCAGCGTGGTGGCGAGGATCTGATGGCCGAGGCAGACGCCGAGCACCGGGCGCCGCGCGGCCAGCAGCGCGTCGACGAGGGCGCGCAACGCCGCCATCTTCGGGTCGGTGGCGCTGCCCGGATCGCCGGGCCCGGGGCCCACCACGACCAGGTCCGCGTCCGGCACGGCGATGCTCCCGTCAGGACGGTCGAGACCGCCTGCCCGGTCCTGCGGCGCGGCGCGACCGGTGACCGCCGGTGTGGCGGCGTCTCCCCGCAGGTCCTGCCAGGGTACGACGGTCACCACCAGGCCGAGGGCGCGTAGCTGGTGCGCCAGCATCGCGGTGAACGTGTCCTCACCGTCCACAATGACCGCGTGCCGCCCGGTGAGGGCGTCCACCGCCAGCTCACCGGGGCGGCGCTGGTCCAGCCAGAAGCGGGCGAGCCGGTCGTTGCGGGCGGCCAGCGCCGCGCGTACCCGTGGATCGTCGGTGGCCGGGCCGGTCGCCCGGGGTGGGCGGGCCGCGGCGGGCCGCAGGCCCAGCGCGGCCATGATGCCCGCGGCCTTCGCGTGGGTCTCCGCGACCTCGCCGGCGGGGGTGGAATGCCGCACCAGGGTGGCGCCGACCGGGATCCGCAGCGTGCCGTCCGGGCGGATCTCCGCGGTGCGGATGAGGATCGGCGCGTCCAGGGTCTGCCGGCCCTGCTCGTCGTGGCCCAGCAGGGCGAGCACCCCGGCGTAGTAGCCGCGGCCGCGGCGCTCGTGGCGGGCGATCACCCGGCAGGCGTTCTCCAGCGGGCTGCCGGTGACGGTCGGCGCGAACATCGTGGCCCGCAGCACTTCCCGGACGTCCAGGTGGCCGCGCCCGGCCAGCAGATACTCGGTGTGGGTGAGGTGGGCCATCTCCTTCAGGTACGGCCCGACGACCTGCCCGCCGTGTTCGGCGACCGCGGCCATCATCTTCAGCTCCTCGTCGAGCACCATGTACAGCTCGTCGATCTCCTTCGGATCGGTGAGGAAGTCGAGCAGCTCCCGGCCCTCGTCGTGGCGGTGGGTGCCGCTGATCGGGTTCATCATGGTCAGCCCGTCCGCGACGCTGACGTGCCGCTCGGGGGTGGCGCCGACCAGGATGCGGTCGCCGGTGTGCACGAGGAACGTCCAGTACGCCCCCTGCTCGGCGGTGAGCAGCCGGCGGAACGCGGCCCGGGCGGCGGTCAGCGGGTCGCCGTCGAGGGTGGCCGTGAAGACGCGGTGGATGACGAAGTTGGCCCCCTCACCGGCGCCGATCTCGTCGCGCAGCACGTCCGCGACGATCCGGCCGTACTCGTCGTCGGCGATGTCGAAGCCGCCGGTGGCGGCGACCGGCTGGTCGGGCAGCTCGGCGATCAGGTCGGCGACCGGCACCCGGCGGTGCTCGGCCACCCGCAGGCACTGCAGGGGCGCGCCGTCGTCGACGCAGGCGAAGCCGCGTTCGCTGATCTGCCGGTACGGCACCAGCGCGAGCGTGGCCGGGCCGGGCCGCCCCGGCGGCAGGGGGATGTCGGCGAGCGTGGCGGCGGTGACGACGTCGCCGGTGAGTACGTCGATGTGGTCGGCGCCGTCGCGGTGCAGGTAGGCGAAGGGCTGCATGGTCATCCTCGGGCGTTTGAGGCCGCCGCCCGAGGTGCGGGCCACACGACGACGGCCGCCTCGGGGAGGCGGCCGCGGTGGGTGGGAGCTACGCGCGGGAGGGTTGGGCCGCCGGATTGGCGGGCCACCACATACTCAAGCGCGCGTGCATGCGGCGAAGCTTACGGGCTCACGCGGTAGCAGCGCCAGCTTCGCTGGTCGGAGGCGTCGAGTTGGCGGGCCCGCGCGGCGGAGCCGTACAGGTCGCGGCAGGCGGCGTCCATGTCGATGGGCCGGGGGCGTTCGAACAGGCGTACGCAGAACCACCCGTCCCGGGTCAGCGCGGCGGCCGTGCCCCGCCCCTCGGTCGACCGGCAGTAGCCGGCCAGGGCCCGGCCGAGGTTGTCCGGTCCGAGCAGCTGGGTCCGGCGGGGGGACGGGCTGGGCGGGGGCGGAGTGGGGCTGGCGGTCCGGGACGGGGTGCGGCGTACCGGGGTGAGGCTGACCGTGGCCGCGTGGGCCGACCGCCGGGTGGTGGCGCGCGGTTGCGCCCGGGTGGGCGTGGGCGACGGGCTGGGGGAGCTGGTCGCGGGGGCCGGCACGAAGACGGGGACGGCGCGGATCTCGTTGGCGCGCGACTGGAGTTCGTGCAGCACGATCAGGGTGAGGTCGATGACCACGGTGACCGCCAGGGCGACGAGTACCGCGCGACGCAACCACGAGCTGCCGGCGCTCGGCACCGGCTTCTCCGCCGCGCCTGCCGGGCGTCGGGAACGGTTGCGGTGCCGGCCGGAGTCCTCGTACGGCGGCACCCACACGCTCCCTCGAGATCGACGATCGGTCACCCTGGCGGGCGGCCAACCCACGGTAGAGGTGCGGGACGGCGTGCGAGGTCAGACATTTCGCTTCGTGTTGGAGCGGAAGGTTGATCGCCGGGTTCGGCCGTACGGATGAGCCGTCGCCGGATCGCCGGCGGGCGGAACGTGCCGAAGGGGCCGGCGGATCACTCGGGGCGGAAGGCCTCGAGGATCGCGTGGCGCGCCCACTGCATGCGGGTCATCGCGCAGTCGGGGTGCTCACCGAACTCCTGCGCGACCAGGGCGGCGCAGCCCCGCTCGCCGAGCCGGTCGACGGTCTCCGTGACGGCGGCGCGGATCAGCTCCGGGGTTGGCTCCTCGGAACGCTGCAGGTCGGAGACGAACAGCGCTTCGGTGCGGGTGTCGTAGTCGATTGCGGTCATCGGATCCCCCTGGAACGGCTCGCTGTGCGAGTGGTCACTAAAGGAGACCCGCGCGGGGCTGCAGCCCCGCTGCTCACAGGTTGCCGTCGAGTTGCGGTGATCCGCCTACTGTTCGTAGGTTTCCAGGAACCGGCGCAGCCGGGTCGTCGCGTCGTCCAGCACGTCGACCGGGGCGAGGAACACCATCCGCAGGTGGTCCGGGGTGGGCAGGTTGAAGCCGGTGCCGTGGGACAGCAGCAGCAACTGCTGCTCCAGCAGGTCGATGATGAGCCGCTGATCGTCGCGGATCTTGTGCACCGCGGGGTCGAGGCGGGCGAACAGGTACAGCGCCCCGCGCGGCTGCACGCAGCTCACGCCGGGGATCTCGGTGAGGCGCTGCCACGCGTGGTTGCGTTGTTCGTACAGGCGTCCACCCGGGCGGATCAGCGTGGCGATGCTCTGGAATCCGCCCAGCGCGGTCTGCACCGCGTGCTGGGCGGGCACGTTGGGGCACAGCCGCATGTTGGCCAGCAGTTGCACGCCCTCCAGGTAGTCGGTGGCGTGCGTGGTGGGCCCGCTGATCGCCATCCACCCCGAGCGGAAGCCCGCCGCCCGGTAGGTCTTCGACAGCCCGCTCATGGTGATCACCAGCAGGTCCGGGGCGAGGGCGGCCGCGCATTCGTGGACGGCGCCGTCGAACAGGATCTTGTCGTAGATTTCGTCCGAGAGCACCAGCAGGCCGTGCCGGCGGGCGATCTCCAGCAGGCCGAGCAGGGTCTCGCGCGAGTAGACGGCGCCGGTCGGATTGTTCGGGTTGATGATCACCAGGGCGCGGGTGCGGGGCGTGATCTGCGCCGCGACGTGCTCCAGATCGGGCGCCCAGTCCTGCGTCTCGTCGCACCGGTAGTGCACCGCCCGGCCGCCGCACAGCGTGACCGCGCCGGTCCACAACGGGTAGTCCGGGCTCGGGACCAGCACCTCGTCACCCGCGTTGAGCAACGCCTGCAGCGTCATGACGATCAGCTCGGAGACGCCGTTGCCCAGGAACACGTCGTCCGGCTGGACCCCCTCCACGCCCAGGGTCTGGTAGTACTGGGCGACCGCGACGCGGGCGGAGTAGATGCCCCGGGCGTCGCTGTAGCCCTCGGCGTCCGGCAGGTTGAGCACCATGTCGGCGACCATCGGCTCGGGCGCGTTCAGGCCCCACGGCGCCGGGTTGCCGAGGTTGAGCTTGAGGATGCGGTGCCCGGCGGCCTCCAGCTCCTGGGCGCGGCGCAGCACCGGGCCGCGGATGTCGTACCGAACGTCCCTGAGTCTGTCCGCCTGCGCCACCATGGGCTCAGCCTAGGCCGCCGCCCCCGCCGGGTAGTCACCGCGCCGTTTTCCGTTGCCCGGTCTGTTCCGTTGCCGGGCCGGGGCCTCGGCTACCGGGCCGGGGCCTCGGCCGGCCGGGGGTGGCGCAGGCCGGGGTGGCCGGGCGGCAGGCTGCGCCGGATCACCCACCAGCTCGCCGCCAGGCACGCCGCCACCAGTGGCCAGGTCAACGCGACCCGGGCGACACCGAGCGCCACCACCTGACCCGCGGCGTACAGCGGGAGGAACACCGCCACCCGCACCAGGTACTGGGCCACCCACACCCAGCTGCCGCGCGCGTACGCCCGCAGCAGCGCGGGATCGCGACGCCATCGGGTGCGCTGGCCCAGCACCGTGCCGACCACCAGCCCGAGCAGCGGCCAGCGCACCAGGATGCTCAGTGCCCACACCAGCGCGCTGGCCGCGTTGCTCACCAGCTGCAGCAGGAAGAAGTCCTCGGCCCGGCCGGTGCGCAGCGCGACGAGCGCCGCCACGCACACGCCGAGCAGGCCGAGCAGGACGGCGCTGGGCCGGTGACCGCGCCGCAGCCGCCAGGCCGCGACGCCGAGTGCGGCGGCCAGCGCCGCCAGCGCGCCGATCCCCACGGACTGGCCGGCGGCGAGCCACCCCACGACAAACACCGCCGGGGGTACGGTCGCGTCCAGCGCGGCCCGCCGCCCACCCAGCAGACCGGCCAGCGATTCCGGCTGCGTCACGCCCCACCCCTGTCCTCGAAGTTAGGCCAGCCTAACCGGTGAGTGTGAGAGTCTCGCGCGCCCGGTCGTCGGTCGGGGGTTCGGCCGCCGCCTCCGGGCGGGACTGGCGCCGGTGCCAGCGCAGCGGGCCCGGATGCAGGTTCCACCACAGGCGGCGCCACCACGACCGGTGCGCGCGCAACGCGTCCGCGTACGCGACGGCCTGGTTTCCGGCCCGGACCGCCTGCTGGCCGTCCGCCGCGCCGGGGGCGAACAGCAGCGTGTTGACCCCCGCCACGAGTTCGTCCAGTGGGGGCAGCGGATCCGTAACGGTCGGCGTTGTCCGTGGCGATGCGGCCGTGCCTGTCTGTGTCGGCTGGGCCTGTGGGTCGCTGCCTGTCTGTGTCGCCCGGGACCGCAGGTCCGTGCCTTGTTGCGCTGCCTGGGGCTCGGGGCCTGAGTGGGCTCGGGATTGCGGGGCGGCCCGGCGCAGGCGCCCTGCCGGCGGTGCCACGGTGTCCGCGTCCGCCGCGAACCGGGCCACCTCGGCGGCCGCCAGATGCCCCGGAACCGGCCGGCCCGCCAGCCGCAGCGCGTCGGTGACCTCGAACCAGGCGCCGGTGATCCGCTCCGCGGGGCAGCCCTGCGTCAACCGGCGCCTGCGTTGGGCGCGCCGCAGTCCCGCCAGCGTCGCGGCGGCGGCCACCAGCACCAACAGGAGCGTGCCACCGGCGCCACCAACGACCACCGGCGCCGGCACCCCCGTGTCCGGGCGCGCGGCGACCACGGTCGGCGTGGCCGACGCCGTCGGGCTGTCGCTGGGCGTGGGGGCTTCGGAGGTGCTCGGCGGCGTCGTCGGAGGCTTGGGGGTGAAGTCCTCCTCGACCGGCCGTGGCGGCTGCTTGCTCTTGGGCAGCGGGTTGAACGGCACCCACCCGAGATCGTCGAAGAGGATCTCCGGCCAGGCGATCGCGTCGCCGCCGGTGACCGCGCCGCCCCGCGCCGGCGCGTCGAAGCCCACCACCACCCGGCTGGGCAGTCCGGTCAGCCGCGCCAGCACCGCGAACGACGCCGCGAACTGCTCCGACGTGCCCACCTGCCCGCCGCGGTCGCGCGGACCGAACAGAAAGAACGACAGATTCGGGTACGCGTGCCCGCTCGGCGCGTCCGACACCTGGCGGTAGTGCTCGGCAAGGAAGTCCTCGATCGCCACCGCGCGGTCGTACGCGGCGCCGTTGCCGTCTGCGAGCTGATCCGCCAGCCGCTGGATCTCCGGCGGCACCGCGGCGCCCACGGTCAGGTACCGGGCCACGGCGTCGCCGGTCGGGCTGTCGGCCGTGGGCAGCAGGTTGAGGTCGGGGGTCTGCACCTGCGAGGTGACCGAGTAGCGAAGCCCCGGGGTGAGCCCTTCCGGGCGGATCAGCGTGCCCGTCGCCGGGTCGAACGCGACCCGCGCTCCCGAGACCGTGGCGGGGGTCGGGACCGCGGGCAGCAGACGTCCGGTGAGGCCCTCGACCCGGATCTCCTGGTGCACCGCACGAGTCTCGGCGCCCGGCAGCGGCGCCTGCGTGGGCAGCACCCGGCCCGCGTTGCGGTACGTGGCACCGACCCGCCACGTCACGCCGTCGTAGTCGGGCAGGACCGCGAGCCGCAATCGCGTCGGCCGGCGCTGCGCGCCCGTGTCCCGGCCGGAGGCGCCGTCCGGGTCCGGCGAGGCTTCGTCCGCCGTCGGGCCTTCGCCAGTTTCGGCGGCGGCACTGGAAGGGAGCGGCGCGGACGGGGACGGGGTCGCCGCCGGGTCCGGGCTCACCTCGAGCAGCCGCTGGTCGGGATCCAGCGCCCATCCGGAGATCCGGTTGAGGGGACTCTGGTCGAGGCTGTCGACCTGCGGCGGCTGGACGTACCGTCGCGGGTCGGCCGGGGTGGCGGACACCTGGGCGCTGACCCAGGGTCCGACCAGCGCGACCAGCCCCACGAGCACGGCGAGGGCAGCCGCCGTACCGGCCAGCGCGCGTCCCCGCACGGCCGCGCGGGTACCGGTGTCCATCGTGGCCGATCCCGGGATGGCCCCGTCCCGGGTGGCGGCATCGGCGGTAGCCGCGGCACGGGCGGCGTCACTGGTCGCCGCGGCAGCGGCGGCGTCGGGACCTGTCGGGTCCGCCGTGGTCGCACCAGGCCGGGCGGTGACGGCCAGCGCCGCCACGACCAGGCCCGTGAACAGGAGGGTGGGCCGCCCCACGGCCGCCTCGTTGGGGCCGACGACGTACAGGGCGCCCGCGTACAGCAGGACCGGGGGCAGGCAGCCGAGCAACACCCGCCCCGCGCGCAGCGCCAGTTCGGCGCCGGCCAGCCCGGCCAGCCAGGCCGCCACCACCGGCACGATCACGGTGTCCGGGGTCGGCTCGACCGGGATCATCGCGGTGAGCAGGCGCGGAATCCCGTTGGTCAGCGCGTCCGCGAGGACCGTGGGCAGCGGGTCGGTCATCGCGGCGTGCGCGGCGGCGAGCCGCACGGCCCAGACCGCGTACCCGGCCAGTGCCAGCACCGACAGCGGCGCCACCGTCCACGACGGCAGTCGCCGCACCGCCACGCTGACCCCCACGGAGCCGACCGCCGCACCGGCCACCAGCTGCGCCAGCAGGGCGTCGGCGTAGATGCGGCCCAGCGCCAGCCCGGCGAGGGCGACCAGCCCCGCCAGCGCCAGCGGCGCCACCGCGGCGCGCAGCCACCTCACCATCCGCGCACCCCGTCCCACGCGGCGGCGAACTGGGTGCCGTCCTCGGCCTCGATGACGATCAGGCCGTCGGAGGCCGAGACCGGCGCGGCGTCCCGGTCACCGAACAACCCGGCCAGCACCACCGGGTACGGCCCGCGCAGGCCGCTCACCGCCCCCAGGTCGGACCGCCCGCCCGGACCGGTGAGGAAGACCAGGGTGTCGCCGAGGCGCTGACTGCGCAGATGCCGGATCCGCTGGACCAGGTCACCGGGCCGCAGCGTCGCCTCGGTCAGCACGTCGAGGTACGGCCCCGGCGCGGGACCCGACACCAGATGCAGGCTGACCGGCAGATCCTCGCGTACGGCGGCGGCGACGATCGAGGCGGCGGCCTCGCAGGCCACCTCGAACGACTCCGCCGTTCCGGCGCGCCCGCCCGGGTGGGCTTCGGCCCGGTCGTCCAGCACCACCACGATCGTCGGCTCGCTGGTGTCGAGCTGTTCGCGCACCATCAGCTCGCCGACCTTCGCGCTGCTGCGCCAGTGCACCCGGCGCAGCTCGTCGCCGACGACGTACTCACGCAGCGAGTCGAACGTGATGGTGCCGTGCGGGACCTTGTCGATGCGTCCGTCCAGGCTGCGCGCCATCCCGGCGGGGACCGCGCGCAGCAGGTGGATGCGCGGGTGCACCCACACCGTCGTCGCCGCACCGTACGTGCGGGACAGTCGCATCAGCCCGAGCGGGTCACCACGGGTCACCCGCAGCGGGCCGACCGGCACCACCCCGCGGCGTACGGTCGGCACGGGATACTCCACCGTTGTGTCGCGGCCGGGGCGCAGCCGCAGCAGCGGTACCGGGACGGTGGCGCCGCCGCAGCGGTCGGTGGCGACCAGGTTCGCGGCCCGCAGGCGGCTGGTGTTGCGTACGGTCAGCGTCATCCGGGCCGGCTCGCCCCGCGCCACCCGGTCGGGCTCGGCGACCCGGTCGACGCCCAGCCTTGGCCGCCACGCGGCGAACCCGACGGCGCACAGCACCGCGATCGCCGCGGCCGCCCCGAGCAGCGCGAGGTCCGGGTAGCCGAAGCGGAACCCGGCCGCGAGCAGCGCGATCGCCGCGACCGCGACACCGGCCCCGCGTCCCGTGACACCCCGCACCCGCCAGCTCCCTCTCGAGCTGCCCTTCCCGCGCGGTCTCTCGCTCGCGCTGCGTTCTCCGCGCGGTGTGTCTGTCGCGCTGCGTTCTCCGCGCGGTGTGTCTGTCGCGCTGCGTTCTCCGCGCGGTGTGTCTGTCGCGCTGCGTTCTCCCCGCGGTGTGTCTGTCGCGCCGCGCCTCCCGCGCGGTCTCGCTGTCGAGCTGCGTTCTTCGGGTGGGGTCGGCTCGCTGTGCGGTCGCGTGCGGCCGTGTTGAGGGGCCGTGCCTTGCGGATCGGTTGCCCCGCGCAAGGCGGCCGCGCCCTGCGGCGCGACCGGTTCCGGCGGCGGGTTCACGCCCCGACGCGCTGGTTGTCGGGCAGCGGCACCGGCACGGAGCGCACCGCGTCCTCGAGGACCTCGGCCGCCGTCACCCCGCGCAGCTGCGCGTCGGCCGACAGCAGAACCCGGTGCGCGAACACGGGCCCGAGCAGCGCTTTGAAGTCCTCCGGCAGCACATAACCCCGGCCGTTGATCAACGCGTACGCGGACGCGGCCCGGGTCAGCGCGATGACCCCGCGGGGGCTGACCCCGACGCGTACCTGTGGATGGTTGCGGGTGGCGGCGGCGAGCTTGACCGCGTAGCTGTACAGCGGGTCGGCGATGTGCACCCGCAGGGCCATGCGGGCCATCTCCCCGACGGTCGCCGTATCGGTGACCGGCTCGATGGCCTCGGGGGAGCGCGCCGCGGCCCCCCGCAGCACCTCCACCTCGACGTCCTCGTCGGGATAGCCGACGGACAACTTCACCAGGAACCGGTCGAGCTGCGCCTCGGGCAGCCGGTACGTGCCGTCCATCTCGACCGGGTTCTGGGTGGCCACCACCAGGAACGGCTGCGGCACCGGGTGCGGCACGCCGTCGACCGTGACCCGGCGCTCCTCCATGACCTCCAGCAGCGCGGACTGGGTCTTGGGCGACGCGCGGTTGATCTCGTCGGCGATGACGATGTTCGCGAACACCGGCCCGGGGTGGAACTCGAAGCCACGACTGGCCTGGTTGAAGATGGTCACGCCGGAGACGTCGGAGGGCAGCAGGTCCGGGGTGAACTGGATGCGCCGCCACTGCCCCCGCACGGCCGCGGCCAGCGCCCGGGCCAGGGTGGTCTTGCCGACCCCGGGCACGTCCTCGAGCAGCACGTGACCCTGGGCGAAGAAGGCGGTCAGGGCCAGCCGGACCACCTCGGGCTTGCCGAGGACCACCCCGCCGATCCGGTCGGCCAGCTGACCGGCGACGGCGGCGAAGCCCTGAACGTGCGCGGGGGGAAGGGTTTCGTTGTGCACTGCGTGAACCTCGGGGATGCGACGTCAACAGGTGGGAAGCTTGCCCAGGTCGTCCCCACCGTCCAGGTTGAGCCACGCCCACGGGATGTAGTTCTTGCCTTCGTAGTTCACCTGGATCCACCAGGTGCTGCGCTTGTCGCGGTTGTAGATGTACGCGTACACCTCTTCACCGGACTTCTTGCAGTACGCCTCCAGCCGGGTGCCCGGCTTCGCCCACCCGACCTGCTTGGCGTTGTCCTGCCGGGTGACGCTGAAGATCTCGTTGCCGTTGCGGCCGTCGACGTCCTTGTCGCAGTAGTGGGCGGTGTCGCCGTTCTCGCCGTTGTTGCAGGTGGCGGTGCCCAACAGAGCGTCTGTCTGCTGGACGCGGGTCTTGCTGACAGTGCCGGCGGCGTTCTTCGCCGAGACCGTGAACGTGTATCTGGTGCTCGGCTTGAGGTTGCCCACCTTGAGGCTCGAACAGCTGCCGGAGGCCTTACCGCCGCCATTGTCCGAGGTCATCGCGCAGGTGGCCGTGCCGCCGCCCGCGTTGACGTTGAACGACACCGTGGCCGTGTCGAACGTCGCCGACGAGCCCGTGATCGTGACGACGGGCTGGGCCACAGTGCGGGCCGTGGCCGTGCCCGGCTCGCTGTCACCGGCCTCGTTGACCGCTCGGACCTCGACCGCGACGTTCTCGCCCGCGCCGAAACCGTTCAGCGTCACGGCCGTGCCGTCCGTGACCTCCGTCGACCGGCCGCCCGCGCTGACCGTGTACTTGCTGATCGGGCGGCCGTTGTCGGCGGGCGCCGACCAGGTGACCCGGATCGTGCCGGCCTGGTTACCGACCGTCGCCGCGTCGACGTTCTCCGGGCGGCCCGGCTTCGCGAACGGGACCACGCTGTTGCTGATCGGCGACGCCTTCGATCCGGCGCCGCGCTCGTTGACCGCGACGACCGTGAACGCGTACTGCTTGCCGTACTCCAACTGGCCGTCGTTGATGGTCAGCGAGGTGCCGTCCGTGACGTCGCCGGCCGGCGCGTTGGTGCCCTCGGCGATCGCGGTGACCGTGTAGCGGGTGATGCCGAGACCCTGACCGTTGGCGGCGGGCCAGCTCACCACGACGGTGCCGTCCGGCTTTGCCTCGGCGTTCACGGATTCGGGCGCGTCCGGAACCTCGGCCGTCGGGCGCACCGCGTTGCTCTCCCGCGCTGGGCCGTCGCCCTTGCGGTTCACCGCATGCACCGCGAACGTGTACGTCTCGCCGTTGGTCAGCCCGGTCACGTTCAGCGAGCGCTGGTCGGCGCCGACCTGGAAGGTCCTGCCGGCACCCGTCACCACGTACTTGGTGATCGCCGCGCCGTTCGGGGCGGCGGCCTGCCAGGTCACCCGGGCCTCGGCGTTGCCCGCGGCGGCGCGCACGTTGCGCGGTGCGCCCGGCTTGTCGGCCTGCGGCTTGCGCGGCTTCGGCGGCGGGGGAGGGGGAGTCGGAGGTGTAGGCGGGGCGGGCGGAGGGTCGCCGCCGAGCACGTCGTCGGCGTACTTGTCGACCGTCCGGACCGTGTGCGCGTTGTCCACGACCCGGGCGGTCGAGGCGCCCGGGGCGTTGATGAACAGGTAGTTCTCCCGGACTTCGAGCTCCAGCGGACCGCCGGGCCGCTTGATCGCGATGCCCTCCTGCGGCTGGCCCGCGGCATCGAACACGTGCACCGAGCCGGTGTCACCGTCGGCGACGTAGAAGTAGCCCTCCCACGCCACGGCCGGCTGCAACTGCTCGCCCTGGCCGGGGACCGCGAAGTCGCGGGTCGCCCCCGAGTCGTTGACGGTGAACACGTGGCGCGCGTCCGCCACGGTCACCGGCACCACGAGGCCGTCGGTGTGCGGTGCGAGCGAGCCGGGCCCCGACAGCTTGAGCTGGGTGGTACGCCGCTGACTGTCGCGGACGGTGGTCAGCGCGTTGGTCGTCCGGTTGAGCACCGCGACCCCGGTATCCAGAGTCGAGATCGCCAGGTCGTGGCTGGGCGGCGCGACCGCGGTCGTGGAGATCTGCCGTGGCCCGGCTGGCCCGCCCGCGGCCTGCCCGCCGGAGGGCGCGTCGGACGGCACCGGCGCGGGCGTGATGGCCGAGACCGTGCCCTCGCTCGGGACCGCGATCCACAGTCGGCCCTTGCCGTCGAACGTGCCGCCGGTGATGCCGGGGGCGTAGTGCAGGGTCTCGCCGATCGGGTTCATCGTGCGCGGGTCGCGCTGGCTGACCTCGCCGCGCACCGCGTCGATGATGAAGACGGCGTCCTTGTCCATGGCGACGCTGACGCCGAGGCCCGAGCCGCTCGGAGTGTTCGCGAACTCCTGCAGCGTGGTGAGGTCCATCGAGCTGATCTTGCCGGTGTTCACGTCGCGCAGGATGACGAACCGGTCGTTCTGACTGACCTGCATCTGGTGGCCGCGCGCGCCGGGCACGTCGACGCGGGTGTCCACCCGGGCGGTCACGCCGTTGATCCGGGCCATCTCGCCCTTGGTGCGGCTCCACACCCAGGACGCCGCGTCGAAGCTGGCGACGGCCTGATCGGCGGCCCCCAACCCCAGTACGGTCAGGCCGAGACCAGCGACGAGGCTGAGCACCGTACCCAGGGTGACCAGTCCGCCGCGGCTACGCAGGCGGCGCCGGCCCTCGGCGATGATGGTGTCAGCACTGGTCACGGACCCGCGCCCCCTCCCGTTTGGCTGCTCAGCTGCCCCGCAGGACGCTGGCCATCATAGGGGTTCACGGGCCCCCGTGGGTGCCCAGGTAGACAACGTTGTGGATACGTGTGATCGCGTAGTGTGATCATCTACTGTGTCGCGGACGGCTGCGCGCCGCCGCCGGACCGGCTGGTGCAGGTCGGCGGAGAGCTGGCGAACTTCGTCGTGCTGTATACCGCGACCACCGCGACGCAGTAGTCCAGCTCCGGGTTCAGCCCTTTCAGATCGAACGACGTCTCGCCCGGCCCGGGGTGTCCCATCGGCTTGAGCACCTCGCCCGGATGCCCGACGGATACCACGAACGAGGTCATCCCACTGGCCGGATCGGTCCAGGACACCTCGATCGAGGTGCCTGAATCGCGCAGCCGCACATCCGTGGGCGGTGCGCCCTCGAGACTCGGCTGGTCCGGCTGGCGTGGGCGGTCGTTGCCGCGGGCCAAGACCACCACCAGCGCGACCACGGCGATGACCGCGGCCAGCACGGCCGCGATCGCGGCGAACAGTGCGGGCCCTCGGCGACCGTACGTGGAACCGCCCGTCGCCGGGACGGCCGCGCCGGTCGGCACCGGGCCGGGGGGCGGTGGTGTGAGGGGTGGGGCGGACGACGGCGCCGGCCCGGGGCCCGGTCGCGCGGGGGTTGGGGCGGGCGTCGGTGCGGGCCCGAAGGCGGGTCGCGCCGCAGGTGGGGCATCCGGGTACGCGACGGGACGGTGCTGGCCCGCGGGCGGGAGCCCCGTGTCGGTCGGGGCGCTCGGCGCCGGGCGGGAGCCGACGGTCGGGACGATCACCGTGGGCTCGCTGAGCGCGTCCCCACCGGCGGTGTCGCGAGGCGCGGCGGGCATTCCGTCGGCCCCGGCCGGCTGCGCGGTTGGCGACTCCTCGCCCAGGAAGGCCCGAGCCTGCGCGACGGTCCAGTGCTCCGCGCCGAGCACCGCCGGTCCATGCTCGGCCACCCGGGAGAACGCCCGCCGCGCTTCGTGCCGGTTGCCCAGTTCCGCCGCGACCACGCCCAGGTCGAAGGAGATCGCCAGCATGAGTGGATCGGCGTCGCCGAGGCGCCACTGCCCGGCCGCGTACGCCTCCTCCAGCACCCGTCGAGCCGCCGCCGGGTCGTCCGCCTGTTGGTGTACGCCAGCCAGTTGGTGCGCGGTGGCGAGGACGTCCGGGTCGTCCTCGCCGAGACCCGCCCGCCCCATCTCGGCGGCGCGCTCCAGCACGGCCCGGGCACCGGCGAGATCGCCGGAGCCGGCGAGGGCCTGGGCGTGCTGCCGCGCGGCGGTCAGGGCGGAGGGCTGGGACACGCTCGTCATGCTGCCCGGTGTGGTGTCCCCGCGCCAGGCCAGTCGGCTGTGATCTGGGCGAAATGACCGAAAGATCCGCTAGACGGGCGGGTCGGTGGGCCTCGGTGCATGGTGCGCTTGGGGGCGTGTAGAGTGCTTTGCTGTGCGGCCCGCCGGGCTGCCGATCTACGGTGTTAAACCGCAGGTCGGGAACGGCTAGGCTCGCAACAGCAGGTCCGGGTGGCGGAATGGCAGACGCGCTAGCTTGAGGTGCTAGTGCCCTTAACGGGCGTGGGGGTTCAAGTCCCCCCTCGGACACGCAAATCCCCGCGAGGCATCAGTCGTTGAGGATGCCTCGCTTCTCTTTCTGCTGCTGAACACGCTGCCGAGGGATCCTTACTCGCCGCTCGGGGGAGTCGCTGGCCGAGCGGGTGATGATCGGATTCTCGTGGTCGGGTTCGAGTGAGACGCTCGTGGTGCGGCACTCGATCGTGAGGTTGTGCGCTCGCAGGAAGGTGACCATCCCGACTGCGTTCGGGTCCTGCCGGAGCCTGGCGATCTCCTCGAGGATGGTGGTGTCGCGGCTGGTGATGGTGTGCAGTCGGGCCAGGGCGCGGGCGAGGATGACGTCTTCGCGCAGGTAGAGGTTCGGTGCCAGGCGTATGCCGACGGGGTGGGCGCTGGTGTGGCCGTGGCGGCAGCGGTAGGCCGCGTGTCCGTGACTGAGCTGGGATTCCATGCTGCGCCCACAGCTTCCGCAGCGCAGCAGTCCCACCAGCAGATACGTGCGGCGGGCGCCGTCGGTCGGCCGGCGCCTGGCGCTGACGGCCTGGGCGGCGACGAAGTCGGATTCGCTGACCAGTGCCTCGTGGGCCGGCTTGTCGGAGATCGCCCACCGCGGTGACGGGGTCAGCTTCCGTAACCCGGTCACGCCGGGCACCACGTCGTCGGTGCGTCGCAGGGGGGTGTGCTGCCGGTTCCAGACCTGACGACCGGTGTAGCGCGGGTTGGCCAGGATCGCGGCCACGGTACGCAGTTGCCAGGCCTCGCCGGGGCGGTGCGGGTTGCGGGTGCGGTCGACCGCGGACGGGCACGGCACACCGGTCTCGTTGAGCATCCGGGCGATCCTCGCGATGCTGTGTCCCTCCAGTCGCTGTGTGAAGATCCACGCCACCCACGGGGCGGTCTGCGGGTCCGGTGTCAATCGGTGCAAGCGCCGGCCCCAGGCCGCGTGTGCGGAGTTGGGGTGTGGCCCGGCGTCGACCACGCGGTATCCGTAGGGTGGCCGCCCGCCCAGGTGACGGCCCTGCTCGCGAGCTTGGGCCTGCATGGCCGCGGTGGTGCGGAACCTGGCCCGCTGGACCTCCTGCTTGGAGTGCGCGCCCAGCAACATGAGCAGCGCCTGGTGCGTCGGATTGGTCAGGTCGACGGGTCCGTCGACCTCCGGCAGCCACATTTGCACGCCGTGCCGGTGGAGCAGCGGCGCGAGGTGGATGGCTTGGCTGCCATGGAACGCCCGCGCGTACTCGCCGACCACGATCGCATCAAATCCGCGGTCCGAGTCGGTGATCGCGGCCAGGAGCCGGGCGGCTGCGGGTCGATCGGTCCAGGCGACTTCGCGGGAGTAGCCGACGTCGAAGTACTCGGCCACGATCCGGCCGTGCCCGGCCACCAGTTCGGCGGCGAAGTCGATCTGCCAGCGCCGCGACGAAACCGGATCCTGATACTCCTTGGTAGAGACGCGGCCGTAGAACGCGAACCGCAACCTGGATTCGACCATCCTGCCGTGGTGGCGGACACGCT
Organism: Krasilnikovia cinnamomea; assembly: GCF_004217545.1. Lineage (NCBI taxonomy): Bacteria > Bacillati > Actinomycetota > Actinomycetes > Micromonosporales > Micromonosporaceae > Krasilnikovia > Krasilnikovia cinnamomea. The sequence goes on from NZ_SHKY01000001.1 coordinate 5,502,986, forward strand.
GCGTCCGGGTGGCGGCCCACAAGCCCAGGACATCGCCGTCAGGTAGATCGAGCACCGCGTCCACGTCAGCCACCTCCACCGTTCCGGTTGCCTCATTAACATGGACCGCGAGATCGGCCCCCGGTGACGCGCGCGATTCGGTACCACCTGAACGAGCCGCCACCGCCGGGGGCGGGGGGCGGGACGATCCGTCCGGTGTCGGCGCGCGGCCGGCCCCAGTTCACCGCCGCCGCGCCGTTCGTCGGAGTGGAGGTCACGAATGCCGACGACCGGGCTGCCCTCGAGGTCGAAGTTCCGGACGGTCAGGCAATGAGTGCCCGATCAAGGATGTGACCGGTCTGGCCTGTCGGGTTGCAGCGCGCCGTGCAGGTTGGTCTGGGCGTGTTGTCTGGACGGCCGGACGCGTTCAGGCATCGAGGTCGGCCAGGTCGAGGCGTTTGAGAAGGCTGGGTTTGCGGGCGTGCGTCGTCCGTAGCTCTGTTAGCCGTTGCCGGAACGGGGTGGTGTTGCCGTCGCGTTCGCTGAGCTCGCGTAGGTCGACGAGGAGTTGGACGGCCGTGTCGTAATCGCGGGGCTTGTTCGTGGCGATGAGCTTGTCGACCCGCTGCCACACGGCGGGTTGATCGACCGCGAGAGTGTCGAGGTGTCGCTGTCGGGCGGCTGCCGCGGACCGTTCCTGGCGGGCGCGCTCGCGGGCCCGCTGTTCGGCGTCGCGACGCTCCCGTTCGGCGCGCAGCTCCGTGGCAGCGGCGAGCAGGTCCCCGGCAGTACGTGGGGTCGTCGTGGTGGACGCCTTCGGGGGATGTGCATTGCGGTAGCGGCGCAACAGTTGGCTGCGCAGGTGAGTCTCGGCTCCGGTGATCAGGTCAGCCAGGATAGCGTCCTTCTCCCGGGCGGGCAGCCGGGATAGGGACTGTAAATAGATTGGTGTAACTCCTGATCAAGGAGGCACCCCTGATGACGGTTACGACGGACGCGGCGGATACTGCCGCGGTGCCGGCAGACGAGACGACGAGCAAGCGGACCCGTAAGGCGGCGGCACCGGGTGTGGACCCGGCGCTGGTACGTCAGCTGGTGGCCCAGGCCCGTGAGCAGGGCCTGCAGCTATCCGGTGAGGGTGGGCTACTGCAGCAGCTGACGAAGGTGGTGCTGGAGTCGGCCCTGGACGGTGAGATCACCGACCATCTGGGCTACGACAAGCACGACCGGGCCGGGGCGGGCAGCGGCAATAGCCGTGACGGCGCCCGGGCCAAGACGGTGCTCACCGATGTCGGCCCGGTCGAGATCGCCGTGCCTCGTGATCGGGCTGGCTCGTTCGAGCCGACCATCGTGCGTAAGCACCAGCGCCGGCTCTCCGGCGTGGAGGACCTGGTGCTGTCGCTGTCGGCCAAGGGCCTGACCACCGGGGAGATCGCCGCCCATTTGGCCGAGGTGTACGGCGCGCAGGTGTCACGGCAGACCATCTCCACCATCACCGACAAGGTGATGGAAGGGATGGCCGAGTGGCAGAACCGGCCCCTGGACCCGGTCTACCCGGTGATCTTCCTGGATGCCATCCACGTGAAGATCCGCGATGGGAAGGTCGCGAACCGGCCGATCTACCTGGCCCTGGCCGTCACCGTCGAGGGCTGCCGCGACATCCTGGGCCTGTGGGCCGGTGACGGCGGCGAGGGCGCCAAGTTCTGGCTGCAGGTGCTCACCGAACTGCGTAACCGCGGGGTCGAGGACGTGTGCATGGTGGTCTGTGACGGGCTCAAGGGCCTGCCCGAGGCGATCGGGCAAGCCTGGCCGCGGGCGGTGACTCAGACCTGCATCGTGCACCTGCTGCGGGCCAGCTTCCGCTACGCTGCCCGGCAGCACTGGGATGCCATCGCCAAGGCACTGCGGCCGGTCTACACCGCACCCACCGAGGCCGCCGCCACCGAGCGGTTCCTGGAGTTCGCCGAGACCTGGGGCGGCAAGTACCCGGCCATCGTCCGGCTCTGGGAACAGGCGTGGGCGGAGTTCGTCCCGTTCCTGGGCTTCGACCCGGAGATCCGCAAGATCGTGTGCAGCACGAACGCGATCGAAAGCGTGAACGCCCGCATCCGCCGCGCCGTACGCGCCCGCGGGCACTTCCCGAACGAGACCGCCGCGCTTCAATGTGTCTATTTCGCGGTCATGGCCCTGGACCCCACCGGCACCGGACGCCGACGATGGGCCATGCGCTGGAAAGCCGCCCTGAACGCCTTCGAGATCACCTTCGAAGGACGCCTTCGCACCGCAACCAAGTAGGCCCCAACCCACCCAGTTACACCAAGATCTTGATGCGATGAAGGAGCGGGGCCTCCGCTCCTCGTGACAGTCACCCTGGTCAGGGGTTTCCTGGGGGTTGTCACGACGTATCACGACGAAGGAGGCCCCAGTGGCAGAGTACGACGGCCGCCAGTTTGTAGGGATAGATCTGCACCGGCGGCGCAGCGTGATCGTGCGGATGACTCCGGATGGCGAGCGGATCGGGTCGGTGGTGCGTATCGCTAGCGACCCGGTCGAGTTCGCCGCCCAGGTCGACTCGTGGGGGGAGGCCCCTGAGGTGGTGTTGGAGGCCACCTATGGCTGGTACTGGGCCGCGGACGTCCTCGCCGACGCCGGCGCCACGGTGCACCTGGCTCACCCGCTGGGGGTGAAAGGCTTCGCCTATCGGCGGGTGAAGAACGACGAGCGTGACGCCGCGGATCTCGCCGACCTGCTGCGGATGGGTCGCTTACCGCAGGCGTGGATCGCCCCGCCGCAGGTGCGGGCACTGCGGGAGCCTGTCCGGCACCGGGCCAAGCTCGTCGCGCTGCGTGCCGGGCTCAAGGCACAGGTCCACGCCGTACTCGCCCGGCAGGGCGTCACCCTGGCACCGTCGGACATGTTCGGCGCTGCCGGCCACCGCCAGCTCGACGAGCTGCGGCTTGATCCACCGTTCCAGGCACGGGTGCTGTCCCTGCTGCGGCTGATCGACGCGTACACCTTCGAGATCGACCTGGTCGGTAGGCGGATCAGCGCTGAGTTGACCGACCACGCGGGGTTCCGGGCAATCCAAGCGTTGCCCGGTGTGGGTCCCGTTTTGGGCGCGGTGTTCGTCGCCGAGATCGGTGACGTCACCCGCTTCGACCGCCCGCAGCAGCTGTGCTCCTGGGCCGGCATGACACCCCGGCACCGCGAGTCGGACACGAAAGTCCACCGCGGACGTATCACCAAGCAAGGCAACAGCCTCGTCCGGTGGGCCGCGGTCGAGGCCGTCCAACGCGTCCACCACGGGCCCCTGGCAGCCACCAAGACTCGCCTCGCCGCCCGGCGAGGCAACAACATCGCAAAGGTCGCTGCCGCCCGCGAACTACTCACCCTGGTCTTCTACGGCCTCCGCGACGGACACATCCGCTGCCTGACCCACCACCGCGCGGCATGAACACCGCGGTCCCGGCGCGGCCAGGCGCGAGGTCGTGGTCTGTCTGACCCCCGCTGGCGTGGTCGAGTGACTTGATTGACCCCGCCTGGCCGCGGCCGTTTCACTTCATGCCACCGAGGGCTCCCCGCGTGGCGAAGGAATGACCGGCACCGGACCCCCGGGCTGCCAGTTCGTCCACATCACGGACGGTGAAGAACACGGCCACCCCACAACTTCACCAGCGCGAGTCTCCCGGCGCACCGATCCTGCGCCGCACGGGATCGGCGTCAAGACCAAATGCTGACGCGGTCGAGCTCCGGTCGAGTCTTGACCCCGACCCCTTACCGGCGTATGCCAGCACCGAGCCGGAAATCGACACAAAACAGTCGCAGCAGCCCGACCAAGAAAGGGTTGACACGTCCCCGCTCCTTCAGGAATGACAGTCCCACATAGGGCGTTGTGACCCCCGGCCGGCACGGATGATCAAACAAAGATGATGTCGGCGTCGGCACGTGGGGTTCGGTATCGATCTCCCCTCGGACACCATTTGGGGTGAAATCTCACGATGGTGGTGAGTGCCGTGCGCCTTCGCCGCTGACCTCGATCGGTCCGTCGACGACCTCGGCTGCTTGGGGGATGTCGTGCGGCCAGAGCAACAGCATGCCGATCGCGATGGCCAGCACGGCGGGAATCAGGAGCAGCAGGGTGATCCGACGTTCCCGGGGCGTTGTCCGGTGAGCGGCGGTGTGGTGGTGGGTGTCCTGGCTCATCGGGGTCCTTGTCGCGGTACGGCGGGTACGGTCAGTTGGGGTCAAGGGTCGCGGTATAGCCGGTGGCGTTGATGACCGCGAGCAAGGTGTCGGGATCGGCGATGGCAGGATCGGCGTCGACGACAGTGCGGCCGGCCCGAACCGAGGTCTGCGCGCGATGCACCCGCGGACTTCTTCGAGCGCCTCGTCAAACAGCAGGCCGCAGCTGCCGCAATGCATGCCGGTCACCGTGAAGCTGAACGTGATGACGTCGTTCATGGTCGGTCCTTTGACTCGGTGAAGTGGGTAACCGTGGTCAGAGGAGCGTGCACAGGCCGGTGACGAATCGGCATGCCACGGCCAGATGCGCGAAGCGACCCGGTGCGTCATAGATCTCATGACGTCACTGCCGTGCCGCGTCAGGATCCGTCTCGGCCGCCTCGGGAGCGTCGCTGTGTACGTCGACCCGCACCGGGTTGCCGCCGATGGTGGCGGTGGCGGGTCGCAGGCCACGCAGCCCGGTGGGTGGTGAAGTGACCCGGATCTGCCGGACCGGGAGTGCTCCGCGCAGAGCTGCGGTGGCGCAGGACCATGGCCGTGAGGAGGCCGCCTTGAACGGCAGCCCAGGACACACCGCGGAAGGGCTCGGTCGCGGCGGATACGGTGCCGCGACACGGTGGGGTCTCACGTACGACTGACGCAGATCTCCGTCAATGCCGGTGCGCTCGGTGTTCGCGGCGTGTGTGCTGCTGGAGGCACGGCGACCGGCAAGGTTCGCAGTCCCGTCGGCGGATCCAGGCCGGCCGTGGTGACGGTCGCCGCTGTGGTAGGAGCCGGTTGCCCATGACAGATGTCGAATCCGGTGTCCGGCGAACCTTGATCGTCGGGGCGACATGCTCATGGCTGTGCAGCTGATGGCCGGTTGCGACGGATCGGTCCGGGCCCGTCGTGGCAAGGGTCAGGCAGTGAGCACCCTGCAGTACACCCGCACTACAAGCGCCACCAAGGCCAGCTGGCAGCGCAGGACCCGCATGCGGGTGCCGGACTGCTGACGCTGCCTCACAGAGGTCAGGCTACGACATGGTCCGCGACGTTCTGACGGGCCTGCATCGGACGCCCGCCTGCTTCCCGACGAGTCGCCCAAATGCGTTCGGTAAGAGCGTGTCCCCGTCGCCAACCACACCAGCGCGCGGCGCTCCGTCAGGACGCGCGGGCCACTGCCCGCGAGCACAGGAACGTGGAAGGGATGTCAGTGGTGGTCGTCGTCGGCGTGATGGTGGTCGTCGTCGGCGTGGTGGTCGCTGCCGGCTTTGTGGGTGCTGGGCGCCTGTCGGCTACTCCGAGTTGGCGCGGGCGCGGCGCTGGCCTGCGCGCCGGTTGGCGCGGGGGGCTGCGAACCCGAGGTGGCGGGCGGCTGCGCGTGTTCTACACCGCCCTCGGTGTGATGCCCGTCGCTCGCCTCTTCCGGACCGGCCGGGCCGCCGTGTTCGGCGCCATGGCTGTGACCTGTGGGGGTGCTGTGCTTGGCGAGGTAGCTGAGGCCGGTGAAGGTCAGCACGGAGACGGTCAACACGGTTAGGCCGATCGGTCCGACGATCGCCTTCCACCGTTGTGTCGCGTGGCGGAGCACGTAGGCGGTAAAGGAGAGGAGCAGGCCGGCGGGGACGAGTACTGCGCTGCGGGTCGGCACGTCGGCGAAGTGCTGTAGGCCACCGCTGACCATGCCGATGCCCAGCGACAGCAGCAGCGAGGCTCCTACCACCCGCAGCAGCGTGATGGCGCCGGGCCGGGAGCGGGGCAGGATGAACTCGTTGAGGACCGTGGCGGTGAGGAACACCGCAACGCCGGCGGCGCCGATGGCGCCGTAGCGGGCCGGGTCGAGCGGGTAGTGCACCACGGCTCCACTGATCAGCCCTGCGCCGACGAAGTACCCGACATAGCCGGTGTACGAGCCCAGCAACGCGGGCCGGGTCGGTGCGGGCCCGGCGGAATGTTCGTGCGGCGGTCCCATCTGACCGGACGGGGCGTCAGCGCGCAGAAGCGGGGACGTGGTCAACAGCTCTCCTCGGTCGAAACAGGGCAGGTGCTGCCGGGCTGCTCTTACCGTCGGCCGGAGGTATCCCGCGCTGAACCGTGGTCGGACACGAAACGATGCCCTAGCTCACCCGAACGGCCGGCGCCCGGTCGTGGACATAGCGGAGCCGTGGCAGGGCGAGTCCGGGAAGCGCCCAGGTGATCATCATAGTGATCATGCATGCGGCTGTGATCGGCGGCAGGGGCAGCGGCGTAGGTACCGTGCCAGCCGGGGACGTGACGAGCCACTGACCCAGGTAGCGGTTCCCTCCCTGTCACGCTGATGTGAGACAGCCCGTCTACCAGGGAATACTCTTCCTGGACGGCCCTGAGGAGAACACACCAGCATGACTTCGAAGCCCCATGAGAGCCCGGATCTGGACGCCCGGCCCCAGCGGCGGACATTCACCGCGGAGTTCAAGGCGCGGATCCTGGACGAGTACGAGTCGGCGCCGGATGCGGCGGCTCGCGGGGCGATCCTGCGCCGGGAACGACTGTATGGGTCACACATTCTCGACTGGCGCAAGGCCCGAGACGCCGGAGCCGCGGCCGGCCTGACCGACCGCCGTCAAGCGGCCGCGCGGGCAGCGAAGAAGGCCGAAAACGCTGAACTTGCCCGCCTGCAGCGGGAGAACGCCCGCTTGCAGGCCAAGCTGGCCAAGACCGAGACCGCGCTGGCGATCATGGGAAAAGCGCACGCGCTCTTGGAACTGCTCTCCGAGAGCGCGGATGCCGCGCCGATGTCGAACCCGTCCTCACCGAGGCGCTCCAGGCGCTGACCCCGGCGTGGGGCATCGCCGGGGCGTGCCGACTGACCGGCGTATCCCGCGCGACGCTCTACCGGCACCGCAACCCGCCCGCGCCGCCGAAGCCGCGGACTCCGCGTGAGCCGCCGCCCTCGGCGCTGTCGCAGGCCGAACGTGAGCAGGTCCTGCAGTTGCTGAACCGGCCCGAGTACGCCGACCTGGCGCCGGCGCAGGTATGGGCCCGCGAGCTCGACGAGGGCCGCTGGTGGTGCTCGGAGTCCACGATGTACCGGATTCTGCGGGCCGCCGGTCAAAACGGTGAACGCCGCAGCCAGGCCACGCATCCGGCCCGGACCAAGCCCGAACTCGTGGCCGACGCGGCGAACCAGGTCTGGTCCTGGGACATCACGAAGCTGCGCGGGCCGGTCAAGGGCGTCTGGTTCCACCTCTACACGGTGATCGACATCTGGTCGAGGTACGTCGTCGGGCACCTGGTCGCCGCGCACGAGGACGGGCAGCTCGCCGAAGCGCTGATCGCCGACGCCGCCGCCCGTGAACGCGTCGATCCCGATCAGTTGACCGTGCATGCCGACCGCGGCGCGGCGATGACCAGCAAGACCGTCACCCAGCTGCTGACCGATCTGAAGATCGGCCGTAGTCACAGCCGGCCGAAAACCTCGAACGACAATCCCTACATCGAGGCGAGCTTCAAGACGTTGAAGTACGACCCGAGCTTCCCGGACCGGTTCGGGTCGATCCAGCACGCCCGGCAGCACTGCGAGGCGTTCTACACGTACTACAACCACGAGCACCGGCACTCCGGGATCGGCCTGCATACTCCGGCCTCGGTCCATCACGGCACCGCCGGACAGATCCGTGAACAGCGGCAACGGACCCTCGACGCCGCCTGGGCCGCGCACCCCGAACGGTTCGGGCGCCGCCGTCCGCAGCCACCCCGCCTCGCTCACCGGGCATGGATCAACAAACCCGACAACAGCGACCTCGGACAAGTCGCCGTCGCGGCTGTGACCACCCTTCCAACAGCACAAAGCTAAAGAAGATCAAGAAACTGTCTCAGTTGACTTGACAGGTTCCGGTTCGCGGCGGCGCCTACCGCCCCAACCAGAGCCAGGACCGTACGGCGGCGGCACAACGGGGGACACACCCGCCCTCGATGCTGCCAGCCACGATGACCGCCGCAGGTGTAGTCCTGGTCGTGAACCTCAGCCAACACCGACCGCGTCCCCAACGTCCGACTAGACAAAGGATCATCAAGGCGTCCCACCCACGTCGACCTGACGGACCCGGCTGGCACCGGCTTGCCTCGCTGAGCGCACGGCCGGCCCAACGTGTCACCATCGGGCCGGCCTGGGCTGCATAGCGGCCCCGGCCGTCCGCAGGCTGTCAGGAAGGACGGCGGAAGCCGGCGATGGGTCCGACGTCGTCCATCTTGGCCATCCGGACGTAGTCGCCGGTGTGGGTGGCGTGCACGACGGTGTCGTTGCCGACGTACATGCCCATGTGGTGCAGGTCGCTGTACCAGAACACGAGGTCACCGGGTTTCAGCTCGCCTCGGCTGACCGGTTTGTTGTCGGCCCACTGCCATTTCGTGTAGTGGCGCAGGCTTACCCCGGCGGCCGCCCACGCGGCCAAGGTCATCCCGGAGCAGTCGTAGCCTCTTGGACCCGCGGCGGCCCAGATGTAGGGCTTGCCGATCAGGCTGCACGCCTTGGCGGCGGCCTTACCTCCCGGGTCGTTGGTGTACTCCGCAGGGCACGGCCCGGTGCGCATCGACCCGGTGGCGCCACCGCCAGCTCCGTACGCCCTGATCCGCAGTTTTTGCAGATCGTCGACCTTCTTCTGAATGCTCTTCTTCTTCGCGGCCAGGTCGGCGTCGCGGGCCGCGAGTGTCTTGGTGAGCGTGTCGAGCTCTCGCTTGCTGGCCGCGTACTTGTCGCGCACGGCGATGACGTCGCTGACCTGGGCGCGCTGGGAGCGGGCCATGAAGTCCAGGTACGTGAGCTTGTCGGTCAGGTCCTCGGAACTGCCGCTGATCAGCATGCTGTCCAGCGCTGGCCTGCCACCTTGCATGTAGGCGCGGCTGGCGAGCCCACCCACCTCGGACAGCGCCAGGTCGACCTGCAGCTGCAGCGGTTGCAGCTTGGTCGCCAGTTGCTTCTGCTTGACCTGGTTGTCCCGTAGCTGCGCGTGGATCTTGTTGTACTGCTCGATGACCGGTTCGAGCTGGTTCCAGGCAGTGTCGATCTGCTTCTCGATTTTGCTGCGGCGACGGCTCGGCGTGTGCCGGGGTTGCCGCGCCGATGCTCAGGAGCGCGGCGAGCGCCGCGGTGGTCCAGGAACGCAGCCGAGCCGCGGAGGTACGGGTGCGGTGTGACACGGAAACGGGGTCCTTTCGCTGTGCTCCACAGCGGGACCGTCTTCACCACCGATCGCATGGTGGCTTATGGCGGTTAGGCGGCCGGCTGCGGAACATCGGACGATGGTGTGTGCCAAGCGGCGCACAGGGCGGTTCCGATGCGGGCACGGGGGCCCAGACGACATGGGGATCCGTCTCGTCGGAGGTGTCCTACGTGCGCAGAACCGCCGCGGTGGCCAGGATCAGACCCGCCGTGGGGCCCCGGACTCTGTGAGGCGGTGGTCGCCGCCGGGCCGGTACGGACACCTCGACGGCGGCGCCGCGGGCGCGTGACCACTGGCGCGCGGCGAGCACACAGGCGGCCAGGGCACCCAGGATCGCCACGCACACCTCCCACCAGCGGGACGTGTCGGCGGCCCCGCCGGATCCGGCGGCGTGGTGCAGGCAGCCATCGCCGTCGCAACCACCGAGGCCCTCGACGACGACGCTCGCGGCGGCGGGGTGATGACGGTCCAAGTCGCCGAGGCCCGCGTGGCCGATGGTGTGCAGCGCGGCGACGCCCAGCACGGTGCAGGCCAGCAACAGCAGCCGGGCGAGGTGCCCGCTGACTGTCCCGGCCGACTTCACGCGGCAATCCGTAGCGGCCCCGTCTGGAGGCTGCGAGCGGAGACCGCCAGACTTAGACCGCATCTCATTTGGGGTTGTTGACCGGCAACAGGTTGAGCTTGACGGCGCGGCGGTAGCAGATGACAGCGCATGCCAGGCGCAGGAATCCGCGGAAGTGGGAAGCCTTGCGGTCGTAGCGGCGGACCAGCCGCCGGAACCGGCTCACCCACTCCAGGCAGCGCTCGATCACGTAGCGGTACCGGCCGAGCCGGGTCGAGGACTCGATACCCTTGCGGGCGATACGCGCCTTGATCCCGCGCCGGGCCAGGGCCTGACGACTCGCGCGGTAGTCGTAGCCCTTGTCGCCGTGCAACTTCACCGGCCGTTTCCGCGGACGGCCGACCGGCCGCCGTACCGGGGCGACGCCGTCGACCACCTCCTCCAGGACCTTGTGATCGTTGATATTGGCAGCCGAGATGTCGGCATACAGCGGCAGCCCGCCCCGATCACCGATCGCGTGAATCTTGGAGCCGGGCTTACCGCGGTCTACCGGACTCGGCCCGGTCAGATCCCCCCTTTGACCGCGCGTACGTGCATGCCATCGATACTGGCCCGGGACCAGTCGATCTGCCCGGCGGCGCCGAGCACGTCGAGCGTCGCCTGATGCAGCGCCGCCATCACCCCTTGCTCGACCCACTCGCTGAACCGGCGATGCGCGCTGGCCGACGAGATCGGAAACGACTCCGGCAACTCGTTCCACGCGCAACCGGAATCGAGGACGTACAGGATCGCCGCGAGCGCGATCCGGTCGCTGATCCGCCGCCGCCCTCCGCCCTGATGCCTTTTCGGATGCTCGGGCAGCAGCGGCTGCGCGACGTGCCACAACGAGTCCGGGCAGTACTTCTCAACATCACCCACACCCGTACAACGAACGACCCTGCGCTACAACAACCCCAAACGAGATGCGGTCTTATGTTTCACCAAAGGTTAGTTCTACGCATGGTGAGGGCGATCTGACAGATCGTCACAGCAGTGGGGTCGGTCATTCACCGTGGCGCCCACCGGGGCGGTGTTCCACGACTTGCGGCCCCTGGATCTCGTGCCGGGCCGCGGCGTCGGTCGGACGACGACGGGAAGGTACGGGTAAGGGGCAACTTAGCGGGTGTGGAGGAGAATGGACCGGCCGGGCCTCACAGGTACTCCCCAGACAAGCAGGCGCTGCTGTCGCGGCTGCGGCGGGTGGAGGGACAGATCCGCGCGCTGCAGCGCATGGTCGACGACGACACGTACTGTATCGACGTGCTCACGCAGATTGCCGCAGCGACGAAGGCGCTGCAGGCCGTCGCGGTCGGGCTGCTGGAGGACCATCTGCGGCAATGCGTGGTTAGGCCGCCGTCGATGGCGACGCGGACCCAAAGATCAAAGAGGCCGCAGCGGCGATCGCCCGGCTGGTGCGCTCCTGAGGCTGGCCAAGTCCCCGGCCACCGAGCCCCGGGTGCCCCTTACCCGGGGGATCTGCGCCCCGAGTGGGCCGCGGAGCTACCGCTCCACCGTGAACCGGCGAAGCCGCAGGCTGTTGGCGACGACAAACACCGAGGAGAACGCCATCGCAGCTCCGGCGATCATCGGGTTCAGCATTCCGGCCGCGGCCAGCGGCAGCGCCGCGACGTTGTAGGCGAAGGCCCAGAACAGGTTGCTCTTGATGATCCGCAGCGTGCGCCGCGACAGGCGGATCGCGTCGACGGCGGCCATCAGGTCTCCGCGGACCAAAGTGAGGTCGGATGCCTCGATGGCGACGTCCGTGCCGGTGCCCATGGCCAGGCCCAGATCGGCCTGGGCGAGCGCGGCGGCGTCGTTGACGCCGTCGCCGACCATCGCGACCACTTTCCCGTCGGCCTGCAGCCGTCTGACGACGTCGACCTTGTCGGCGGGCAGCACGTCGGCGATGACCTCGTCGATGCCGACCTCGTCGGCCACGGCACGGGCCACGGTGGCGTTGTCGCCGGTCAGCAGCACCGGGGTGAGACCGAGACGGCGCAGCGCTGCCACCGCGTCGCGGCTGGTCGGCTTGACGAGGTCGGCGACGGCGAGCACGCCACGGGCGGTGCCGTCCCAGCCGGCGACGATGGCGGTCTGTCCGGACGCCTGCGCCGCGGCGATCGCCTGCTTCACCTGCGTCGGCACGGCGAGCCCGGCCTGCTGCAGCAGCACGGGACGCCCGACGAACACGTCGCGGGCCTCGACGGTGCCCCGCACGCCGAGCCCTTCGGTGTTGGCGAAACCCGACACCGGCGGCAGGTCGCCGACGGCTTCGGCGGCGGCGCGGGCGATCGCCCGCGCGATCGGGTGTTCGGACGCGGCTTCCACCGCACCGGCCAGCCGCAACAGCAGATCACGGTCCTGCCCGTCGCTGGCGGTTACCTCGATCAGGCTCATGTGGCCGGTCGTCACGGTACCGGTCTTGTCCAGCACCACCGTGTCGACGGCGCGGGTGGACTCCAGCACCTCGGGGCCCTTGATGAGGATGCCCAGCTGGGCGCCGCGGCCGGTGCCGACGAGTAGCGCGGTCGGTGTCGCGAGGCCGAGCGCGCACGGGCACGCGATGATCAGTACGGCGACGGCGGCGGTGAACGCGGCGGTCCAGCCGCTGCCGGTGCCGATCCACCAGCCCAGCGTCGCCACCGCGAGCGCGATGACGATCGGCACGAACACCGCGGAGATCCGGTCGGCCAGGCGCTGTACGGGGGCCTTGCCGGTCTGGGCCTGCTCGACGAGCTTGGCCATTTGCGACAGCTGGGTGTCGGCGCCGATACGGGTGGCCCGGACGACCAGCCGGCCACCTGCGTTGACCGTGGCCCCGGTGACCGGGTCGCCGGGGCGTACCTCGACCGGCACGGATTCACCGGTCAACATGCTGGCGTCGACCGCGGAGACTCCGTCCTCGACGATGCCGTCCGTGGCGACCTTCTCCCCGGGGCGTACGACGAACTGATCACCCACGGCGAGTTCGGCGATGGGGATGCGTCTTTCGGTGCCGTCGCGCAGCACGGTCACGTCCTTGGAGCCCAGCTCCAGCAAGGCCCGCAGGGCTGCGCCGGCGCGACGCTTGGAACGCGCCTCGAAGTAGCGGCCGGCCAGGATGAAGGTGGTGACCCCGGCGGCGGCCTCGAGGTAGATGGCGCCGGAGGCGTCGGTGGCGGCGATGGTCAGCTCGAACGGGTGGGTCATGCCCGGCGTACCGGCGGTGCCGAAGAACAGCGCCCACACCGACCAGCCGAACGCGGCGAGGGTGCCCATCGAGACGAGCGTGTCCATGGTGGCGGCACCGTGGCGCAGGTTCGTCCAGGCCGCCTTGTGGAAGGGCAGGCCACCGTAGACCACGACCGGCGCGGCCAGGGTCAGCGACAGCCACTGCCAATACGTGAACTGCCAGGCCGGAACCATGGCCAGCGCGACCACCGGAACGCTGAGCACGATCGAGACCCACAGCCGGGTACGCAGCGCCTGCAGCTCGTCGGCCGGGTGCTCCTGCTGGCCGGGGCCGTCACCGGCCGGGCGTGGCGGTGGCGGCACGGCGGCGGTGTAGCCGGTCTTCTCGACCGTGTCGATCAGCTGCTGCGGGGTCACCGCATCGGCGTAGCGGACGCTGGCCTTCTCGGTGGCGTAGTTGACCGTGGCCGTCACGCCGTCCATGCGGTTCAGCTTCTTCTCGATCCGCGACGCGCAGGAGGCGCAGGTCATCCCGCCGATCGACAACTCGATCTGGTTCGGGGCCGTCGGCAACGGCTGGGCGACAGACGCCATGACTGCTCTCCTTACCCGTGGGTGTGGTCGCCGTGGCTCGGCGACGGCGGCGCCATGGTCACGCCCGGCGACGACGAAGGCTGCGACGCCGACGCGGACGGCCCGGCGACCGCGGTGAACTCGGCGGTGCGCACCTTCCCGGCGTGCTGGAAATCCAGGTACATCCGGTAGGCGCCCGCCGACGGCACTTCGACGTAGAAGCTGATCTGCGGCCCTGCCGCGGTGTGGCCGTCGCCGGGTGCGCCGTCGGGGTGCACGTGCAGATACGCCAGGTCACCGTCGCGTAGCGCAACCAGGTGCCCGTAGGCGCCCAGGTAGGGCTGCAGGTCGGTGACCGGGCGGCCGTTCTTGCTGACCGACAGGGTCAGCTTCGACGCGGTGCCCGGCGTCAGTGTGCCGTCGAGCGTGACGGTGTAACCGTCAACCGTCGCGGTCGACGCCGGGGCGGGCAGCACGGCGGGCCGGTAGTCGCCCGGTGCGGCGACGTCGACACCCAGCGTCAGAGATTCGGCCCGGCCGGCGGGTTGGAAGTCGGCGAAGGCACGGTACTGGCCGGCAGCTGGCACGGCGAGCGGGATGCTCCAGGTGCCATCAGCGGCGAGGACGGGGTGAACGTGCTGGAAGCCGGACAGGTCCCGGCGTACCACGATCAGGTGCAGATCCTTCTCGTGGCTGGTGGTGTACCGGGTCACCGGCCTACCGTCCGGTCCGGTGATCTGGAACCGGAACACCTGAGGGGCGCCCGTGGCCAGCGTGGTGGTCAACGGAGTGAGCCGGTAGCCATCCTGGGTGACCTGCAGGCCCGCGGGCAGGGGCGCGGAGGCGCCGGTGGTGTGGTTGCTGCTGTCGTGTGCGCCGGTGGCGGTGGTGTGGTTGGCGGCGGGGACCTGGGTCGGGCCGGCCGCGTGGCCGAGCCCGAGGGCGGCCGCGAACACGGCCGCCAGTCCGAGTACGAAACCGCCCACCTTGACGGGGGTGCGCATGACTAGCTCGCCAGCTCGTAGCCCGCCTCGTCCACTGCGGCGGCGACCGCGGCGTCGTTGACGGGCTCGTTGCTGGTGACGGTGACGGCGCCGCTGGCCAGGTCGACCTGGACCTCGGTTACGCCGGGAATCTGCTTGATCTCGGAGCTGACCGAGTTCACGCAGTGCGAGCAGGTCATGCCGGCCACCGTGTACGTCTTTGTCTCCATGACGGTCCTTCCTCGACGGGATGACGAGCGGGCGACTGTGTCGCCCAGCCAACCACGATACCTATACCCCATGGGGGTATCAACCTTCCTCGGGGTGTCGCAAATCTCGGTAGGCCCGCAAGCCGGATTGTCTGATTCCGCCGTGTCGGCGACCAGGCATGCCAGCGGGCACCGTATGGCCGGTCATTGCGCTTCGGGCGTGAGGTGGACGCGGCGTAGCAGTTGGGCGTTGAGGGCCACCACGATCGTCGAGGCGGACATCAGCACCGCGCCGATCGCCGGGCTCAGCGTGATCCCGGCCCAGGAGAGGACTCCGGCGGCGAGCGGAATGGCGATCACGTTGTAGCCGGCGGCCCAGGCCAGGTTCTGGATCATCTTGCGGTATGAGGCCCGGGACAGCCGGATGACGCCGGTGACCCCGCGTGGGTCGGAGGAGGCCAGCACGACCCCGGCGGACTCGATCGCGACGTCGGTGCCGGCGCCGATGGCCAGGCCGACGTCGGCGCGCGCCAGGGCCGGGGCGTCGTTGACGCCGTCGCCCACCATGGCCACGGTGAGACCGCGGGCCTGCAGCTCGGCCACCGCCCGGTCCTTGTCGGCGGGTAGCACCTCGGCAAAAACTTCGTCGACGCCGGGCCGGAACCCCAGGTCGGCGGCGACCGCCTCGGCAACCGGCCGCGCATCCCCAGTGATCATGACAATCTTCTTCACCCCCTGCGCCCGCAGCTGTGCGATCGCCTGTCGGGCCTCCGGGCGGACCTCGTCCTCGAGGGCGAACGCGCCGATCACCTCCGCCGTTCCGGGCTTGGTGAGCCGAATCAGGTGCAGCACCGCCGCACCGCGCTCCGACCACGCCTGCGTCTGCCGGGCCAGTTCGGTGGGCACGGGCACGGTCAGCTCGCGCAGCAATGCCGGACCACCGACGGCGTACGTCGTGCCGTCGACCGCCGCCTGTACGCCGCGGCCGGTCAGCGACCGGAACCCGGTGGCCGTGGCCGGCAGCCCGCGGTCGGCGGCGACCTTGACGATCGCCTTGGCCAGCGGGTGTTCGCTGTCGGCCTCCACCGCGGCGGCGATGCGCACGACATCGTCCTCGGCGGCGCCGGGCGCGGCGGCCAAGGCGGTGACGGCGTGCGCGCCCTTGGTCAGCGTGCCGGTCTTATCGAACAGCACCGCGTCCACGGTGCGCATCCGCTCCAGCGCCAGCCGGTCCTTGACCAGGATGCCGGCCTTGGCGGACACGGCGGTGGACAGGGCGATCACCAGCGGGATGGCCAGCCCGAGAGCGTGCGGGCAGGCAATCACCAGCACCGTCACGGTACGCACGACGGCCTGGTCCACGTCGCCGAGCGCCCACCACACGCCGAAGGTGATCAGGGCGGCGGCGGTGGCGATGTAGAACAGCCACGCCGCGAACCGGTCGGCGAGTACCTGCGCCCTGCCGCTGGATGCCTGCGCCTGCGCGACGAGGCGGCTGATGCCGGCCAGCGCGGTGTCGTCTCCGACCGCGGTGACCTCGATCCGCAGGGCCGAGTCGGTGGCCACGGTGCCGGCCACCACCCGGTCACCGACGCCGCGCGACACCGGCCGGGATTCGCCGGTGATCATGGATTCGTCCAGTTCGGCGGCGCCCTCGGCGATGCGCCCGTCGGCGGGCACCCGGCCGCCGGAGCGGACCAGCACGGTGTCGCCGACGCGCAGGTCGGTGACGGGGACGCGGCGCACACTGCCGTCGGCGTCGATGACCTCGGCGTCGTCGGGCAGCAGGGCGGCCAGCGCAGCCAGCGCCCCTTGGGCCTGGCCGATGGCCTTCATCTCCTGCCAGTGCCCGAGCAGCATGATCGTGACCAACGCGGCCAGCTCCCACCAGAAGTCCAGGTCGAACGCCCCGAACGTGGTGGCCAGCGATGCCACGTAGGCGACCGTGATCGCCATCGAGATCAGCAACATCATGCCGGGTGCCCGGTCGCGGACCTCGCGCACGCCGCCGACGAGGAACGGCCAGCCGCCGTAGAAGAACACCACCGTGCCGAGGACCGGGCCGACCCAGTCCATGCCGGGGAAATCGAGGGTGTAGCCGAACCAGTCCATCACCATGTGGCTGGTCACCACGATCGGGATCGTGAGGGCCAGGCTCAGCCAGAACTTGCGCCGGAACATCTCCGGATCGTGGCCCGCGTGCTTGTCGTGGCCCTGATGGGTGGCGTGTCCTATGGGCGCGCCGTGCCCCGCGACGTGGGCGTCGGCAGCAGCGCCTGGGCCGCCCGGGTGTCTGGCGTCGCGAGGGTGTTCGGACTTCCCGTGCGTGGTCATCGTGCCGGCTGTCGCGGTGCGGTGGTGACGGTCGTTGGCGTCGGCTCCGGACCCGGCGGTCGGGGCGTGCCTGTCGTCGCTGGTGTGCTGGTGCTCCATCGGTACCACCTCCAGGCCCGAACCTATACCCGGTAGGGGTATGTTCGCAATACCAGCGCGATACCTCCCACGCCCGCCAAGGTCACGGCCGAGGCCCTCCCGGCGGGTGCGCCAGATTTCCTACCCGCCGTGGCAGGTGTCGAACGCCGCGAGAAGGGCGGAACGACGTGGGCATCGCAGGCGTGCCTGGCACGCCGGATCGCTCAGCCGCGTTTCATCAGCCGTCCGACGGCGGCCATGAGTTCGGTGGCCATCTCGTCGCTGCGGCCATCGGCGGCGCCTTCCCGCAGGCAGTGCCGCGCATGGCCGTCGAGCAGGCCGAGGGCGACCTTGTCCAGGGCGGCCTGGATGGCGGAGATCTGAGTGAGGACGTCTATGCAGTACCGGTCCTCGTCCACCATGCGTTCGACCCCGCGTACCTGGCCTTCGATGCGCCGCAGCCGCGCCTGCAACTGGTCCTTGGTGGCGGTATAGCCGCGCGTCGGAACAGGGGTTGTCATACCTCCAGGGTACAACCCCCAGGGGGTATGCCGTACTGGATCTTCAACCACCGCAGCGGACGGCCGTTCATGGTCAGTTCGCGTGGTGCCCGCTGTGGTCCGTGCTGCTGGAGCCGCCCGGTCGGCGCCGGGCGCGTCGGCGCCGTCGCCGCTGATGATCGGGCCCAGGACGAATGTCGAATGGGAGAAAATGGCGGCGAAGACGGCCAGGGCGATGGACGCCGTTTATCCGTGTCCACCGTGGTCAGGGGAGGGTGCTGACGGGGTGGGGAAGGACCATCGTCGTCCGGGCCGCGGGCGGCGCCACAGGCTTGGGCGCGTAGCTGATGCCGTTCCGCTGCTTGCCCAATGGTGGCGACCGGGGTGCGGCCGGGTAGGTCGATGACGGAGACCGTCGAGTCGTAGACGTTGGTGACCCACGCGCGAGCGCCGGTGGGGTCGATGACCACGCCGTGCGGCCCGGATCCGGTGGCGATGCTGCACACGAGGAGGGGCGCTCCACCGTTCACTTGGTGCGATATCCCCGCCTCACCTCACGATGGGTATCGACGTTCCGTCGCCAGCGGAGGCGTTATGCCGTTACTCCCGCGGCTCGTCCGGGTATGCGGACGGGTGACCGTATCCCGTAAGGCCCGGGGGAGGGCGTTATGACGAGTACGACGATGCCGATGCTGGACACCTATCCGCAGTCGATCAACCTCGACAGGCGGCGGTTGGCCGCGACGATCGACGCGTTGATCGCCTGTAGCGAGGCGTGCACCGCCTGCGCGGATGCCTGTCTCAGCGAGGGCATGGTGGCGGAGCTGACCAAATGCATCCGCACAAACATGGACTGCGCCGATATCTGCGCCACCACCGCCCGAGTGCTCTCGCGGCACACCGGTTACGACGCCAACATCAGCCGCACCCTGCTCGATGCCTGCGCGATGGCCTGCAAGTCCTGTGGCGACGAGTGCGCGTCCCACGCCGAGGCGCACGAGCACTGCCGGATCTGCGCCGAATCCTGCCGTGCCTGCGAGCAGGCATGCCGTGACCTGCTGGCGAGCATGAGCTGACCTTCGCATCAACACCTCTGGGCGAACCGCGGCTCGCCCAGAGGTAAATCCTGCGCCGGGCATCGGACGCGCCCGCCGCAGACCACTCCTACAGCAGCGGCGGCTCGGGGCGGCGGACCCGGTCTGCGGGACGTCCTGTCGCCCTGCACCGCGGCCGCCCGGCGCGACAGCGACGATGGCACCTACTACTCCTACGGGTTGAAACACGCCGTGCCTGGACGATTGACACCACGCGCTAGCGTCCACTGTCATGGTCGATCGAGCGCCGCGGGAAAGTGCGAACTCCGACAGCAGCCGGAACTTGCCCCCCAAGGCTGCACCCTTCTGCACCACACGACGTACCGCCTTGGCCGCGATGACGGCTGGGGCATTGGTAGCGATGCTCGGCGCGTGCAGCGACGGCGACCTCGACGCTGATCCGACCGAAACCGCGCCGAGCGTGACGGACCCGCCTGCGCCCGTCGCCACGTCCGAACGGCCGCCGACGCCGTTGACAACCACCGACGAGGTCCCGGTCGGTGGCGGGGTTGTCGTCGCTGACGTGCTGGTGGTGCAACCGACGGCCGGCCGTTTCCACGCCTTCAGTGCGGTATGCCCGCACCAGGGAGGCCCTGTACGTCCTCCGATCAACGGCATGATGACGTGCAGCTGGCACAACTCGCGGTTTCGTGACGGGGACGGCACACTGCTCAGCGGCCCGGCGCGGACCGGGCTGCGGAGAATACCGCTGCGCATTGACGGTAAGAAGATCCTCATGCCGTGACAAGGTCAGGCACTGACGGGCGATCAGCGGCTCCGCTCCGATACACGCGGCGATGCTGCGGGGTAGCGTAGGCGCATGACAGGGGCAGGGTCGGCAGGCACGGGGCGGCGGTTTGCCCGGTGGATGCTGTTGCTCTGCACACTGCTCGGCTTGTCTGCGATGCACATCTTGGGCCATGCCGGGATGCACGAGCCGGCTGGGCACGCCGTCGGCGTACATGTGGGCGCCGGTGGTCCGGAGATGCGGGCCCTCGCTTGGGGTGATGGCTGCGTCGGCTGTGTGCACGTGAGGTCGCACGACAGTGATGGTGACGGCGGCATGTCCGGGTGGAGTGTCTGCCTGGCGGTGTTGACCGGGTTCGCGGTGCTACTCATGCTCGCTTCGTTGCTGCGGGCGGTCGTGGATCACCGCCGGCCGCCGGGGGCGGGCGGTGGCTGTGGTGGGGTGCCGGCGCGGTCGCCGCCGGATGGGCAGGTCGGGCTGGTGCTGGCCACGGTTTCGGTGCTGCGCGTATAGGACTTCGCTGGCCGCACCCTCTTTCCGGGGGTAGCGGCGCTGGCGTTGTTCGTACGTACGTCCATCGAACTCGAAAGGCTTGATTGAAGTGTTCACTCGTTCTGTTGTGCTGCGCCGTGCCATGCTGGCCGGTGTGGCGGCCGCCGCCGCTTTCGTGGTGTCCGCATGCGGCGGTGGTGATTCGCCGTCGGGTTCCGACCACGGGCCCAGCATGATGGCGTCCCCAGGGGCCTCAGCGAGCGCGGCGGCGTTTAACGATGCCGACGTGATGTTCGCCCAGATGATGATCCCGCATCACCAGCAGGCCATCGAGATGGCCGAGCTGGCCGAAACCCGCGCCGCCGACCCGGAGGTCAAGGCCCTCGCAGGCAAGATCAAGGCGGCGCAGCAACCCGAGATCGACAGCATGACCGGGTGGCTACACACGTGGGACGCGCCGATGCCGGGCATGAGCATGAGTGGCGGTATGTCCATGCCGTCCACGATGCCGAGCATGGGGCACGGCATGCCGGGCATGATGTCGGACGCCGACATGGGCAAGCTCGAGAAGGCCACAGGCAAGGAATTCGACAAGCAGTTCTGCACCATGATGATCGCCCATCACGAAGGAGCGGTCACGATGGCCAAGGACGAGCTCGCGAAGGGCGTCAACCCTGAAGCGAAGGCCATGGCCCAGCAGATCATCACCGCGCAGGAGGCCGAGATCACCCAGATGAAGCAGATCCTCGCCCGCCTGTAGAGCCCTGACGTTCCACCACGGCCGGGCACCGGACCCCTTGAGGCCGAGTGCCCGTCCGTGGTGGCCAGATGTTCTCCAGGGCCGGAGGCTCTGACAGGCCGGTTCCGCCGGTCAGGCCGCAATGTCGGGTCGTCGAAATGGCCGGGGCAGCGACCAGCCCGACGGCGACGCACGCTGGTGAGTACGCCCAGGGCCTGCGCGGCGCGCAACCGCGCCGACAGAGGCCACCGTGACCGTGGCGTCAGCCCCTCCATCTGGTGGTCAGCTGTGCACCGCGTGCTCGCCGCTGGGGCCGGACGTCAACGGATCGCCCCGATTCTCGCTGCGGCTGGTGACATCGCGCTACTTGGCTGCCGCCGTAATGGCCTGGGTCAGCGGGTCGACGGTGCACAGGTCGCCTTCCAACGACTGCCCGTTGATCTTTACGGTAGGGGTGCCTTGCAGGCCCGCGGCGAACGCGGCCTCTGTCGAGGTGGCGATCCACGGCTCGAGGGTGCCCTGACCGAACGCGTCAATGACCGGCTGTGGCACGCCGGCCTGCCGGGCCAAGTCGGCGGTCTTGTCGTCGGATAAGGCCGTCGCTCCCCTCGGCGGGCTGGTCGGCGTACAGCGCGCTGTTGAATGCGAGCAGCTTGTCTGGCGCCTTGTCGTAGACGGTCGCGGCGGCGTTCGCGGCGCGGCTGGAGTGAAGGGTTCCGTTTGACCGCTCGTCGAGGAAAGCGAGCGGGTACAGGTACTGGCGGACGGTGCCGTCGCCGATCACCCGGGTGATCTCGGCATCGTTGGCCCGCTCGAACCGGCCGCCGAACGGGCACACGTAGTCCGCGTGCACCTCCAGCTTGACCTTCGCGTCGGCGCGGCCGGTGACCATCGCCCCGCCGTCCGCGCCCTGCGGCGCCACGACCGGCCCGGACGCTGCGGGCCGGGCGCTGGAGCCGGTGGTGGCGGCCTTCACGACGGTGAACACGATCGCGACCACCAGCCCCATTTGTCACCGGCACGCCGTCACCCGCAAGTGCGGGAACTTCGGCGTCCATGAAGCGTGTCGCGGCCACTGCAACCGGGCTCGCCGTGCAGCAGGCCGCCACGCATCATCGACACCTGCCCCGCCCAACGGCGCGACGATCGCTGAACATGGGCCTGTCCGCGATGGCCGAGTCCTGCAGGGTGCCATACGACGTGCTCGCCTGGACCGCTGAGTGGTACTCCCGGCTGGAGACCCTGGAGGCGGCCAACACCGCGGTGGTGCTGACGCTGGCCACCAACGCCATCGTCTGCTGGTCGACGGAGTACCACGGGGCTGGCCGTCGGCGCCCTGCGCGCGGGCGGCCGGGTCGTCGACGACGAGGTGCTCGCCCACATCTGGCCGACCCACCGCGAGAACGTGGACTTCTACGGCACCCACTCAGTCGGCATCGACGGCGAGCTTGCTCAGCTGGACGCTAGCGGCTACCGCCCGCTGCGCCTGGACGCCGCCACCGTCACCCCGTAGCCGCACGGCGTCGGGTTTACGGCTGGTAGGGGGTGAACGTGGCGCCGTCGTCGACGGAGCGCTGCAGCCGGTTCTCGCCCACGGCGAGGATTTCGGCGCCGCTCGGGGTGGCTGCGGCGCTGATCGCGTGTGGTTCGCCTTCGATGCTGCCGCGGGTCTGCCAGGTGGCGCCGGCGTCGTTGCTGGTGGCCACGCGCCCGTCCGGGCTGACCGCGGCGGCGTGGCGGGTGTCGGCGAACGCCGTGAGTTGCGGCAGTATCGGCGTGGCGATCTGGGTCCAGGTGCGGCCGCCGTCGCTGGAGCGGGCCAGCCCGCTCGGGCTGGTGAGCAGCACCGTCGCACCGTCCGGGAAGGCGGCTGCGGCGTGCGGGGTGACCGGCGCGGTGAGGGTCTGCCAGGTGCGGCCGTCGCTGGTGACGGCCAGCGTCTCGCCGTCGTAGCCGACGATGCCGGCGGAACTGGTGGCCAGGGTGTGGAAGTCGGAGCGGCCCTGGCGTGAGAGCGGAACCCAGCTGCGGCCACCGTCGGTGGACTCGATCAGCCCGACCGGATCCGGCAGGTCCGTGTTTTCGCCGGGGTGCCCGGAGGCGTAGAAGTGGTTCGGGCCGGCGACGGTGAACCCCATCAGGTCGATGACCGGGCCGACCCGGGCGGGTGCGGCGCCGGGCGCCATGCGGTACAGGCCTTCGTGGGTGGCCAGGTACACGTCGCCGTCGGCAGGGTTCCGGCTCAGCGCATGCACGTGCTCGCCCGGGAGCACGTTGCCCGCGACAGCGGGTGCCCCAGCGACGGTAGTCGGGGACGCCGGGCCGGCGGCGGGCGACGTGCCGCCGTTGCCGTCGCCGGTGTCACCGGCGGTGCAGGCGGCGATCGTCAGCACAAGGGTGGCGGCGGCAGCGGTCAGGCATCGCCGGTGGATCGGAACGTGTTGCTGGGCCATACCCATGATTGTTGCCGCCGGGCCGGGCCGAGCCGGAAGTTTTCGCGGTCTGACATCAAACCCGTCAACCACTGGGGGCTCTTGGCTACCAGTGGGGTGAACTCGTAGCACTCCGCACCTCGGGCTTCAGAGGCGTCAGCGGAGCACCCCAGAGCGCCACCACAACCCGCTGGTGCCGGGGCCGCCCCTGCAGGGCACGTTCAACATCTGCTCATCCGTGGCTGTGGCCGTCGTCGTGGTGGCCGGCACGGGTAGGTGATTGCGAGACACTCGGACGTGATTGCCGCACGGACGGCTGCGGGGCCGATGACGCCGGCGGCGCTTCGGCCACGCCATCGGAGTGCGGCACCTGCCCATGATGATCACCCGACGGTACGGCCGGCATCCCAGCGGCCACCTGATGCAACGCGACGAACGCCAACGCCGCGGTGGCCAGCAACGCCAACCCGGCAGGGCGCACCACGGTGCGCCACCGCTGCGCGTGGTACCGCATCACATACGCGATGAACGCCAACGCGAGCCCGACCGGGATCAACACGGCCGCCCGCACGGGCACATCCTTGAAGTGCTGGATACCGCCGCTCAACGAACCAATACCGAACGACAACGCCAACGACGCCGGCACCATCGTCAGCACCGCACGGGCAGTCGCCCGCTGCCGGTTGATGACGAACTCCGTGAACGCCGTGGCGCAAGCGAACAACACCGCACCCGCCACCGCGATCACCATGAACCGAGGCGGATCCAACGGGTAGTGCACCACCGCGCCGCTGATCAGCGCCGCCCCGACGTAGGTCGACGCATAACCAACGAAATCACCCACCACCGGCTTGGTCGCCCCCGCGCCTGCATCACCATGGCGCGCGTTCGGCACGCCCTCCGCCGCCGGGCGCGCCGCCGTGCTTCCTCCACGCCGTAACGCCCCGTATCGATGGACCTGATCAGCGTCAAACAAGTCAGCACCTCTAAACCCCAGACAGATCAGCAGAACTCTTGGTCAACGAGGGAGTCGAGGACCAGGTGCGGGGCATCGGCCCCGTGGTGGAAAAGGGGGCCGGTATTGCATCGACGTGCTCACTCAGATGTGCGCCGCTGCGGGGGTCTGACCAGAGGTCGTCCCTCCGCCCCGGGCGAGCAATGCGATGGAGACCGGCGGGGAACTCCGACCGGCCTGGGGATGGGTTACCCCCTTCGTGGAGTCCACCACCCAGGTGGTTCAGGGGTGAATTCGGCCCTGAGCTCTCTGCTGTTGCTTACGCCATCCGTATCGGGTGAGGCCCCGCGGCTTGTAGATCGCCAGACCGGCGATCAGGAGCAGGACGGCAAGGCCGGCGCCGGAGTCGATGACCATCTGCAGGTGCACGCGGTCCACATGGGAGGTGTGAGGGGCGTTCGTGGCCGAGATGCGGGCCAGGTAGCTGATCGGCTCGGTGTGTAGCAGCAGCGCAGCAGTGGCAGCCAGGGTGAGCAGCAGCTTGGCGATGACCCAGTAGTGCCGGAACAGGCCCCAGGAGGTTCCGAGTGACTGCACGAGGCCGGTGAACACCGACGCGAGCGCGAAGGGCACGATCACGAACTGGGTGAGCAGGCCACACGCCGACAGGCCGGCCCTGACCAGATCGGCGTTCGGGCTGTTGAGGGTGACCAGGGTCAGTACCAGAAAGCACGTGACGGCACCGGCCCAGCCCACCGACGAGGTGACGTGCGCCAGCAGGGCGGCCTTGCGCAGGCCCGGCCGCATCGTCATCAGCCGGCGCCATGCAGGGAACCGAAGCCACCGCCGGCAAGGTGCACGATCACCACGATCAGGACCACGGCGGCGGCGGCGATCGCGGACACGATCACCCAACGTGGGGTTCGGTGGCCGGACACCGGCCGTGCAGGCTCGCTGCCGGTGTCGTCGGGCTCGCCGGATGGTTCGGTCATCGGTACTCCTCAGCGCTACGCGGATCCCTTATCGAGACAGTGTGTCTCCGTGCAAAACACTATGCCACACTTTCGGCGCTCTGTATCCTGTCGTGGTGCCGAGGCTGTGGAACGAGACGATCGAGGAACACCGCGGAGCGGTCCGTGACGCGGTTCTGGACGCAGCGGCGGCGTTGGTTGCCGAGCACGGGCTGACCGCCGTCACGATGTCGAAGATCGCCGAGCGGACCGGTATCGGACGGGCGACGCTCTACAAGTACTTCCCCGACATCGAGGCGATCCTGCTCGCGTGGCACGAGCGGCAGATCGCGGGGCACCTGCAACACCTTGCGGCGGCCCGTGAGCACGGCGGGGATGCTCAGGCCAGGCTAGCGGCGGTGCTCGAGGTCTATGCCCTGAACTCCCGGCAGCGCCACGGCGGAGAGCTGGCGGCGATGCTGCACCAAAGCAGCCATACCGCCGCTGCCCACGAGCGACTCGTGGACTTCGTCCGCGATCTGCTGGCTGAGGCGGTGACCGCGGGCACCGTCCGCCGCGACGTGCCTTCCGCGGAACTTGCCGCCTACTGCCTGAGCGCCCTGTCCGCCGCCCGAACCCTCCCGTCGGACGCGTCGGTACGCCGGCTCGTCACGGTGACACTCGCCGGGCTGCGCCCGGCGAGCTGAGCCGCCGACTGGGGTGAGGTGCGTAGTGTCAACGACCTCGCTTCGCTCACGCTGGACGCGATGCGGCTGGACTGAGCGGCCCGGTCCGCAGGGGCGGCAACAGGCCCGGCCGATCCCGACCGGGCCGTACGTGCCAGGGTGGATCAGCTGGTCGACAGGGCTGCTCGGCGTGCCGCCCGACGGGGCACGCTCGGCAGCCAGCGGACCAGTTCCGCGGTGCGCGGGTCGGAGCCGTACACCAGCAAGGTGAGGAAGATGCCGTAGACCGGCAGGTGGCCGAGCATCTCGGTGCCGCCGAACAACAGCAGGGTCGCGTTGAACGGGATGCCGGCGACCAGCACCGCGACCTGCGGCAGGGCACCCGAGATGACCAGCAGGCCGAAGAGCAGTTCGGTAGCGCCGGCGACCGCGACGAAGGTGTCCGCGGGAACGTGGATGCCGGCCATGGCGAACACGTCGAGCTGCGGGAAGAGCCGCAGGGTCTCGCGGGCCAGCGCCGGGTTGGCCAGCTTCTCCGCGAACGCCAAGGTGATCAGCGCGCCACCCGCTCCGAGGCGCAGCGCCAGCAGTGCGCGCCGTAGCGCTTCGGTGCTCGGCTCGACCCGGCCGAACGCGGCGTCTGACGGCGGCACGAACGCGAGGAAGACGGCGACGCCGAGCAGGTCCATCGCTGACAGCAGCCCCACCGGTCCGGTGAGGAGCAGGGCGAGGGGGCCGGCCAGTGCCAGCGTGATCGCGGCCGGGCGCAGCCGCACGCCCGTGATGAACCAGACCCCCAGCGCCCCTTCCAGCAACAGCAGCGCGGGGCCCCCGATGAGGTGCTCGACCTCCAGATCGTGGGTGAGGAAGTGCCCGGTGACCGCGGCGGCGAGCAGGGACACCCCGAGGTGCAGAGCGAGCAACCTCGGCACGTACGGCACCAGCCGGCCGAGCGGGCGCAGCACCCGCAGCTCCGGGGTCGGCAGGAACCTCCGGGCCACCCATCGCCAGCCGACCGCCGCCGCCACCACCGCGATGATCAGGGTCAGGGTCAGCGGACGCCACACGAACGCCCACTCTGTCGGGTAGCCGGCGGGGCCGGGCACGAACCATTTCTCGTGCGCGGCTGCCGGGGAGGGAACCGACAGCAGTGCCGCGGTAGTAGCGACGACCGCACCACTGCGTACCCAGGTGGCCTGCACCGTGCTCACGTCCCTTCGATGATCGGGATTCCGGCACCCCTTCCTACGGCAGCCCATCGCCTCAGTCGAGAGATCCGGGCCGGGTCGGGACCATGGTCCCGGGCGTCCGGGACCTGTGCCCGGGGCACCTGCGAATGGGCGGCGGCCGGCACGGTGGGCGAGTGGCCTCGCCGACGCCGCTCAGCATGGCCCCTGGCGTCGCTGCACGCCTTCAGCCCGGCGATGGTGGTCGCCGCTCAGCTGGGTGGCGAGAGCTACCAGGAAGGCGACGAGGTGGACGGTGAAAGCGGATAACGCGGCGGCGTGTGCGACGAAGGCCACGGCGAGGGTGAGAAACCGCCGGTCGGTCAGCACACGGCGGACCGAGCGGTGGGCGGCGGTCCGCGCCGGGCTGGCCGGTTGTGTGCAGGGGCGGCGGATCAGCAGCCAGTGCAGCGGACGGTGAGGCAGCCGTGGACGGCGGCGAGAACGACGAGCGTGTGGCGCCAGCCGCAGGCGGCGACGAGGTATCCGGTCAAGGACAGGAAGATGGAGCTGACGAAGCCGCCACGACGGTTGATGGTGACGATGATCCACCTGCGACTCGGCCGCCCGGCGCCGCCCTCGACGGTGGTGTCGGGGGCGGCGTCTGGCATCGGTGGTGGTCATCGGTCAGCCATAGCAGCCACCGGCCCCCTGGTCACCGGGTGGTACCGCCGCGCGGGCTACGGCGGTCAGGGGCACGGGGGCGGTGAGCAGCCCGTCGCTGATCCTGGTGGACAGTCCCCGGCCCGGCCGGGCAGCGGCGGCCGGTGTACTGCCGCAGCAGCCGTCGGCTTGCGCGCCGGGCAGTTGTTCGTCGGTGACGAGGTTAGTGGCGCACACCCCGGTCTCGGGCAGTTCGAGCTGCACGTCGCGGGCGGCGGTCCAGTCTCCGGCCAAATGCCGCTGCGATGGAGCGGACCTGTTCGTAGGCGTTGGCCATGAGGAACGTCGTCGCGCGGCCGTAGCTCTTCATCCCGACCTTGTAGTAGCCCGTCGGTAACGACACCGTCGTGCACACCGGCGACTATGTCCGCATGGCCAAGATGGACGCCGTCGGACCGATCGCCGGATTCCGCCGTCCCTCCCGACAGGCTGCCGATGGCGATGCCCGCGGATACGGCCGGGCCTGCCCGCTGGTGACTCATCGGGCCGGCCGGCGATCAGCGGAGGGCCCCGTGCGGGCCGCCGATACGGGCAGGCGGCCGGGGCCGTCGGTACTGGCATCCGGTCGGGTTCAGCGGTGGTTGACGGTGGCGGCGGTGTAGCGGTCGGGATCGGTGTCGAACGTGGTGGCGCATCCGGTGGAGCAGAAGTGGAAGGTGCCGGCCGTGGTGCTGCGGTGGGCGGCGGCGGTGTCCGGCGAGACGGTCATACCGCAGACCGGGTCGACCGTCTCGTCGGCCGGCTGGCTCGCGTGAGCCGGGCCGTGGATGGCCGATGGCGCGGGGTGGGGGCCGGTCTCGACCTGGGGTTCGACCGGTGCCGGGGTGGCGGCCGGCAGGGGCGATGGCCGCCAGCGGCGCAGCCGGTTGGCGTTGCCGACAACGGACAGCGAGGACAGCGCCATCGCGGCGGCGGCGAGCATCGGGGACAGGCGCACACCCAGGAAGGGGTAGAGCACGCCGGCGGCGACGGGGATGCCGACGGCGTTGTAGACCAGAGCGAAGAACAGATTCTGGCGAATGTTGCGCATGGTGGCCCGGGAGAGCCGGATCGCGGTGACCACGCCGGTCAGAGAGCCGGAGATCAGAGTGATGTCGGCGGCTTCGATGGCCACGTCGGTGCCGGTGCCGATCGCGAGCCCGATGTCCGCTTGGGCGAGGGCGGGGGCGTCGTTGATGCCGTCGCCGACCATGCCGACTCGGCGGCCTTCGCCCTGCAGGCGGCGGATCTCACTGGACTTGTGCTCGGGCAGCACCTCGGCCAGGACCCGCCGGACGCCGACCTGGCCGGCGATCGCGGCGGCCGTACGGGCGTTGTCGCCGGTAATCATGACCACGTCGATGCCGAGCCGGTGCAGCGCGGCGATGGCGGTAACCGAGTCGTCCTTGAGGGTGTCGGCCACGGCCAGTACGCCGGCTGGCCGGCCGTCCACAGCGGCGAGCACCGGGGTTCGGCCTTGGGCGGACAACTCGGCGGCCACGGGCTCCAGGTCGGCGGTGTCGACGCCGGCCTCGGCGAGCAGCCGCGCGGTGCCGACGAGGACCTGGTGGCCGGTGACGGTCGCCCGGACGCCTTTGCCGGTGACCGACTCGAACCCGGTGGCGGCGGGTGGTTGCAGACCGCGCTCGCGGGCGCCGGCGACGATCGCCGCGGCGAGGGGGTGTTCGCTGTCGGCCTCGGCCGCGGCGACCAGGGTGAGCACCGCGGTCTTGACGAGGTCGCCGACGGGGCGGATGTCGGTGAGGGCGGGTTTGCCGGCGGTGATGGTGCCGGTCTTGTCCAGCACGATGGTGTCGAGCTTGTGCGCGGTTTCGAGGGCTTCGGCGGAGCGGATCAGGATGCCGGCCTGGGCGCCCTTTCCGGTACCCACCATGATCGACAGTGGGGTGGCCAGGCCCAGCGCGCACGGGCAGGCGATGATCAGCACCGCGACGGCCGAGACCAGCGCGAGGGTCAGCGCGGGTGGCGGCCCGGCGACGAACCAGACGGCGAAGGTGGTGATCGCGATGGCGATGACCGCGGGAACGAAGTAGCCGGAAATCGCGTCGGCGACGCGCTGGATCGGCGCCTTGGACGCCTGGGCCTGCTGGACCAGGCGGATGATCTGGGCGAGCATGGTGTCCGCGCCGACCTTGGCGGCGCGCACCCGCAGGGATCCGGTGCCGTTGATGGTGGCTCCGATGACGGTGTCCCCGGCCCGCTTGGTGACCGGCATCGGCTCGCCGGTGACCATCGACTCGTCCACCGCGGAGGTGCCGGAGAGCACCGCCGCGTCGACCGGGACCTTCTCGCCCGGGCGGACGAGCACCTCGTCGCCGACGGCCACGTCTTCGACCGGGATCTCCCGCTCGGTGCCGTCGCGGATCACGCGGGCGGTACGGGCCTGCAGCCCGAGCAGTGCCCGGATCGCCTCGCCGGTACCGGCCTTGGCCCGCGCTTCGAGGAGGCGGCCGAGCAGGATCAGGGTGAGGATGACACCGACCGCCTCATAGTAGACGTCGCGCACGTCGGCGGGCAGTAGACCGGGGGCGAGGGTGGCCAGCAGGCTGTAGCCGTACGCGGCGGTGGTGCCGAGGGTGATGAGGCTGTTCATGTCGGCGCTGCGGTGCGCCAGGGCGAGCCAGCCGGTGCGGTGGATCGGCGCTCCGGTGTAGAGCATCACCGGGGTGATCAGCGCCAGTTGCAGCCAGTGGTTGAGCAGCAGCGAGGGCACCCAGCCGGCGCCGAACAGCTCGTGGGCCATCACCGCGATCAGCACGGGGGCGGTGAGCACCGCGCCCACGACCAGCCGGCGGGTCAGGTCGGCGATCTCCGCGCGCCGCTCCTCGGCCTGGGCCGCCTCCACCTCGGCGCTCGCCGGCTCCGCCGCCGTGGGCGCCGCCTCGCCGGGTGCGGCCGGGACGGCCGGCTGAGTCGTACCCGCGTCGGACGGGTCGACGATCAGCGTGCCGTGCACCATGTTCATCCCGCAGGCGAACCCGAACGACCCGGCCCTGGTCGGGTTCAGCCGGACGGTGGTGCGGGCGAACGCGGGCAGCGCGGCGCTGACCGCGAAGTCGGCGAACACCACCCGGGAGGTGCAGTCCCCGCTCTCCTGCCGGTCGAAGACCAGTTCCACCGGTATGCCCTGCCGGACCCGGATGACGTTGGGGGCGTAGCCGCCGCGCACGGTGACCTCCACCCGCTGCACCCCGCCGGCCAGCTCGGCGGAGCGGGCCTTGCGCGGGGCGAAGAAGTACCAGCCCAGCCCGGCGACCGCGGCGGCCGAGGCCAGCAGGACGGCGATGTCGACGGCGCTCATGGCGTGCTCCCTTCACGGCTCTCTCACCACCCTGGCGGCATGTACCCCTGGCGGGTAGGGACATTGGGCCCGGCAGACGTGACGTTGGCCCATACCCCGGATCCGTATGCCGGAGCAGCGTGAGAGGTGACTCAAGGGGAAGGAGGGCGTGATGAAGCGTCAATCGTGGGGTCTGTACGCCATCGCCCTGGCGATCCTCGTCGTCGGGCTGGTCGCGTTCGGTGTGCCGGCCCAGACGCTGCTGCTCGCCGCGCTGGTGCTGACCTGCCCGCTGATGATGATTTTCATGATGTCGGGGATGCACGGCGGCCACGGTGGAGACGATCAGAAGTCCGACGACCACCACGCCGGTGCCGGCCGCTGGTAGTGCGGCCGGCCCGGGCCGACGAAGGAGATCACGATGATGTACTGGGGTGGCGGCATGGGCGGCTGGGGCATGGTGCTCATGACTGTCAGTACGCTGCTGTTCTGGGGTCTGATCATCGCCGGCGTCGCCGCGTTGGTCCGCTCGACCAGCCGCAGCGCCCCGCAGGGCGGCCCGGGCGCCGAGGTGGCCACGCCGGAGCACATCCTGGCCGAGAGGTTCGCCCGCGGTGAGATCGACGAGGAGGAGTACACCCGCCGGCTTGCCGTCCTCGGATTCGCGGTGAAGACCCGCAGCGGCGGCTGACATGGACGCCCACGCCGACTACGGCCTCTGGCCCTTGGTGTTCATCAACACGGCCCTGTTCGTGGCGTTCGCGGCCAGCTTCTTCCATCCGCGGACGGGCCGGGACTGGCGGGCGATGGGTGCGTTCACCGCGTTCCTGGTCGCGCTGTTCACGGAGATGTACGGCATCCCCCTCACGGTGTACCTGCTGTCGGGCTGGCTGGGGTCGAAGGTGCCGGCGTTGCAGGCCACGCACTCCGGCGGGCACCTGTTCAACGACCTGATCGGGTGGACCGGCGACCCGCACCTGTCGCCGTTCCACCTGGCCAGCTACGCGTTCATCGGCGGCGGGTTCTGGCTGATCGCCGCCGCGTGGCGGGTGCTGCACGACGCCGCCCAGCACGACAGGCTGGCCACCACCGGCGCCTACCAGTGGGTACGCCACCCCCAGTACGACGGATTCCTGCTCATCATGATCGGATTCCTGCTGCAGTGGCCGACCATCCCGACCCTGGTCCTCTTCCCCGTCCTGGCCATGGTGTACACCCGGCTGGCCCGGGCCGAGGAGCGGGAGGTGGCCGCCCGGTTCGGCGCCGCCTGGGCCGATTACGCCGCCCGTACCCCCGGTTTCCTGCCTCGGCTGCGGCGCACGCCGCCGGCCGGCCACGACGGCGGACCCGGTGAATCCGTCGGCGGACTTGCCCCGCGGAGACCGCGGTGAGCGCCGCGCCGACAGCCGCGACCCGGCCGGGCCCGCAGCCGAACCGCCGGGCCCGGGGTGGGCGCCGACCGGCAGTCCCGGTGGGCCGGCGGCTGGTGCTGGCCGAGCCGCGCCGGCTCGCGGCCGGGGCACTCGCGGTGGGCTTGGCCCTGATGCTGGTCCTGCTGTTTCAGGGGCTGTGGGCCGGCGTGCAGGCCCAGGTCACCGTGTACGAGGACCGGACTGGTGCCGACCTGTTCGTTCTCGGACCCGGCGCCACCAACCTGTTCGCCGAGGGCAGCACCCTCCCGGCATCCACCGTGGACACGGTGCGCGCGGTCCCGGGCACCAGCTGGGCGGCGCCGGTGCGCAGCGGGTTCAGCGTCCTGGACATGCACGGCACGAAGGTTGCCGTGACCCTCATCGGATCAGTGCCCGGCCAGCCGGGCGGGCCGTGGGCCATCGCCCGCGGCCGCGCCGCCCGGGCCGACGACGAGGCGGTCATCGACGCCTCCCTGGCCGCCGCGCACCACCTGCGCATCGGCGACACGCTGCCGGTCCAGGGCCGCATGCTGCGCGTCGTCGGACTGACCACCGGCCCCGGTTCGTTCATGATCGGCATGGTGTTCGTGTCCCACGACGCCGCCAACGCCCTGCTCTCCACCCCGGGCACCACCAGCGTCGTGCTGGTCGGCACCACCGATCCGGCCGGCGTACGGGCCAGGCTGGCCGCCGCCGGCCAGCACGTACTCGACAAGGCCCAGGTCCGCCACGCCGACCTCACTCTCGCCACCCGCATCTACGGGCAGCCGCTGCGGCTCATGGTCGCCTCCGCCATCGCCGCCGGGACTCTGATCATCGGGTTCGTGACCTACACCGGCGTGGTCGAACGCCGCCGCCAGTACGGCCTGCTCAAGGCGCTGGGCGCCGGCAGGACGGCGATGGTGCGGCTGGCGTTCGCCCACGCCCTGGCCCTGGGCCTGCTCGGCACCGTGGCGGGCAGCGGCCTGGTGTACGCCGTGCGGGCGCTGCTGGCCTGGTGGCGACCCCAGTTCCCGGTCATCCTGACCCCGGCCGCGTTCGGCTACGCCACCGCCGCGGGCCTGGCCATGGCCATCGTCGCCGGGCTGCTGCCCGCGACCCGACTGGCCCGCCTCGACCCCGCCACCGCGTTCCGGAGCGCATGATGGCTGCCCGCACGGTCCCGCTCGGACGGCGCAACCTCACCGAGGACACCCGCCGCGCCGCCCTGTCCATCGGCGGCGTCGCGGTGGCCCTGCTGCTGGTGCTCATCCTCGACGGCATCTTCGCCGGCGCCATCGGCCAGGTCACCGCCTACCTGCGCACCCTGCCCGCCGGCCTGGTCGTCTCCCAGCAGGGCGTACGCACCATGCACATGTCCTCCTCCGCCCTGCCGCCCGGCACCACCGACCGCGCCGCCGCCGTGCCCGGGGTGGCCTGGGTCGCGCCGATCTGGTACGCCAGCGGCGTCGTCGCCGCCGACACCGGCCGCCAACTCAGCTACGTCATCGGCTACGAGGCGGCCACCGGCCGCGGCGGACCCACCCGGCTGGTCGCCGGCCGCGCCCCCGGCGACGGCGAGGTCGCCCTCGACGAACTCGGCGCCGACCAGATCGGCGTCGGCCTCGGCGCCACCGTGACCGTGCTCGGCGCCCCACACACCGTCGTCGGCCTGTCCACCGGGCAGACCTCCATCACCAACACCCTGGCCTTCGTGACCGCCGCCGACTTCACCCGGCTCGCCCCACGCCCGCCCAGCTACCTGCTCGTCCGCGCGCAGCCCGGCGTCGCGCAAGCCGCGCTGGCCGCCCGGCTGGCCGCGGCGCTGCCCGCCACCACGGTGCAGACCCGCGACGAGTTCGTCGCCTCCGAAGCTCGGATCGTCACCGACATGAGCGCCGCCATCATGCAGATCATGGCCCTGCTCGGCCTGCTCGTCGCGCTCGCCGTCGTCGTGCTCAGCGTGTACGCACTGACCCTGTTCAAACTGCGCGAGTACGGCGTCGTCGCCGCGCTGGGCGCCACCGGATGGCGGCTGGCCCGCACCGTCACCGCCCAGGCGGTGTGGACCACCGCCGGCGGCCTGGCCACCGCGACCGGACTGGCCCTGCTCCTCGGCGCCGCCATCAGCCGCGTCGCGCCACAGATCTCCATCGCGGTCACCGCGCCCAGCGTGGGCCGCCTCGGCGCCGCCGCGCTGGCCGCCAGCCTCGCCGGCGCGTTGCTGCCCATCTACCGGCTGGCCCGGCTCGATCCCGCCGTAGCGTTCCGGAGGCAGTCATGACCGCCAGCACCGCATCCGACACGACCACCGGCACGGTCGACCCGGGCGCCGCAGGGGTCCGCGTGCGCGGCCTGACCAAGGTGTTCGGCACCGGCGACACCGCCGTCCGCGCGGTCGACGGCGTCGACCTCGACGCCGCCCCCGGCGAGGTCGTCCTCGTCATGGGTCCCTCCGGCAGCGGCAAGACCACCCTGCTGCTCATGCTCGGCGCCCTGCTGCGCCCGACCGCCGGCACGGTCATCCTCAACGGCGTCGACGTCACCACCGCCGCCGACCGGCAGCTACCGCGACTGCGGGCCCGGCACATCGGCTTCGTCTTCCAGGACTTCAACCTGCTCTCCGCCCTGACCGTCGCCGAAAACGTCGAACTCGCCTGCAACCTTGCCGGCACCCGCGGCACCGCCGCGCACCACCGCGCCGCCGACCTGCTCGACCGGTTCGACCTCAGCCACCGGATCCGGTTCAAACCCCACCAGCTCTCCGGCGGCGAGAAACAACGCGTCGCCCTCGCCCGCGCCCTGGCCAACAACCCGGCCATCGTGCTGGCCGACGAGCCCACCGCCAACCTCGACTCCTCCCACGGCCTGCAGGTCGCCCGGCTCCTGCGCCAACTGGCCACCACCGACCAGCGCGCCATCATCGTGGTCAGCCACGACGAACGACTCCGCCCGTTCGCCGACCGCGTC
The DNA here is from genome assembly GCF_004217545.1 of Krasilnikovia cinnamomea. Classification (NCBI taxonomy): domain Bacteria; kingdom Bacillati; phylum Actinomycetota; class Actinomycetes; order Micromonosporales; family Micromonosporaceae; genus Krasilnikovia; species Krasilnikovia cinnamomea. The sequence goes on from NZ_SHKY01000001.1 coordinate 5,538,462, forward strand.
CTGTGGCTCGAAGACGGCCACTTCCGCCACCTCGACCAGATGCCCGTCGACCCGGTCTGCGGCGTGCCCGTCCCCGCCGGCGGACCCCACCTCACCCACGACGGACACGACATCTGGTTCTGCGCCGACGGCTGCCGCGACCAGTACCTCACCAACCCCGACCGGTACCCCCTCGCACCGGCACCCCCCACATCCGGGAGCCGGTGATGACCGCCACGACGTCGGCGCGGCGCAGCTCCAGCACGCGCCCTCACCGGGAGACGACCGGTCGGCTGCGCACGACCAACCGCCAGGCGGCCTGCGTGCCGGCCATGGACCAGGACGGCCGGCACTGCAGCGACATGCTCGACCAGGTCGCGGCGGCGCGGGACGCCGTGCCGCGGCTGATTCGCGAAGACCACATGCACACACCCATACGGCAGGCGGTCGCAGACGGCGACGCCGAGGCGAAGCGGGACGAGCCGAGCACGGCGGTGAGCCAGCATGTGCGCAGCCGGTAAAGCACGTGCGGTGCATAGCGCCGGACCGGCCACGGTTGCCGCCGGACGGCTGCGGGCCTGGTGGAGCGGACTGGTCGGCGTGATCGGCACGGTGGTCGGGCTGGCCCCGCACGTGCTGCACCACATCGGGCTGCTCGCGGGCACGGCACTGGTCGCCGGGGCGGGCGGCACCGCCCTGTTCGGGATCCTCGGCCTGATCGCGTCCGTGCCGTTCCTGCTGCGGCTGCGGCGGCGGTTCGGCACCTGGTGGGCCCCGCTCATCGGACTGGCGGTGTTCGCCCTGATGTTCTCGGTCTCGGCGTTCCTCATCGGCCCGGCCATCAACAGCGGCGGCAACGAACCGCCCGGCGACAGTCCCGCACCTCAGCCCTCGGTCGACCACAGCGGCCACCACGGCTGACCCCGTTGTCGCCGACATCAGGGCCATGCTCGCGGCGCAGGGATGTCCCAGACGTTCTGGGTGGTGCAGAGGTCGAACCGGGTCGGCCCGCAGGACAGTGCGGGTCTCGTTCCGACGATCTCACCTTGTACCTGTCCCCCCTCGGGTTGCGACGACGGTAGGCCTTTCCCGGAGGTCGTAGGCCCCTACCCTGCCGGGGTACACCAGCGGAGGGTGGAAGGGGAAGCACAGGTTGTTGGGCGGAGGTGACCGGGGATGACAAACGTCGTGACCGGGGTTCAGGCGACGGCGGTGCCCGGCTATTCGGAGCGACGGCCGGATCTGCTGCGGCGGCTCCACAAGGTCGAGGGACAAGTGCGGGGCATCGCCCGCATGGTCGACGACGACAGGTACTGCATCGACGTGCTCACCCAGGTCAGCGCCGCCACGAGGGCCCTGCAGGAGGTCGCCCTCGGCCTGCTCGACGACCACCTGCACCACTGTGTGGTCGACGCGGCCCGCTCCAGCACTGCGGAGGGCGAGGCCAAGCTCGGCGAACTGTCCGAGACGCTACGCCGCGCGATGCGCCTCTGAACCGGGGGCGAGCACTCGTGCGTGACGTTCCTCGCCGGCCGGCCACGGTCGCCTACGACCGGGTCGCCGCGGTCTACGACTGGTACACCACCCCGATGGAGACGCTCGGCGGCCGGCAGGCCCGCCGCCGCCTGTTCGCCCGCGCGCGCGGCCGGGTGCTCGAACTCGGCGTCGGCACCGGGCTCAACCTGTCCGCGTACCCGCCCGCCGTGGCCGTGACCGGCGTCGACATCTCGGCCGGATGATCACCCGGGCCCAGCGCCGGATCGCGAAAATGGGGTCAACGGCTCGGCTGGTGGTCGCGGACATCGAGGCCCTGCCGTTTCCCGACGCCAGCTTCGACACCGTCACCGCCGCGTGCGTGTTCTGCTCGGTCGCCGACCCGGTCCGCGGACTGCGCGAGGCCTCACGGGTCGTGCGCCCCGGCGGACAACTGCTGCTCTACGAACATGTCCGTCCGGACAACCGGGTCGCCGGCAGGCTCACCGACCTGGTCAGCCCGCTGACCCGCCGGCTGTTCGGCCCGGAACTCAACCGGCGCACCGAATCTCACGCACAGGCCGCCGGGCTGCGACTGGTCGAGGTGCGCCGTCGCGGCATCTGGCGTGAGATCGTCGCCGTGCCGAGCGGCGTGCACAGCAACCCAACCGGGTAGCCCGCCGGTTGGAGTGGAACGGCCCGGTTCGCGACCCATCGCGCCGTGTTTCAGGGGACAGGCAGCGTTATCCCAACGATGGGCGGGCGTCCACACCGATCCACTACACCACCCGCATGGCCGTGGTCAGTTTCACCGCCTGGCACCAGTCGTCACAGGGCGCTGCCACTGTCGGCAGCCAAGGTTGTGACAACGGTCGGCGTGCTATTGGCTGGTGCCTCGGTGACGGCCACGACGATGTCCACGGCGCCTGCCCAGGCCGCCCCGTCTCCACCGCCAGGCTGCAGTCGCAGCTGGTGACCTACCCCAACAACACTCGGGTCCGAGCCGGCTGCAAGCCCATCCGCGTCGACTCCCGGCTACTGCTGGCCTTCCGCGGCCACGGCGCCTACCAGGCCCACACCAGGAAGATGAGCCACATCGGGGCGGGCGGTTCCAGCTTCGTAGACCGCGGCAAGCGCGCCGGCCATACCTATCCGATGAGCGAGAACCTCGCCTACGGCTACCGCACCCCCTCCGAGACGATGAAGGCGTGGATGAAGAGCCCCGGGCATCGCGCGAACACCGTGGACTGCCGCGCCAAGTCATTCGCCGTCGGCGTGGTCTACGCCAACAACGGCACTCCGTACTACACCCAGATGTTCGGTGGGACCTGATCCAGGCTCGCGCTTCCCGGAAACGCCCGGCCCGGCGGCACGCCCTTACGGGTGACCTCACTTGCTGCGTCGTCAGGCCGGCGAAGCCGGGGCCGGCTCGCCGTGCGGCTGACAGTGACGACGTATGGGAGAGCCGCTGGCACCCGTGCCGTACTGTCCACACCCCGCCCCGTCTGCCCGAGCCTGCCTTCGACGGGCGGACGGTCGACGACACCGTGCTCATGCAGTTCCGTGAGGTGGAACGAGATGCCGACCTGCGCTGCCGGACGACCGCAGCGTGCGTTACGCAAGCAGGACGTCCAGATCCATGATGGGCAGATATGGGGAAATGGTTTCGGACACGCAAATCCCCGCGAGGCATCAGTTGTTGACGATGCCTAGCTTCTGTGTCTGCTGTTGACCACGCTGCCGAGGAATTCTTACTTGCCGTTCGGGGGAGTGGCTGGCTGGCCGGATGATGATCGACCTTTCATGGTCGGGTTCGAGCGAGATGTTCGTGGTGCGGCATTCGATCGTGAGGTTGTGCGCTCGCAGGAAACTGACCAGGCCAGCTGCGTTCGGGTTCTGCTGGAGCCCTGCGATTTTCTCCAGGATGGCGGCGTCACGGCTCGTGACGGTGTGTAGTTGGACGAATATCCGGGCGAGGATGATGTCTTCGCGCAGGTAGAGGTTCGGTTCTTGGCGCGTGCTGGTCGGGTGGGCGCTGGTACGGCCGTGGCGGCACCGGTAGGCGGGGTTTCCGTGACTGAGCTGGGATTCCATGCTGCGCCCACAGGTTCCGCAGCGCAGCAGCCCAACTAGCAGATAACTGCGGCGGGCGCCGTCGGGCGGCCGGCGCCTAGCGCTGACGGCCTGTACAGCGACGAAGTCGGACTCGCTGACCAGCGCCTCGTGTGCCGCCTTGTCGGAGATCGCCCACTGCCGTGACGGGGTTAGCTTCCGCAATCCGGTCACGCCGGGCACAACGTCATCGGTGCGCCGCGGGTGGGTTCGCTGGCGGTTCCAGACCTGACGGCCGGTGTAGCGGGGGTTGGCCAGGATCGTGGCCACGGTGCGAAGGTGCCAGGCCTCGCCGGGGCGGTGCGGGTTGCGGTCGCGGTCGACCGCGGACGGGCACGGCACGCCCGTCTCGTTGAGCATTCGGGCGATCCTTGCGATGCTGTGTCCCTCCAACCTTCGTGTGAAGATCCACCTCACCCACGGCGCGGTTTCCGGGTCTGGTGCCAGGCGGTGTAGGCGCCGGCCCCAGGCCGCGTGCGCGGAGTTGGGGTGGGGGCCGGCGTCGACGAGGCGGTATCCGTAGGGTGGCCGTCCGCCGAGGTGGCGGCCCTGCTCGCGGGCTTGGGCCTGCATAGCTGCGGTGGTGCGGAACCGGGCCCGTTGGACCTCCTGTTTGGCTTGCGCGCCGAGCAGCATCAGCAAGGCCTGGTGTGTTGGATGGGTCAGGTCAACGGGGCCGTCGACCTCGGGGAGCCACAGCTGCACGCCGTGCGCGTGGAGCAGCGGCGCGAGGTGGATGGCTTGGCTGCCGTGGAACGCCCGCGCGTACTCGCCGACCACGATCGCGTCGAATCCGCGGTCGGGGTCGATGATCGCGGCCAGGAGCCGGGCGGCTTCGGGCCGGTCGGTCCAGGCGATTTCGCGGGAGTAGCCGACGTCGAAGTACTGGGCCACGACCGGGCCGCGCCCTGCTACCAGTTCGGCGGCGAAGTCGAGCTGCCATCGCCGCGAGGACACCGGATCCTGATATTCCTGGGTGGACACGCGGCCGTAGAACGCGAACCGCAACCCGGATTCGAGCATCCGCCCGTGGTGGCAGACCCGCCGCGTCCGGGTGGCGGCCCACAGGCCAAGGACATCGCCGTCAGGCAGATCGAGCGTCGGGTTCACGTCAGCCACCTCCACCGTGCCGTTGCCTCACCAGTACGGAGAGTGAGGTCGGCGGCCGGTGACGCGCGAGGTGTGGATACCACCCGAACGGGCTGCCAGGTCTGCGTGGAGCTGAGGAGCGTCGTGGGCGGGCCGCTGTCGGCCGGCTCGGCGGTTCGAGGGACAACCAGCGGGCGCAACCCCATCGCGATCACATAGCGGATCATCACGTGCGCCGGCAGCCGTCGGGACCCCTTCTCCCGCCGCCCGCTTCGGTTCAGAACCTCTTCCAAGCAGAGGTCGCGTCCACGGAAGTGGTGTACGACGGGCCTGGTAGCGGGCGTGTCGTGAGATAGAAGACGGCCACCGCGTTGATCCTCTTTCAGACGACCAAGTACTGATCAAGGAGAAGGACGCGATGACCGCCTCTGAGAGTCTGAACCCTGTCGTCCTGTTGCGCGAGCAGTTGGAGTCGGCGAGCCCGGATCTGTTGCGGGCGATGGTGAAGACGTTTCCCGCAACGGCTACCGGGCTCGGGAAGGGGACACCCGGGCCGGCACGGTCGAGCTGGCGATTCCGAAGCTGCGCTCGGGCTCGTACTTCCCGGACTGGTTGCGGCAGTACCGCCACCGCGCGGAACAGGCACCTGGACGCGCAGGTCGAGGCGTTCCGTAACCCCGCTCGACAGCGGGCACTACACGTTCGCCTGGCTGGACGCGCTGGTCATCAAGGTCCGCGAAGCGGGCCGGACGGTGAACGTGCACGCCCTGGTCGCGGTCGGGGTGAACGCCGACGGCGGCCGGGAAGTCCTCGGCTTGGATGTGTGTTCGGACGAGGACGGCGCCGGCTGGCTGGCCTTCCTCAGATCTCTGACGGCGCGGGGCCTGTCCGGGGTGCGGCTGGTCATCTCCGATGCCCACCGCGGCCTCGCATCGCCGGTCGGCGCGGCGCTGCCGGGCGCCGGCTGGAGCGGTGCCGCACGCATTACCTGTGCTCTGCGTACGACCAACGGCGCGTGCTTCTGGGACGTACGCCCCTGCACCCGGCCGGCATCGCCGTCCGAGAATCGAAGAAGGACCGTTCCCGGGCATGAGGAGGAAGGTGGTCCGCGTGGCTCGCACGTTCACCGTTCTGCTTCTCCTCCTGGTAATGACCACGACGAGTTGCGGGCGCACCGACCGGCCGGGAACGCCCATCTCACCGGCCCCGACGACGAGCTCGGCGATACTGACGATGCCGGACGTGGTCGGGGAGAACGCCGCCGTGGCCGTCGACGAGCTGCAAACACTCGGCTTCAAGAGCATCGACCTGGGTACGGTGGACGGTCGGTGGATGGTCATCCTGCCGCAGAATTGGAGGGTACAGACGCAGTCGGCGAAGGCGGGGACGCGGCTGGCCTCTGAGTCGAAGATTGTCCTCGGTTGCGCTCGTATCGGCGGGACACACTGGCCGTGACACGCAACGGTCATTGCGATGACAGTGCACCCGTTCACCTGGCGGCCCACATTGGGCCCGTCCGGTCCTCGTCTCGTCGCGACCGACCAGGGAGGAACCGGTGTGGAACGCGGTTGCCGGGGCCACCGGAAGCGCGGACTGCCGGTGACGGCCGACGGGCGCCGGCCCCGGCGAAGGCCGGGTGATCGTGTTGCTGGCAGTCGCTCCGCTGACCGACCTCACCGCCTGGGTCGGCAGCAGCGGGCTCGAGATCGTGCTGTTCATCAGCGGCGCGGTGCTGCTGGCACGCACCACCCGGTGGACAAGCCAGCGGGCAACTCGGCGCATCGCGAACAGGTCACCGTCAGGTGGTGTGGACCCGATCCGCTCCGAGCGGGACAAGCATCTCCACGTCCTCGCCAACGGGATCAGGTGGGCGGTCGTCGTCGTCATCTACTGCGTGACCGCGATTCTCGTCTTACAGCGGCTCAACGTGCCGATCACTGGACTGATAGCGCCCGCGGTGGTCGCCGGGATGGCACTTGGTATGGGTGCGCAGCGCCTGGTGCAGGACATCCTCGCCGGGTTCTTCATTATCGTCGAGCGTCAGTATGGCTTCGGTGACATCGTGCGAATCTCGGCGTTAGGATCCGAGACCGGGGTCGGCGGCACCGTCGAAGAGGTCACGCTCCGCGTTACCCGGCTGCGCACCGCCGATGGCGAGGTTGTCATCGTTCCCAACGGGCAGATCGTGCAGGTGACCAACGCGTCACGGGACTGGGCCCGAGCCGTCGTTGATGTGCCGGTACCGAGCACCGCCGATATCCGCAAGGTCCGCGCAGTTCTGGAACAGGTGGGCCTCGATGTCTACCTTGATGAGCAGCTGCGGCCGCTGCTGCTCGACCCGCCCTCGGCCCTCGGTGTGGAGACCCTGGAGGTGGACACGCTTCGGGTACGCATGGTGGCGCGCACGCTGCCCGGCAAACAGTTCCTGGTCGGTCGCGAACTTCGCTCCCGGGTCGCGGCTTCGCTCCAGACGGAGGGGATTCTCGTGCCAGCAGGGCTGGGCACCGCCGACCCCATCACCACACCATGACCATCCGAGCGGTCATCGCGCGGGTTCGCATCTCGACGGTGCTGGCAGCACTGGTGTTCGTGGCGGCGCTCATCACGTACCTGCTCGTTCGACCGGAACCAACCCCCGGCGTCGAACACCACCCGCCCACCCCACCACGGCCGACCAGCGCGACGGTCACGCCTGCACCATCGCTACCGTCATCGACGCCGACCAGCGCGGCGCCGACGACGGTAGCGCCGACGTCTGCGCCGCCACGCCCCAGCGGCCACACCACCGCCGGCTCGTCGCCATCGACCACGCCAACTGCGCCGTCACAGCCACCGTCGGGCACGCCATCTCCACCCTCCCCATCGGAAGAGTCATCCCCCGCTCGATGACCGCCGCAGCCGCCCCGGGCGCTCCGCCATGTCGTCGGCGGGTTCCGCCGCGACACGTTCCGGTGTCACCCGGGCGTTGCTCGGACCTCGCCGACCGACACCCAGCAACCACCGGCCGCCCTACCCCCGGTATCGCCCACCGTGACGATCGGCCCGGTGGCGACCACACCGCCCGGTCTGACAACCACAGCAGCGCATCGGCGCCCCGGCCGGACTCCTCCGGTCGAAAGACCCCCGGCCCGGTCGAACCCCACTGGAGCCGCCGCGCTCAGCGGGAGCCGCATCAGCACCGGCCGGGCACCCGGGATCATCTTCACTTCGGCGGCGGACCGGCCCTCACCGGTGGCGGTGACCTGCTCAAGCTCGACGTCGTGGCGCCCGGTGGGGACCTCGTGGCCGCGGTGCCGCCGAAACCAGCCGGACCCGGGACGCTGCCGCAACCCTGCCCGGCTGCGACGCATGTGAGGGAGCAACGGGCGCGGCTGATGGGACCAACGGCTCTGGGCCCCCGGCTCCGGCTGCGATCGGATGATAGGGAAGCCGAAGGAGTCCGCCATGACACACATCCGTACCTGGAACGTCGAGATTTCGATCAGCGAGCACGAGGACGAGCGAAACACCTATGCGGAGGCGCGGCTGCACAGCGGTGCGCGGCCGATGCTGCGCGGCGAGGGGCAGGCGCGGCGTCGGCCGTCGGATCAGGAGGTCCCCGAGATCGGCGACGAGCTCGCCGTCGCCCGCGCGCTCTCCGATCTGGGTCACAGGCTGTTGGAGGCCGCCGTCGCAGATATCGAGCAGTTCACTGACAAGCCGATGCGTCTGGCGCGCTGAGGGGCGGAGACGAGACGAGACCGTGACATCGAGCATGCGGACTGCGGGCGGGCTGGCCCACGAGCCGTGGCGCAGCTGTGCCGGCTTCTGTGGCCTGGACGTCGTTGATCAGCCGTCCGGTGTCCTTACGGCGGGCGAGGGCCGGGCTCTGCGGCGGCTCGCCGAGGAGGTCAAGCTGGGTCGTGACCTGATCACCGAGTTCGCCGACCGGTACGAGCCGTTCCCCGGCCGCCTCGCTTGGAGTCAGGTGCGGGAGCTGCTGGCTGTGCGAACGCTACTCGACCGCTACGGCCTGTCTGATCCCACCGTCGGCCTCGCGCCGGGTGGGTTCACGGAGGTGGCGGTACGGGCCCGCTACGACGGCCTGCGGGCCGCCGGGCGCAGGGACCGTGCGGCCGCGCTGGCAGCGGTGGCAGCGCATGCCTGCGACGTGATCGCGCTGCTCGGCCGCGACCTCGCCGCGACCACCGCTCCCGACGTCCGGCACACCTGCCTGCATGTGCTCGCCGCGGCGCACCAGCAGCTGCGCGTGGTGCAGGCGTGGAGCAGCCGTTAGGCCCCGCCGGGCCGTTCGGCCCTGGGCGGTAGGCGATGTCATCCTCCCTCGCGGTGGTCGCCGAGCAGACTGCGGCTTGGAGTTCCTGCCGCGCCTTGTGGAGCTGCACGCGTACCCCGAGGACGCGGCGTGGCCCGCCGTCTACAGAGGGTGACCGAGTGCGGTCTCCGTCGGCCCGCCACTCGGCGGTGACCGGCCGCGTTGGGTGCAGGCGGCCTGCGACCCGTACGCCCCGCGGCGGGATCTCGGCGATGCCGTCGCCTGCAGGTCAGCCGATCTGTGCGCCGGGCCGAATGCAGCTATGACGTCAGTGCCACCACGACGGCGGCTGGACGGCTCTTCGGGCGAGGGGCCATGGTCGGCATGAGGCCCCGGACGATCACGACGGGCGCGGGCGAGTGATGCAACAATGTCTGCGCCACGGATCCGAGCAGACCTCCGTACGCCTGCCGGCCCCGTGCCCCCACGACGACGAGCCCCGCGTCCTGTGCCACGTAGCGCAGCACGGTGGCCGGTTCCCCCTCGAGCACACGGACGTCCGCCGCAAGCGGGTACCGGTCCTCGCGAGCGGCGACGAGGCGGGCAAGAGCCGAGACGCGGAGGGCATGGTCCTGCTCGGTGCAGGTCGCGGAGTCCCACACATGGACAATGATCAGATTCGTCGTGCGCTGGGCGGCGGCGTCGAAGGCGAAGTCGAGGGCCAGTTCGGACGCGGCGGATCCGTTGACCCCGACCAGGACTGGGCCGTCCGACAGCGGTGCAGCTCGGGTCACCATCACGCTGCAGGGCGCCCGGGCCACGATCTGGGTTGCCACGGCATCGCGGGGCAAGCAGATACGGGAGTTCAGATCGCCGTCGCCGATGACGGTCATCGCCGCGGCATGGGACTTCCGGAGCAGTCCCGTCACGGCGGAGCCTTCCACGAGCTGCGTCGTGACGCTCAAGTCCGGAGCGACCCGGGCAGCGGCGGCCGCGGCAGCTCGTACCAATTTCTGCCCGGCCGGCCCGGGATTGACAGAAGCCAGCGCGGTGAGCGTGGGCAACCAGTTGAACGCGTGCACCAGGTGTAATGGACATCCGTGCCGTGCCGCCTCGCGCGCGGCGGCCTCGACCGCCCTCTGGCTGGAGGGCGAGCCACTGACGCCGGCCACGACCGATGGGCGCGAGGTTCGCATGGTGCCTCCCCTTCACACCTCCACCGTATCTGCGGTGCGGGCCGGGTGAACGGGCCGGAAGCCCTGTCCACCGGGCCAGGCCAGCTCGCCAGCGAGCGTGCGGCCGCCTTGGTCGTCTACCGCGACGTCGAGACCGGATCTCCGCACACGTCGGGCTCGACCCACGCGCGGCGCCGGCAATAGCGCGGGTTCCAGCTCGACCAGCCGCTTTGGCACGTCCAGGCTGACGCACCCGCCCGACAGGTCCAGTGGTCCCCGGTCCGGACACCCCACACGATGCTCTCCGCGGCCACGGCCGCCCGGGCCACCACCCGGATCCCACCATGTCCCAGGGCCCCGCGCTTCGGCTCCCTCAGCAACCAGCGGTGCCGCTCGTCCAGACGCGGAAATAGCACCCGCAGCTTCACGGCCAGTTTGGCTGCAACGTCTTCAGCCAACTTCATGAGGACGTCATGTTCGGCACAATGCCGATCCGTTACGCCGTCCCGGCACTTGACGCGATTCGCCGTCACCCCTGATGGCTCTCGGCCTGTGGACCAGCCGGCCCGGATGCCGTCCCTCGTTGTGGTTTCGCAAGTTCGGCGCGATGGAGTCCCGGCAGGGAGAGGATTTCATGAACAGGTACCTGGTTCGGATAGTGCTCGTATGTCTCGTCGGTGTGGTCGGCGGCGGCGCGTGGGTGAACAGCGCACAGGCCAGCAGCGCAGGCGCGGCCACGTTCCGATGTGGCCACCGGAGAGCTGCCGACGCATCGGCGCTTGGTGGTGCCGGGCCATGAAATCGTGGGGCGTGTGCTGGAGATGGGTCCGGGCGCCACCGGGTTCCGGCCGGGTGACCGGGTGGGCGTCGCCTGGTTGCGTCATGTGGACGGCACATGCCGTTACTGCCGTAACGATGCGGAGAACTTGTGCCCGTCGTCCCGGTACACTGGCTGGGACGCCGACGGCGGATATGCCGATTTCACGACGGTGCAGGCGGACTTCGCGTACCGGTTGCCCGACGGCTACTCCGACGCCGAGCTCGCGCCGCTGTTGTGCGGGGGCATCATCGGATATCGTGCGCTGCGCCGGCGGGCGCCTCGGCATCTACGGGTTCGGCGCGTCGGCGCACCTGGCGGCACAGATCGCCATTGCCGAGGGAGCGCGGGTGCACGTGCTCACTCGTTTCGTCGCAGGCGCGGAAGCTCGCCCTGGAGCTCGGTGCGGCATCGGCGGGTGGTGCGTACGACGAGCTGCCCGAGCCGATGGACGCCGCGGTGCTGTTCGCGCCGGTCGGCGACCTGGTGCCGGTTGCCTTGCAGGCTCTCGACCGGGGCGGCACGCTGGCGATCGCCGGGATCTACCTGAGCGACATCCCGCCGCTGCAGTACGAGCGTGACCTGTTCCAGGAGAGGACGGTCCGCAGCGTCACCGCCAGCACCCGACAGGATGGCCGCGACCTGTTGGACTTCGCCGCCCGTCACCGGCTGCGGGTCGCGGTCACTCTCTACCCGATGACAAGGGCGCCTGATGCGCTGGCGGACCTCGCGGATGACCGGGTGAACGGGGCCGCCGTCCTGCTGCCGTGACCAGCGGTCGGAACGGGTCGGTCAGGCTCGGATGGCTACCACGACAAGAGCACTCGGGCTGCCGGTCTCACCGCTGTTGTACAGGCCGACTTGGCACGTGCCGGCCGGGCGTTGCCGGGCCAGTCTGACACCGGCGGAACGATCGCATGTCAAGCCGCGGTGTGCCGGCGCCGGGTCAGGAAGGCGCTGCCCCTGTGGTTCGGCTGCCGGGAGAGGGCCCGGGCCGCTCCGGCGGGCGCCGTGTCGTACGGGGCCTGCCACGTGGCCGCCGCCAGCTCGGCCACCAGCTGAGCCGGAGACTCCGCCCGGGTCCAGGCTTCTCGCTGGCGATCTGCGCCGGTGCCTCTGATCTTGAGAGCCCTCAACAGGTGGGCGACCGTCGCGGCGTCGCCGGACGCGGCCAGAGCGGGGCCGGCGTGGTCTACCAGTCGCCGCACCAGCGTCCACGGCTGGATGAATGCGCCATTCCGTGGGTCGATCGCGGGGCCCGCCGGTCCGTGCCTCGCGGCGGCGTCCAGGCCTGCGACGATCGTCGCCCGGGGCGGGTGGGGCATCGGTTTGCCCGCCTGGGTGTCGGCGACGGCGGTGGTGACGAGGGCGCGGACCAGCACCGCAAGAAGCAGTGCGGTGTCCACATCGGGGCAGACATCGGCGACCCGGACCTCGACGGTCGGATACCGCGGCGACAGCCGGGCGAGCAGGTAGATGCTGCGCTGGTCCAGTGCTGCGCCGCCTCCGATCAGCTTGCCGACGGCGCGATCGTAGGCCGCCGCGTCGGCCCATATCGACGGCGGCCCGGCGGTGGGCCATCGGGCCAGGCTCGGGTAACGGCGGCTTGCCCAGCCGGTGTCGTGGCCGTTCTCCAGCGGGGAGTTGGCGCTGAGCGCGAGCAGGGTGGGCAGCCACGGCCGGAACCGGGCCAGGACCTGGACGCCGTGTTCGCGTGAGGGCACGCCGACGTGGACGTGACAGGCGCAGATGCCGGAGCCGGCGGTGAGGCTGGGATACCGTCGCGCGAGCTCGCGGTAGCGGGGATCGTCGGTGAGCGCGGCCAGCCCTGGTGTCGGGTATGGCGAGGTGCCGCTGGCTACGAGTTGGCAGCCGCACCTCTGGGCGGCCTCGGACCCCAGTTGCCGCAGGCGTCGCAGTTCGGCGTGCAGCTGGTCGGCGTTGTCGCAGACTCGGGTCGCGGTCTCGAGCTGGTATCGCATCAGCTCGGCGCGTGGCCCGGGCCGGCCGTGCAGCAGCCGCAGCAGCCGCGGCGCGGCCGGGACCGGGTGCCCGCTGGCCGGGTCCAGCAGGAGGAACTCCTCCTCGACGCCGAAGGTCGGCGGTCGGCGGGCGGTCATGGCGCCCTCCTGGGCTCGGTGGGATCAGTGCGCGGCCGTGAGCGGGTGGACGATCGGTGCGGACGTCGTCGCTTGCGCGGCGGAGGTTTCCTGTTCCAGGAATCGGTTCAGCTCACCTATCGTGCTCATCAGCGGTGCTGGGAAGACCACGGTGGAGTTCTTGTCGACCGCGATCTCCACGAGCGACTGCAGGTTGCGCAGCTGCAGCGCGAGCGGGTGGGCCATCATGGTGTCGGACGCGTCGCCCAGCGCGGACGCGGCGAGCGCTTCGCCCTCGGCGTTGATGATCTTTGCGCGCTTTTCCCGTTCGGCCTCGGCCTGGCGGGCCATGGCGCGTTTCATGGCGTCGGGCAGCTGGATGTCCTTGAGTTCGACGAGGGTGACCTCGACGCCCCAGTCGACGGTGGTGAGGTCGAGGATCTGGCGGATGTCGGCGTTGATCCGCTCGGTCTCGGCGAGGGTCTCGTCGAGGCTGTGCTGGCCGACGACCTTGCGCAGGGTGGTCTGGGCGATCTGGTTGATGGCCGCGCGCACATTCTCGATCGCCACGACCGATTTGATGGCGTCGACGACCCGGAAGTACGCGACGGCGGAGACGTCGACGCTGACGTTGTCGCGGGTGATGATGCCCTGCGATTGGATCGGCATGGTGACGATCCGCAGCGAGACCCGGTGCATGACGTCGATGATCGGGATGAGCAGGCGCAGGCCCGGTTCCCGGGCGCCGACGACCCGGCCCAGCCGGAACACGACACCACGCTCGTACTGCTTCACGACGCGAACCGAGAGGACCAGCAGCAGAGCAATCACCGCCACGACGATCAGAGTGATGACCCAGGTGTTCATTCGGGCTCCTCCGGCGCGGGCGCCGGATCGGCGGGCTGGGTGCCCGAGATGGCGCCCGTGCAGTCCCACCATCCGTCCCGGGACCCGCCGCTGCCAGGGCCGATGGTCCTAGATCATGCTGATGTCGGTCCCTGGTGGTCACGATCGTCCGCCACCGGGTTCGGGCCGGCGGCCGGTGGGGTGGGCTGCGGGGCCATGCCCAGGTGCAACGTGGTGGAGGTGGCTGTCATCCGGGTTTCTCGGCGCGATGCGGCCCGTTCGGGGGCGCGGGCCGTCGCGCCGGAACGCTCAGGGTCGCCCGATTCATCAACGCGAGGCAGGCAAGCACCGACAGGACCCGTTCGCTGTCGGCGCCTGGGTCGCCGCCCACGGTGATGCGCCGATTGTCGCGCGCAGGGCGGCCCGGGTCGCTGCGGACTCCAACCGGGCACCGGCGCTGGCGAGCGCGCCGAGCCGGAGCGGCGGTTCGATGGGCCGGCCCGGCGAGGTGTTGGCGCTGCTCATCGAGTTTGTCCAGCTGATATCCGCCGGCCAGCACGCGCAGCATCTCGGCGGTGGGCCGGAACTGCCAGCCGGCCAGAACGCCCAGGTGCCACAGCAGGGCGCGGCCGACGCGTGCTCTGCCTCGGCGGGGACTGCCCAGACCGGACCTGCCGCCCGCACGAGGTGCACACCAGCTCGGGTCAGTTCGATGACCTCGTGTTTGATCGCAGTGAGTGACGAGCGGGCTGGCTCGGCAAACCCTGCAAACGTGCCAGCCGTGCCCGGTGCGCACCAGCGGCCCGGCGGGGCGGATCATCGAGCGGTCCAGGTGCCGCCGCCGTGGTGCGTCCAGGGTGCCTACGTCACACACGCCCAGCACCGTGCCGGTAGCCATGCCGACGTTCGCGTGCGGCCCGCGCTGGCACCACTAGCTGCGCTGGCCGACCCCCGTCAGCCGCGCCTACTACGCCGCAAACGGGCCCAAGGCAAACGGCACAACGCCGCCCTCATCTGCCTCGGCCGCCGCCGCTGCGACGTCGTATTCGCCATGCTCCGAGACAACGCCCCTACCAGCCGCGGCCGGTTCTCGCCCTGCCATCACCGGCATGATCGAACTGGACAGGTCAGTGGCCGCGACCCCCGCCGAGGGGAAAGCCGTGTCCCCAGTGCACGTCCGGCATGGCGTATACCGCCTGCACCACTACCGCCTGCACCACCCCTGGGCAGCGTCGCCACATTCGCCACCTGCTGCAGCGCCTGGTCACCAGGCGCTGCATGCACCGGCGGAGGCGAGAACGACGCCAGGCACTCGCATCGGCCCCTATGCGGGGAATCAGCCATCGATTCGACCTGTCCGGGACCAGTTCGGTCATGACGGCCTCCCGCCAGCGGTGAGCTGGGCCGACACGGCGGGCGTGGGGGAATGGCTCCATCAATCCTGCCAAGGTTCGGGCCCCGGCGGCAGGGGTGAGCGGCCCCCGGGCGGCAGCCGCCATGGCCCGTCTGTAGGCGTCGGCCGGGTCACGGTGGACCCGCCGGCCGGACATACCATCGATCGGGACCTGCGTCCCTGGCAGCGGTCCATACCTGGGCGGAACATGACAGTAACGCCCACCGGCGCAGAGGTGAGACACCTCGGTAGCGGGCAGGGGCGAGCGGCACGCCGACCGGCGAGTCACCGCCCCGAGGTTGGATTACCCGCCATCGGGCAGCCGGCTAGCCCGCCGGTGGGTGTGGGCTTGCTCGGGGATGGAACGGATGAGCGGACCACGACGGGTTGCGACGGCCGACGTGGAGGTGGTTGCTCACGGCGGCGTCCCCGTGGACCTGGTGGACCAGGCCCGCGCGAAGGTTCTCCGGGTCTGTGCGAAGCAGCCGACGAAGTGATCTGCCTGCAGCGCCCTATGGCGGTCCGGCGGTGGGGGAGTACTACGACGACTTCCGGTCCACGCGGACCGGGTGGTCACCGCGTACTGGACCGAGCGTCGGCGACCCACGAAGTGGAGACCGCTGCGGCACGGCGCGGCGCGCGTACGCGGCGTGACGCGGTTCGCCGCTGAGCACTTCATCGCCATCTGGCCACCGGCCGCCGGTCCGTCGGCGGCCGAGCCTGGGTCAGGATAGTCATTGCGGCCGACCGGTGGTCGCGCGAGGTTCCTCGTGTGGGTTCCGGGCCGGGGGGAGCCCGAGCCCTTCGCAGAAGCCCGGATGCACAGCCGGGAGCCGCCGCATCCGCCATGACCGGTCGGCCGGGCGCGTACCGTCAGCTCGCTCAAGGAACAGGCGCTCGACCGGAATTCGCCGCGATGACCTCATGCGCGTCGACCCTCGGCACGAGTAGTACCGGGCAGCAGGCGTGCACCGCAACCTGCTGGCTCACCCTGCCGAGCAGGCAAGGACTTTGCGAGGGTTTGCTGCGGGTGCCGACAATCAGCAGTGTGGCGTCGCGCGCGAGGATGAGCAGCATGGTTGCTGGGTCGCCGACGGCAATGTGCAGTCTGATGTAGGGCGACGGCACGGGCATCCCGATGAAGTCGCTCACCCGTCGTCGCATCTGGTCACGGGTCTCGGACAGGTTGGGGTGCCGTGCCGGGACTCGCTGCGCCGTGGGGGTGTGAACGCAGAGGATACGGCGCTCCGCGGTTCGGTGCTGATGTCAAGGACGTGTTCCACCTGCAGGCTTGTGCCGTGCCGGGCGGCCTGGTCCGTTGCGGCGGCTACGACCTGCTCATCATGGGCGTGGCCGTCCACAGCGGCCAATACCGGGCCTGCTCCTGAACGGTGTGCGAACGAAGGGGTCATGGTCCCCACGTTGGCTGGGTTTCCCCTCACGGCCAATTAGGGACCGTAGCGTTGCCGCGCGTCATGCATCGCCGCGACATAACGGGAGCGTTCAAACCCGGCCTGGTCGGGCTCCACCGGTACCCGCAGCCTGCCACGCAGGTCGGCCACGGACTGGAAGCCCTTGCGGTCCATCCAGTCGCGCAGGCCGTCCAGCATGACCCGCGCGTACCCGGGGTCGTGACGCAGCAGCGCCGAGGCCGTCATCACCACGTCGGCGCCGGCAAGCAGGAACTTCACCACGTCGGTCGCGTCCTCGACGCCCGTCGTCGCGGCGAGCGAGGCGCGCACGCGGCCGCTGAGCAGCGCGATCCACGCTCGGGGCAGCCGGGCCTCGACCGGTTGGGACAGCTCGACCACCGCGGTCACCTTCAGCGTCTCGGTGTCCACGTCGGGCTGCATGAACCGGTTGAACAGGACGAGACCGTCGGCGCCGGCCTCGTCCAGCCGCAGCGCCATGTCGCCGATCGAGCTGAAGTACGGGGTGAGCTTGACCGCGACCGGCACGGTGACCGCCGCCTTCACCGCGGTGAGGATCTCGAGGTGCCGGGCCTCGACCTCGCGGCCGGTGGTTCGCGGGTCGCCGGGCAGGTGGTAGATGTTCAGCTCGACGGCGGCGGCGCCGGCCGCCTGCAACTCGGCGGCGTAGTGGATCCAGCCGCCGGCGGTGACGCCGTTCAGGCTCGCGATGACCGGCACGTCGACCGCCTCGGCGGCGCGGCGCACCAGGCTGAGGTAGCGGGTGGCGTGGCCGGAGCCGTCCGGCGGGGGAGGGAACATCGTCAGCGATTCGGCGGACAGCTCGCCGGCGTGGTCGAGTAGCCGCTCGGTGCGCTCCGCTTCCTCGCGCACCTGCTCCTCGAACAGCGACGGCAGCACGATGGCGCCTACCCCGGCGGCGGCGAGCCGCTCGACCCCGGCGACCGACTGCGACAGGGGTGAGGCGGAGGCCACCAGCGGGTTGCGCAGCGCGAGCCCGAGGTACGTCGTGGTCAGGTCCATCACCGGCTCCGGCGGGCGTCGGCCGGGAACCGTTCGGCGCCGCGGGTGGCCATTTCCTCGTACACCTGCCAGCGTTGATCGACGGCCTGCTGGGCCAGGGCCTGCAGGCGTTCGGCCTCGGCCGGGTCGGTGTCGGCCAACATCCGGTAGCGCAGTTCGCGGCCCGTGTACGCGGTCAGCGGGATGCGCGGGCGGGGGGAGTCGAGCAGGAACGGGTTGCCGCCGGTCGCGCGCAGCATCGGGTCGTAGCGCATCAACGGCCAGTAGCCGCTGGCCACCGCGCGGTACTGCTGGTCCATGGCGGTGCGCATCTCGATGCCGTGCGCGATGCAGTGGGCGTACGCGATGACCAGCGACGGCCCGTCGTAGGCCTCGGCCTCGCGCAGGGCCCGCAGCGTCTGCTCCGGGTCGGCGCCCATGGCGATCCGGGCGACGTAGACGTTGCCGTACGCGATGGCCTGCAAGGCCAGGTCCTTCTTGGGTACGGTCTTGCCGGCGGCGGCGAATTTCGCCACCGCCCCGAGCGGGGTGGCCTTGGACGCCTGGCCGCCGGTGTTGGAGTACACCTCGGTGTCGAGCACCAGCACGTTGACGTTGCGCCCGCTGGCGAGCACGTGGTCCAGCCCGCCGCTGCCGATGTCGTAGGCCCAGCCGTCGCCGCCGACGATCCAGATGCTGCGGCGGACCAGATGGTCCAGGACGCTGCGCAGGTCCGCGACGGCCGGGTCGGCGGCGTCGAGGGCGTCGAGCCGGTGCCGGAGTTCCGCGACCCGCTCCCGCTGCGCGGCGAATTCGGACTCCCGCCTCTGTGTGGCGTTCAGCGTCGCCGCGACCAGTTCCGGGCCGAGCTCGGCGCGGAGGGCGCCGAGCCGGCTGCGGGCCAGGTTCAGGTGTAGGTCGGCCGCCAGTCGGAAGCCGAGCCCGAACTCGGCGTTGTCCTCGAACAGCGAGTTGGACCACGCCGGGCCGCGCCCGTTGGCGTCGCTGGTCCACGGGGTGGTGGGCAGGTTCCCGCCGTAGATCGACGAGCATCCGGTGGCGTTGGCGATCATCGCCCGGTCGCCGAACAGCTGCGAGAGCAGCTTCAGGTACGGCGTCTCGCCGCAGCCCGCGCAGGCGCCGGAGAACTCGAACAGCGGCAGCAGGAACTGGGTGCCGCGGACCGTGGCGAAGTCGACCCGGGACCGGTCGTTGACCGGCAGCGTCTCGAAGAAGGCGATGTCCTCCCGGGCGGCGGGCAGTTGCGCGTCCAGCGGGGCGAGGTTGATCGCCTTGCGTTCCGGATCGGTGGGTGCCTGCGCCGGGCAGGCTTCCACGCACAGCCCGCAGCCGGTGCAGTCCTCCGCGTACACCTGCAGGGTGTACCGGGTGTCGGGCAGCCCCCGGGCGGACAGCGGCGTGGACGGGAAACCGGCCGGCGCACCGGCCAGTTGGTCGTGATCGTAGAACTTGGCCCGGATGACGCTGTGCGGGCAGACGAAGCCGCAGTTGCCGCACTGGATGCACAGGTCCGGGTCCCAGGTGGCGACGAGGTCGGAGATCCGGCGCTTCTCGTACGCGGTGGTGCCGCTGGGGTAGGTGCCGTCGGCCGGCAGCACGCTGACCGGCAGGTCGTCGCCGCGGCCGGCCAGCATCGGCGCGGTGACGGTGCGGACGAACGGCGGCGCGTGCGCCGGTACCGGCTCGGGGACGTCCCTGGTTGCCGTCACCGCCGTGGGGATCTTCACCGGGTGCAGCGCGGACACCGCCTTGTCCACCGCGGCGTGGTTGCGCGCCACCACGTCGGCGCCCCGCCGGGCGTACGTCTTGGCGATGGCGTCCTTGATCCGTGCGATCGCCGCCTCCCGCGGCAGCACCCCGGAGATGGCGAAGAAGCACGTCTGCAGGACGGTGTTGGTGCGTCCGGGTAGGCCCGCCTCGGCCGCGACCCGGTCGGCGTCGATGGTGTACACGTCGAGGCGCTTGTCGACGATCTGCTGCTGCACGCTGCGGGGCAGTGCGTCCCATACCCGTTCGGCGGGCTGCGGGCAGTTGAGCAGCAGCGTCGCGCCGGGGGCCGCCCGGGCCACCACGTCGAGCCGTTCCAGCAGGCCGAAGTGGTGGCAGCCGACGAAGTCCGCCTCGCGCACCAGGTACGGTGCCCGGATCGGCGCCGGCCCGAACCGCAGGTGGGACACCGTCGTGGAGCCGGACTTCTTGGAGTCGTAGACGAAGTACCCCTGGGCGTGCATCGTCTCGTCGGTGCCGAGGATCTTGATGGTGTTCTTGTTGGCGCCCACCGTTCCGTCGGAGCCGAGGCCGAAGAAGACCGCGCGCACCGTCCCCGGCGGCTCGATGTCCCATCCCGGGGCGTAGGGCAGGCTGGTGTCGGCGACGTCGTCGGTGATGCCGACGGTGAAGCGTGGCCGGGGCCGCTCGCGGGCCAGCTCGGCCAGGACACCCGCGACCATGCCGGGAGTGAACTCCTTGGAACCCAGGCCGTAGCGGCCGCCGATCACCGTGGGCAGGTCCGCCCGTTCGCCGGTGCCCCGCGCCTCGGCGAGCGTGCTGAGCACGTCCTGGAACAGCGGTTCTCCGAACGCGCCCGGCTCCTTCGTGCGGTCCAGCACGGCGATGCGCCGTACGGTCGTCGGCAGCGCGGTCAGCAGCTCCCGCGCCGGGAACGGCCGGAACAGCCGTACCTGCACGACGCCGACCCGGACACCGTCCGCCGCCAGGTGGGCCACGGCCTCCCGGGCCGTCTGCGCGCCGGATCCCATCAGCACGATGACCCGTTCGGCCTCGGGATGACCGGCGTACTCGACGATGGTGTACCGGCGACCGGTCCGCTCGCCCAGCGCGGCCATCGCCTCGGCCACGGCGCCCGGGACGGCGGCGTAGAACGGGTTGACCGTCTCGCGGCTCTGGAAGTAGACGTCCGGGTTCTGCGCGGTGCCGCGGATGAACGGCCGCTCGGGTGACAGGGCCCGGTCGCGGTGCGCCCGCGCCAGGTCGGCCGGTACGAGCGCCCGCAGGTCCTCGTCGGACAGCACCTCGATCGTGTTCAGCTCGTGGGAGGTGCGGAACCCGTCGAAGAAGTGCAGGAACGGCACCCGGGTGCGCAGCGCGACGGCCTGCGCCACCAGCGCCAGATCATGGGTCTCCTGCACGGAGGCCGAGGCGAGCAGCGCGAAGCCGGTGGATCGGACCGCCATCACGTCGGAGTGGTCGCCGAAGATCGACAACGCCTGGGTGGCCACGGACCGGGCGGCCACGTGCAGCACCGTCGCGGTCAGCTCGCCGGCGATCTTGTACATGTTCGGGATCATCAGCAGCAGGCCCTGCGAGGCGGTGAACGTGGTGGTCAGCGCACCGCTCTGCAAGGCGCCGTGCAACGCGCCGGCCGCGCCCGCCTCGCTCTGCATCTCCATCACGGTGGGTACCACACCCCAGACGTTGGCCCGGCCCTGGCTGGCCCATGAGTCGGCCTGTTCCGCCATCGGCGAGGACGGCGTGATGGGGTAGATGCAGCACACCTCGTTGAGCCGGTAGGCGACGGACACCGCCGCCTCGTTTCCGTCGAGCGTCGCCCTCATCACCGCTCCTCGGGGATCATCTCGATCGCGTGCACCGGGCACTGCTCGTAGCAGGTGCCGCAGCCGGTGCACTTGTCGTAGTCGTAGCGGTACCGGTGCCCCGCACCGAGCTTGACGATGGCGTCCTCGGGGCACGCGCCGAGGCACCCGTCGCACTCGAAGCAGTTGCCGCACGACAGGCAGCGGCCCGCCTCGTACCTGGCCTGCGTCGCGTCCAGCCCGCCCACGACCTCGGAGAAGTCCGCGATCCGCGTGGCCGCGTCCCGTTCCGGCTGGGTGCGGCGCGCGGTGTCGCCGAAGTACCACGGGTGCAACCCGTCGAACCCGATGAGGTCGTGCTTGGTGTGCTCGTCGGCCACCGTGCGCCGCAGGTAGGCGTCGATGTGCCGGGCGGCCTTCTTCCCGTGCCCGACGCCCACGGTGACCGTCCGCTCGGCGGGCACCATGTCGCCGCCGGCGAACACGCCCGGGCAGCCGGTCATCAGCGACGCCGAGACGGTCACCGTGCCGTCCGCGGTGAACTCCATCCCGGGCAGGCCGCGCAGGAACCCGGTGTCGGTCTGCTGGCCCAGGGCCAGGATCACCGTGTCGGCGGCGAGCGTCTCCAGGCGCCCGGTCGGTACCGGCCGTCCCGCCGGGTCGAGTTCCATGACTTCCACGGTGAGTTCCGGCCCGTCGAACGCGGTGATCGTGCGCAGCCAGTTGATCCGGATGCCCTCGCGCTCGGCGTCCTCGGCCTCCTCGGCGTGCGCCGGCATCTGCCCGCGGGTCCGCCGGTACACGATCATCGCCTCGTCGGCGCCCATCCGGCGGGCCACCCTGGCCGCGTCCATCGCGGTGTTCCCGCCGCCGTACACGGCCACTCGCCGGCCGATGACCGGCCGTTCGCCGGAGGCGACACCGCGCAGGAACGAGATCGCGTCGACGATCCGGCCGGTCTCCCGAGCCGGAATGTCCACCCGCTTGGCCAGGTGCGCGCCCACCGCGACGAAGACCGCGTCGAACGCGCCGTCGGCGCGTTCGGCGACCAGGTCCTGTACCCGGTGGTTGGGCACGATCCGCACACCGAGCGCCTGGATACGCGCGATCTCGCCCGCCAACACGTCTCGGGGCAGCCGGTAGGCGGGGATGCCGTAGCGCATCATCCCACCCGGTTCCGGGCCTGCGTCGCGGATCTCGACGTCGTGGCCGGCGCGGGCGAGGTGGTAGGCGGCGGACAACCCGCTCGGCCCCGCGCCCACGACCAGGACCCGCCTGCCGCTGCGCGGGGCCGGGTGATCGACCGACCATCCGCGCTCGAGCGCCCGGTCGCCCAGGAACCGCTCCACGCCGTGGATGGACACCGCGCTGTCGAGGTGGGCCCGGTTGCATGCGTTCTCACACGGGTGGTAGCAGACGCGGCCATGGATGGCGGGGAACGGGTTGTCCTGCACCAGCAGCCGCCACGCGGGCTCGTAGTCGCCCGCCTGCGCATACCCGAGCCATCCTTGGATGTTCTCGCCGGCGGGGCAGGCGTTGTTGCACGGCGGGAGCAGATCCACGTAGACCGGCCGGCGTGCGCGCACCGGCCCGGAGCGCGGACCGCCGTGCAGCAGGTCGGGCAGTGGTGTCAGATCGGGACGGGGGCCGGTCATCTCGGCCGCCTGCCTAAGGGTTCCACTCCGGCCTCCCCACCATCGAAGACGGGGGAGCGCCCGCGGGACCGTGCCTCACGCACGCGTCCGATCGAGCGACTCCCGGCTGTGCGCCGGCCGCTGACGGCGGCACCTCGATTCAACCACCGGGAGGCGACGGTTCAGAAGGCGTTCGGGCACGATGGCCGACAGTGTGCCTTCACGACCCCGCGCCGACGCGGCTGGCCGACTCGCGAGCCCGCCGATCACATAGATTGGAGTCGATGGGCGTCCCGCCGGTGAGAGCGGAAGGTGAGGGATGGTGCGCACCCGAGCGATCATTGGCTTCGCCGCGGTTCCGACGCTGGTCCTCGGCGTGGCGGCGACCGCCGTCGCGGCAGGGGCGTCGGCGGGCACGGGGTACGTCCCGGAGCTGACCGAGCCACGGCTGGTCCCCAACGCGGGGTTTGAGGAGTCCGCCACCGCACCGGCGAGATGGGTGGTCACCGGGACCGCATCGGTGGTCGGCGCGCCGGTGCACGGTGGCGACCGGGCGCTGCGCACCGTGGACGAGTCGGGCGCAACCGGCGTGAGCGTACGCAGTCAGGCCCTGTCGGCCGGCCCAGGCGAGCGGCTGACCGCCAGCGTGTGGGCGCAGCGCGGCGTGGGCCTGGCGGGCACGCTGGAACTGAGGTTCTGGCGGATCGACGGCAGGCCGGCCGAGGTGGCGAACAAGGGCAGGGATCTCGCCGATGTGTACGGATGGCAGCTGGTCGCCGTCGCCGTCACCGTCCCGGACGACGCCGTCACCGCGACCGTTGTCCTGCATACCGGCGCGGCGGCCGAGGGCACCACGGTGTGGGACGACGTGAGCGTCCGGTCCGAGCCTGCCCCGTCGCGGCAGGTGCCCAACGCCGGATTCGAGGAACTCCGGGAGGCGCCCGCGCCGACCGAGTGGGCGGTGAGCGGTGCCGCCTCGCTGGTCACGGAACCCGTGTCCGGCGGGCGTCACGCCCTGCGCACGGTGGACGACTCCACTTCACTCGAGGTCAGCGTGCGCAGCCGCGCCGTACCGGTGGTGCCCGCCGAGAAGGTGCAGGCGACCGTGCAGGCTCAGGTGCTCGGTGGCGGTGCCGGCGCGCTGCACCTGGAGTTCTCGCGAGCCGACGGTTCCACCGAGGACTCCTGGCAGGAGTCCTCCGACGTCGTGCCGGTGTCCGGCTGGCAGACCGTCGCCGTGGCGATGCCCGTCCCCGAACAGGCCGCGTTCCTCACCGTACGGATCGGCAGCAGCACCGCCGCCACCGGCACGACCGTCTGGGACGAGGTGCGGCTGCGCTCCAGCGCGGACGTCGGGTACGTTCCCGCGCTCGGCAGCGGCAGCGTGCTGTTCGTGGGCGACCAGAGAGTGGAGTCCACCGACGGCGTGACCCGGGTGGTGCACCCCGGCACCAAGACCGGTGACCCGGCCATCCCCGGTGACCTGCCCGGCGTCGTGCTCCCGGCCGGGTCGTGGGACGCGAATCCGCGCATCGGCGGCACCGTCCTCTCCGGCCCCGACGGGCGGTACCGGATGTGGTATACCGCCGCCGACCCGACGCGCGAGCCACCCTGCTCCTACTGCACCGGGTACGCCGAGAGCGCGGACGGCATCCACTGGGACCGCTCGCTGCATCCCGGCTCGGTCTTCCCGGCCAGTCCGGGCGGGGTGGTGGGGAACCCCCGCTACACGCCGGCCGATCCGGTGAGCGCGCGGTACTTCATGCTGTACGCCGGTGGCCGCTCGTACTTCGCCGCGTCGTCACCGGATGGTGCGGCCTGGGCGCCGCTGAACGGCGGGCAGCCGATCCTGCCCGGTTGGGACGTGGGCAACGTCGGCTACGACCCGGCGCGCGGCGTATTCGTCGCCATGACCAAGCAGTGGACCGAGACGGCGCCGTACGGCCCGCGTACGGTGTGGGTCTCCACCAGCCCCGACTTCGTCACGTGGAGCCCTCCGCGGCTGGCGATGAGCGCCGACGTTCGCGATCAGGACATGGTTGTGGCAAAGAACCCGGCTGACCCCACGGTGCTGTCCGAGATCTACGGGATGCCAGCCGTCCGGTACGGCGAACAGTATCTCGGCCTGCCCTGGATGTTCGACATCACGCACAGCCCGACACCGCGCGGCGACCCGGGCCCCGACATCGGCCGTTCCCACATCCAGCTGGCGGCCTCTCAGGACCTGCTGAGCTGGAGCCGGCCAGCCCGGGACGACATCATCACGCCGGGACCGGCGGGCTCCTGGGACTGGGGCTTCCAGCTCACCGGCACGACCATGTTGACCGTCGGTGACCAGGTGTGGCTCTACTACAGCGCCTTCGCGGGCGAGCATTCCTGCACGGCTGCCAAGGTGGCGCAGGGCATCTGCACGGTGCCGCAGGGCAAGGCGCGGATCGGCCTGATCACCTGGCCGCGGGACCGGTTCGTCTCGTTCCGCGCGGGTAGGGGTGGCGGCACACTCACCACCCGTCCGCTGGCTCCCACCGGCAGCAGGCTCGTCGTCAACGTCGCACCGGGCGAGGGCGAGCTGCGTGCCGAGGTGCTGACCGCGGACGGCGATCCGGTGCCGGGGTACACGCTCGACGACGCTGAGCCGGTCACGGCCGACACGCTGCGCACGGCGGTGCGGTGGCGGGCCGGAGACCACCTGCCGGACACCGGCCGCCCGATCCGGTTACGGTTCAGTCTCACCGGCGGAGACCTCTACTCGTACGCCTTCACCTAGGACCGGAGCGCTGGTCGAGCGGCCCGTCACAGGTCGGCTGCAAGGCGTTCGCCCGACGGACCATCTGCGGCGTAGCACGACGAAGGTGGTCTGTCCCACGAGTTTGGCCGGGATCTTCCGCTGATTGCCTGGCCGGACGCAGGCGTTCACCCGCCGTTCGTACTGCTGTTACCACCCGTCGGGCCCCGCAGCATCAGATTGTCCTGGCAGGATGCGGGGCTCACGCCTGGCCTCGCCAATGCGGTCGAACGGTACGTCCCTGCCTGGGCGGCACCGGCTCCGGCCTGACGGGCGTCCGTGAGGGCGTTGGTCTGTGCAACCGTTGGTCTGCGGAGGACCGAACGGTGCGCTTGCGAGCCGGACTGCCCGGTCCGGCGCCGTCCGGCCCGCCAGTCCCGGAATCGCAGCGGAAGGGGTGCCATGACCGGCGACCTGTGGAAGCTGGGCAGCGGAGGCGGCGCGCCCCGGGCGTCGGGTGGGGGCCACCCTGCCGAGGCCGCACCGGAACCGTCCACGGGTCCACGGCCCGGGCCGCCTGCCGCCTCGGCGCGGGAGGGCAGGGTCGAGGCGGCGATCTACCGGCATGGCCGCCGGGTGGACAGTCCCGGGGGCATTTCCGAGACGTGCCGGAGGCTGCGCGAGCAGCCGGGCGCGGTCGCGTGGGTGGGCCTGTACCGGCCGGCGGAGGCCCAACTGCTCGCGGCAGCCGCGGAGTTCGGCCTGCACGAGCTGGCCGTGGAGGATGCCATCGAGGCTCACCAACGGCCCAAGCTGGAACGATACGGCGACACGCTGTTCGTGGTGCTGCGCGCCGCCTGGTACGTCGACGAGACCGAGGAGGTCAAGTTCGGTGAGATCCACCTGTTTGTCGGGCCGGCCTTCGTCCTGACCGTACGGCACAGCCAGGCACCGGACCTGGCGGCGGTGCGCCTGCGGATGGAGCGCGAGCCGCATCTGCTCGGGCACGGGCCGGAGGCGGTGCTCTACGCGGTGGTGGACAGCGTGGTGGACGGGTATGCGCCGGTGGTGGCCGGCCTGCAGCACGATATCGACGAGATCGAAACCGAGGTGTTCCGCGGCGACCCGAACGTGTCGCGGCGCATCTACGAGCTGTCCCGCGAGGTGATCGAGTTCCAGCGGGCCACCCATCCGTTGCGCGAGGTCCTCGGGGCGCTGATGGGCGGATTCGACAAGTACGCCATCGACGAGGAGTTGCAGCGTTACCTGCGCGATGTGGCCGACCACGCGACCACGGTGGCCGAGCGGGTGGACGGGCTGCGGCAGATGCTGGCCGACATCCTCACCGTGAACGCCACCCTGGTCTCGCAGGCGCAGAACGAGGAGAAGCGGCGGCTGACCGAGGCCAGCTACGCGCAGAACGAGCAGGTGAAGAAGATCTCCGCCTGGGCCGCCATCCTGTTCGCACCGACCTTGATAGGCACTGTATACGGCATGAACTTCACCCACATCCCGGAGCTGCGCTGGGCCGCCGGATATCCGCTTGCGCTGGCGCTGATGGGTCTGGTGTGCGCTGCCCTGTACGCGCTGTTCCGCCGCCGAGGCTGGCTTTAGACCGGCGCACCACGATCAGATCGGCTCCCGTCACAGGCGGACGTCCGGAGCGGTCAGATAATCGGCGAACCACCGCCCGGCCTGCTCGGCGACCTGCTGCAGGGTGCCGGGCTCCTCGAACAGGTGCGTGGCAGTCGGAATGACCCGCAGTTCCGCGGATACCAGCATCGTGTTGCGGGCCTGTTCGTTGAGTTCACAGACCTGCGTGTCGCGTTCCCCGACGATCAGCAGCGCGGCCGCCGCGCCCGTGCTCGCACCGAACAGCCCGAGCGGCAGTATGGCCGTGGCCGGCTGGTCACGTAGCCAGTCGATGATGCCGACCAGCCGGTCGGCGAGCAGCCCGAATCCGAACGGCAACACCGAGCAACCCGACGGGCACAGCGACTCGATCCCCTTCTGCCTCGAACCCTGATCCCCGCACCGTCCGCTCGGTTGGCGACCGATGGTCACGATGGTGTCCAGCGGAGTCTTTTCGATCGGATCGTGACAAACGGCGAACAGCGGCCGACGGGACCGAGCGGCTGCGAACCCATGACCTTCGGCACTGGGTCCGGCGTACGCTCAGCGCCCACGCTGATCCCGATGCCGGTTGCGGCGTTCGGTGAGCCCGGCCGCGCGGCCGGAGGGAGGTCGACCATGACCAGGCTGTGGCTCCCGCCCCGCTGGTTCATCCGGTTCGCCTGGTCGGCGCACCGGAGCCTGTACCGGGTGACCGGTGGCCGGGTGGGACTGCGGCGCCCGTGTCCCGGCCACTGGGGCATGCTGCGGTTGACCACGGTCGGGCGGCGTACGGGTCGTGAGCGCAGCGTCATGCTCGCCTACGTCGAAGACGGTCAGGATCTGGTGTCGCTGGCGATGAACGGGTGGGTGAGCCCGAGCCGGCCTGGTGGCTGAACCTGCGGGACCACCCGGACGCGACCGTCGAACTGGTTGGCGGGCGACGGCGCGTACGGGCGTACGCCGCGACGAGCGACCGGCGGTCCCGGCTGTGGGCCCGCTGGCGCGAGATCGACCCGAAGCTGGATGCCTACGCGGCGCTGCGTCCGGCGGAAACCGCCGTGGTGGTGCTGGCGCCCGGATCCGGCGCGCCGCCCGATGGCGGCCGCGGCGTAGACGGGACCCTCGGCAAGGACTGACCGGCGCCACCTCGGCCGTGCCCCTGCCATACCGTAGCGCGGCTGTGTTCGATCGGACCGGTGCGGTCAGCCGACTCGACGTCTTCTTGGATCTCGCCGCCCTGCGGCCCCACACTGGCCGATCCGACGCTGCGCGGCCTGGCTGAACGCCGCAACAACGAGCGTCGCCGGGCATCTCCACCCGATCACCATCAACTAACCGGCCAGGTGCTTCAGCAGGTCATAGACGACGAACGCCGGCCACACGACGGCCTTGAGAACGCCGAGGACCCCTGCCCAGAATCCGTCCGCCGCCTGGATGTAGTAGACGAGCGCACCGATGAGTCCCAGGCCGTAGACCGCGTTTCCGCCGCCCTGCGTGCCACCCGACCGGGACCGCTTGCGTGTGTCGTTCATGACTTCCCGTCCGCGTTGTCAGCGGTGATCACCACGTTGCCGACCTTCGTGCCGGTCTCGACATGCCGGTAGGCCTCGACGATTCCTTCATTCACCCGCCCGCCGGTGCCGAACCCGGCGGGACCGGCTGACGCCGCGATCGTCACCTGTTCAGGAGATGGTGAAGAGTGCCCCAGGGGTGATCAGTTCCCGGTCGTCGAAGGCGGCTTCCACCGTGGAGTGCACGTCGACCACGCCGGGCAGCTGCCGGATCAGTCGGGCAACGAGGTCGACGGCCGACCAACGATCGACGTGTCCCGCCAGGGTGACGACACCGTCGACCACGGCCACGGAGATCGTGGTGGCGTCGTCGGCCAGGAACGGCCGCATGACGCTGGTCTCGATGTCGTAGAGGATCTCCTGGTCCGGTCGCAGGTGCACCTTCAGGAGATCGCTGCGGGACACGACACCGGCCAACCGGCCGAGGTCGTCGACGACCGGCAGCCGTTTCACGCCGCTCTGGTCCATGATGCGGGCCGCGGCCGGGATCGAGGTGCGGTACGAGACGACGACCGGCGGAGCGCTCATCAGGTCGCGGGCCGTGTGCGCCGACGCCTTTGCCCGCTCGCGGCGTTCACGGCGCCCGGAGAGCAGCCGAGGCTTCCCATCTCCCAGGTACTCGACCTTGCGGAGCAGGTCGGCCTCGGAGACGACACCGGTCACTCGCCGAAACACGTCGACGACGGGCACGGCACTGACGCGGTGCTCCATCAGCAGGTGCACCACGTGCCGGTACGAGTCGGACTCGGCCGCGGAGACAACGGGCTTGGTCATGACGTCGCTGACAGTCCAGTCCTTCATCGCGGGACCTCCCAGGTCATCCTCAGTGCCGACGCTATGCCCCGGGAAGCGGCGGCGGACAGGGCCGACAGCACCGCTCAGCCGGGTCCTTCGGATCCCGATGGCGCTGCGACGGCGAGCCGGCCGGCCGCAGCACACGCCGGTCGGGGTAGACAATCAGGCATGACACATGGGCGACCCCGATGACCACGCCACCGCCGCGACCCCGAGGGGCGGGGCCGGCCGCGGACCGCGCCGCGCGCAGTGCGCCACTGGCTCCGGCTGACGCGCCGCCCGGCTATCCCGCACAGTACGAGCGGCTCGTACACCTGCACGACGGCCGTACCGTATTCATCCGCCCGATCGTGCCCGGCGACGCCGCGGCGCTGGCCGAGGCGATCTCGTCGGCCGACCTCGACACCCTTCACCGGCGCTTTCTCGGCGCACCGCCGCGCCTCTCCTCGCGCCTGCTTGCCCACCTGGTCACCGTCGACTATGCCCGCCGGTTCGCGGTCGTCGCCGTCGACACCGCCGGTCGCGGCGTCGGGATCGCCCGGTACGAGCCCGCGGGGGAGGGAAGCGCCGACGTGGCCGTCGCCGTCGACCCGACATGGCGGCGAGTGGGCCTGGCCACCGAACTGATCACCACGCTCGCCCGGGCCGCACTGGAGAACCGCATCCACACCTTCACCGCGACCTTCCTTGCGCAGAACCAGCCTGTCGCGGCGTTGCTCGAGCACGCCGACGCCGCGGGCCGTGCGCAGATCAGTCAGGGAATCGCCGATGCGGTGGTCGCCCTCGACGGGGCCGCCCAGGTGCCGGACACCGATGGGTGACCGCCTGCCGTCACTCACCGACCCGCGGCCCGCCTGCATCCGGCGCGGCTGCGGGCTGCCGCGAATCGTCGACGGCTATTCCTTTGTCGCCACCAGGTGCGGGCGCCCCGGCCAAAGGGGAGACGAATTGAGCTGGACGGGCCGAACGGCGCGCCGAGGGTGATCGTGCGGTCGGTATCCGCATGCGTTGGGGACACACCCGAAAACGATCTTGTCGAGCTGAACGTCCCCCACGGGCCGGGGACTCCGGCCGTTGCGCCCGTGGCGCCCCGGTGGCGGGATATCGGAAACGTGCGGTGGATGCGAGGATCGGGCATGAATCCGCGGCGTTCGGCGGTGCGGCTGCTGCCGGGCCTGGCCACCCTGCGCGGGTACGAACGCTCGTGGTGGAGCGGTGACGTGCTCGCGGGTCTCACCGTGGCGGCCTACCTCGTACCCCAGGTGATGGCTTACGCCGCCCTGGCGGGGTTGCCGCCGGTGACCGGGCTGTGGGCGGTTCTGGCGCCGTTGGCGACGTACGCGCTGCTCGGCTCGTCGCGGCGCCTGTCGGTCGGGCCGGAGTCCACGACGGCGCTGATGACGGCGGCGGTGGTGGCGCCGCTGGCCGGTGGCGATCCGGTGCGCTATGCCGCGCTGGCGGGGGCTCTGGCCGTGATGGTGGGTCTGCTGTGTCTGGTGGCCTTCGTGGTGCGGCTGGGGTTCGTCGCGGACCTGTTGTCCAGGCCGATCCTGATCGGGTACCTCGCTGGGGTGGCGGTGACGATGATCGTGGGGCAGCTCGGCAGGTTGACCGGCGTACCGGTCGCCGGTGCCACCGCGCCGGCCGAGCTGGTGTCCTTCGCCGTGCACCTTCCGCGGTTCGACGCGGGTACCGCGGTGTTCTCCGCCGCGGTGCTCGGCCTGCTCTTCGCCGGACAGGGGCGGTTCCCGCGGCTGCCGACGCCGCTGATCGTGATGCTGCTGAGCACGATCACCGTCGCGGTCTTCGGCCTGCAGCGGTGTGGGCTCGCCGTGGTCGGGGCCGTGCCCGTGGGGCTGCCTACGCCGGTTCTGCCCGATGCGGGTGACCTGGGTGATCTCCTGCTGCCAGCGATCGGGGTGCTCGTGGTGGGCTACACCGACACGGTGCTGACCGCTCGGGCGTTCGCGAGCCGCGACGTTTGCTCCATCGACGCGAACCAGGAGTTGCTCGCCCTCGGGGCGGCCAACGTCGGCGCGGGGGTGCTGCGTGGCTTCCCGGTCAGCAGCAGCGGCAGCCGTACCGCGCTCGCGGTAGCCACCGGTAGCCGCAGCCAGGTCTACTCCCTTGTCGCCCTGGTCGCGGTCGTGGCGGTGTTGCTGTTCGCCGGGCCGCTGCTGGCGCGCTTCCCGACCGCGGCGCTCGGTGCGCTCATCGTGTACGCCGCGACCCGCCTGATCGACGTGTCCGGGTTCCGGCGACTGCTGGCGTTCCGCCGTAGCGAGTTCCTCCTCGCCGTGGTCGCCTTCGCGGGTGTGCTGGCCCTCGACATCCTCTACGGGGTGCTGCTGGCCGTGGGCCTGTCCGTGGCCGACATGCTGCGCCGCGTCGCCCGCCCCCACGACGCCGTGCAGGGCTTCGTCCCGGGCCTGGCCGGCATGCACGACATCGACGACTATCCCCGGGCGACCACCGTGCCGGGGCTGCTGGTCTACCGGTACGACTCGCCGCTGTTCTTCGCCAACGCCGACGACTTCCGGCGTCGGGCGCTCGCCGCGGTAGCCGGGCAGCGTGAACCGGTGCGCTGGTTCGTGCTCAACATGGAGGCCAACGTCGAGGTCGACAGCACCGGGCTGGCAGCGGTGGCTGAGCTACGCGCCGAACTGGCGCGTCGCGACGTCGTGTTCGCGCTGGCGCGGGTCAAGCAGGACCTTCTGGTCGCGCTGGACGCCTTCGGTCTGACCGCCGGGATCGGCCTCGACCGGATCTTCCCGACACTGCCCACGGCCGTCGCCGCCTTCCGGGAGTGGGACGAACTCCGTCACGGCGCGGATCCGGCCTGACGCGCCCGGGCCAGCGCATGCGCGGAGACAGGCGATCAGCCGCGGGAGCTACGACTCTGGCGGTCGAGCCGCGATGCATCCGCTGGAGAGGTCGTCCGGCCCTAACGGTGTTAGCAGTGGAGGGCTAACGTGCTAATTGGGACAAGGTCAGAGGGGAGGTTGCCATGACCACCACCATTGCCAAGCCGGCACGAGAGCCTGCGGCGGCCAAGCCGGAGCAGACGCGGCGCATCGGCCACGACGTCGGCACGCTTGCTGTCGACGCGTACGAGCGGGGCGTCGCGAACCTCGTCGCCTTCGAGAAGGACGCCGCGAAGATCGCGCGCTCCCCGTGGGCGAAGAATGCCCTCACGCTGAGCGCCGAACTCATCGAAGGCGTCAATGCCGCCTGCGTCAAGACAGCACGGCACGCTCTCCGGTGAGACATCGACCGGGCCGGGCGTCAGTGCCCGGACCGGTCGTCCGCCCGCCGGTTGCCGTCACGGCGCCGGCGGGCGATTGTCGTGTCGGCCAGCGCCGTGTAGACCTCGGCAAGCACCTGGCGCTGCCGCGCCGTCAGATTGGGGTCCTCGGCGATCGCGGCGAGGACCGCGGGGGGCCGTTGCGGTGTCGCCTGTTCGACCAGCGCGTCCGCGGTCGTCCGCAACGACGCGGCGATCGCGTGCAGCACGCGGTCGGACGGCGCGCGCAGGCCCCGCTCGATCTGGGACAGGTACGGTCCCGAGATGCCGACCATCGCCGCGAGCCGCCGGATCGGCAGCTGGGCCAGCTGACGTTGCCGACGGATGATGTCACCGAGCTTCAGCGGCGGACGCGCGTTCTCCGACACGGCAGCAGCCTAACCCGGGCCCACGTCCCGGTCGTGCCATCGATGTGCCAGGGCGGCGATCTCGCCGGCGAGCGTCGGTTGCAGGGCGGGCAGATCGTGGCCCATGCCGGAATGCACGATCATTCGTGCCCCGTGGATCGCCCGGGCGGTCGCCACTCCGGCGCACGGGCCGTACGACTCTGGCGTGGCGCGGCGCGGCCGGTGGATGGTGACGGATGGACGGCCATTGACGGAGGAGGATGTCGTGGACTGCCTCAGTCCGCTGGATGCGTCCTTCCTCGACGCCGAGGACGAGGACCCGCACGCCTGCCTCGCCATCGCTTCGATCGCCGTCCTCGACGGTCCGGCGCCGAGCCAGGCAGACTTCACCGATCTCATCCGCGGCCGCCTGCCGCTGGTACCAAGGTACCGGCAGCGGGTCCGCCGAGTACCGTTCAATCTCGGCCGACCGGGGTGGGTGAACGATCCCGATTTCGACCTGGACTTCCACCTGCGCCGCACGGCGCTGGCCGAGCCCGGCGGGGACGCCGCGCTCGAACGGCTTGTTGGCCGGGTGATGAGCCAGCGTCTCGACCGCGACCGCCCGCTGTGGGAGGACTGGCTCATCGAGGGGCTGCCTGAGGGACGCTGGGCCCTGCTGTCCAAGGTGCATCACTGTCTGATCGACGGGGTGTAGGGGAACCAGCTCTACCAGCTGATCTGCGACACCGGTCCCGTGCCCCGGCCTGCCGCGGCGGACCACTGGGAGCCTCGCGGTGGCGCTGCCACGCTGGACCCGACCCTCGATGCGCTTGGGGCTGTCCGGGCCGATCGGCAGGTACCGCCCTACGCGTGCCGCAGTCCGCGATCACGACCGTCGCCACCAACGTGCCGGGGCTCGATCGGCAGTTGTACCTTCTCGGGCGCCCGATCCGCGAGATTCTGCCGTACGTGCCGATCGCCGAGCGGCTGCGCATCGGCGTCGCCGTCTTCATACTGCGGTCAGGCGGCGTTCGGCGTCACGACCGACTTCGCGTCGGTGCCGGAGGCCGACGAGTTCGCCGGCTTCGTCATCGACTCAACGAGATACGACCCAGGCGCGGATCGTCGCATTGACGATCGCGTTCGGCGACGCCTTGATCCGGAGTCGTTTGCGGCGGCGGTCCAGATGGTGGCACAGGTGCCGCCGAGCCGACGTACCGGTAAACAGCAGACGCATGTCTGGTGCCGGCGGTTTCCTGGCCTGGGTGATGATGGGCAGAATCCGGGGCGTACCGGAGGGAATGTGATGCCCGACTCGCTGAACATGCTGATAGCCAAGCTCGACGAGATCCTGGCCGACCTAGAGGCCGCCGTTACGGGCCGAGACCACGACATCGATGCCGTCGCCCCGGAGCACCGCCGGGGCGCACGAAATCTGGTCCGCTACACCGCGCTGCGCGGGCAGGATGTGCGTGAACTGCAGAACGACCTGATGGATCTCGGCGCTTCCTCACTGGCCAGCCCCGAGGCGAATGTGCGCGCGAAGGTGCAAGCGGCCCGCAACGTGCTCGCGGCATTGCGCGGCGACCCCGGTCCCTGGGATCTGACCACGATCGACGACGATCTGGACGCCGGCGATGAGATCCTGGACCGGAACGCCCGGAACCTGTTCGGGCCGCCACGGGCCGGGCGCCACACGCGGATCATGGTGACGCTGCCCAGTCAGGCGGCCGACGACCCCGCGTTGGTCGCCGACCTCATCACCGCCGGCATGGACGTGGCCCGGATCAACTGTGCGCACGACAACCCGGACGCCTGGCGGCAGATGATCGCCCATGTCCGAGACGCGTCCGCGGCCGCCGGGCGCGAGGTCCTGGTCTCGATGGATGTACCAGGCCCGAAGCTGCGCACAGGCCCGATCACCGACGGCCCGGCGGTCGGCCGTGCGCGGGTGAGGCGGGACGAAGCCGGACACCTGCTCGCGAAGTCGTCGTTGTGGCTGGTTCCCGCCGACCTTGAGACGCCGCCGGCGCCAGCCCCCGCTACCTCCGACGCGCGACCAACCCTCACCGTCCAGGTCGACCCCGCGTGGCTTGGTCAGCGTCGGCCGGAGGACGCGATCCGGCTGCGCGACAACCGCGGGCGACGGCGAAGGTTCATCGTCGCCGCTCTCGAAACCGGCGGCGCGCTCGCGTACGGGTCCCGCAACGCCTACATCGCCGATGGCACGCTGCTCGACTCCGACGGCCGCACTACCCGGGCAGGTGGCATTCCACCGGTGCCGCGCCGGCTGCTGCTGCGCCCCGGCGACAGGCTGGTGCTGACCGACGACCTGACTCCGGTGGAACCGCCCGCGCCCGGGGAGACCGCGCGCATCGGCTGCACACTTGCGGAGGCCGTCGCCGCGCTGCGGACCGGCCAACCCGTGCTGCTGGACGACGGCGCCATCGAGGCCACCGTGGAGTCCGTCGCCTCAGGCGAGGCAACTCTGCTGATCACCCGCACCAAGCCAGGCGGGCAGCGGCTGGGTGCGGAGAAGGGCATCAACCTTCCGGAAACCCACCTTCCACTGCCGGCACTGACCGCAGAGGATCAGTCGCTTCTGCCATTCATCGCCGCCCACGCCGACGCCGTTGCCGTGTCGTTCCTGCGGTCGGTGGCCGACATCGACCATGTTCTCGAGGCATTGGATCAGATCCCGGCGCCCGGTCTGGGACTCATCCTCAAAATCGAGACCGGACCCGGCTTCCGAGAACTGCCGTCAATGCTGCTGGCCGCGATGCGCCGTGCCCGCGTCGGCGTCATGATCGCCCGTGGGGACCTCGCCGTCGAGGTCGGGTTCGAGCGGCTCTCCGAGGTGCCCCGGCAGATCCTCGCGCTTTGCGAGGCGGCTCACGTGCCGGCCATCTGGGCGACCCAGGTGCTCGAGACGCTGGCCAAGACGGGGCAGCCCTCACGGGCCGAGATCACTGACGCCGCCACCGCACAGCGCGCCGACTGCGTCATGCTCAACAAGGGTCCCTACATCGTCGAGGCGATCCGCGCGCTGGACGACATCCTCGCCAGGATGGGACGGGTACAGCGAAAGAGCCGGACACTACTGCGACCGATCCATTCCTGGGCAGACCAGTAACGGCATTTTTCAGAAGGCAGTGCAGCTGTGCACGTTCCCCGCCGAAGAGCCCCGCCGGCACCGGGCCAGGGACCGACTTCAGGCGCTGGAGTGTGGGCAGCCGCCGGGCCGATCGTCACGGTAGAGGGAACCGACGTGCAGGCGCCGGCTCGGGTCCCGGTGCCCGCTAAACCGCGCCACACCATGGCGCCGGCGGGTACTTGCAGGACGGTGCCGTCGGTGAAGTGCGCGGTGACGGGAACGCAGGACGGGTTGTCGGCGATGTACGTGCGCCCCTGGCCGGTGGTCAGCACGGCGTAGGTGGCCAGGTCGGCGGTGACGGTGGGGTCGGGGGTGCCCCAGTAGGCCAGGGCGGAGATCCAGTGGTAGGTGTGGGCGCGGGTCTCGCCCCATTCCGGTGTGTAGGGAAGGGTGTTGAGGCGGG
Source organism: Krasilnikovia cinnamomea (assembly GCF_004217545.1). Classification (NCBI taxonomy): domain Bacteria; kingdom Bacillati; phylum Actinomycetota; class Actinomycetes; order Micromonosporales; family Micromonosporaceae; genus Krasilnikovia; species Krasilnikovia cinnamomea. The sequence continues at coordinate 5,575,236 of NZ_SHKY01000001.1, forward strand.
TCAGGGCCTGGGCGGGGTCGGCGATGGCCAGGAAGGACCAGATGACGTCCTGCCACTGGGTTTCGCTGCCGCCCTTGCTGGTGCGCAGTTCCTCGACGCTGGCGAGGACGGCCGGCTTCCAGGCGCCGTGGTAGAGCGATCCGGTGGTGATGGGCAGCATGTTGATGCCGTGGATGTACTCGGGGTCGCTGCTCCACCAGGTGGCGTAGGCGCCGCCGTCGCCCCAGACGATGCCGAGGGTGTGGTGCGGGTATCCGGGTGGGTGCACCTGGTGGGCGGTGTCGAACCAGTATTCGCCGATGGCGGTCTGCTCGGTGGCGTACAGGTAGATGTCGGTGTCTCGTAGCGCGGTGTCCCCGGTGGCGGCTGCGAACAGGATCATCCCGGTGGCGAGCGTCATGGCCTCGGAGGACGACTCCTGGTTGTCACCGGCGGCGAACCCGGCGTGGCCGGAGGCCCAGGAGTGCCCCTGGTACGGGTCGAGGGTACGCAGGAACGGGAAGCGCGCGTCGGTGCGGTCGGTGTTGGCGACGTCTTTGATCAGCAGCTTGACCATGGCGCCGTACCGGGCGTCGGTGGCCCAGGCCGGGTCGTAACGGGCCAGAGTCGCGGTGGCCAGGACGAAGTAGCCGTAGTCGAAGTGGTGGTCGTTGAGTTCGGTGTCCGAGCCGTAGGCGGCTGGGTATCCGATCAGCGTGGTCCAGCCGGAGTGGTAGGCGAACAGCCGCGTGGTCTCGGTGTCGGCGGCGGTCAGCCAGTCGGTCAGCCGGTCACGGACCAGGCTCAGCAGCCGGTCGCGGGTCTCGGTGCGGCCGATCTGGTCGGCGATCGGGACGAGCGCGGCCAGCCGCCACAGCGCCTTGCCGGTCCAGTACGTGTCGGTAGCGCCCTGGAATGGGTCGGCCTGGGCGAGGACCGCGTCGATACCGTTGGCGAGCCGGGCGGTGTCGGCGTCGGCGGCCGCCGGCAGGGCGGAAACGACGCCGGTGAACGCCAGCCGGGTGGTGAACTGCGCGCCCTCGTGCAGCCGCAGCTCGCCCCGGGATGAGCTGTAGCGGTATCCGGTGAGGGGATCGGTGCTGTGGCACCACTGGTGCGGGTACAGGGCCAGGAGCGTGCCGGTGGTATCGCCCTCGAGCGCAGTGGTGATGGCGGTGTAGGTGGTCGTCAGCTCGGCGGTGACCGGATCGTAGCGCCAGCCGACCCGGGTATCGGCGACGGCCGCGAACGCGTACGTGGTGAACAGCCCGAGCGCGTCGCGGGCGGGTAGCAGCGCCACCGTGACGTATGCGGCCGAGTCGGCGGTGGCGGCCGTCGGGCTCACCGTCCAGGACCGGCCGGTGGGGGCAAACAGGGCGTAGTCGTGGTCGCGGACAGTGATCCCGAGGACGTTGCCCGCGTGGTGCCACACGTCGGGGGCGGCGGCCAGCCCGACCCGGGCCGCACCTCCGCCGATCTGGGCGTACACGTAGGGTAGGCCGTGCCCGATCGTGACCCGCAGCCAGCGGGTGCCGTCGGGCCACCACGGGCTGACCGTCCAGTCCGACCAGGCGTCCACCAGCGTTCGCGGCGCGTTGAGCCCGTCGACGCCGACGACGAGATCGTCGTGGTGGAGGTACTCGTAGGTGCGCCCGTCACCGGTGATCGTCAGTCCGTTCGGGTAGCCCACGCCGAGACCTCCCGGGCGGGCGTGGAAGCTCAGCGGGTCGGCGTACATGTTCTCCGAGTGCGGGTTGGCCGGGGACCGCTGCCAGATCAGCGACGACCACCAGTCGCCCGTCGGTACCGGCCGCGCGGCGGCCGCGGCGGTCACTTTCGGAAGCGTGGGCGCGCCGGTGGCATCCGAGGGCCCGGCGGCGCCCGGCGGCGGGCCGCTACGGTAGCTTCCCGCGCCCACCGCCACCGGCTCTGCGTACGCCGGGCCGGCGACCGCCACCGCGACGAACGTGCCTGCGGCCACCGCGAGCAGGGTGGACAGCACTGCGGCTGGCACCCGCCGCCACGGCCGAGACGGGGAAACAGACGACAGCAGACTCCTCGGCATGGTCTCCACGCCCTCCCTGACGCATGCAGGTTCCCGCGCGATGCCGGTCCGGGAAAGGCAGTGGAGACCATGGGGCCGGTGCGTGCACGAACCGGCAGGCGTACGATCGATCGCCTCCTGAACGACCGCTGGCCGACCGCGAGCTGGCCGGTGCCGTCACTTCCAGTCTGACGTCGACGGCTCCGCGAAGGCAGGGGCGAGGGTCCACTGTCGACTGTCAGCGGAGACGTCGATAGTGGTCTGCCGGTATGAACCGGCGTCCGGCCTGATCGCGACAGGAGCGGACCGCGCGGTCGGATGACGATCAGCTGGCAGGGCAGCCGATCCTGATGTAGATCGGCCAGTACACGTCATAGGTGACCGCGCCGTCATCCCAGTTGACATCGAAGGTGATGCTGGCCGTGTAGCCGTCCGGTGGCGCCTGCTGCCCCCCGGTCGCCGTCTGTCCGGGCAGGACCCGGTTCGGCATTCCGACAAGGGGGTGGCCGACCGGAGCAACCCGGATGTTCCCCAACGTGCCGGCCATCGAATGGGGGTTGGTGACCGACCATGTGATGAACCATTCCCCCAGTGCCGTGTCACACACCGCGCGGCCGGCAACCTCTGGCACCCGGTCGGCACCGGTCACCGCGGCGCCCGGGGAAGGGGCCGCGAGCAGCACCGTGACCGATGTTGCCAACCATGGCGCACCGACGAACCTGGCCCTGATCGGACTCATGGCGCACCTCCCTCGAAAGGGATTGTGTATCTGTGCTGGCGTCAGTTGTCGGGGCAGAGGCCGCAGGGCCTGCGTATGTCCAACCGGTCACGTCAGGCTCGCCGCGGCGGCCTCGAATGGCTACTCTCACTCTCACGCTAGTCGGTCTCGGTTCGCACGACCAGCCGGGACGCCGGTATGGGGCAAACGTCCCTCCCTTTTGGAGCTTTCGGCCCATGCGACGGAACATGTCGTGGTGCTGTGTCGTCGGCACACATCCGGTCGCGGCCGGGCGGGGTGGTACCACCCTCACCCGGCCGGTCTGACAAGCGGTAGCCTCACTACCCCCGCCTGAGCGACACAATCGAGAGATCAAAAGGCTGCGTCCCCCGGACCCTTCAGAAGACGAGCTCGCAGTTGACCAAGACCCGGATGGTGCCTTCACAGAAGTCGCGGCTGCCCGAACTGCCGTCGCCGACGTCGTTGTTGGGTGTGGCGGAGTCCGAGGGCAGCAGTGTGTCGTCACCGCCACCACCGTTGAGGTAATCGTTGCCGGCGTGGCCGGAGACCTCGTCGTTGCCGCCCTCGCCGTAGAGGCGGTCGTCGCCGCTACCGCCGATGACGAGGTCGTCGCCGGCGCCGCCGTACACCTGGTCGGGTCCGTCGCCGGCGTTGATCTCGTCGCGTTCCTCGCCGCCGTAGATGAGGTCTGTGCCGCCGAGGGTGCGGATGAGGTCGGCGCCGTTGCCGCCGTAGAGGGTGTTGTTGCCGTCTTCGCCCAGCATGGCGTCGCGGTCCTCGCCGCCGTCGGCCCAGTCGTTGCCGGGGCCGCCGTAGAAGCGGTCCATTCCGTCGCCGAGGCAGACGGTGTCGTTGCCGCCGAGGCTGAGTACGGTGTCGTCGCCGCTGTCGGCGACGATCACGTCCGCCTGGTCGGTGCCGTAGATGGTGTCGTCGCCGGTGGTGGCGACGATGGTGGCGGTCAGGCCGTTGCAGGTGGCGGTCTGTGTGGCCGGTGCCGCCGATGCGGTGGTCGCCTGTGCCAGGACGAGCGTGAGCACGGCGCCGGCCGCGAACACCATGCGACGCGGGACGAGGCCGTTCACCATTCCTGCCATGAATCCTCCTTCAGAACACAGAGAACGAGTGCCCGGTTGCCATCGAAGAATATCGATTCGAAGTTTTCGATGTCGTGGCCGGAACGGTTAACTACCGCGGCGTCGGAAAGGCCGACCGATATGGCTGACCAGGGGTGAACGCGCTGAGTTTGCTCTGTTCAGACGGGGACGCCGGGGCGTGCGTGACGTTGCACGGTCCTGCTGCGGTTGGTGGTGTGCCAGCCGGCAGTCCAGGGTGTGCTGGGGTCGGCGTTCAGGCGGATGCCGGTGCCGGGTGCGGGTCGAGAGTGATGGTGCCGCGGTAACCGGGACCGGTCGATGCGACGATGCCGGCTATCCCGCCATGTACGGCTGGACGATTTCGGTGCGCCAGGTGGCGGGGTCCGGCTGGGTCGCCGGATCGGAGTGGTAGACCTCCCAAGGGTCTCCGGCGGGTCGCCCGCCGTGTTCCTTGATCCAGCGGGTCAGCGCTTCGTAGGCCGGCGTCATCTGCTCATACGGCCCGAGGTGCACCGTGGTGGCGATGCTCCCGCCCGGCAGCGCGGACGGCTGGATCCCTCCCTCGGCCACCACCGGTGGCAACACTGGAAATCCGGCTTCGATGGAGAAGCGGTCCGGGCCGAGCCTGTGGTAGCGGGCAAACGGCGGCCCGGTGATCGCCGCGCCCTGCGCCTGTGCGCAGGCCGCCGCCTGGCCGTACGTGCGGCTCAGCCAAGGCCCGATTTCGGCAACCGTCAGCGTGGCGCGCGCGACGGCGGTGGTCTGCCGCTGCCGCGTCCGGGCCGTGATCTCGTATCTCGTCATGTCTTGCGCCCTTCGCGACGTCGCTATGACATCGGGGCGGCGTGGACGCGCAAATACCGGTCGATGCCCAGGCGGTGCCACACCTCGCGCCGGCTCTGGCGGACCATGGGCAACGCGTCAGCGGCATCGACCACCCGCGGGTCGTCGATCGCGTACCGGCGGCCGTACACGTCGATCGTCGCCCGGCCGGACGCGCGGATGTTGCGCAGCCAGTCCACGTTTGCGCCGTACGGCAGGGGGATCACGAACTCGTCACCCACCGGCTCCGCCACGACCGGGGTCGTGTACGAACGTCCGGAGCGGCGTCCCACGTGGTGCAGGGCGGCGGCGTACCAGTAGCGGCGTCCGGCCGCCAGCCGCATGATCGGGTTGAGGATCCACTTGTTGAATGTCCGTACCGCTCCCAGACGGTGGGGGTTGGTCTTCGTTCCGGCCATCGTGACTCCCCGGCCCGGGCGGACCGCGGCGGCCCGCGGTGATGGATGCCCGAAGCTCCACCTTCAGCACATCGCAGAGACTGGCCGGCGGGAAGGGAACATGGTCCCGAGCGACCGGGGGTCGAAGGGCTCGGCCCTTGTCGAGGTGTCCGGCACGCCAGCTCACCGGTCCGTCGGCACGCTCCGCGGCGCGCCATTCTTGCGCGGACCGGAGCAGCGCGAAGCGCGTCCACGTGGACGCGCTTCGTGGGCGGGCCCTCACCGCGGTGCCGCTGGGTCGCCCTGCGGGCCGACAATGGGTTGCTCGTGCCAACAAGCGAACTCGACGCCTCCTCCGAACGTCTCATCGATAGAATGCGATCTGGGGTCGGGTCTGTGCGTGAGATTGGAGTTCCCACATGAGACGTCTGACCTATGCTCTCCCCATCCTCGCGGCGGCCCTCTCCACCGCGCCTGCACCCACGGCCGCCTCGGCGACCGGTCACGGCCAGGGGCATCGCGGCTGCGTGTCGGTGCGGCCGGATGTCGGCTTCTACCAGGCCGGACGAGTCGCCACCGAGATCCTCACCGTGCCCGACTCCCCTTGCCGGACGATCAGCGTGTCGCACGTCAAGGACCCAGCCAGTCCGTCGGACCGTTGCCAGACCTTCCTCGTCGGGTTCTATCCGCTGGTTAACGGCAGCCTGACCTACACCGACCCGGTAACGGCATGCGGGCCGCGCCGCACGGTACTGGCTCGCGACGTCCCCAACGGCACCCGGTACATCGTGTTGTACGACGTCGACTACCTGGAGCAACGGATCCAGTTCCGAGTTCATCACTGAACCGGCCGATCCCCATCCACCCGGCCGGCAGAGGGCCACCTGCCCGGGGAGCACCGATCTGGAGATCTGGAGACCAGCCGCCGACCCGGCGACGCCCGCAACCGGCTCGCAACCGTCGGAGGACCGCCGCCGCAACCACGGGATCCGACCGTTCGGCGTGTTCGGCCGTGCCCGGGAGTCCCCGCGCCGCGGCCGTCTCGACACCTGAGACGGTCCATGCGTATTCTGCGAATCACCGCCACCTCGCTGCTGGCGGTCGCCGCCTCGTCAGCGTTCGCCATGCCGGCTCAAGCCGCGCCGAAGGACTCCGACCACGACGGCATGCCCAACTCGTGGGAGATCAAGCACAAGCTCAACCCCCGCAGTAAGGCGGACGCCCGCAAGGATCTCGACGGTGACCGGCTGCCGAACGTTCTCGAGTACCGGCTCGGCGGGAATCCGCGCGACGAGGACACCGACAACGACGGCCAGGACGACGGCGACGAGCGCAACACCCGAACCCGCGTCGACAAGGCGGACACCGACGGTGACCACATTCTCGACGGTGACGAGGACTGCGACCACGACGGCGTGGCCAACGAGGACGAGGACGACGCGACCGAGCGGTGCGCCAAGGACGACGACGACGTCGACCGCGACTTCGTCGCCGACGAGGACGAGAACGACCTCGGGCTCCGCGTGGGCGATCGCGACACCGATGCCGACGGGGTGCCCGACGGCAGCGAGGACCGCGACCGCGACGGCCGGGCCAACGAGGATGAGGACGACTCCGGCCACGATGCCTGCGACGGAGACCGGGATCACGACGGCAAGCGGGATGAGGACGAGGCCGACCGCCTCGGCACGGTCGAGAGTTTCGAGATGGGGACCGGCGCGCTGGTCGTCGTCACCACGACTGGGTCGCGGCTCAGCGCCAAGGTGACCGACGACACCGAGATTGAGTTCGAGGACGGGCACGACGCCGAGGAAGAGGGCGCCGATGTGTCGGTGCTACCGCAGGCGCCGGAATCGCGGAGCTGGAGCTGAACCGCTCGGCGGGCACCGTCAAGATCAAGATCATCTAACCGGCGAAGCCCCTGTGCGGCTTCGGGGCGTACGGCTGCATCGGGCGCCCGCCGGAGGACGGACGATTCGCGGCCCGCCGACCACCACCATGGTCGGTGGGCCGCCCCGCCACCGCCCAGGAGAGCGGCGAGACGCGACGATCGACGTCGCCCAGTTGGAGAAGCTGTTCCTTTCGCTGGCGTGACACTCCCGGTCTGGGCGCGCGCCGGCAGGGGGCGGTGGTTGTCACCGCGCTCCTCGCTCTCGGGCCTCCCGTTTCGGTCCCGTGTGTGTTCTGGTGGGTAGGTGCCGAAAAGGGCCATCCGGCTCTGTGTCAGATCGTGCCGATGACGACAAACGCGGCGACGGCGAAGACGAGGTAGGCGAACAGGCGCTGCAGGCGCCGGGTGGGTATCCGGGTGGCGATCCGACCGGCGGCGAGTGATCCGGCGATGGCGGTCACGGTGAAGGCGGCGGCGATCCGGTAGTCGATCGCCGCGTCGCTGGCGTGCGCGGCGAACCCCGCGAACGAGTTGATGACGATGATGACCAGTGAGGTGGCGACGGCGGCGGGCATGTCCAGGCCGAGGAGCAGGACGAGGGCGGGGATGAGGAAGCCGCCGCCGACGCCGAACAGGCCGGTGAGGAACCCGACCGCGATCCCGGTACCGACGGCGTCGAGTCCCTCAGCGCCGAGCAACACGGCGTCGACGCCGAGGGGGAAGCTGTGCCCCCAGCGTTGGGAGAGGAGCAACGCTGGGGGCTGCCGTCGAGGGGGCTCCGGGTTGGCGGGCCTGCGTCCCGACGGGGCGCATCACAGCAGGCAGGGGTGGGCCTCGGTCGCCTGAACTTGGCTGTGTGGCGGCATCGGTAGCAGCACAACCCGTCCATCGGCACCGTGCCCTTCGCGGTTACCTTCACGATCGGTGTGACGCCTCCAGATGCCCACGTCGTGCCATATGCCCTTCAGCGTCTGGCCGAACTGGTCGGCGAAGCAGACTTAGACGGACCTGCGGGCGGCGATTCTCTCCCGCCGGCCACGGTACCGCCGCCAGTGCGCGATGGCCTGCTCGTCACGCTCGATCGCGCGGTGGATCAGCAGCAGAGCGGTATAGCTCAGCCGGCGCATCACCTGCCACGCCCGTTGCCAGCGCGGTACCTCCAAGTCCTGACGTTGCTCGGAAGCATCCGTGAGTCCACGGGACCCTGCGTCCGGAGGCTTTCCGTCGTGCGGAGATCAGCCCCGAATTCCAAGGAAACGGGGGCTGTGATTGGGTGCCGTGGCAGGTGAAGGTTTAGATCCAAATTGACCGCGCCTGCTATCAACCATGTATGACGGGTTCGATCGTGCCGACCAACGGGATGGCGTAGGCATCGGGTTCGGACACGTTAAACCCCATATCGATCATTGCGCTCGCCGTGAGATCGGATGGGGTTTCGTGTTATCTGGCCTTTCTCGAAGTCCCGGCTATTCCGAGACGGCAATCGCTTCACCGGCCTCCGTTCAACTGACACCGTCGACGCGGCGCCGGAGGTTTCCACCCGTCCGCTGGTGACTTGGTCAGCGCCGAGTCTCCGCTTCCAGTGTCGGCCAGCTGCTCGGCCTCGCCGAGGGGACGGTCTTCGGGCTCGCCGGCGGCGTACTCGATCACCAGAGTGCCGGGGCCGCAGACGACCACCATGTCCCGCGCCCTCAGATACGCCGCGACATCCCCTAAGAGCTCCTAACTCAATCGGGTGTATCGGTATGACCTGATCTTCGGTGTGGTCGTTGTCGGTGACATGAGGAAGCGCGACCCGCAACCGTGGCTGGTCGACGACGACCTCTGGACTCGGGTCGAGCCGCTGATTCCGAAGCAGCGGCCGCGGTCGGGTCCTGGTCGTCGACCGGTCGATGACCGCAAGGTGTTGTGCGGCATCCTGTTCGTCCTCTACACCGGCATCCGTTGGGAATGGCTACCCCGCGAGCTCGGCTTCGGCTGCGGCATGACCTGCTGGCGACGGCTGCGTGACTGGAACAACGCCGGCGTCTGGCAACGGCTGCACGAGGTCCTGCTGGCCGAGCTGCGTGCCGCGGGCAAGCTCGACCTGTCGAGGGCCGTGGTCGACGCCAGCCATATCCGAGCGCTCAAGGGCGGCCCAAAACCGGCCGGAGTCCGGTAGACCGCGGCCGGCCGGGCTCCAAACACCACCTCATCACCGACGCCGGCGGTGTTCCCCTCGCGGTGCTGCTCACCGGCGGCAACCGCAACGACGTCACCCAGCTCATCGCACTACTTGAAGCCGTTCCGCCGATCCGCGGCAAACGCGGACGGCCCCGCCAGCGGGCCCCGAAGGTCTACGCCGACCGGGGCTACGACCATGACAAGTACCGTGCCCAGGTCCGCGAGCTCGGCGTCACTCCGGTCATCGCCCGCCGTGGCACCGCGCATGGTTCCGGGCTGGGAAAGTTCCGGTGGGTCGTCGAGCAGACCTTCGCGCTGCTGCACTGGTTCCGTCGTCTACGCATCCGCTGGGAGATCCGCGACGACATCCACGAAGCCCTACTCAAACTCGGCTGCGCCCTCATCTGCTGGCGCCGCCTCCGAACCACAAAGAGTTAGGAGTTCTAAGTCCGCCAGGCCAGCCAGTTCCGCGTTCGCCGCGATCAAGTCCTCAACGAGCCGGACTTCCGACCGGTACACCCAGCGCGGCGCATCCTCCGAGGCCGGTTGGGCGCTGGTGTGCCCGTGACGGCAGCGGTATCCGGCCCGCCCGTTCACCCAATGCCCCGACATCCGTCGGCCGCAGACCGCGCAGACCAGCAGGCCGGTCAGTGCGTACCGGCGCTGCTGCCCGCCCTCAGGTATCGCGCGGGCGGTGATCTCCTGGGCCTCAGTGAAGTCCTCGTCACTGACCAATGCCGGGTGGGTGCGTTCGGGGCAGATCACCCAGTCCGTACGGGGATTCCAGACCCGGACCGGGCCGAGACTGGTCCGCCGATCTCCTGGTACCGCTTCCCGATGATCGGTGAACTGCCGATTCCACACCTGCCGACCCGTGTACCGCGGGTTCGCCAGGATCGCCGCCACCGTCCGCAGCGTCCACACCGTGCCCTCACGGTGCGGGTTCCGCGCCCGGTCGTGGGTGCCCGGCGACGGCACCCGCCGCTCGTTCAACGCCCGGGCGATCCCGGCCGTGCTCCAGCCGTCGAGGCGCCGGGCGAAGATCCACCGCACATGCTCCGCCGCCACCGAATCCACGGCCAGACGATGCTGGCGCCGGCCCCAACTCGCCTGCACCGCGTTCGAATGCGGACCGCCGTCCACCAGCCGGTAGCCGTACGGCGGTCGGCCACCAAGATGACGGCCCTGCTCCCGCACCTGCGCCGTCATCGCTGCTCGTACCCGGAACCGCGTCCGCAGCACCTCCCGCTGCGACTGATGACCCAACATCATCAACAACGCCCGATGATCAGAATTGCTGAGGTCGACCGGCCCTTCGGCCTCCGGCAGCCACACCTGGACGCCGAAGGCCTGCAGCTGCTCGATCACTCGGCCGGCCTCGCCACCGCCGGCGAACGCCCGCTCGAACTCCGCCACCACCACCGCATCGAATCCGCGATCCGGCTCCGCCGCCGCAGCCAGCAGAGCAGCGGCCCCCGGCCGTTTATGCCAGGGCAGACTCCGCGACGCCCCAGGGTCGAAGAACTCCACCACGAGCCGGCCCCGACCAGCCACCACCCGCTGCGCCGCCTCCACCTGCCACGCTCGCGACGACACCGGATCCTGATACTCAGCCGTCGAAATCCGCCCATAGAACGCGAACCGCCACCCACCACGGGTGAGCGGTCGACCTCGACCACGCGCCCGCAGTACAGGCTGGCCACTGCGCAACCATGCGAGCGGACAGGCGAAAATCCTTGCTGACGGACAGTTGAGTCCCGGCTCGCGGACACCGGAATTCCTGGTGGGCGGTCAGGTGATCTCCGTCATGGCCACGTGAAGTGGATCTCTCCGGTCGGGTTGGGTGCCGGTTGCTGACCTTGCAACCCGACCGACCGGAGAGACCGTGACCAAGTCTGACAGGGAGATCATGGAAATCTTGGAGGCGTACGACCTGACCCGCTGCGCGTACTCAGCGGGGCAGTTGGCCGGCTGTGATCCGAAGACGGTGCAGCGGTATGTGGCGGTGCGCGACGCCGGCGGGGACCCGTTCGTGCGGGTAGGGCGGCCGAAGTTGATCGATGCGTTCCTGCCGAAGGTCGAGGAGTTGGTGGACCGGTCGCAGGGAAAGATTCGGGCGGATCGGGTGCATGAGCGGCTGGTGGCGATGGGGTTCACCGGCACCGAGCGGACCACGCGGCGGGCGGTGCGGGCGGCCAAGGACGCGTGGCGGGCCGGGCGGCGGCGCACGTATCGGCCGTGGGTGCCCGAGCCGGGGCTGTGGCTGCAGTTCGACTGGGGCGACGGGCCGCGCATCGACGGGCGGCGCACGAGTCTGTTCTGCGCGTGGCTGGCCTGGTCCCGGTTCCGGGTGGTCATCCCGACCTGGGATCAGACGTTGGGCACCCTGGTGTCGTGTGTGGACGCCGCGCTGCGGCGCATCGGCGGCGCGCCAACGTATCTGCTCGGCGACAACGCGAAGACCGTGACGGTGGAGCACGTGGCCGGGGTGCCGGTGCGGCACCCGGTGATCGTGGCGGCGGGCCGGCACTACGGCTGCAAGGTGGAGTCGTGTGAGCCGTTCGACCCGGAGACCAAGGGCGGCGTGGAGGCCACCGTGAAGATCGCCAAGCAGGATCTGGTGCCCACGTCGGCGAATCTGCGCGGCCAGTACACCAGCTTCACGGAGCTGGTAGTTGCCGCGGACGAGTGGTGTGATCACGTCAACGCCCGGCCGCATCGGGAGACCGGGGTGGCGCCGGTCGAGCGGCTGGCCGTCGAGCGGGAGCTGCTGCATGTGCTGCCGGCCGACCCGCACGCCGCCGCGTTGGGCGAAGAGCGGCTGGTCAACGACGACCAGACGGTGCGGTTCGGGTCGGTGCGGTACTCCACCCCGCCGGGGCACGTCGGGTCGCGGGTGTGGTGCCGTGTCGTGGGCGACGAGTTGGCCATCGCCGCGATGACCGGCACCGGCGTGGCCGAGATCGCCCGGCACCGGCTGTCGACTCCGGGCCACCCGCGGATCGCCGACGAACACTACCCGGGACATCCCGGCGGCAACGGGCCACGCCCGCCGCGGCCACGGGCCCGAACCCGGCAGGAGGCGGCGTTCCTGGCCCTCGGCGCGGGTGCCCACGACTGGCTCGTGGAGGCCGCTGCCAGCGGCGCGACCAGGGTGCGGGCCAAGATGGCCCGGGCCGTGGAGTTGGCCGCGATCGTCGGCGCCGACCGGGTCGACCACGCGTTGGGCCTGGCCGCCGCGGCCGGCCGGTTCGCCGAGCACGACCTGGCCGCGATCCTGGACCACCTGTCCTGCGCCGGCGACCCGGCCGACGTAGTGGTCGCCGACGAAGCCCACTCGGCCCAGCCCGGCACCGGCCCCTGGACAGGATTCGGCGCATGACCACCGACACCACCACGGACCTCACGATGGACGTGACCACCCCGGCGCCGCGGCCCCGCGGCCGGCGCACCACCACGGCTCCGGCGGCGCCGGCGTTGCCGGCCGAGCTGGAGGCGCTGCTGCGCCGGATGCGACTGCCCTACCTGCGCGCCGCCGCCCCCGAGGTCATCGCCACCGCCAAGGCCCAACGCTGGGACCCCGCCGAAGTCCTCCGCGTGCTGCTCACCGAGGAGGTCATCGGCCGTGACGCCGCGACCCGGCGGATGCGCCGCAAGAGCGCGAACTTCCCCGCCGGCAAGACCTTCGCCACCTGGCGACCGGACGAATCGTCGATCCCGGCGGCCACTCAACAGGCGCTGTCCACCCTGGAATGGATCGGCCGAGCGGAAAACCTCGCCATCGCCGGCCCGTCCGGCACCGGCAAGAGCCACTTCGTCGAAGCCCTCGCCCACACCGCGATCGACAACGACCTGCGGGTGGCCTGGTTCACCCTCGAAACACTGACCACCGCGGTCGGCCGAGCCAAGGCCGACGGGTCCGTGGCCCGCACCGTCGCCCGGATCTGCCGGGCCGACCTGATCGTGGTCGACGACATCGGCATGCTGCCCGCCGGGCAGGACGCCGCCGAGGCGTTCTACCGCGTCGTCGACGCCGCCTACGAACGCCGGTCGGTGGCGGTCACCAGCAACATCCACCCGTCCGGCTTCGACACCATCATGCCGAAGACCCTGGCCACGGCGACCGTGGACCGGCTGCTGCACCATGCCCACCTGATCACCACCAAGGGCGACAGCCACCGCCTGGCCCAGGCCCTCGCCGGCAAGGGGGTGCAGCCCTTGACCACCTAAACCCAGCAGGAGATCACCTGGCCACCAGCACGGAATTCCGCTGTCCGCCCACACGGAGGTCACAAGACCGCAGGACAGGACTTCGTCCTGACCGTTGACAAACCACGCATCAAAGGCACCCGACGGCGCAGTCACGGATGAAGGCAGGGGTGTCGGCATCACAGATCACCTCACGCAGCGACGAACCAGCCACTAACCCATCAATACGTGGCAGACCGACCCGCTGTCGTCGCCCAATCGAGACAGGTCACCCTCACCACGCTCACCGAATACCGGTGACCACTCCAGCGAGACAGCCCCTAATCTGCCTGCTCAGTCCTCGGCAGGCGCACGAGCTCCGCCGACGGTTCGGGATTCCTCTTCCGAGGGGTCACATCATCCAGTGTCGTTGTCATCACGGCACCTTCCTCGTCGGCCTACGCCCGGCGGGTCAGGGCGGACAATCCGTCAGATCCACAGTCCCGATGATGTTGAACGGCCGTACCCGGTGTATGTCGGGGAGTGGGGGAGGCGTGGTGGGTGTGCACTGAGCGGCGACCAGCAGCGGACGACGGGGCACGCCGGTCAGCGCAACTGCGGCGAGCACGAGGCTCGGGCGGGGTTTCGTCGGTCAACGCGGCGGCGAGTGCACCCGGCGGACCAGGCGGGGTCACCGCCGCCGGCGGAGCAACACCTCGGCGTACGTGGTCGGCAATGATCCTCGGCCGGGTGGCGCCCAGGTCCTTGGAAGCCAGCGCGAAGGCACCGTGGTGCCCACGCCCAGCGCCGGTGCGCCGAGGTCCGCCCGGCCGCCGGGAAGTCCTGGCGAGGTGGAACGGGCGGGAGGCTGCTTGGGCGCTACGCGCCCGGGTGGTGGAACCGGAATCCGCCGGCACTCACCGGTTCGTCGCTACCGTACGCAGGTGCCGGGCGATCCGGCGTTGGAACGCCCCCCGCGGCGGGATGAATGGTGATCTCAGCTTGCCCGACGCTGGTGGCGGCCGGGCGGGTGGCGGGTGGGTCGTGTGCGGCGGCCGGGCGCTGCTACGTCCGATGCCAGGTGCGTGGGCTCGTGTATCGCACGTTGCCGAGCTTGTCGTACGCTCGGACTTGCACCTTCATGGTGCGCGGCTGCGTGCCGGTGGCGACCTTGAGGACGTACGCGGCGCCGCGATCGGTGGCGACGACCTTGCCGTTGATCAGCAGCTGAACCCGGGCGACGCCGCTGGCGTCCGTCGACTTGGCGTAGACGGTCACCGTGCCGTGGACCTTCGCCTTGTTCCGGGGCGCCTTGGTGATGGTCACGGACGGTCCGGCGTTGTCCACGACAACGCTGCGTGCCGGCAGCGTCTGGGACAGGCCCCAGCGGTCGGTAACTTTCCAGCTCAGCGTGAGGTTGCCGCTGAACGAGCCGGTCTTGACCGCCAGCGCGTACGGCGCGGTCGTGTCGGTACCCACGAGCGCGCCGTTGGCCCGCAGTTCGGCCTTGACGTAGCCGCTCAGGTCGGTGACGCCGGTCAGCGTGCTGGTGAACGTGCCGCGCACCCTGGCTCCCGACGCCGGGGCGATGGTGCCACCGGAGGGCGGGTTGTTGTCGATCTGCACGTTGCCGAACAGTCCCCGGCGGTTGCCGACCTTGTCCGTGAGCGACAGCTGGATCTCGCCCGACGGGGTTACCGGGACCCTCCCCTGCCACCGATCCGAGTCGCCGATTCTGGTGAGCGAGCCGTCGCCGTACTGCGAGGTGATGGACTGCAGGTCGGTGTCCGAGCTTTTGACGGTGACGTCGACCATCGTGGAGTGCACGACCTTGAACGGTTCCGGTGACAGCAGTCTGCCGGTGGGCGCGAGGGTGTCCGTGTGAACCATCGTGGTCGCCTCGCCGACGTGTCCGGCGTAGTCGTATGCGCGGACGGTCACCGGGAAGGGGCCGCTGTGGTTCGCCGGCGGTTGCACGAGGATCTTCCCGCCGGGGCGAAGGACGACGAACCGGGAGCGGCCGTCGACGAGCACCTCGTAGCGTTCGATGCCATGGTCGTCGGTCATCTGCGGCAGGGTCATCACGCCCTCGGCCGGGATGAACGCGTTCTCGGTCAGGCCGGTCGACGTGACCGTGGGCGCCACGGTGTCGACGCCCCCGAGGTCGTAGATCACCCGGCCGGCGTTGACCATGGGAGTGCCGTACGGCGGGTGGAGCGGGCTCAGCTCAGCGTTGCGTTGGATCGCCGAGCGCACCTCGTCCGCGGTCGCGTCCGGCTTCATCGCGAACGCCAGCGCCGCGACCCCGGACACGAGCGCAGTCGCGCCGGAAGCGCCCGTGAGGGGTACCGGTGTGTTGTTGCGGCCGAGCACATCCCAGGTGCCGTAGGCCTCCACGTCGACCCACCGGTCGGCGGCGGTGTTCTTCGTCGGCCCGGCCTGGCTGACCGAGAGGACGTGCTCGTACGCGGCCGGATACCGTCGCGCGGTCGACGCCTCGTTGCCGGCTGAGGCGACGACCAGAGAACCCTTGGCCGCCGCGTGCTCGACGGCATCGCGCAGCAGGCGGCTCTGCGCCGGGGTGCTGAGCGACACGTTGACCACCTGGGCGCCGTGATCCGCCGCCCAGGCGATGCCGGCGGCGAGGTCCGCGGTCGTGCCCGTGGGGCCGCTCAGCGCGCGCACCGGCATGATCCGGCATCGGTTGCACAGCCCGCCATAACCGACGCCGTTGGTGCCGTCGCCGGCGATGAGGTTGGCGGCCATCGTGCCGTGCCCGTTGCCGTCCGCGGTGTCGGTGTCGCCGTCGACGACGTCGTAACCGGCGGCCAGCCGGTCCGCGACGAGATCGTCGGTCGGGTTGACGCCGGTGTCGACGACCGCGACCGTGACGCCGGGGTCGCCCATCGTCCAGGTCCAGGCCGGCGGGATGTCCATGAGTCCGAAATTGAGACTGATTTTGTCGCTGTCCGCTCGTACGACCGCTCCCCGCTCCGCGTATCGCACCCCCGGCGTGGCACCGAGCTGGGAGAGGGCGGCCTCGGCCTGGTCGGCGGCCACGTCAACGGTGATGGCGTCCAGGCCCGGCACCGGGCCGGTGCGTACCACGGCGTCGCCGAGGGTCGCGACCACCGCGGCCGGGTCGGCGCCCGCGGCGAGACCGACGTCCAGGCGCACCGGGCCGGTGTCGGCCGCCGCGGCGGGTGAGACGGTGCCGGCCACGAGTACGGCCGCGGTGAGACAGGCAGTGACAGCGCGCAAGAGTCGTCCCCTATGCCAGAAATCTTGCGAAGCCGTCGCATGTTACGACACGGCACCACCACAGTAGGTAACGAAGACGTCCCGATCTCCCCGCACCGCCATCCGGTCGTACGCCGCCCGCAGACGTCCACCATTCCGCACATAGTTCCTGTTCAGGCTCGATCGGGTGGAGTCAAGAGAACCCCATCTCGGCTGTAGCGGAGGTCGTAGAGCGGCAGCCCGGTCACGTTCGGCACCTGGAATGCGAATACGGACGGTGACGATTGGCGTCGCCCCGTCTGGAGTTCCGGCCTGGGACCACACCAGCGTTGATTCGACGCGAGCGGCCTCAGCTCGAACATCCCCGGGGGTTGCGGACACAGGAGCGCGACCAGTGGGGCGCCTCAGCCGTCGAGCGACCGCCCAGACGGCATCGGCGGTCAGCCCCTGACGGGTTCCTGACCGGGCGGTTCGGGGGCACCGACCGGCTCGCGTCCGCATCATCGCCCGTCGACGGGCCCGGCGCGCCCCGCGGGGCTCGCCGTAGTTTCCAGCGAAAGAACAACGACAGTCTTGTCTTGACCTGGCCTTTAGGAAGATCCTGCTCGACCTCGGCGTACCCGACGACCGCATCTACCTCGACCGGGCATACTCCGGCACCACCCGCGAGCGGCCCGGCCTCGACCAGGCCCTCGCCGCCGTCCGCCCCGGCGACACCCTCGTCGTACCGAAACTCGACCGGCTCGCCAGATCCGTGCCCGACGCCCGGCAGATCGGCGACACCCTCGCCACCCGCAACATCCGGCTGCGGCTCGCCACGATGGTCTACGACCCCGCCGACCCGATGGGAAAGATGTTCTTCAACATCCTCGCCACGTTCGCCGAGTTCGAGGTCGACTGCTGCGCATGCGCACCCGCGAAGGCATGGCGATCGCCAAGGCCAAGGGCAAACTCAAGGGCCGGGCACCGAAACCGTCCGCGCCCCGGCAGGCGCACCTACGCAAGCTGCATTCCGCTGGCGAGCACACCATCGCCGAACTCGCCGAGCTGTTTGAGGTTTCCCGGCCCACCGTCTACCGGGTCCTCGAACGTTCCCAAACGCCACGACCGCGTGACGGCCATCGTCGCCACCAGGATGGCGCGAGCAGCCGGCGCAGCGATCGTGCTTGTCGCCATCACCGTCGGGCTCGAACTGCATGTCCTGACCGGGCTGGATACCGCCGTCGCCGACGTCTTCCCACGTCACCGTGACCCGATGTTTCCCTGGCCCACGCACGCCGGGTTCGCGCCGCCTCCATGATCTACCTCGGCTACCACTGGACCACCGATGCGATAGCCGGCTTCGCCCTCGGCTGCCTTCTCCGCATCGGCGTCACACCCCCGCTCACCACCGCACTCGGCTCGCTCTGCGACCCCGACGATTCCGCTCCGCCCTCGACAAGGCCCCGGCTGTCAGCCGTGGCAAACCCCGCTGACAGCGAGATGGCGAACGAGCGCTGACAATGACGTGGCGACTTCCACACCCGCGGAGTTGGGAGGGGACCGCCGCGGGCGACGGCGCGGGGCGCGACGGCGACGGCCGCCGCGAGCCGCCAGGCCTCCCGGCACACCCCGGCCGGTGCCCGTGACCTCACCGGCAAGCTCCGCGCCGCGGCGGGCCGCCGGCCGTTCCCTGGCCGCCGGCGAACCCCACGAGGTCGAGGCGTCCGGATCAGGGAATTAGTGTGAGGCTGATGCTGATTGCCCGCGGGGTCGTGGTGCTGTGGAGGATCGTTAGCTGGGCGTTGGTGCCGGCCATGGGCTTGGTGAGGATTCCTTCCGTCACGGTGGTGGTCCAGCCGGCGGCTTGGGCGGCCGTGATGCCGGCTGCCACCGCGGCCGTGACTGCCGCGTCGTCCGGAAGTGTGTAGATCCTAAGGATCTGGGCCTGGCGGCGTTTTCCTTCGAAGGTGCCGCCGGCGCGGTAGCCGACCTCGAAGGTGCGGGTGGGGGTTCCCGCGCCGGCGGGTGCCCAGGCTGCCATGGGGTCTTGCTTCAGAGCCGGTAGGTACGTGTCGTCGGTGGGGTCGGTGCAGCCGGTCAGGCTGAGGAGGGCGGCGGCGCAGGCGGCCAGGATGCGGAGGCGGGTCAAGGGGATCCTTTCGGGCGCGGGGCGCTGGCCCGGAGCGCCACCACTATGCGGGTGGCGCTCCGGGGCCGGTTCAACCGAGGCGGACAGAGGTGAGAACGTACGGTCCGCTGCGCTGGCCCTGCTTGGCGGAGACCTTGAGCAGGTAGTTGCCGGGCTTCAGTGTCACCCGGATCTTCTCGCTGCGTAGGCCGATTTCCTCGCTGGAACCGAGGATGTCGCCGCTGGTGTCGGTGATGGCCAGGTCGTAGTCGGCGCTGAGGCCGCCGAGCACGGTCTGGACGGCGCCGGTCTTGGTCACTTTGATGCCGAAGTAGTCGACGTCGGCGGCCGAGTGCAGGGTGTCGCGGTTGTGGAAGTTGAGGTCGGCGAACTCCTTTACGGCGGCGGGGGTGCTGTTGCCGTCCTCGTCCTGGGTGAGCTGGCTGTTGTCGACGGTCTCGGGGTCGCCGGGCACCTCATAGCCGGAGGTGGTGTCGCAGGCGTCGCCGGTACCGTCGCCGTCCTGGTCGCCCTGGTCGGGGTTGAAGACGTCGGGGCAGTTGTCGTTCCCGTCGGCGATGGTGTCGCCGTCGCGGGTGATGTACAGCTTGGTCGTGGCCAGGCTGCTGTGACCGGCGCCGTCGGTGACCTTCAGGGTGACGAGGCCCTCCACCGCGGCGGAGTACGTGTGGGTCGTTTGCGGGGTCGTCGTCGTGGCGTCGTAGGTGCCGTCGCCGTCGAAGTCCCAGGCGTAGCTGAGCGCGGAGCCGTCGGTGGCGTAGGAGCCCTGGGCGCTCAGGGACAGCGACTGGCCGATCTTGCCCACCACCTGGTGTTCGAGCACCGCGGTCGGCCGGGTGAGAGCGGTGGACAGGACGCTGCTGATGGCATCGGGGACGCTGATGCCGTCGGCGGTGCGGTACTGGGCGCCGCCCGTGCCGGCGGACAGCGGGGCCAGGTTCGCGGCCGCGTTGTAGCCGGAGACGTCGACGCTGTAAATCTGCACCGGGTCGATGGCCAGAGCATGGTTGATGACATCGGCGCTGGTGAGCCCTGACACCGGCTCCGGGTCGTGGGCCGGTGCGTCGGTCATGAGGATGGCGACCTTCTGCACGTTGGTACGCCAGGGGAGTTTGAGACCTTCCTCCAGGCCGGACAGTGCGCTCTCCGGCCAGTCGCCCCCGCCGCTCGCGTAGAGGGTGTTCAGACCAGTCTGCAATTGGGCGAGGTCCGAGGTGAAGGGCACGACCAGCCGGGACGGGTAGTCACCAGATGAGCCGGTGTACGCGGGCTGGTCACGGTAGTCGACCAGCGCGAAGCGGTAGCTGTTCGACCGGGTCGCGAGCTGGTTGGCGATCTGTGACGCGTACGCCTTGACGGAGTTGATCGTCGATGACATGGAGCCTGTGGTGTCGATGACGAACACCAGGTCGATGTCGTTGCGCAGGCCGGTCGGGGCGCCGGCGCCGAACGTGCCGTAGGTGGCCAGGTGTGCGGCGAGCGCGGCGTGGCCGGCGGGGTTCATGTGGTAGAACTCGTCTTTGATTCGCAGGTAGTCGCCGCGGGGAGTCTCGAAGATCCAGCGGTTCGGGTTCGTGTCGTTGAAGCGGCCGTCCGGCTCATGCCCGGAGAACAGTTCCGGCGTGCCCGACACCATGGTGATCGCGTTGCGGCCGAGCTTGGCGTTGACCGCGTCGACAACGGCCTTCTGCCTGTCGCGGGCGAGCAGGCCGAGCTCGCGGACCTGGTGGCCCACGTCGATCTTGTCACTGCCGAAGATCTTCGACAGCTCGAAGTTGTCGTTGAGCTCCAGCAGCGGATAAGAGACGTAGGCGATCTTCGCGTCGGCGCGCAGCCGGTGCGCGGGGTCGGAGTTCGTCGTCATGGTGGTCAGGACCCTGTCGACCGAGGCCATCGCCGTGTCGAGGTTGTTCCTGGCGAAGTCGATCTTCTCCCGGCAGCCGGAAACGCTACGCAGCGCCACGGTGAAGCACTTCATCACAATGTCGCTGAAACCGATGTCGTTACCACCGAAGGTGAACAGCACCAAGTCGGTCTGCGGGGTCACGGAGTTGACCTGACGCGCGACGTATCGCGCGCACTCGCCGGAGGCGCTGGTAGTGCCGGGGGACGAACCGACGCCGATGCTATCCACCCGCACCCGCCAGAACTCGTCGTCGCTGAGCGTCCGGCGTTCGGAACATCCGGTCTTCGCATTCACAGCGGCGGCGACCCCCGGGTCGTCCTTGCTGCTGTAGCTCCCGCTGACGTCTACCGAGTAGCCGGTTCCCTCCATCCGCCGGTCATCGAAGAACTGTCGGGTTACGCCGCCGGAGCAGGCCCGGTTGAGCAGCGTGGCGGGGGTCCCCGCAGCGTTGAGCCGATTGACGTACTGGCTGGACCAGTTCGTATAGCTGCGGTAGCAGCCTTCGGCACCGAAATACGTCCGGTTGTCGCCGGAGTCCCGCGAGCCGTTGCCCGCAGAGTACGAGTCGCCCAAGAGCAAGACGTTGAGCGGCCGGCTCGTTGAGCCGGCCGCCTCCGCCTGTGCCTGCGTCGCAGGGACGAACACGCCAGCCGACGCCACGCCGACCAGGGTCACTAGCGCCGCCGCGAGCGACGCCCGCGACCGGCGCGGGGTTGCGTCCATGGAGGTGGTGTACGACGGGCCTGGTAGCGGGCGTGTCGTGAGATAGGAGACGGTCACCGCGGAGATCCTTTGAGACGGCTAAGTCAAGATCAAAGGAGACCAACGCGATGACCGCACCTGAGAGTGTGAACCCTGCCGGGCTGTTGCGCGAGCAGCTGGAGGCGACGAGCCCGGATCTGCTCCGGGCCATGATCAAAACGTTCGCGGACGCGCTCATGTCCGCCGAGGCGGACGCGGCCTGCGGCGCCGACTACGGACAGCGCAGCCAAGCGCGGGTGAACTCCCGCAATGGGTACCGGCCGCGGGAGTGGGACACCCGGGCCGGCACCGTGGAGTTGGCGATCCCGAAGCTGCGCTCGGGCTCGTACTTTCCCGACTGGTTGCTGACGCATCGCCGCCGGGCAGAGCAGGCGCTGGTCTCGGTGGTCGCCACCAGCTACCTGCTCGGCGTCTCGACCCGACGGGTGGAGAAGCTGGTCGAACAGCTGGGTGTGCGGCAGCTGTCGAAGTCGCAGGTCAGCGAGATGGCCACGCATCTGGACGCGCAGGTCGAGGCGTTCCGTAACCGGCCTCTCGACAGCGGGCACTACACCTTCGTCTGGGTGGACGCCCTGGTCATCAAGGTCCGCGAAGCCGGGCGGACGGTGAACGTGCACGCCCTGGTCGCGGTCGGCGTGAACGCCGACGGCGGCCGGGAAGTGCTGGGCCTGGACGTGTGCTCCGACGAGGACGGCGCCGGCTGGCTGGCCTTCCTCAGATCCCTGACGGCGCGGGGCCTGTCCGGGGTGCGGCTGGTCATCTCCGACGCCCACCGCGGCCTGGTGTCCGCGGTCGGTGCCGCGCTGCCCGGCGCGGCCTGGCAGCGGTGCCGCACGCACTACCTGCGCAACCTGCTGTCGAAGGTCCCCAAGAGCGCTCAGCCGTGGGTCGCCACCCTCGTTCGCACGGTCTTCGACCAGCCCGACGCCGACGCCGTCCGTCAGCAGTTCACCCGGGTGGTCGAGGCGATCGAGGTGAAGTTCCCCGCCGCGGCCGAGCACCTCGACGACGCACGCGCGGACCTGCTGGCGTTCACCAGCTTCCCGCGCGAGATCTGGCGCCAGATCTGGAGCAACAACCCGCAAGAGCGGCTGAACAAGGAAATCCGCCGCCGCACCGACGTCGTCGGGATCTTCCCGAACCGGGCCGCGATCATCCGCCTCGTCGGCGCCGTCTTGGCCGAGCAAACCGATGAATGGACCGAATCACGCCGCTACATGGGACTGGAACTCTTGGCCAAGGCACGCCTCACGCCGCTGGAAACCGAAGCGTCGGCAACGCCCGAAACCCACACCACAGCCATCGCCGCATAGGATCGACCTGGATCTCCACGGTGATCGTCTTCTACACCACGCCCGTGGACGTGACCCGGCGCGGAGCAGGACGAACGTTCTTGCCGTGCATGCATACCGCCGTTCTTCGCAATTCAGCTCTGACGGCGTACTCGTTCGGTGCAGCGGCGCAACGCAGGCTCAAGTGAGGATGTTTCACCGGCTCAAGAAGACGCTGACGCAGCCGGGCCCCACGCGCGCGGTTCAGCGATGCGTAGTGGGCCGAGCGGCCACAGGCGCAAGCACTGGTACCTCTCACTGGCGGCCATCGAGATGCGCGCCGACCCGCCTCCGCCGCCGGCGCTGTTACCTCGTCCCCGACGGTGCCGGCAGGTCGCCCCGGGACCCTGCGGACGGGCGGCTCCGGTCTGCCCTGGCCAGCCGCCATCGGCGCCCGATGCCGTGACGAGGTACACGCCCGCTCAGACACCACTCGAACGGGCAATACCGCAACGCACCGACGCCAGCCGCGGACATGCACGCCGCGGGCTACATGGTGGTGCTGCGGCATCCGCACGGCGATGACGAGCGCCGGCCGCTGCGGGGTTGGACGCGCCGGGGGCGGCGGTGGCTGCCGACCTACTGGCTGGAGGGGGAGCTGTTCGCGCTGGACGTCCAGGCGCCGGGCTTCGCTGAGGACCCGATCGAGCCCGGCAGGATCCTGTCCGACCAGGTCGTGCGTGACACCCTCGACTTCACCCGGCCGGTCGCGCTGATGCTCGTCCGCCATCGTGCGTCGGCTGGTCGACGCGCTGGCCCCGGCAGCTACGTGGTGCTGTCGCACGCCACCTTCGACCCGCTCGACGAGGACACCGTGGCCCGGCTCAACGCGGTGAACACCGACAGCGGCCCGCCGTTCTGCCCACGCCGCTTCGACGAGGTCGCCCGGTTCTCCGGTCTCCACCTGCTGGAGCCGGGGATTGTGTCGGTGGCCGACTGGCGCGCGGACGACGAGCCACAGCCACGGCCGGCACCGGCCGAAGTCGCCTGGTACGGCGCCGTCGGCCGCAAGCCGGCCAGCTGACCGGCGCTTCCCCGGGGGGTCCCCGCGCCCGCCGACGTTGACACCCATCACTGTCGCGCTGGCGGCGCTGGGCGGGGCGCGGACCGGGGCCGCCGCGCAGGGTGGGGCGCGTTGTTTTTTCGCTGGAAACTACAACCGCCGCGTATTCGATCTGATGCGAATACAAGACAGTCTGCGTGCAACCTGCGGCCGGGGTTGGCCCTGCTGGTCGTGCGAGTAGCGGTTTCGACGACTGTAGACCTCCTGGAGGTGGCTCCTTGCAGCGAGGGATGCGAATCCCGCCATCCTGACCTGCATGTTTGACAAGCCGGTCGCATCAGATGCGAAGATCTCGCATCTGATGCGAGTGGCGGGAGGTCACTGTCGGTGGACGTGGAACGCGCCGCTCCGGGCTCGGTGGCCCTGCAACTGGCCGACGGTGTCCGGCTGCTGCGTCCGGACGAGCAAGTCTTCACCGCGATG
This sequence comes from Krasilnikovia cinnamomea, assembly GCF_004217545.1. Classification (NCBI taxonomy): domain Bacteria; kingdom Bacillati; phylum Actinomycetota; class Actinomycetes; order Micromonosporales; family Micromonosporaceae; genus Krasilnikovia; species Krasilnikovia cinnamomea. The sequence continues at coordinate 5,599,413 of NZ_SHKY01000001.1, forward strand.
CTCGACGGTTGGCGTAACCAGCAACTCGCGCGGAACCTGTCCTTCGGCACCGTGGAAAGCCGACAGCGGTCGGTGCGAGCGTTCGCCGAGCACGCGCAGGCACTGCCGTGGCGGTGGACGCCGCAGCTGGTCGACGAGTGGTGCACCGATCTACGGCCGTGCGCCGGGTACGCCGCTCGACGCTGCGCGGCTACCAGGAGGCGATCCGGCTGTTCTGCGCGTACCTGACCGACCCGTCCTACGGCTGGGTCGGCGAGTGCGAGAAGCGCTTCGGCACGCACCCGGTGCAGGTGGTCCACGAGTGGAACGCCGCCGTCCACGTCGCCGCGGCCGAGGGCGACCCGGCCAAGCGCGCGTTCACACTCGACGAGATGCAGGCCCTGCTGGACTACGCCGACGAGCAGGTCACCCGGATCCGCGCGGCCGGGCGCAAGGGCTGGCTCCCGGCGTTCCGCGACGCCACCCTGTTCAAGGTCGCCTACGGGTACGGACTGCGGCGCAACGAGACCCGGATGCTCGACGTAGCCGACTTCGGCCGCAACCCGCACGCCAGCGAGTTCGGCGAGTACGGCGTGCTCTACGTGCGCCACGGCAAGGCGATGAAGGGCTCACCGCCGAAACGGCGCAGCGTGCTGACCGTCTGGGCATGGGTGCCAGAAATCCTCGCCGAGTGGATTGAGGAGATCCGGCCGCTGCTGGCCATCGATGGCAACCCTGCGCTGTGGCCCTCGGAACGGGCACCGCGGGTCGGGCTGGCCCAGCTCAACGCGCGGCTGTCGGCCTACCGCGACGCCCTCGGCCTGGACGCCGGGCTGGACTTCCACTCCCTGCGCCGCTCGTATGTCACCCACCTGATCGAGGCCGGCTGGGATCCGTTGTTCGTGCAGCAGCAGGTCGGCCACGAACACGCTTCCACCACGGCGATCTACACCTGCGTGTCGTCGGACTTCCGCACCCGCACGCTGCGGCAGGCTCTCGACGCGACCATGAACGCGGCACTACGACCGGCACGAAGGGCCCGATGAGCATGAAACGCCAGGTCAGCTACCGGTGGCGGCTGCGGGAGATGATGGCCGCCCGCGGCGTGTTCACCGCCACCGAACTAGTCCCGCTACTGCACGAACGCGGCATCGACCTATCCGCCTCCCAGGTCCACCGCCTCGTCACCGGCACACCCGAGCGGCTGTCGCTGCCCGTCCTCGCGGCGCTATGCGACATCCTGGAGGTCACCCCCGCCGACCTGGTCGTCACGACGGCGGCCAACGTCGCGCCGCGCAAGGCCGTAGCCGGCGACGCCCCGGCACCGGTGGACCTGGCCACGGTCCGCCCCAAGCGCGCCCGCGTGCGACCGGACTGATGGGCCGGACCTACACCGCTGAGCAGTACGAACGCTGGTTCGTCCGCGACTGCGTCCGCTGCGGCCGACGCAGTTCCACCGTTCGGTGGCCTGACGGCCAGGTCTGCCGCACCTGCCAAGATCGGGCGTTGCGGACCCAGGGCCGCTGCCCCGGCTGCAGTCACGACCGGCTCCTGGCCGGACGGCGGGCCGAGGACCGGGCTCCGATCTGCACCAGCTGCGCCGGATTCTCCATCTCGTATACCTGCGCCGAGTGCGGGCAGGAGGGCAAGCTGCACGCCGGCCGCCGGTGCACCCGCTGCACGTTCACCCGGCGCGTCGCCGAGCTCCTCGACGACGGCACCGGCCGCATCCGCCCTGAACTGGCGCCCCTGGCCGAGCTGCTGACCAGCATGGACAACCCGCTCACGGGCCTTGCCTGGGTCTCCTCCCGGCACGGTCGCCCCGCCCCGGCGGCGGATCTGCTGCGAGGTCTGGGCCGAGCTGACATCGAACTGAGCCACGACGCGTTCCACCGCCTGCAACCATGGCGAGCTGCCGCCCACCTGCGGGAACTGCTCATGCAGTGCGGTGTCCTGCCCCCGTTCGACAAGCAGATCCTGCTGTTCGAGAGATGGTTGCTCGAGCACATGGACACCATCACCGACACCGAACAGCGCCAGCTGCTGCGCCAGTACGCCACCTGGTACCTGCTGCCCTGGCTGCGCCGCCGCGCCGAACGCGGGCCCGTGAGCCGCAGCACCCGCGGCGAACTCGGACAGCAAGTCCTGCGGGCCGGCGACTTCCTCACCGGGATCCAGGAGCAGGGACTCACCCTCGCCCGGCTCCGGCAGGACGACCTGGACCGCTGGATCGTCACCCATCCGCCGCGTCAACGGCAGCTCCTCAAACCGTTCCTGACCTGGGCCGCCCACGCCGGGCACATGCCACGGCTGCACGTCGCCGCGCACCGGCCCGGCCAGCGATCACCGATCACGCAGCACCGGCGCATCGGACTACTCCGCAAGCTGATCACCGACGACACCGGCGAGCTCCGCGCCCGCGTCGCCGCAATCCTGCTGCTTCTCTACGCCCAACCGCTCGGCCGCATCCTGCGCCTGACCATCGACGACATCGACACCACCGGCTCCGACGTCCTGCTCCGGCTCGGCGACCCGCCGACGCCGGTTCCCGCACCCGTCGCCGAGCTGCTGCTGGCGCTACGTGACCAGCGCACCAACATGCGCACCGCCACGAACCGCAACGCCCGCTGGCTGTTTCCCGGCCGCCGCGCCGGCCAACCGTTGACCACCCGCACGATCGCCCCGCTCATCCGTGACCTCGGCGTCCCCACCATTCCTGGCCGCACTGCACCAACTTGTCCTCCAAGCCCCGGCACCGGTCATCGCCCAGGCCCTCGGCTTCCACCACACCACCACCCAACGCCACCACGCCGCCGCCGGCGGAACCTGGAACCGATACGCACCAACGACAGCTGATCAAGCCAGCGGCTGATGAGCGTGGTCGAAGCAGACGGACAGCGATCAATTACCGTGCCACCATGCAGCGACTGGCGTTGTTCGACCTGGATAACACACTCATCGATCGCCAGGCAGCGTTCCGCGCATGGGCTGAAGAGTTCGTGACCGAACGCGGGCTTGACGATAAAGCCCTGACCTGGCTGATCGCCACCGACGCACACATGCCAGGCCCCAGAGGCCCCTTCTTCACCGCAGTCCGCAACGAATTCACTCTCACGCAAACCGCTGAGAATCTCTGGCAGCAGTACCGCCAGCGCATGCCCGAACTGGTCTCCTGCAGAGCCGAGGACCTCGACGCGCTCCGACAACTGCGCTCGGCAGGCTGGCGCATCGGGATCGTGACCAACGGCATGACCGACAACCAGCAGGGAAAGATCCGCCGCACGGGGTTGGACGTGCTCGTTGACGCCTGGTGCATCTCCGACGAGGTAGGAATCCGCAAGCCTGACCCGACGATCTTCCAGATCATCGCTCAACGCTGCGGAGCCCCCACGCAGCACGGTGGATGGATGGTCGGCGACGACCTGACACTCGACATCGCCGGCGGCCACGGCGCCGGCCTACACACGATCTGGTTGCAATCGACCCAGACACCTCAGGAGTTCGTGGGCCCCCGGCCCGACTTCACCACAGCCACCGTGACCGACGCCGTCCAGATCCTCCTCACGCATAATGCACCTCCCGCCTGACGCTGCAGGCACACCTCGATGATCACTGCGCGTGACGACCAAGACTGAACTCGGCCGAATACGGGACAGCCCAATTACCGCATCCTGCCAGTCGGCCGGGCCCCGCGCGGCGCGATGCCCGGCGGGCGCCAAGGACGTGGGCAGGGTCGCGGTCGAGGTTGTGCCGGTCCCGGTCGTAGCGGCGGGTGGTGCGGGGGGCCATGGCGTCCTGCACGTCCTCGAGGGGGCCGGCTTCGCGGGCGGCGGTGGCGAAGGCGTGCCGCAGCGAGTGCGGGGAGAGCCGGCGGGCGGAGCCGAGGCCTGCGGCCGCGGACGGGGACAGCTGGATCGGATCGACGGGTGCGTCGACGCGCTCGCCGGAGCGCTGCGCGTGGCGGGCTAACAGCCCGGCCCTAGGTTGTCTGCTGAGTGAGCGGCCGCGCTGCTCGATGTTGCGTGAGCAGGCGGGGACATCGACAGAGCGGGCATGTTTACAATTCGTAAACACCGAGATAGGCTGGGTTCGTGAGTGAATACCGGTTCGACGACGAGAGCTATGACGCGATCGCGGGGGCCGGCACGGACGTGGTCGCGGTGATAGCGGCGCTGCACGGCAGTCGGCCGCGGATTCGCCGACACATCGGCACTGGGGGCTGCACCTCTACGCGTCGACACCGGGTGGCCGATGGTTGGCCATGGCGTTTCTGGAGGTCTCGGACGATGTGTGGCTGCTGACGAAGGCCCGGTTGCTCACTGACCAGGAGACGGTGGACATCCGGCGGGCGCTCGGAGGAGGGGCTTAGCGATGAGCATGAATCAGGAACGCCAGCAACTGAATGAGGCACTGGACGTCCCCGTCGCGGAGTTGCTGGCGTCCGGCGACTTCACGGTGGAGCAGGAGCCGCAGCCGGCAACGGTGGTGTTCTCGGCCCGGATGCCCGGCACCTGGACCGACGAGATCGCGGCGGAGACGGCGCGGCGAGGGCTGAAGAATCCCGGCCAGCTCATCAGGGCGCTGGTGCGGGAGGGGCTCGATCGTGTGGCCGCCGGGGAGGCGCACGATCCGCAGACCGTCGAGGCTTTGCAGCACCTGGACGCCGTACGCCGCGTCCTGATCAAGGGCAGCAGCCGGACGGCGGCCTGACGGCAGAATCGTGCCGGCGTCTGGCTTCCTTTGGTCTCGGGGTGTGCCGATGGGGCGCCACCTCCCGTGGAGTTCGGTGCGCAGGGGATGGCGACCGAGGCTTCAGTGCGATGACGGATCGCCAGGACGAACGAGAAGCGACACTCACCGCCGCTGTTGTGGGGCTCGCACTCCGCCGACGAGGCGCCGGGGGCACCACCGGCCCGGTATTGCGGATACAGCCGGTGCGGCCGCCAGCTGTCCTACGACGGCCGGGGGCGGCCGCCGGAATACTGCCCCGAGCGGCGCTGGCAGCCGGGCAACAAGACCTGCAAACAGATGGCGGCCGCCGAACGCGACGGCGTACGCGCGGCCGGCCTGGACGCGCCCCTGGACGAGTTCGCCGCGCACGCCGAGCGGCTCACCGCGGTCGCGGCGCCGCTGGCCGAACAGCTGCGGCTGCTGCTCGACGGTGTCGGCAAGGTCCGCGACGGTGCCCTGGTCCGCGTCGGCGACGCCGAGCGGGAGATGGCCGAAGCCTTCGCACGCGCCGAGCGCGCCGACGACCGCGCCGCCCGAGCCCGACAGGCTCAGGCCACCGCTGAGGATGTCGCGGCCGTGGCCCGCGCGGAAGCCGAAGAGGCCCGCCGACAACTCGTGGCGGTCCGCCAGGACGCCAAGACCCGGGTGGCGGACGCGCTGGACCGGCTGACCATCGTCGAGCGCGAACACGGCCAGGCCCTGGCTCGCGCGCAGGCCGCCGAGGCCACCCGCCAGGAGGAGACCCACCGGCGCGAGGCCGCCGAGCGACGCGCCGCCGACCTCGATGCCCAGCTGCAGCAGGCCCGCGACACGATCGAGGACCTGCGCGCCTCGCGCGACGCACTGCACGCCCGCATGGACACCGCCCAGCAGCACGCCCAGCGGGCCGAGAGCCACCTCCAGCAGACCGTCCTGCGCGCCGAGCAGGCCGAAGCGCTCGCCACCGCCCGGGCCGCCGAACTCGACCAGGTACGGGACCGGCTGACCAGCGAACACGCCCAGGCCGAGGACCGCGCCGAGCACGCCACCCACGCCCTCGCCAAGGTCCAAGCCGACCGGGAGGAGCTGCGCCGCCAGCTCGCCGAGGCCACCGCAGCCGCCCGGGCCGCCACCGAACGCGCCGAACGCGCCGAAACCCGCCACGACCAGCTCGTGGCCACCCTGTCCGACCTGGCGCACCGTGGCGCCCCCACCGAAGGTGAACCCGCGTGACGCCCAGCCCGAACCGGCCGCTGTGGACCGCCCTGGTGGTGCTCACCGCCGCGCTGATCGCCGAAACCGCCGGGCTCATCGCCTACGCCGGCGGCGCCGGCATCTCCACCGCCATCCTCACCGGCGGCGGCGCCTTCGCCGGGGCCGTCGCCATGCTGTTGGCGCTGGCACACTTCGCCGGCGTGACGGGAGGCCACTGAGCGAGCCCGAGCGGCCGTCCCCCTCCCTGTCACGCTGATGTGAGACAGCCCGTCTACCAGGGAATACTCTTCCTGGACGGCCCTGAGGAGAACACACCAGCATGACTTCGAAGCCCCATGAGAGCCCGGATCTGGACGCCCGGCCCCAGCGGCGGACATTCACCGCGGAGTTCAAGGCGCGGATCCTGGACGAGTACGAGTCGGCGCCGGATGCGGCGGCTCGCGGGGCGATCCTGCGCCGGGAACGACTGTATGGGTCACACATTCTCGACTGGCGCAAGGCCCGAGACGCCGGAGCCGCGGCCGGCCTGACCGACCGCCGTCAAGCGGCCGCGCGGGCAGCGAAGAAGGCCGAAAACGCTGAACTTGCCCGCCTGCAGCGGGAGAACGCCCGCTTGCAGGCCAAGCTGGCCAAGACCGAGACCGCGCTGGCGATCATGGGAAAAGCGCACGCGCTCTTGGAACTGCTCTCCGAGAGCGCGGATGCCGCGCCGATGTCGAACCCGTCCTCACCGAGGCGCTCCAGGCGCTGACCCCGGCGTGGGGCATCGCCGGGGCGTGCCGACTGACCGGCGTATCCCGCGCGACGCTCTACCGGCACCGCAACCCGCCCGCGCCGCCGAAGCCGCGGACTCCGCGTGAGCCGCCGCCCTCGGCGCTGTCGCAGGCCGAACGTGAGCAGGTCCTGCAGTTGCTGAACCGGCCCGAGTACGCCGACCTGGCGCCGGCGCAGGTATGGGCCCGCGAGCTCGACGAGGGCCGCTGGTGGTGCTCGGAGTCCACGATGTACCGGATTCTGCGGGCCGCCGGTCAAAACGGTGAACGCCGCAGCCAGGCCACGCATCCGGCCCGGACCAAGCCCGAACTCGTGGCCGACGCGGCGAACCAGGTCTGGTCCTGGGACATCACGAAGCTGCGCGGGCCGGTCAAGGGCGTCTGGTTCCACCTCTACACGGTGATCGACATCTGGTCGAGGTACGTCGTCGGGCACCTGGTCGCCGCGCACGAGGACGGGCAGCTCGCCGAAGCGCTGATCGCCGACGCCGCCGCCCGTGAACGCGTCGATCCCGATCAGTTGACCGTGCATGCCGACCGCGGCGCGGCGATGACCAGCAAGACCGTCACCCAGCTGCTGACCGATCTGAAGATCGGCCGTAGTCACAGCCGGCCGAAAACCTCGAACGACAATCCCTACATCGAGGCGAGCTTCAAGACGTTGAAGTACGACCCGAGCTTCCCGGACCGGTTCGGGTCGATCCAGCACGCCCGGCAGCACTGCGAGGCGTTCTACACGTACTACAACCACGAGCACCGGCACTCCGGGATCGGCCTGCATACTCCGGCCTCGGTCCATCACGGCACCGCCGGACAGATCCGTGAACAGCGGCAACGGACCCTCGACGCCGCCTGGGCCGCGCACCCCGAACGGTTCGGGCGCCGCCGTCCGCAGCCACCCCGCCTCGCTCACCGGGCATGGATCAACAAACCCGACAACAGCGACCTCGGACAAGTCGCCGTCGCGGCTGTGACCACCCTTCCAACAGCACAAAGCTAAAGAAGATCAAGAAACTGTCTCAGTTGACTTGACAGGTTCCGTCCCTTCTCCGGGCTGCTGAGACCGCCTGGGCGCGGGGCAGCTGGGCCCGGGCGCCGGCGCCCGGAGGTGTGTATACAGAGGTTGAACCTGCTGAGATTTGGTGGGCCGCAGATCGCGCCTTCGTGCGATGCTGCCCGCCGTGACAATGGGCGAGCCGGTCGTGATGCAGGTGTACTGCCGTGTTGAGGTCGTGGTCGATGACCAGGCTGCGGTCGCCGAGCTGGCTGTGCAGCGGCTCGGGGATGCGGAAATCGACTGGTCGCGTGAGCAGGACACGGTCGAGGACGCCGTGGCTGAGCTACGCACGGACCTGGTGCAGGCGCTGGCCAGCGTGGTCGATCCAGAACGGATGCTGGATGGTGTACCGGGCGTGCAGGTACGACGAGGACGGTGGTGGGCCGAACGCGGGGAACCCTCGGCCCGTTTCCAGCCGGGCTTCACGCCGCCGGGTAGCTGACGAGGTGGGATGGGCCGGCTCGGGCTACGGCGCCTACCAAGCTCCCTACCAGCGGCTACTGACCGGCATCGACGCGGTCCTGGCCGGCATCCAGCAATGCGTGCAACACGTGACCCGCCGCTGCCGCGGCGTCGCCAAGCTCGGCCCCGGCACCCTGCAATCACACTGGACCGGGCAGGTCACCACCGCGCTGACCGACGCCCACACCGCCGTCCAAGAGGCGAAAGCCAACCACAAGACCGTCCTCGACCCCGACCTGCTCGCCGACCTACGCAACCGCTACGACACAGCCGTCGACAGCGGCATCATCCACAACCGGCACCGCGACTGGCACGACGGCAACCACCCCGGCTACACCCTCGCCACCTGGCTGAAAACCCACGCCGACCAGGTCTGGCACTTCACCCGACATCTCAACGTCGACTGGACCTCCAACGCCGCCGAACGCGGCGTCAAACCCGCCAAACGACACCAAGCCGTCTCCGGCTACTGGCAAACCCACGACACCCTCACCCGCTGGTGCCTGATCAATTCCTACCTCACCACCACCCGCAACCACGGCCTCACCGTCCTCGACGCCATCACCCGCGCCCTCACCGGCCGACCCTGGCTACCCGCAGCAGCGTAACCAGATCCCTTCACGCCACCAACCCGTGAATGGACACGGCCTCAGACCGCTCGATCCTTCGTGTCGGCCGGGGCGCCCAACCCGGAAGGCAGCCGATGACGTCCACGCTCCGGCAGCTAAATCCTTTTGGCCATCTGTTGCGACATGACCCGGTATCCGAGGCTCTCGTACAATCGGATGGCTCGCTTATTCTGGCCGAAGACGTTGAGTCCAAGTCTCGTCACTCTCAACTGACTCAGTTCCTCCTCGATCGCAAGGAGGATCGCCCGCCCGTAACCGTTGGACCGGTAGTCCGGGTCTACTTCGATGTTGTGCAGCCACGCCATTTCCGGCCGACCGGGGGCTCCGGGCAATGAGGCCCAGACCCATCCGACCACGTTGCTGTCCACGCATGCGGAGCGCAGGATCATCTTGTCGCTGTCGAAACCTTCGGGGAGAACCACCTTCATCTGACGCAGCGCCTCGGCAGCTGCGTCAGATTCGGTCATGCCCCGCTCACGCTGCAGGTCTCCGGAATATCGGGACAGCAGGGTGCCCACTCGCTCTTCGAAGGCGGACCGAGACATCGGAATAAGTGCAACCGTCATTGAGTCCCCCAGAAATATTTGCCTCGGCTACGTCGCCCGATGGCGACCACTTGACGTCAATATTACTCACTGTATTGGCGATGTCGCGGAGGGCACGTGAGGCGGTTGTGAGCGGTGCCACACGTTAGATCATCCGCTTTATCTGCTGTTACCCAGTGTGCCGAGTATTTGGCGGGGCGACACCCCGGACGGATCGCACCTCAGCAGGCACTTCTCGCCGAAAGGCGGAGATGCTGGGGGAGTAGGCCGGTTTGTAGTCACTGCAGAGAGTAACGGAGGGTTCGGGCCGCTCCAACTCGCGATCTTGACGAGCTGGGAAAGACGTGCTTTGGTGGATTTGTCGGATCGCATCGTTTATTGAGTTTCGTCGGATTTTGCCATCCACCTGACGTTCGGTCGATGCCAATGAATCGAACGGTTCAGGGGATCTGATTACTCACGGGGAGAGCATTCAGATGCGCGATTACTGCCTGATCGATCACGTCGGCTGTGCCACCTATCGCAGTGGGCTGCCCGTTTCGGCGCCTGCTAACGGCGCATGAATCCTGCAGCCGACCGTCGCTGAATACGAGTTCGGCATCCGTGAACCGAGATGCCGCCAGTCTCTCTCATGAGGCGGACGACCAGACCGGCCGCCATGCGGTGATGAAGCGTCGGCGACGGCCAGTTGATGGCGTGCTGACCGGGTCGTTCGGCTAAGTCCCATCGAATTACCCTTGCCTTGTATTACATATTTGCAAATGGAGACACGGACTGATGCCCGGATCGACCATCGATTCGCCTACCGTTTCTGCCCTGCCCACCGGTGCCTCCGAGACGATACCGGCGTTGTTCGCGCAGCGCGTTTCGGCAGATCCCACTGCGATTGCACTTGCTACTCGCGGGGCCAGCTTGACCTTTGCGGAACTCGACGCGAAAGCCGACCGGCTCGCGCGGAAACTGGCCCGGTACGGGGTAGGACCAGAACGGCTCGCCGGGGTGGTATCGAGCGAACCGGTGCAGGCGATCGTGGCGATGCTGGCCATTCTGAAATGTGGTGGCGCCTATCTGCCCCTGGACGCCGAATACCCCGCTGAGCGACTGAAGTTCATCATTGCCGACGCCGCCCCGGTGCTCCTGCTGACCGGCCGAGAATCGGTGCGCGCCGTGCCCGCGTTCACCGGGCCCCGCATCCCGATCACCGCCGACGCCGACGCCGACGCCGACGAGATTAGCGGCGGCGAGGTGAGTCTGCAGGCGGAGGTGGCGAACCTCGCCTACGTCATCTACACCTCGGGTTCGACCGGTACGCCGAAGGGTGTGGCGGTCTCCCACGCCGGCCTTTCCGGTCTGGTGCGTGAGCAGTCCCGCCGGTTCGAGATCGGGCCGGGATCCCGCGTCCTGCAATTCGCGTCGCTCTGTTTTGACGCATCCGTCTCGGAAATCTGGACCACCCTCTTGTCGGGCGCCACCCTCGTTTGTCCGGAGAAGGGACGGCTGCTGCCGGGCAGCATGCTCGCCGAATTCGTCCAGGAGCAGAACGTCAGCCATCTGACCTTGCCGCCCACCGCGCTGGACATAATGGCGCCGGAAGATCTGCCGGCGGTGACCGTCGTCGTCGCGGGGGAGGCCTGTGCGCCGGAGGTCGCGCGGAAATGGAGTGTCGGGCGCAGGCTGATCAACGCATACGGGCCGACGGAGACCACCGTCTGCGCCACCATGAGTAACCCCCTCACCTCGGGTGAGACCCCGATCGGCCGCCCTCTGGCGGGCACCAGCGCCCACGTGTTGGACACCGCTCTGCGGCTGGTACCGGTGGGTGTTGTCGGGGAGCTGTATGTGTCGGGTGCCGGGCTGGCGCGGGGTTATGTGGGTCGGCCGGGTGTGACCGCGGAACGGTTCGTGGCGGATCCGTTCGCCGGGGACGGCCGGCGGATGTACCGCACGGGTGATCTGGTGCGGTGGCGTGAGGATGGTCAGCTCGAGTTCGTCGGACGTTCCGATGCGCAGGTCAAGATTCGCGGGTACCGGGTGGAGCCGGGCGAGGTGGAGTCGGCGCTGCGGGCCTTGGACGGGGTGGCCCAGGCGATAGTCGTGGCAGACACCGACTCCGGCGGCCGCCGTCGGCTGGTCGGCTACGTCACCGCACGCGCCAACGGCCCCCTCGATGTCGCATGGCTGCGCAAGCAGTTGACGAACGTGCTCCCCGACTATCTGGTACCAGCCCATCTTGTTCAGCTGGACCGGATTCCGCTGACGCCGAGCGGCAAGGTGGACCACGGGTCGTTGCCCGCGCCGGAGGTGGTCGCCTCGAATGGCGGCAAGCCACGAACCCGGCGGGAACAGATACTGTGCGCCGCGTTCGCCGAAGTCCTAGGCGTCGAGGAGGTCGGCATCGACGACGACTTCTTCGATCTCGGCGGCGACAGCATCGTGTCGATCAACCTCATCTCCGTGGTCCGCCGCTCCGGGCTGGTCATCAAGCCGCGGGACATCTTCAAACATCGCAAGGTCGCGCCACTGGCGGCTGCCGCAACGGTCCGGGAACCCGAACCGGCGGCAGCGTTGGCCGACAACCTCGGGTCAGTGCCGCCGTCCCCGATCATGCATTGGCTCGCCGAGCGAACCACCGAGATCCGCGGGTTCCATCAGTCGATGGTGGTGCAGGTGCCCGCCGGCGCGACGGAGTCGCTTCTCACCGGTGCTCTGCAGGTGCTTCTCGACCACCACGATGCCCTGCGGATGCAGGTGGTCCCGGCATCGGACGGGCAGGGCTTCGACCTGACGGTCCGGGAACCCGGCGACGTCCGCGCGGACGGCTGCTTGGCGCGGGTCGACATCAGCGGATGGACGGAACGGGCGCGGCAGGTCGGTGAGGAGACGGCCGCCCGGGCGGCCGTCGACCGACTCGCACCCGAGTCCGGCGTGATGTTGCAGGCCGTCTGGTTCACCGACGGGCCGGAGGCGGGCCGGCTGTTGCTCGTCGTCAATCACATGGCCGTCGACGGGGTCTCCTGGCGCATCCTTATGCCGGACCTGCGGTCCGCCTACGAGGCCCTCGCTCGGGGCGAAGATCCGGTACTCCCGCCGGTGGGTACCTCCCTGCGCCAATGGTCAGAACGGCTCGTCGAGGAGGCCAGTGCTCCCCGCCGGGTCCAGGAGGCCGACTACTGGAGTTCCCTGCTGCCCGACCGTCAGCCGGTGATCGGCCGGCGGCCGATCGACCCGCAGCGGGACCGTACCCGTGACCTCGCATCGGTGACCGTGGAGCTGCCGGTCGACGTCTCCCGGGTCATTCTGACCACCGCCCCGGCAACCTTCCGCGCCCGCATCAACGACGTCCTGCTGGCCGCGCTGGGGCTCGCGACGGCGAAATGGCTGGGCAGCCGCGATGAAACCGGTCCGATCGTGGTCGACGTCGAGGGCCACGGCCGGGAGGACATCCTCCCCGGAGTGGACCTCTCCCGGACGGTCGGGTGGTTCACCACCGTGTTCCCGGTGGTGCTCGACCTGGCGGCGGCCGACTGGACCGCGGTCCGCGCCGGTGAGCCGGTCGTAGGACGCGCGGTGAGGACAGTGAGGGAGAAGCTGCGCGGCCTTCCCGACAACGGCATCGGGTACGGCATCCTCCGCTATCTGGACGGTCCGGCCCGGTCACGGATGCCTCGGGGGCCGCAGGCTGCCATCGGCTTCAACTACCTCGGCCGCTTCGGGACGCCCGGCAACGCGGACTGGAGTCCCGCCAGCCGCGGTGGAGAAGTCCTCAGTGGAAGTTTCGACCCGGCGACTCCGGTGGTGCACCCGCTCGCCGTCACGGCAGTGACGCTCGACGGAGAGGATGGCCCCCGGATCCTGACCGAGTGCTCCTTCCTGCCCGAGGTACTGACGGCCGACGAGGTGAGAGAGTTCACCGACGCGTGGTCCGACGCCCTCACCGGTCTCGCGAAGCACGTCTCCCAGACCGGCGTCGGAGGCTGCACACCATCAGACTTCCCGCTAGTGGACGTCACCATCAACGACATCGAGCGACTCGAGGACGCCTTTCCGGGCCTGGAAGCCGTGCTGCCGCTCTCGCCGCTGCAGGAAGGGCTGCTCTTCCACGCCCTGTACGACGAGAACGGTCGGGACGTCTACACCGTCCAACTCACGTGCACGCTGACGGGCGATCTGGAGCCGGAGCGGCTGCGCGCCGCCATGAACGCCCTCATCCGCCGGCACGGCGCCCTCCGCGCGCGGTTCGTACACACTGGATTGGCGCGGCCGGTGCAGGTCATCGCCCCCGCGGCCGACGGCCTTCCCTGGGACTACCAGGATGTTCGCTCGTTGGACCCCGGGCAGCGCGAGGAGCACTTCTCGACGATCTGCGCGGCGGAGCGGGCCACTCGATTCGACACCAGCCGCGAGGTGATGGTCCGCTGTGTCCTCGTCCGGACCGCGGACGAGGAGCACCGGTTGCTCGTCACGAGCCATCACCTCATCTTCGACGGCTGGTCCTCTCGGATCATGGTCCGCGATCTGCTTGCCCTCTATGCGGCGAACGGCACGGCATCGGCGCTGCCGCCGGCCGCCCCGTACTCCGACTTCCTTGCCTGGCTTCACGAACAGGACCACGATGCGGCCACCGCGGCCTGGCGTACCGCGTTGGCGGGCCTCACCGGTCCCACCCTCGTGGCGGGACCACGCGCCGCGTCCGCGGCTACGCCGGCGGACCGAATCGACCTCGCCCTGACAACCGAGGAGAGCGCCCGGCTCATCCGCTTCGCGCGGTCGTGCGGGCTTACGCTCAACACCGTCTTCCAGGGAGCCTGGGCGCTGCTGCTCAGCCATCTCACGGGCATCGATGACGTGGTGTTCGGCGCCACCGTCGCCGGTCGTCCACCCGAGGTGCCCCGCGCCGACGAGATGGTCGGCCTCTTCATCAACACGCTGCCGGTCCGCGCCCGGATCGATCGGTCACGGCCGGGCAACACATTCCTGACCGACCTGCAGGATCGCCAGGCCGAACTCATGGAATTCTCCTACGTCGGCCTGGGCCAGTTACAGGCTCTCAGCGGCCTGGCCACGCTGTTCGACACGATCGTGGTGTTCGAAAACTACCCCGGCGGCGGAACCGAGCAGGACGACGACTCCAGCACGATCCGGCTGAGCGGCCTCGACGGCTATGACGTGACCGACTATGCGCTGGCACTGGTCGTCATGCCGGGGGAGCACATCGACCTGCGTCTGGACTACCGTTCGGATGCCGTCACGAAATCGCTGGCCGCAAGCATCCTGCACCGGCTGCGGCATCTCCTCCTCGCGATGACGACCGATGCCCGCATACCGGTCGGACAGCTCACCATCGCCGACCCCGGGGATGCCGCTCAACTGCTGGCTGCCGGAACCGGCGCGGCATCACCGACGATCGCCGGCGGCGTGGGTGAAGCGATCTGCCGCATCGCGCACGAGCAACCGGACAGCATCGCGGTGCGATGCGGCGATATCGCCCTGTCGTACGGGGAGTTGGACAAAGCCGCGGCTAGCCTGGCGGCCCGGCTCGTCGCCGCGGGTGTGTGCCCCGAGAGCCGGGTGATCGTCTTCCAGCAGCGCTCGGCCGGCCTGGTGGTCTCGCTGCTGGCCGTCGCCCGGTCGGGTGCATCGTATGTGCCTCTGCTGGGCAGTTCCCCAACCGCGTGGCTGCGCGAGTCGATCACCGACGCCGCGCCGCGAGTGATCCTCACTGATCGGGCCCTGTCGGCACACGAGCTCTTCGCGGAACCTCTAACCGTGCCGATGATCGTCGTCGACGACCCGGCACTGGCTACGTGGGAGCCGCTGGCACCGCAGCCCTGCCACCCGGACCAGGTCGTCGGCCTGGCGTACACGTCCGGCTCGACCGGGACGGCCAAGCCGGTCGGTACCACACATGCGGACCTACTCTGGTTGGCATCGGAGCCGAGCTGGGGCGAGAGACCACAGCGGGTTCTGCTGTATTCGCCGCACAATTGGGACGCACTCTCCTTCGAACTGTGGGCTACCCTCCTGCAGGGCGGCGAGGTCGTCGTCGCGCCGCCTGGTGACACCGACCCCGCCGTCATTCGGGCGCTCGTCGCCCGCTACGACATCAGCCGGATGTGGATCACCGCGGGCTTGTTCGATCTGCTCGCCGAGGACGACCCGGCCGCGCTCGCCCGGCTCGACCAGGTGTGGACCGGTGGCGATGTGGTGTCCCCCGAATCGGTCCACCGATTCCTGACAGCCTGCCCCGACACGCGCCTCTTCAACGGCTACGGCCCGTGCGAGGCGACGGTCTTCACCACGTGTCACCCGATCACGTCCGCCGCTGAACTGCAGCGCGCCGTTCCCATTGGCAGACCAATCAGTGGCAAGAACGTCTATGTCCTCGACACCGCTCTGCGGCTGGTACCGGTGGGTGTTGTCGGGGAGCTGTATGTGTCGGGTGCCGGGCTGGCGCGGGGTTATGTGGGTCGGCCGGGTGTGACCGCGGAACGGTTCGTGGCGGATCCGTTCGCCGGGGACGGCCGGCGGATGTACCGCACGGGTGATCTGGTGCGGTGGCGTGAGGATGGTCAGCTCGAGTTCGTCGGACGTTCCGATGCGCAGGTCAAGATTCGCGGGTACCGGGTGGAGCCGGGCGAGGTGGAGTCGGCGCTGCGGGCCTTGGACGGGGTGGCCCAGGCGATAGTCGTGGCAGACACCGACTCCGGCGGCCGCCGTCGGCTGGTCGGCTACGTGCTACCCGACGCGGGCCGTACCCTCGACGGGAGTGACCTGCGCCGCCGCTTGTCCGCGGTGGTACCCGACGCTCTGGTACCCGCCGTGGTCATGGTGGTGGACGCGTTCCCGTTGACCCCGAACGGCAAGGTCGATCGCGCTTCCCTACCGGCGGCTGAGGCGTCGGTGCCGGCCGGCCGACGGCCACGTACATGGCGTGAACGCGTGTTGTGCGAGGCGTTCGCGGCAGCGCTCGACCGGCAACGGGTGAGCATCGATGACAACTTCTTCGATCTGGGCGGCAATTCCCTGATCGCGATACGGCTCATCGGCCGGATCCGAAGTGCCCTGCAGACCGACCTCAACATCCGCGATCTTTTCGAGGCGCCCACCGTCGCCGCCTTGCAGGAACGCCAGGCCGGGCAGTCGGCCTCCGCGCATGTGAACTTGGTCAGATACCCCCTGCCGGACCGGATCCCCTTGTCGTCCGCCCAGCGCGGCCTGTGGTTCATCGACCGGCTGCAGGGCGCCAGCCCGGCCTACAACGTGCCGTTGGCTTTGCGCCTCACCGATGACATCGATGTGGTGGCCCTGGATCAGGCGCTCGCGGATGTGGTTGCGCGCCACGACGCCCTGCGCACCGTCTACCGGGACACCGATGGAGAGCCCTGGCAGACCATTCTTCCACCGGCCGACTGCCCGTTCCGGCTCATCGAGTGCCGGGTCAGTGAACGAGATCTGATCAGTCGCCTGGAGTCCTGCGCCCGGGAACCGTTCGACTTGGCCGCGCGCCCACCGGTGCGAGCGAGGTTGTTCCACGTCGAGGCAGGCACGCCCGTCCTGCTGCTCGTCGTCCACCACATCGCCGCCGACGGCGCGTCACTGGCCCCACTGATCCGGGATCTCGGTGCGGCGTATCGGGCCCGGCGTGCGGGTGAAAGCCCCGAGCTGCCGGAACTCCCCGTCCGCTACGTCGATTTCAGCGAGTGGCAGCGCCAGGTGCTCGGTGATGAGCAGGACCCGACCAGCGAGATCAGTCGCCAACTCGCCTTTTGGAGGCAGTCCCTCGCCGGCATTCCCGACCACCCGCCGATCCCGACCGACCACCCGCGTCGTCCGGCCGTGGACGGCGCGGCCGGGGTGGTCCGTTGGACCCTGCCGGCAACCACCCACGCGGCGTTGCTGGCGCTGGCCCGGCAGAACCAGGCGACCCTGTTCATGGTTCTGCACACCGCGGTGGCCGCAGCGCTGAGCAGAATGGGCGCCGGTACCGACATCACGGTCGGTGCTCCCGTCGCCGGGCGGCCGGACTGGATCCTGGATGATCTCGTCGGATACTTCGTCAACACGGTGACGCTGCGAACGGACACCACCGGCCGCCCGTCGTTCCGGACTCTGTTGGCCCGCGTCCGCGAGGACGACCTTGCCGCCTTCGCTCACCAGGACGTGCCGTTCGACCGCGTGGTGGAGGCGATCAATCCGGTACGGACGCTCGCCTGGCACCCGCTATACCAGGTGATGCTCAGCATGTTCGATGACCACGCCTACGACGCGGATCTCATTGCCGACACGGCGCAGGAGATTCCGTTGGACCCGGCCGCGGCTGATTTCGACCTCGCGTTCGAGCTACGGCCGCAGATTCGCCCGGACGGGGAACCTGACGACATCAACGCCGTCCTCGGGTTCCGCGCGGATCTGTTCGAGCGACAGACGATCGAGCGTCTCGTTGGTGATCTGGACGGCATCCTGCAAGCCGCCCTGGAGGATCCCGACCGCGAGCTGGAGCTCGGTGCTGCGCAGGCGACACTGGACGAGCCCAGCGCCGACGTCCCGGTGCCCGCGAGGCAGTCCCCCAGCACCGAACTCGAGCGCACGCTGTGCGGGCTGTTCGCCGAGGCTCTGGGCCGTGCCGAGGTCGGTGTGTCGGACAACTTCTTCGGCATCGGCGGCCACTCACTGTTAGGTGTACGCCTGATGGCCCGCATTCGGGCCAGGCTGGGCGGTGACCTGACCGTGCGGGATCTGATCGCACACCCCACGGCCGCCGACCTGGCAACGCGTTTCCAGGACGGCCAGGGAGGCGACGGGTTCGACGTGGCCCTGCCCCTCCGGGACCGGGCCACCGGACTAGCGCTGTTCTGCTTTCCACCGGCAAGCGGCTTGTCGTGGGCGTACGCCGGACTGCTCGCCCACATCCCGGACGGCGTCTCGGTTTACGGGCTGCAGGCCCGCGGACTCCAACCGGATGGCGGTGCTCCGCATCAGACGCTGGATGAGATGATCGACGACTATCTCGTCACGCTGCGCCGGATCCGGCCGAACGGCCCCTACGCGCTGCTCGGCTGGTCGTTCGGTGGCAACATCGCGCACCTCGTCGCGACCAGGCTGCAAGCGGAGGGCGAGGATGTGGCCATGCTCGTGCTGCTCGATGCATACCCACCGCAGCCGACGAAGTCCTCGGAAGAAATTGACGAGGCATGGACGGTCCGGGCACTGCTGCGCCTGAACGGGCATCGGTGCGACGGGGACTGCGAGCTCACCGACCCGCTGGCCCATGCGGCCAGGATCCTGGCTGAGCCGGACGCCCCGCTCTCGGCGTTGCCAGCCGATCGGATCCGGCGCGTGCTGTCGGTTGTCCGCAACAGCGCCAGGCTCGGGGCCGGGTTGCGCCAGGGGCGGTTCGACGGTGACACGATCCTGTTCGTTGCCGGCGCCGACGGAGTCGACCCCGAAGACGCGGCGGCGGCGTGGCGACCGTTTCTAGCCGGCGATGTCGAGACCCGGGTCGTCGATGTCACCCACGATGGCATGCCCCGGCCCGCCGCCCTGGCACACATCGCCGATGCCCTTCGGCCGGCGTTTGACCGACTGCTGGCACCCGAGATCAGGACCGTGAAAGGCGAAATCGATGACTAATCCGTTCGACGTCCCGGACGCCGCATACCTCGTGCTCAGCAACGACGAGGACCAGTACTCGCTGTGGCCGGCGTTTGCTGAGGTCCCGTCCGGCTGGAGTGTGCGGCGGGACGCGACCACCCGGGGGGAAGCCCTGCAGTTCATCGAGGAGAACTGGACCGACATGCGTCCTCGCAGCCTCGTGGAACAGATGAACGCCTCTTCCTGAAAACAACCACGGTGGTTTCGCACACCCCGCCAGAAGGATTGAGGAGATGCATCCCGTACGCCAGTACTACGACTATGTCGACCGAGGCGACCTGTCGTCGTTGATCAACCTCTTCGCGGAAGAGGTGATCTACCACCGTCCCGGGTACGCCCCCATCGTCGGGCGGCCGGCGCTTGAGGAGTTCTACCGGCAGCATCGTGTCATCGAAAGCGGCCGCCACGAGCTCACCGAGGTGGTGGAGGAGAACGACCGAGTGGCCGTACGCGGGCACTTCGCCGGCAGCCTGAAAGACGGACGCGACGTACAGGTGGCGTTCGCCGACTTCTTCCGCATCGACGCCGAGGGTCTGTTCGTCCGCCGGGACACCTACTTTTTCACCCCGGCCGTGTGAGCTTGTCGACGACAGCGAAGGGCGAGATGGAGATGATGGACGCACCCCCTCGACCGCAGGAGGTGTCTGTGGCGGATCTCCGAGGTCTGGCGCCGATGCCCGTCAACCCGCGCATCGATGACAATCGACGGCTCGAGGAGCCCGCCGGGCCAGCGTTCGGTCAGGCGTTCACTGAGCACCTGGTCTCGTTGGAGTGGACGTCCGCACGCGGGTGGCACGACCCCGGACTGCGCGAGCTCCACGCGCTCGACTGGCACCCCGCAACCGTGGGCCTGCACTACGGTCAGGCGGTGTTCGAGGGACTGAAGGCATATCGCCTGCCCGACGACGGCATGGGACTCTTCAGACCCGAAGCCCATGGCCGCCGCCTGCAGGCCTCCGCGCGACGCCTCTGCCTGCCCGTCCTTCCGGTCGACCTCTTCACCGCCGCCGTGACCCGCCTGGTGACGGCCGATGCGCACCTGCTTCCCGACGGTCCGGGGCTGAGCCTGTACCTCAGACCGCTGCTGTACGCCGCGGACGAATCGCTGGCCCTACGGCCGGGCCGTCGTTGCCGATTTCTGGTGATGGCATTCGTCACCGAAGGATTCTTCGGACCGGACGTGCGGCCCATCCGGGTCTGGGTCAACGAACGGTCCGCTCGTGCCGTGCCCGGCGGGACCGGCGCCGTGAAATACGCGGGCAACTACGCGACCTCCTACGCGGCTCAGGAGGAAGCGAACGCTCAGGACTGCGACCAGGTCGTCTGGCTCGATGCCCTGGAACGCCGCTGGATCGAGGAACTTGGCGCCATGAACGTCTTTTTCGTGTACGGCAGCGGCTCCGACGCGCGACTGGTCACGCCACCGCTGGATGGGAACATCCTTCCCGGAATCACCCGCGACTCGGTGCTGACCCTGGCCGACCATCTCGGATACCGCACCGAGCAGCGCCGGATCTCGGTGGACGAGTGGAGGGTGGGCTGCGGTACCGGAGAGATCACCGAGGTGTTCGCGACCGGCACCGCCGCAGGGGTGTCACCGGTCGGCGACGTACGCTCGCGGACCCGTGACTGGACCGTCGGCAACGGCCGTCCCGGACCGATCACCACCACACTGCACCGGGAACTGCGGCGCATACAGCGTGGACAGCGCAGGACGCCGGCATGGATGCACAGGGTCACGGAGGTGTCGTGACCGTGGCAAACCCCTTCCCCGTCGACCTGGCAGACCCTCAGCTGTACCGCAGCGCCCGGCGCTACGACATGTGGCGCGACTTCGTGTCCGCCGACCAGGTGGTATGGAGTCCACCCGGAAAATCACCTACTGGCTTCTACTCGGTGTTCTCGCACGCGGCATGCTCTCAGGTACTCGCGCCGAATGCGCCGTTCACGTCCGAGTACGGAATGATGATCGGCTTCGACCGGGACCATCCCGACAAGGCCGGGCAGCACATGCTCGTGGTCGCGGAGGGCGACCGGCACTCGAGCCTACGGCGGTTGATCGGCCCGTTCCTTTCCCGAGCCTCGGCGTCCTCCCTGCAGGGTTTCGTCGAGCGGGAGGTCGCCGAGCTGCTCGTGCTGCTGCGGACCGGCGCCGATTCGAATGCGGCCGTCCAGGCGGGATCAAGACTGCCGGCCGCTGTCGTGTGCGAGATCCTCGGCGTGCCGGACTCGGATCGGGAACTTGTCATCACACTCACCAACCACGCGTTCGGCGGCGAAGAACCGTCGATGGCGGACATGTCACCGTCCGAAGCGCACGCCGAGATCCTCAGCTATTTCGTCGACATCATCGCGGACCATCGGCGCCACCAGCGTAGCGACCTCGTTGCTGCCATGATCGACGAAGGGACGATGGATGATCGGGCGATCCTGATGAACTGCGACAACGTCCTGATCGGCGGCAACGAGACCACCCGACACGCCGTGACCGGCGCCTTCCACGCCCTCGCCACCGCGGGCGACCTGCTGCCGCGCCTGCGTGCCGGGCAGTTCCGGATCGAACAGGCCGTCGAGGAGATCCTGCGGTGGACGTCGCCGGCGATGCACGTCCTGCGCGTGGCCACGCGCGACGTCACCGTCGCAGGGCAGAAGATCGCCGAGGGGACGCCCGTCGTCGCCTGGCTGCCCGCCGCGAACCGGGACCCCCGGATGTTCACCGCACCGGATGTCGTTCGCGCGGACCGGCACCCCAACCGCCATCTGACCTTCGGGCACGGTCCGCACCACTGCCTCGGGGCGGCGCTGGCCCGTGTCGAACTCGGCGTACTGCTGACTGCGCTGACTGCGAAGCTGGAAGGGCTCGAGATCGCGGGAGTTCCGCAATGGATGAGCGTCCTTCAGGTCCAGGGGTACAGCAGCCTGCCCCTCACCTTCCAGTGGCGATGACAGGCTGAAATCTCCATTCACGAAACTGCGCTCGTATCGGCATGCAGCTCGCTGTCATGCCTTGAAGAGGAAGGGCCGCTCGACATTGTCAGATCCCGCCGCCGAGGAGGCGGAGCAAGTCCCGCTCGGCCGTAACCGCGACTTCAAGCGGCTGTGGTTGAGCCAAGCATTGTCCGCAACCGGGTCGCGCGTCAGCTTCCTCGTCTATCCACTGCTCATCCTCGCGCTCTTCGAATCCGTCGCCGCGGCCAGTGCCGTAGCCGCCGTCTGCGCCCTCTCTGAGGTCGTCGCCCGGCTACCAGCAGGGGTGTTGCTCGACCGTCTCCAACGCCGGTCGGTGATGCTCTGGTGCGAGACCGCCCGCATCCTCGCGATGGTCGTCGCCATCGTAACGATCGCCACCGGCAGCGCCACGCTTTGGCTGATCATGTTGGTCGCGGCGGTGGATGCGGGCGGCGCCGCGCTCTTCGTCTCCGCGGAACGGACGGCACTGCGCCACATCGTGCCGATGGAGCAGATCCAGACTGCGGCCGCCCGCAACGAGGCCCGCACCTTTACCGCCGAACTTCTCGGCCCCGCACTGGGCGGCGTGCTTCTGAACATCGCCCGGGTGGCGCCGTTCATTTTCAATGCGTTCGCTTACTCCCTCTCATTCCTGTCCGTCCTGGCCATCCGCAAGCCACTGCAGAGCCCTCGCGAGCAGGACGGCGAGGGGGTATGGGCCTCCTTCCTCATCGGTGCCCAGTTCCTGTTCCACCAGCCGTTCCTACGTGCCCTGGCCGCCATCGGGCCCCTGCTCAACATGGCTTTCACCGGCACCATGTTCGTCGTCGTGGTGGTGCTGAACGAGGCCGGTGTGCCGTCCTACGGCGTAGGTGTATGCCTGGCCGTCGTAGCGTCCGGCGGCATCCTCGGAGCGGTCCTCGCGCCGATGCTGCAGCGCAAGCTCCCGCCCCGGCGGCTCGTGGTGATTCTCTCCTGGACGAGCGCATCTATGGTGGCGCTCTGCATCGTGCTGCCCGCCGGTTACTGGATGGTGGTACCGCTGCCGATCCTCGTACTTTTCGCGCCGCCGACCACCTCCATCCTGTTCGGGCACCAAACGGCGGTGACGCCAGACCATCTGCACGGCCGCGTCGTCGCCGCCATGGGCCTGCTGATCTCCGGGCTCAACCCCTTCGCGCCCTTGTTGGCGGGACTTCTGCTGGAGACTTGGAATCACGCCGTGGCGTTCGCCGCGTTCACGTTCATCTTCGTGATTGCATCGATCATCGTGACTTTCAGCAAGGGTGTGCGCATGTTGTCGGCGGCGAAGTTTGCCCCCGGTATCGTAGAAAGGACCTCACACCCATGACCCCGCAATCGCTCTACGCATGGTTCGCAGCCAGCGTCGAGGCCTACCCGGAAGCGACCGCCATCGAGGTCAGGGGCCGTGCACTGTCATACCGGCACCTGCACGATGTCGTCGAGGAACTGGCCGCGCTCATCGCGAGCCGACCCGGCGGACCGTACCGGCGGATCGCCGTTCCCAGCGACCGGGGCGCCATCGGCTACGTGGCGTATCTGGCCGTGCAGCGATTGGGCGCAACGGTCGTACCGGTCAATCCCGATTTCCCGTCGCAGCGCAACGCAGCGATCTTCGCCGCAGCTGAAGTGGATCTCCTGGTGGTGGACACCGACGGGATCGCATTCTCACAGATCCCGCACGGCATCACCGCTGTTGCCGTATCGATGGATGAGCTCGAGCGCGGATCAGCGGATCGCGGCGTCCTCCCCGCTTATCACAGTAGCGAGGACGACGTCGCCTACATCCTGTTCACCTCCGGCTCGACCGGCACTCCGAAAGGGGTCCCGATCGAGCACCGGAATCTGAACCGCTATCTCGATTTCCACATCCGCCGGTTCCAAGTCGGTCCCGGTTGTCGACTGTCCCAGGTGTTCGACCTGACCTTCGACCTGTCGGTGTTCGACATGTTCGTCGGCTGGGGCGCGGGTGCGACCGTCGTCGTTGCAGACCGCATCGACCTGTTGTCGCCTGCCGACTACATCCGCGAGAAGCGACTGACACACTGGTTCTCCGTACCGTCAGTCGTCTCGCTGGCCGGCGAAGACGGCAGCCTCCGTCCGGCGTCCCTGCCGTCGCTGCGCTGGAGCATCTTCTGCGGTGAACGGCTCACCTACCGGCAAGCAGGAGCCTGGGCGGCGGCCGCCCCCGGATCGTCGATCGACAATTTGTACGGTCCAACCGAACTGACCATCTCGTGCACCGCCTACCGGCTTCCGGCCAATCGCGATGAGTGGCCGCGCACGCACAACGACACGGTCCCGATCGGGCCGGTCCTGCCGTGGCTGGAGGCGCTGATCGTCGATGAGCGCGGCGACGAGGGAGACGTCGGTGAGCTATGCGTACGCGGTCCGCAGCGGTTCGCCGGCTATCTGGATCCGGTCGAGAACCAGCACCGGTTCTTCGAACCGGCGTTGGCGGACACCCGCGGTCATAGTGGGCCGTTGACCGACGACCACTACTACCGAACCGGCGATGTGGTGAGGGTCGAACCGGCCGGGATCGTCCATGTGGGTCGTGTGGACCACCAGATCAAAAACAGGGGATTCCGGATCGAGCCGGGCGACATCGAGGCGGTCCTTAATCGGCACCCCTCCATAAATGAGGCGATCGTTGTCACACCGCACGATGGGTCGGAGCCCGAGCTGCTGGCAGCGTACACCGGCGATCCCGTCGCAGTGAACGAGCTCATGCAGTACACCCACCAACACCTGCCCGCCTACATGGTGCCGGTCGGCTTCGTGCGGCTGGAAAGCCTTCCACGCACCAGCAACGGCAAGGTCGACCGGCGATCGATCACAAAGACGGTGCAGTCGGTGTGGCGGGTCTGACGCGATCCGGAATTCTTCTGAGAGAAGGGTCATCGCATGCAGGATGGTCGTCGTCCCCGTCTCATCGTCATGTTCGAGGAAGGAGCGGTCACCCCGTCCGAAATCCTGCTGAGCCTCACGGAATGGGCTGACCTCATCATCGTGCTCGGCGACTCACCGTACACCCTGACGGCCGCGCCCTTCCTCGAAGGCATCGCCGAAACGACGCCGCTGCAACAGCCGCGCGATCAGCTGATCGCGCTACTGCGGCAGTGGGAGCCCGACGGCATCATCACGTACGCAGAAAGAATGCTCGTTCCCACCGCCGAGATCGCGGACGCGCTGAATCTGCTGTTCCATTCGCCGGAGACGGCGATGCTGCTGCGCGACAAGTACGCCCAGCGGCGGCGGCTGGCGGCCGCCGGCGTTCAGGAGACCAAGAGCGCCCACCTACGCGATACCACGCAATGGTCGAATGTTGTGCGCGATGTCGGACTTCCCGTAGTGGTCAAGCCACGGCTCGGTGAGGGAAGCCAGTACACGCACCTGGTACGCGACGAGGCCTCCGGCGCGATGCTGCTCAGCCGCCTGGCCGCGGAGTACGGCGGCGAGCTTGTCGCCGAGGAGTTTATCGAAGGTCAATCCCGGTTACCGTTCGGCGACTACGTCTCAGTGGAGAGTTACGTCGTCGAGGGCGAGATCACTCATCTCGCCATCACCGGGAAATTCCCCATTTTGCCCCCGTTCCGGGAACAGGGCCACTTCTGGCCCGCACCGGTCTCGTCCGCCGAACACGACGAGATCATCGCCCTGACCCGGCGTGCATTGCTCGCCCTCGATATCCGCACCGGCATCACCCATACCGAGGTGAAACTGACCTCTGAAGGCCCACGACTGATCGAGGTGAACGGCCGCATCGGCGGTCAGATCAACGAGCTGGCACTGCGCGCGTGCGGGGTGGATCTGATCGCGGCGGCCGCCGCGATCGCAATGGGCCATCCCGTCCATGGGTTGGCATTAAATCCACAGGGAACGTTCTTTCAATACCACAACCTGCCGCCGCTAGCGGCGTGCCGGCTGACCGAGGTCAGCGGCGTGCAGGACGCCAAGCAGGTCGACGGCGTCCAGTCATACGAGGTTTACCTGCACCCACCGGCGGAACTGAACCGCGGAGTGATGACGACGTGGATCGACGTCATCCGGGGACGGGCCACCAACCACCTCGAGATGCTGGACATCCTCGACCGCGCGAACGCGAAACTGTCATTCACCTATGACACGGTTGAGGGGCCTCTGACCGCGCCGGCGATGTGGACGCTGCAACGAACCGGTAGCGCCCTGGTCGGCCCGCCCATCTGACCTCTTTCTTCATCAGTGAGTGAACTGATCTCAGCAAGGAAGAGCTACTAATTCTGGATGACACGGGTGAATAGGTAGTATCGGACGTTCCTGGAAATAGACGTGGAGCCATCGATAGACAGGTCTTGCGACAGATCCACGTCTTCGAGAGGGCTCCACGTGCTGGCTTATCGTGCCATGGTCGACGTTCCGAGGGAACTGGTGCAGCACGTGGCCCGGT
This sequence comes from Krasilnikovia cinnamomea, assembly GCF_004217545.1. NCBI lineage: Bacteria > Bacillati > Actinomycetota > Actinomycetes > Micromonosporales > Micromonosporaceae > Krasilnikovia > Krasilnikovia cinnamomea. The sequence goes on from NZ_SHKY01000001.1 coordinate 5,625,833, forward strand.
TGCTGCACGCCGAGCGCCGCGCGCTTGGCACCCGGAAGAAGACTCGCGCGCTGACCTGCTTCTACCAGGCATTGTTCGTGCTCGTCTGGTTCCGTAAGCAGGAGGACCTGACCCTGCTGGGCGCCGGCTTCGGGGTCTCGCGGGCGACCGCATACCGCTACCGCGACGAAGGCGTCGCGGTCCTCGCCGCGCAGGCGATCGATCTGCACACCGCCCTGCGCCGGGCTGCCGCCGACGGCTGGTCATACGTGATCCTCGACGGCAAGCTGTTCGACTGCGACCGGCTCACCGAGACCACCCTGTCGGTCAAAGGCGCAACGATCGACGCCTGGTATTCCGGAAAGCACCGCGACTTCGGCGCGAACATCCAAGCGATCATGCGTCCGGACGGGCTACCGATCTGGACCTCACAGGCAATGCCAGGGCATCTGCACGACACCAGCTGCGCCCGCGAACTCGGTGTGACCGCAGCGCTGAACTGGTCCGCCGCCGAACTCGACCTGCCCACACTGGCCGACTCCGGCTACGAAAGCGCAGGTCACGGCATCAAAACGCCGATCAAGCAACCCGCCGACGGGAAACCACTCGCACCCGACAACCGCGCCCACAACCGGCTGCTACGCGGCCTGCGCTGGCAAGGCGAACGCGGCTTCGCCATCCTGATCGGACGCTGGAAAACACTACGCCACACCACGATCAGCCCACGCCGGATCGGCGACGTCGTCGCCGCCGCACTGCACCTGACGCGCTCAACGCGGGGCGTATCGACGTCGAATCGCTGCGCCGACGCCTGGCCGGGGTGCCGTTGCCGCGGGCGGCGGACGGCCGCCTGGTCCTCGCGGTGGATGTCTCGCCGTGGCTGCGCCCGGACGGCAACTGCAGCCGCAGCGTTCCTTTTGCCACACCTACGGCCGCGGCAAGGACGAACACGTCCGCCGACGCGGCCGGTCCGAGGAACGTGGCGACGTTCAGCGCCACCGCGGCCTCGACGTCACCGGCGTCCAGCAGTTCCTGCTCGCGGGCACCGAACTTCAGGATCGCCTCGGTGGGCGGGTGCAGCCGCGTCGCCGCGCAGAGCAGCACCAGTGCCGTGACCCGCCTGGGCCACCTTGCGGCGATTTCCTGGGCGACCCGGCCACCGTAGGAGGAGCCGATCAGGATGGCGTCGGACACCTGCAGCGCATCGAGCAGATCCCGGACGTCGTCGGCCGCGTTGAACGCTTCGGTCGGGGCCGGCGACTCGCCATGCCCCCGGAAGTCGCAGCGCACCACGCGGTATCCGGTGTCCAGCAGGATCTGCCACTGCGGGTCCCACATCCGCCGATCGCAGACCGAGGAGTGCAGCAGGACCACCGCCGGACCCGTCCCGGCCACGTCATGAGCAAGAAGCACCGGCCGACAGTAGCCGACTGGTGAGGAGCATCGGACCGGAATCCGCTAAGAACTCCTAACTCTTTGTGGTTCGGAGGCGGCGCCAGCAGATGAGGGCGCAGCCGAGTTTGAGTAGGGCTTCGTGGATGTCGTCGCGGATCTCCCAGCGGATGCGTAGACGACGGAACCAGTGCAGCAGCGCGAAGGTCTGCTCGACGACCCACCGGAACTTTCCCAGCCCGGAACCATGCGCGGTGCCACGGCGGGCGATGACCGGAGTGACGCCGAGCTCGCGGACCTGGGCACGGTACTTGTCATGGTCGTAGCCCCGGTCGGCGTAGACCTTCGGGGCCCGCTGGCGGGGCCGTCCGCGTTTGCCGCGGATCGGCGGAACGGCTTCAAGTAGTGCGATGAGCTGGGTGACGTCGTTGCGGTTGCCGCCGGTGAGCAGCACCGCGAGGGGAACACCGCCGGCGTCGGTGATGAGGTGGTGTTTGGAGCCCGGCCGGCCGCGGTCTACCGGACTCCGGCCGGTTTTGGGCCGCCCTTGAGCGCTCGGATATGGCTGGCGTCGACCACGGCCCTCGACAGGTCGAGCTTGCCCGCGGCACGCAGCTCGGCCAGCAGGACCTCGTGCAGCCGTTGCCAGACGCCGGCGTTGTTCCAGTCACGCAGCCGTCGCCAGCAGGTCATGCCGCAGCCGAAGCCGAGCTCGCGGGGTAGCCATTCCCAACGGATGCCGGTGTAGAGGACGAACAGGATGCCGCACAACACCTTGCGGTCATCGACCGGTCGACGACCAGGACCCGACCGCGGCCGCTGCTTCGGAATCAGCGGCTCGACCCGAGTCCAGAGGTCGTCGTCGACCAGCCACGGTTGCGGGTCGCGCTTCCTCATGTCACCGACAACGACCACACCGAAGATCAGGTCATACCGATACACCCGATTGAGTTAGGAGCTCTTAGCGGCAGGCGTTGCGAAGGCCGTCGTAATGCTTCTTGTATGCGTACATGCACTGCAGCTCGTAGCTGTCCCAGTGATGGTCCTTGTCGCCCGATCGGAAGCCCTGGAGCCCCACAGTGCTCTTTGATGTGGCGGCGAGGAACCTGGTTTCGTTCGCCTTGTCTGTGTGGTATTTGTTCCACACCCAGTACGGGTGCCTGAACTCCGCGGGGACGTGCGAGCCACCAATGCGCGAGGGTTCGTCGGTCAGCGGTATCAGTTTCCAGAGTTGATGGTCCGCGCCGTTGCACGCCCAGAGTTGGAGACGGCCGTCGGCCTTGGTCGCCTCGAGGCATTTGCCGGTTGGTTCAAGCTTGATTCGGTAGCCGGTGGCGGCGGCGTCCCACTCCATGTACCAGCGCTGGTTGGCCTGATCGACGGCACCTGCATCGTGACAGTAGTGGAGCTTGACCGCGCCGCCGTCACGACCCATGGTGCCAGGCGGTGCGTCGAGGCAGTGGCGAGGGCGGCCCATCGTCTGGAGCCACAGGCTGTCAATGTCGCGGCCGTGGTGTGCGCCCGCTGGCTCGCTGGCTGTGAGGATTCCCGCTGAAACGATCGCGGCGACAACCACCGACACGACGGCGCGTGGGAACTTCCTGATCATCGGGCTCCTATCGAAGAAACTGAGTGTGCCGATGATAGAAGGTCGTGGGTCGCCGTGTCGGTCGCGGTATGCAGCGGTGGCTGCTCATGCTGCGGCGCAGCCAGCATGGGTGAGTCCAGCCGTGTTCGGCATCGTCGGAACGTGTCAAGGGAATGAGGCCAACGGGAGTTAAGCGGTTTGGAGTTCGGGCTGGGTTTCCTGGTCGGGCTGGTTGATCCAGACTTGGTCGGGCAGGTCGAGGATCTTGGGCAGTGGTGGGCTGGTGCCGAACCGTTCTGGGTGGGCGGTACGGGCCGCGGCGAGGGTGTCCTCGCGGCCGGCGCGGACCTGGTGGTGGCGGCCGTGGTGGACGTCGGCGGGGGTGTGCAGGCCGATTCCGGAGTGCCGGTGAGCGTGGTTGTACCAGGCCACGAACTCGGCCATGAACGCCCGGGCATCGGCCAGCGTCGCGAACCGGTCCGGGAAGACCGGCGCGTACTTGAGCGTCTTGAACCAGGCCTCGGAATACGGATTGTCGTTGGAGGTCTTCGGCCGCGAGTGCGAACGGGTCACCTGAAGGTCTTCGAGCAGGTCAGCCACCGACTTCGAGGTCATCGAGGTGCCCCGGTCGGCGTGGACCACGTGCGGGACGCCGTGGACGTCGAACACCTCCCGCATCATGTTCTCGGCGAGCGGACCCGATTCGCGGGCGTGCACCCGTGCGCCGACGATGTACCGGGAGTAGATGTCGATCATCACGTAGGCGTCGAAGTAGACGCCTTTGACCGGGCCAGCGAGTTTCGTGATGTCCCAGCTGTAGACCTGCCCCGGTGCGTCGGCGACCAGCTCGGGACGCGTCCGGGCCGGATGCCGGGCCTGCCGGCGACGCTCACGGACCTGTTCATGCTCACGCAGAATCCGGTACATCGTCGCGATCGAGCCCAGGTACACGCCCTGGTCCAGCAGCGCCGCGGAGATCTGCGCCGGGGCGGCGTCGACGAACTCGGCACTGGTCAACAACCGCAGGACCTGCTCACGCTCGGCCGGGGTGAGCGCGTTCGCCGGTGCCCGCCGGGACGGCCGTGACGGTGTCGGGCGACGCCGGTCCCGGTCCGCGCTGGACCGGGCGATCCCGGTCAGCCGCTTCGCCTCCCGCGTCGGGATCTTCACGCTGGTCAGCTCGTGATAGGTGTCCATCAGCGCTTGCCGAGCCCGAACACGTCCGGACCGTCCGGCTCGCTCCTGGAGATGTCCTCCAAGAGCTCGCGCGCTTTTCCCATGATCGTCAACGCCGTCTCCGTGCGTGCCAGCTTCGCCTGCGCCTGCGCCAGCTCACGGCGCAGCCGGGCGATCTCGGCCTGCTCCGCCGACGGCCGCCCGACCGTCTCACCGGCAGGTTTACCCTGCAACAGCCCGGCGTCACGGGCCCGGCGCCACTCCGAGATCAACGACGAGTACAAGCCCTCGCGCCGCAGGAACGCCCCGCCCTCACCGGCCTCCACGGCCTGCTCATAGCGGGTCAACAGGTCCAGCTTCTGCCCCGGCGTGAACGACCGGCGGGCCCGCGAACCGCCCGAACGCGGCCCCTTCTTGCGACTCATGACCCCATCCTGGGCCACGACCATGTCAACAGCAGTAGTCAACGCTTCTCGATCCTGCACTCGCCCTGTCCGGCGGACTTGCTATGAACCGCTGGCCTCAACTCACCCTGGCAGACAGGGTCGTGGCCGCGGCGGACGCTCACGAGGTGGTTTACGCGTGGCACTCCCACGCCTGCGCGACGGGTCCGCCAACGAACCGACCGCGACTGGCATGGAACACGACCAGAACCCACGCCCGCGGCGACGACGGCCTGGTCGGCGGTTACGGCCGGGCCGGGTCTGATCCGGTGGGAACGCGACGCCGATCAAACCACGTGAATCAGACGTCCTCTCAGGCGCGCTGCCGTTCGGCCCGTTGCCGGATCAGCTCCTCGACCGCGGTGGGGAGGGTGGTTTTTCGAAGTCGATCAACTTCGCCCAGGTCGGGGTGATGAGGATGCGGACCATGCCGTCGTAGAGCGAGCGAACCTCTGCCTCCCACTCGACCCGTTGCTCGGGCGTCATCGGGTAGCTGCCGTTCATCTCCAGGTACTCCTCGGGGATGCCGTCGACGACATCCAGCTCGGCACGCCCGCGGATGAGCAGGATCTTGGGCGGATGTACCTCGGTGTCGATTGTCAGCGCGACCTCGGGTTTGTGGCGCAGAGAGGGGAGTTTCGGGGCGTTCTTGGTGGTGCATAGGACGATCTCCGAGCCGTTCCAGGTGAACGCGATCGGGATGTTGCGCGGTGTCCCGTCCTTCGCGACGTAGGCCAAGCGGGTCAGGTCGCGAGCCAGCAGCTCCTGGCTGAGCGGGCGGTTCAGGATCTCGGTGATCTCGTGCTGTTCCATGCTCTTTCGCTCCTGTAGGCGGTGTCGTCGAGCCGGCCGTTCGGCTCCTCGTACCCCTGGGACGGAGCCGGTCGGACGTTCTCGACATCCATGGTGAGGTTTCCGATTCATTGTCGGGCCCGGCTGGCCGACACCTGAAGATCAGCCGACGATGGCGGCCCCGGAGTTCAGTCGAACCCTGTGCGGGGCCAGACCGACCTCGCCGTGCTGGAGACGACGATCGCGCGGCTGGATTTGGCGAGGACGTCGTCGTGCCCGGCCCGCCGGACGAGCCATGGTGTCACAGCCCCGCGCGGCTACCGGCCGGTGCCACCGCCGCGAGCGGCCCGCCCTGCCGGCTCCGGGGCGGTCGGTGAAACCCGCCGCCAGCCACCGCCGAACAGGTACAGAGCGGGGAGGAAGAGTACGTTGCAGAGCGTCGCGATGAGCAGCCACCCGCTCCATCCCGCGCCACCGGCCGCGACGACCGGCGATCCGACCAGCACCACCACGATCATGAGCCGGACCGAGAGGCCGAACGCGCCCCAGGCCGTGGCCTGCAGGTCCGGCCGCAGATCCTCGACGTCCTCGGAGAAGAGCGCCATCCAGGGTGCATACGTAGCCGCGATCGCGACGCCGAGCAGTGCGTTGACCCCGATCAACTGAGCGACGCTTGCCCGGCCGCTGTCGGCCAGCGTGACGAAGAGGACCATGCCGACGATCCCGCCGATGGCGCCAACCAGGATGATGGGCTTACGCGCTTGCAGGCGATCGGAGAGCCGCCCGGCGACGATCAGTGTCAGGAGGGTGATTGCCCAGGTGACGGCCATGACGGACGCGGCGCGGCTGGCCGTGAGTCCGAACGTCTGCACGAGCAGCGTCGGCCCGAAGATCTGCATTGTCCAGTACCAGACCAACCACAGGGTGATGCCCGCGAGGTGTGCCCAGAAGACCCGGTGCGCCATGAGCCCCCGGGCGGCGCGCAGGTCGACCGCACCGTCGCCGTCCGCCGCCACCATGTCCGACTCCGAGGTGATGACACGCGCCCGCAGGTGCGGCGACAGGTCCGCGATGAAGAAGGTGATCACGATGCAGAACACCAGTGCGACAGTGCCCATGATGACGACCTGCGACTGCCAGGTCCCGAAGATGGGCAGTGTCACTCCGGCGATGCCGGCGGCCAGGAAGTTCGCGCCGATCGGTCCCCAGGTCCAGAATCCGAACGCGGTGGCGCGTCCCAGCCGCGGCGAGAAGTCCCGGACCAGGCCGGCGGTCGTCGTGACCGCCGCGCCTTCGACGAACAGCAACAGGCAACGGACCACCAGAAACTGCGTCGGCGTCTGCACCAGTACGGTGGCGTAGGTGCACAAGGCCGCGAGCACCAGCGCGGGCATCAGGAGCAGGACGCGGCCGTGCCGGTCGGCGAGCCCGCCACCAATCGCGGCCGAGATGCCGCCGACGACCACGGCCACCGCGACGATCACGCCGTAGGTCTTCAGCGACATGCCCAGGTCGTCGAGCAGCAGCGGCACGACGGGCGAGATCTGGCCCTCGAAGTTGACGATGAGGCTGGCCATGACGGCCATCAACAGATAGCGCATCCGCCGGGCACCGGTGGGGTACTGCGTCAGCTCGCGTGCGTAGAACGGTCGCACGAGGACACCTTCCCGCAGCGTTGGTCGGTTACGCCGTCTGGCTGGCGGCCTCGTGGCTCACGGGTCGGCGGGAGAATCGCATGGCGCCGTCCTCGATCCGGCCGTGCCGAAGCCTCAGCAGGTCGTGCGCGTAGCTCATGCCAAGATGCCAGGGGGCCCGCGAGCCGGCCTTGGGGAACTCGTCGATGGAGCGCAGCACGTAGCCGGCCTGGAAGTCGAGCAGTGGCCGCTGGGTGACGGTCGGGTCGTCGTTGGCCGGCACGCACTGGTCGTAGCCGTGCGCGTCGAGGTACCGCAGCAGCCGGATGACGTACTCGCTGACGAGGTCGGCCTTCAGGGTCCAGGACGCGTTCGTGTAACCGACCGTGAAGGCGAAGTTCGGTACGCCGCTGAGCATCATGCCCCGATAGGCCATGGTCTCCGGAAGTTCGACCGCGTGGCCGTCGACGGCGAGTCGGAGGCCGCCGAGTGCCAGCAGCTCCAGCCCGGTGGCGGTGACGACGACGTCCGCGTCGAGTTCGGCGCCGGACTCCAGGCGCAGTCCCGCCTCGGTGAACTCTGCGATGCGGTCGGTCACCACGGACGCCCGTCCCTGGCTGATCGCGGCGAACAGATCGCCGTCGGGGGCGAAGCACAGCCGCTGGTCCCACGGTTGGTAGCTGGGATTGAAATGGGTGTCGACGTGGTAGCCGGGCGGCAGTTGACGGATCGCCGCCTTGCGCAGCAACGACCTCATGAGGTGTGGACGGCGCCGGCTGACCTGGTAGATCAGCGTGCCCATCGCGATGTTCTTCCACCGTACGATCGGATACGCACGGCGTGCCCCGAGCACGCGCCGCAGCCGGTTCGCGATCGGGTCCTCGGCGGGCAGCGACAGGATGTAGGTGGGCGAGCGCTGCAGCATCGTCACGTGTTCGGCCCGGTCGGCCATGGCCGGCACGAGCGTCACGGCCGTCGCCCCGCTGCCGATCACGACGGCCTTCTTGTCGGTGTAGTCGAGGTTCTCCGGCCAGCGCTGCGGGTGGACGACGGTGCCGCCGAACCGCTCGATACCGGGCAGATCCGGCGTATAGCCGGCGTCGTAGCGGTAGTAGCCGCTGCAGACGTACAGGAAGTTGGTGGTCAGGCGGACAGTCTTGCCGTCATGGACCGCCTCGACCGTCCAGCGCGCGTCCGGGGTGGACCATTCCGCGCGCATCACCCGATGCCCGAAACGGACCCGCCGGTCGAGGCCCGCCTCGGCGGCGGTGTCGCGGATGTAGCGCAGGATGGCCGGCCCGTCGGCGATGGCCTTGGCCTGTGTCCACGGCCGGAACCGGTAGCCGAGGGTGTGCATGTCGGAGTCGGACCGCACGCCGGGGTATCGGAACAGGTCCCACGTCCCGCCGATCGCGTCGCGGGCCTCGAGGATCGCGTAGTTCCGGCTGGGGAAGGCCGATTGGAGGTGGTGTGCCGCACCGATGCCGGACAGTCCGGCGCCGATGATCAGCACATCGAGATGCTCGGTCGTCGTTGTCACACGGACTCCCTCTGGCGGGCACGCAGCCCGGCCTGCAGGCGCGAGATCACGGCGTAGTAGTGGGTCGGCGCGATCCGGGCGAGTGCGTCGAACAGGTAGGCGTCCGGCCCGACCAGAATCCGGGCCTTGCCGTGCTCTACACCGCGGTGGATGATCGCTGCGGCCTTGTCCGGCGACGTCATGGTGACGGCCTCGAACTGCGCTGCCATCTGTTCCTTCGTCCGCCCGAGGCCCTCGGGGTCGGTGCGGAAGCGCGCGTTGCGGGCGATGTTCGTGGTGATGCCGCCCGGGTGCACCGTCACGGCCCGTACGCCGGTGCCGCGCAGTTCCTGGCGCAGGGCGTCGGTGAACCCGCGGATGGCGAACTTGGCGGCGCAGTAGGCGCTCTGATAAGGCATGCCGAGGAGCCCGAACACGCTCGAGGTGTTCACGATGACGCCGTCGTCCTGCTCGATGAGGACCGGCAGGAACGCCCGGGTCCCGTGGACGACGCCCCAGAAATTGGTCTGGAACAGCCAATCGTCGTCCTCCGGAACGGCGCCCGCGACGGTCGATGTGACGGCGACGCCTGCGTTGTTGAACACCGCCGCCAGCGGCGCCGGGAGCCACTCGCGCATCTCGTCGGCGAACCGCAGCTGATCGGCCGCGTCCCGGACGTCCAAGACCCGGCTGAACACCGGACCAGACAGCATCGCAGCGGTCGCGTTCAACCCGGCCTCGTCCACATCGGCGATGGCCACGGGGGAGCCCAGCCCCGACAGCCGCCGGGCCAGGCTGCGACCGATGCCGGAGGCCGCGCCGGTGATCATCACGGGGCGGCCGGCGATCCGACGAGATCGTCGGGGCATCGGCACTCCCGCTGGCCCGGACCCGCCGCGCTCGGTCACGACCGCGCTCCGGTGTCGCCGGCCGTGGTGGACGGCAGCGGTGCGATGCTGCGGCGGCGAACGACCGCGCGGCCGCCCTGGGCCGGGGCGTTGGCCACGCCGCGCGAGTGCCAACGCTCGCCGGGTTCGTCGGTGGGCACCAGGGCGAGGTCGCGCAGCATCGTACGCAGGACGACGTTCATCTCCAAGTTCGCAAACGCGGCACCGAGGCACCGCCGGCTGCCGCCGCCGTACGGAATCCACTGGTACAGGTCAGGTCGGGTGCCGAGGAAGCGGTGTGGATCGAACCTCTGGGCGTTCGGGAACATCGACTCGTTGTCGTGCATCAGCGTGATGCTGACCAGCACCGCGTACCCCTTCGGCACGGTCCACCGGCCCACCTGGAAGTGGTCGGCCTGCACCTGCCGTCCGACAAAGTCGATCACCGGACGGGTGCGCTGCACCTCGAAGATCGCCGCCTCGCGCAGCGCGTCGCCACCCGCGTCCACCTCGTCGAGGAGCTCGCTCAGGACCGCCGGGTGACGGCGCAGCCGCTCGACCGCCCAGGCGAGCGTCGTCGCGGTCGTCTCGTGCCCGGCCGCGAGCAGCGTGAGCAGCTGATCGGCGATCTCGCTGCCGCTCATCTCCGAGCCGTCGTCGTAGCGACTCTGCAGCATCAGCGCGAGGATGTCGTCGCGGGCGTCGAGGTTCACGTCCCGCCGCCCCTTGGCGACCAACCGTCCCACGATCGCGTCGTACTCGCGGCGCATCGCCCAGAACCGCCCCCACGGGCTCCACCGTCCGAGGTCGACCTTGGGAACGGGCAGTACGGCCAACCGTGACCCGAGCTTGATCATCCGCGGCAGCAGCTCGCGCAGGTCGGCGAACTCGGCACCCGCGGAGCCGAACACCGCGCGCAGGATGATGTTGAGGGTGATCCGCGTCATCGAAGGCAGTGTCGCGAAGGCCGGGCCCTGCGGCCACGACGCCAGCTCCCGCACCGTCTCCTCTTCCACGATCTTCTCGTAGACCGCCAGCCGGCGGCCGTGGAACGGCGGGACGAGCAGCCTGCGCTGCCTGCGGTGCTCCTCGCCGACGAGCGCGAACAACGAGCCGGGACCGAGCACCCGACCGAGATTCCGGTCGGGCTTGTCCGCGAAGTTCGGGCTGGTCATGAACACCTGCCTGACCTCGGCGGGATCGCTGATGATCACGGCCCGGCCGTACGTCGGCACGTTGACGGTGAAAGAGTCCCCGTAGCGGTCTCGCATCCGGCGCATCCCGCGGTGCGCAACGGCCAGCGCGTACACGCCCTGCACGGCACGAGGTTTCGAGGGACCCGGCGGAAGCGTGACGGTCGTCATCGGAGCACCACCTCCAGAGCGGTACGCGAACGTACCATTGGAACGGTACGCTCACGTACCGTTCGGTACAAGGGAGCAAGCCGGACAGGAGGTATAGCGTGGCCACGGTGACGACCGTGCGACACCAACGCGCTGCCGAGCCGACCGCACCCGTGAACGGCGACACCGGCCAGTTCCGCCGGCGGCTGCTCGACGGCCTGGTCACATCGATCACGGAGGACGGCTACCGGAATACCACGGTCGCTGACATCGTGCGCCGCGCGCGTACCTCTCGGCGGACCTTCTACCAGCACTTCTCCGACAAGGAAGCCTGCTTCGTCGCGCTCCTCACCGATGCCAACGCCGAGATGATCCGCCAGATCTCGGCCGCCGTCGACGAGAAGGCACCGTGGACCAGCCAGGTACGCCAGGCCGTCGAGGCATGGATCGCCTCCGCGGAATCCCGGCCCGCGATCACCCTCAGCTGGATCCGCGACGTGCCGTCCCTCGGTACTGCGGCCCGCCGACTTCAACGGGACACGATGGAAGCCTTCATCACCATGATCCAGGCCCTCTGCGACACCGCCGAGTGGCGCACGGTCCGGGTCAGCCCGGTGCCGCGACAACTCGCGATCATGCTGCTCGGCGGACTCCGCGAGCTGACCGCCTCCACCGTCGAGGACGGCGGACGCATCAGCGACAACACCGAACTCGCCGTCCATGCTTGCACCGCCCTGCTCGGCCCCACACCCCGAGTCCCGGGTCGCTGACCGTCGGCGGTCGTCGCACAGCCGCACGGGTGCCGGCTGGCTCGGCCGCGTGGCATGAAGGCCCTACCGGAGGGTTGCAGTGGCGGTCAGCCACACCTTGGGCCAGTCGTCACGGACGCCGTCATGGAACGCTGAGAAGGGCCAGTCGTACGCCGGCAACGACCACGGCAACGTCCGCCCGATCCCGGCCACCACCAGCGCCTTCACCAAGCAACCAGTTCGGTGACGACGTCGTCGATGCTGCGCCCCAGGGGCGCCGGCACGTCCGCCGGCTGATGCCGGAATACCCCGCACGGCCCGGCGACATCCCACAGGTGGGTAAGCGCACCGACCCGACCGGGATCCGCCGCGCACATCACCGCGCAATGGATGTCACTGATGTAGGCGGCCAGCACTGGGTGACCAGTCGTCGCCGCGCCCGCCTCGCACGGCTGGAGCAGGTCCGGCGGATCGCTGAACCCGGTCGTCTCCAGCAGCTGCCAACCGCCACGGAGGTACGGCAACCAACGATGCTCATGGCCGAATCCGGCGACACCGTCCTGATCGGTCAGCAATCCTGCGGTCGTGCGACCACGACCGTCCCCCAGTAACCCACCGGTGGAGATTACCGTCATGATCATCCTGGGGCGCTCGGTCGCGTCCACTGGAGCCCGAAGGTACGGACGTCACCAGTCACGCCAGCCACTTGATCCAATGGGTGGATCTCGGCACGAGCGCACCCGACCTTGGCGGGTCGCACGGAGTGGTAAGGCCAACAGCGCCGCCGTGCACGACCGGGGGCAGGACCGGATGGATGCGGGCGGCGACCCGCTGTCCACGGTGACCTTCCCCGACACCGACCTGGCCGTCGTGGTGGCTGGGGGAAGCGTTCCGCGGCCACCGAGATGTCACCCTGTTCAAAATCCGACATGGCACGACCGCTGGCCGGGGCGGTAACTTCTGCGCCGCATCCAACACCGGCGGGAGGGCCGTGCAGAAGTTACTTACGTCGGTGCGGCGCCGGTCGGCGGCGTACCTCAAGCGGGGCGACCCCGGTCCGGTGCTGTCGAACAGGGCGCTCACCGAGGCCGGCCGGCTGCTGGCGACCGCCCGGGCCGCCAGCCGGCACCACCCGATCTCACCCCAGGTGATGCGGGCGGTGGCCTGGCTGCACTGGTGCCGCTATCTCGCGTTGCCGGCCGGGGCGGGCCGCGCCGACTACGAGGTCGCGCAGGGGTTGTTCGCCACGGTCTTCCGGCTGGATCCCGCGCTGGTGCCCGAGGAGTTGCGCGAGCGGCTGGCTGCCGGCCAGGACGAGGCCGGGGAGCTGGGCGAGAGGGGCGCCCAGCTGCTCATGCGCGGCGACCTCGCGAATGCAGTTGGCCTGCTGCGGCGGGCTGTGGAGGTCGGTGGGACCGACGATCCCGAACGGCACATGTGGCTGGCCAACCTCGGTCAGGCCCTGCAGGCCCGGTTCGCCGACACGAAACTGGACGGGGACCTCGACGAGGCCGTCCGCCGCCTGGAGGAGGCGCTGGCCGCCGTGCCGGCCGGGCATCCGTACCGGTCGGCGTATCTGCTCAATCTCGGCCGGACGCTGCGCCTGCGCGACCGGGGCGACGACCTCGGCGCGGCGATCACCCGGCTCCTTGCCGCGATCGACGAGTGCGCACTGCAGAACGATGCGGTCCGGGCGCGGGCGATGTGCCTGGCCGCGCTCGGCGAGGCGCTGCACGAGCGCTTCGTGCGCGGCCGGGATCCGGTCGATCTGGACGCGGCCATCGCGGCCTGGGGCGACGCCGCCGACATGGAGCACGACGCCGCCGATCTGGCGCGGATCATGACGAACCTGAGCGTGGCATTGCGCGCCCGCCACCAGCGAGACGGGGATGCGCGGGACGCGGAGGCCTCGGTGACCGCCGCCCGGGCGGCGGTCGAGGCGGGCGCCGGCGCCGAACGGCCGGCCTGCCTCGCCAATCTGGTGGCCGCGCTCGCCCTCCAGGTTGACGAGGCCGCCGACTCGGAGATGATCGGAGCCGCTCGCGAGGCGCTCGCGGCGCTGCCGGCCGATCATTCCGACCGGGGTGCGCTGCTGGAGCGGCTTGGTGGCGCGCTGTGGCGGCGTTACCTCGCCGGCCGGGAGACCAGTGACCTCGACGAGGCCATCGCCTGCTGCCGCAGTGCCGCCGAGGCGTTGCCCGGCGAGGGGCGCCTGGCCAACCTGACCACCGTCCTGATCGAGCGGGTGGCCACGCTCGGCGACGACGCCGACCTCACGACCGTCGTCGCCGACGCGCGGTGGGTGCTCGAAGCGACCGGCCCCGACGCACCCGAGCGGGCGGGACGGTTGGCGCACCTGGGCGTGGTGCATCGCCTCCGGCACCAGCGCCTGGGTGAGACGGCCGACCTCGACGCCGCGATCGTCTCGTGGCGGGCGGTGGCCGACGCCGGGACATCGGACGCGGGCCTGCACGGCAACCTCAGTGACGCGCTGATCGATCGGTTTACCCGCACCGGCCGGCTCGACGACCTGATCGCCGCGGTTGCCCACGCGCGGACGGCGGCCGGCGCCGTCGACGGGGAGCACCCGCACCGGCCGCAGATGCTGGCCCACTTCAGCATCGCGTTGCGGCTCCGGTACCGGCGGCTCGGCGACCCGGCCGATCTCGACGACGCGGTCGACCAGGCGCAGGCCGCCGTCGATGCCACTCCCGCCGGCCACGCCGGCCGGGGGCCCTGGCTGTCCGCGCTGAACAACGCCCTGCAGGCCCGGTTCGAGCGCGCCGGCGACCCGCGCGACCTCGACCGGGCGATCGCCGCCAACCTGGAGACCCTCGACGTCGGCACCGACGCACCGGACGCGGCCCGGTCCAACCTCGGCGGCTCGCTCATGGTCCGCTTCCGGCACGGCGGGGACCCCGCCGACCTCGACGCGGCGATCACCCACCTCCAGTGGGCGATCGACCACGCCCCCGTGGGACACCGGCACCGGGCGAACTACCTCGGCAATCTCGGGTACGCGCGGCACGTGCGCTACGACAGCGGCGGGGATCCGGCCGATCTGGAGGCCGCCGCCGTCCTCTGCCGGGACGCTGTCGAGGCGAGCGCGGGTCGCCCCGACCAGGCGCAGTTCCTGTCCAACTTGGCCCGGGTGTCGCAGGCGCGGTTCGACCAGTCGGGCAACGAGACGGCCGCCGACGCCGCGCTCGACGACCTGCGCCGAGCCGCCGCGATAGAGACGGCGCCCCCGACGGAACGGGTGGCCTGCGGCCGCCGGCGCGGTGACCTGGCGGCCCGTCTCGGCAGGTGGAGCGAGGCGGCGGACGGCTACGCCCAGGCGGTCGCGGTGCTGCCCCTGATGGCCTGGCGCGGCCTCGACCGGGACGGTCGGCAGGAACGGCTCGCCTGGTGGGGCGGCACGGCGGCGGACGCGGCGGCCTCCGCGACCGCGGCGGGCCGGGTCGAGCACGCCGTCGCCCTGCTCGAACAGGGCCGCGCGGTGTCCTGGGCCCAGCTGCTGGACATGGGCACCGACCTCGGCGCGCTGCGCCGCGTGCGACCGGCTCTCGCCGACCGGTTGGCGGCGGTGGGCGCCGAACTCACCAACGAGCCGGCGGCCGTGGTGCCGCTGGCGCCCCCGTCCGGCCCGGACACCGACCGGCGGATCGCGGCGGCCCACGAGTGGGAGGAACTGGTCGCGCGGGTCCGCGAGCTGGACGGGTTCGCCGGCTTCCTGCGGCCGCCTCCCACCGGCAGCCTGCTGGCGGCCGCCGAGGGCGGACCCGTGGTGATCGTCAACGTGAGCCGGTGGCGGTGCGACGCGCTGCTGGTGCGCCGCGACGGGCTGCGGGCGTGCCCGTTGCCCGCCCTGACGCTCGGGGAGGTCATCGCCCGGGCCGAGGGCTACCTCACCCTCCTGTCTGAGGCGGAGGCCGCCGATCTGCGGCGCATCGAGGCGCAGCGGCCCGTGTCGGGCGAGTCCCCGCGCACGGTGGCCCGGCGGCGGCTCGACGCCGCCCGGGCGGTGGAGGAGGCGCACGAGCGCGTCGACCGTCTGCTCGCCGATCTGCAGGCGTGGCTGTGGGACACGATCGCCGAGCCGGTGCTCGACGCGCTCGGCCACGCCGGCACGCCCGAGGGGGACGCGGCGACGTGGCCGCGGGTGTGGTGGTGCCCGACCGGGCCGCTCACCGTGCTGCCGCTGCACACCGCGGGCCGGCACGGCGAGGGCGACCGGACGGTGCTGGACCGGGTGGTGTCGTCGTACACGCCCACCCTGCGGGCGCTGCTGGAGGCCCGCCGGCCCGCGGCCCCCGTGGATCCGGAGGCCGACCGGTTACTGCTGGTCGACGTGGCGGATCCGGAAGGGCTGCCGCCCATCGACAACTCGGCGGAGCGGACCGCGCTGCTGCGGGGCTTTCCAGCGGAGGCCCGCACGGTGCTCGACGACGTCGCGGCGGTGCGGGCCGCGCTGCCGCACCACCGCTGGGCGCACTTCAGCTGCCACGGCGACCAGGACCTCCGCGCCCCGTCGCGCGGCGGCCTGCGGCTACGCGACGGCGTGCTGACCGTCGCCGACCTGAGCACCGGCCGGTTCCGCGGCGACTTCGCTGGCCTGTCCGCCTGCAAGACCGCGGTCGGCGGCGTCCATCTCCTCGACGAGGTCGTCACCCTGGCGGCGGCGCTGCACCACACCGGCTTCCGGCACGTCATCGCCGCCCTCTGGTCGATCGACAAGGAGACCTCCGCGGAGGTCTTCGGCACGCTGTACGAGAGGATCGCGGCGCACGGGCGGATGGAACCCGACCGAGCGCCCGCCGTCCTGCATGAGGTGGTGCGCCGGATCCGGGACCGCCGGCCCGACTGGCCACACCGGTGGACACCATTCACCCACATCGGACCCTGACCCCGACCCAGAAGGCTCGTGAGCGAGATGACCCAGACACCCCCCGCGCCGCTGCCCTTCGCGAAAGTCCCCGCGGACACCTACGCCGCGGCGTTCTCGGCAACCTGCGAGCCCACCGAGACCCGCCGGGGCGTGCTGCTCACCGGGACCTGCCCGCGCTGCGGCGACCGCATGGACTACCTGGTGCCTACCGGCGTCTTCCTGGTCTTTCCGGGCGGCTCCGGGCCGCGGCCGACGCCGGTGATGTGCACCTGCCGCGCCGAGCACCCGGGCCGGCCGGACGACGACGAGGGCTGCGGCGCCTACTGGACGGTCGAGCTGACCGGGCTGGCGTCGTGACCGTCCGGGTCTCCGCGGGCCCGCCGGCCGCGCCCGGCGACCGGGAGGCCGCCAAGGCCGCCCGCGACCTGCTCGCCGACGAACTGCCCCGGATCCGGACCGGCGCGCTTGCCTGGCGCAACGGTCTCGGCGCGCTGCTGGCCGGGCTGATCGGCTTCGGTCTGGTGCGGGGCCGCTCCGACGTGACCCAGCTGAGCGCGCCGTTTGCCGCCGGGGTGGGTGCCCTGCTGCTGGCTGCCCTGGTCACCGGCGGCGCGGCGGCTCTGCTGGTGATGCGGGCCGCGCACGGCCGCCCCTACGCGGCCGCCCTGCCCACATCGGAGCGGACGGCCGCCGCCAACCCGGCGGAGCTCACCCGCTGGGCCGAGGCGAGCGCGTCTGAGCGTGCGCTGCGCCACGGTGTTGTGCTGTCCTTCGCCTGCATGGCGCTGCTCGCCGCCGCGGTGGGGGTGACCTGGTACGGCCCGGCGAAGGACAAACCGCGCATCGAGGTCCGCCTCCCGGGCGGCGCCCGCTCGTGCGGCGAGGTCGTCGCGGTGTCGGCGGGCCGACTCGTGCTCAAGACCCCGCTCGGCCCCCAGACCATCGACCTCGCCCAGATCGACGGCTTGGCCGCGGCGCCCACCTGCACCCCATCGCCCGGCTGACGGCCCGGACTAGGTCCATCACCCGGTGGGCCGGGCCGCCACCCGCACCACCGATCCCACCCGGCGCGCCGTCCACTCCCGGTCCCTCGAGTTCCAACCCGGCGTCGGCAGCCCACACGCCCCAGCAACGCGGCCAAACCCCGCGCCTTGACCGCTGAGTCGGCCTGAGGCGCGGTGCCGGGATCACTCCCGGCCCGTTTCCCCAGGCCGCTCGCCGAACCCGCCGTGCGGATCTCTCCGCAACGGGCTCTCCACGGTGTCTGTCGCTATGCGTGGTTGGGCAGGGTCCAGGGTGTGGGGATCGTGTTGCCGCGGTAGCGGTATCGCGTGATGGGAACTGCCGCGATGTTGAACAACTCGATCCCGTCCGCTGACGGTCGCCGCCACTGCCCAGCGGGCGTGGTGAGCCGTCGGCGGACGTCTTTCCATCTCCAGTGGTGGCGTTCCATCAGCATCCGGATCACTCGCCGCCAGACGAAGTTTTCCAGCACCTTGAAGGTGTGCTTGGCCACCGCGTGCTTGAAGTAGTTGGCCCACCCGCGCATGATCTGGTTCAGCCTGATCAGCACGGTCCCGAGGTCCTGCTGCGACGTCCTGCCTGTCAGAGCACGGATCTTCGTCTTCACCGAACGGATCGCCCGCGCGGCGATGAACGTGTAGACGTACCACTGCGTCGTTCCTCGCTTGCGGCGCCACTGGATGCGGAACCCCAGAAAGTCGAACGACTCGCTCATGTGCACCACCTGGGTCTTGGCCGGTGACAGCCTCAACCCCAGACCTGCGAGCACCTGAGCGATCTCTTCGCGCAGGTCTTCGACGTCGTTGCGGCTGCCGTGCACCAGGACGACGAAATCGTCGGCATAACGCACGGTTCGCCAGGTCGGTTGACCCTTACGTCGTCGCCTGACGCGTTGACTGGTCGTGGCCATCGCCCCGCCGTTCTCCCACGGGCCATGCAGGTGCTCGTCGAGAACCTGCATCGCAACATTGAAGATCAACGGGGAGAGGATCCCGCCTTGCGGCGTGCCGGTGTGCGTGTCGCTGTTCTCGCCCAGTTCGCTGAGGACCCCGGCTTTCAGGAACGCCTTCACCAGCGCCAGCACCCGCTTGTCCTTGACCCGCAACCGCACCCGGTCGAGCAGCGCGGAGTGTGAGACCGAGTCGAAGGCCGCTTCGATGTCCGCGTCCAGCACCCACTGATAGCCGTTGGTGCCGAGCATGTGGATCTCCGCAATCGCGTCATGTGCTCGCCGCATAGGCCGGAACCCGTATGAGACCGGTAAGAAATCGGCCTCGAAAATGGGCTCCAGCACCAGCTTCAGCGCAGCCTGGACGACCCTGTCAGCCACGGTGGGGATACCGAGCTTCCTCAGCTTCCCCGACCCGCCCGGCTTGGGGATCATGCGCTCCCTCACCGGCAACGGCCGAAACGAGCCTTCCTTGAGGGAAGTCCGCAGAGTGTCCAGGAACCCGGGAACACCGATCTCCTCCTCGATGTCGGCAACGCGAAGGCCGTCGACGCCGGGAGTCCGTGCTCCGGTGTTGCCCGCGACCCGGTCGAACGCCACGATCAGCGTCGCCGGGTCGTATACGAAGTTGAACAGGTCGTCGAACCTGCGGCCCGGATCGGCCGCCGCCCAACGGTGAAGCTTGGCCTGCATCTCCGATACCCGCGACCACGGCCCCTTCGGGGCCGGATCGCGAGCGCCGCCGTTCGGCGGCGCGTCTTTCGGCATTACAGCTCCTCATCTCCTCGACAACCGCTGCCGCCCTTCGCCATGTGACCGGCTCTCCCGGCCTCGGACTACTACGGCGGCTCCGCCCCGTCTCGAACCGATCGGCGGTCGGTGCGCCCAGCCCACCCGACCGCGCCGGCAGCGCGGCCGCGGGCAAGATCCAGACGGTTCCCGTGTTCACTGTGATTCGCTCGACGAAGGAGGAGCCCGACTGTGTCCCTGCGGCATCGCCATGAGTACGCCGCAGAATTCCCCATGGCCTCCACGAGCAGCAGGGTCAGACCACCCGCGAAGTTCCCCGCCCGTATCGACGGGTGCGCACCGCATCCGGCCCAGATCTACCAGGTTCGAGCCGGTGAAGGATTGAGGGACGTAACAACGCCGGTTCCTCGCGTACTCCTCTCCGTCACGCTCGCCGGGCCCGCACCATCTGGCAGTACTGGCACACCCCGGCTGCTATCAGGGCTGCTCCCACCCTCCCCGGCACCACCCGGATCAGGCTGCCCCCAGCTCCACGGAACCTGCTGCGACAGGCCCGAGGCGAAGGTCTCCCACCTCCACTCGAATCAACAGCGCCTCACGGCGCAAAGCCCCGCTCCTTCATGGATGACACTTCGGACCGACCGATATCGCATGTGAATGCGGATAGTGTCGTTGAGCATTTACGCCGACCTCGAAACCGCCATGAAGGCCGGTAGGACCGACTCAATCGCACTGACCAACGACTCGTCCTCGGGCTCGGTGCCCGGGCCGAAGCGCCGGTCAGGGTCGCGCTGCCCGGCCCCAGGACCCGTGCGGTGCAGCTGCGCCGAGGTGCAGGCGCCCCGGCCGCAGCCCGACCAGGCGGCATGCGTTGAGGCCGGTTCCGGGCCACGGATGGGCAAGGCCGGATCGCGGCGTTGAATCCGACTGATTGCGCCACCCGTCAGCCGTGTGCGATGGGTTCGATCGTGCCGACCAGCGGGATGCCGTAGGCATCGGGTGTGTGTCGATCCTCGGACACCAATCAAAGACACGAGAGTTCGCCGGGGTAACCACCTCGGCGATCATTGTTTCCGGGCCTGGTTGGTAGGTCAGCCGCAGGCCGATCCGGCTGTACAGCTCCGCCTTGTCGCGTGGGTCGGCGTCGCGGAGCAGCCGGAACAGGTCGTTGAACGCGTCGGCGATGGTGTCGAGCTGGTCGCCGGTCATTCGCTGCGGTGGTGCCTCGGTGAGGCCCAGCCGGGCTTGGGCGCCTCTCTTGAGGGCGGTGGCCTCGCTGATCCAACCGGCGATGAGCGCCGGGTCGCCACCGGCGTCGAGCGTCGCCCGGTAGCGATTGATCTTGGCGTCGGCGTCAGCGATGGTCTGGCGCAGCTCTTCGATTTCGCCGGAGGTGTCGTGGGCGGCGAGCGCGGCCTGGTACTGGGCGTCGGCGACACGGCGCAGGTTGCCGGCTAGCGTCGATCCGGTGAGTTCGTCGCGGAGGAACCGGTCGATCGGTTCGGTGATGGCGTCCTCGCGCACGTAGAGCGCGGGCGGGTGGCTGATCCGGTGCTGGCGGACGAAGTCGCGGCTCGCGGTGCAGCGGTAGTAGAGCCGGCCGTGGTTCGGGTTGCCGACCATCTTGCGGTCGCACACTCCGCAGGTGATGAGTCCACGGAACAGGTACGGATGACCGGTGTGCCGGGGCGCCCGGCCGGCGTCACCGTTCGTCCCGCGCGCCTTAATCGTTTGCTGCGCCTGTTCGTAGAGGTCGGTGCTGATCAGCGGGGTGTGTGACTCGGTGCGGGACCAGACCCATTGGCTGGGGTCGTTCCAGCGGTGCCGGTTCTCGTGGCCGAGCGCGACGTCATCGACGTTGATCAGTACCTCGTCGGTGCGTGCTCGGTTCCAGACTTGGCGGCCGGTGTAGCGCGGGTTCTGCAGGATCGCGCGGATGGCGGTGGTCTCCCACACCTGCGTGCGGCGGTGCGGGTTGCGCGCCCGGTCGTAGGCCGACGGGCACGGAATGCCGTCTTGGGTAAGGCCGCGCGCGATCGAGGTCATGCCCCGTCCAGCGACGTACTCGGTGAAGATCCGTTCGACGATCGGGGCGGTGACCGGGTCGGGTTCGAGCCGGTGCAGGCGCTTGCCGTCGGCGGCCTTGCTCGGGTTCGGGTGTGGGCCGGCGTCGGCGAGGCGGTAGCCGTAGGGCGGTCGGCCGCCGAGGTAGCGGCCTTCCAGTTCGGTTTGGGACTTCATCGCGGACCGGACGCGGATCTTGATGCGGTTGCGTTCGCCTTTGCTCATGCCGCCGTAGAGGGCCATGACGAGGTCGTGGGCGTCGGAGCCGGGGTCGACGGCGCCGCCAACCTCGGGCACCCAGAGGCCGATGCCGTAGTCACGAACACGGGGAAGGTCATGCCGAACTGGCTGCCGTAGAAGGCACGTTGAGGCTCGCCGATGACTACCGCGTCGAAGTCGCGACTGGGGCTTTTGATCGTGTCGAGCAGGCGGAGCGCCTCGGGTCGCCGTTTCCATGGCAGCGAGCGGGAGAGTCCGATGTCGAAGAACTCGGCGACGATCTCCCCGCCGGCCGGCTCGATCAAGCTGCGGGCGCGGGAGAGCTGCCAGGCTTTCGACGCCTGCGGGTCCTGCTGGTCCTCGGTCGACACACGTCCGTAGAAGGCGAACCTCATGGTTGTCGAGTCTTCCGGGCGCGATCGATGATGCGCCACAGCACATCGGCGGCGGCCTGGGAGAGCGGGACTTCTAGGGACGTCTTGAGCTGCCCATCTTCGGTTTCCAGCGTCGTGCATGTTCGTATGCTGCGATTTCTCCCCTCGTCGGTCGGGTGATCCATGACGATCGTGGGCCTCCTTTCTGATCGGTGGATGGTGTCCGCGCGGTCGTCCGTCCGTCGTCCGTCCGCGCACTGATCTGCGCAGACGCGCGCGAGCGGACGGACGTCCGCGCGGACGATCGGGTCAGGCGCGCCAGCGCCCGCGGGCGACCTGGCGAGCGCGCCCAGTGGCGGCGAGCGCTTGGAGCCGGTCGTAGATCCAGGTGCGGCGCATGCCCGTCGCCTCGATGAGATCCGGGATCGTTGCTCAACCGCCGCGGCGGCCGCCTGTCCGCCCGCGGTGCCCACGACATCCTCAAAGACATCGCCCAGGCCGCGAACCTGCCCGACGACTTCACCAGCCACGTCCTACACCACACCTTCGGCACCGACCTCGTCCGCAAAGGGCACCGACTTGGTCCTCGTCGCCGAACTCATGGGCCACGCCCGCATCGAAACCACCCGGTCGTACGCCCTGCCCACCGCCGAAGACCGCCGCAAAGTCATCAACACCCTACTGACCGACCGCTGACCAGGGAATCCGAAGATCTAAGGCGGGTTTCCGGCGTATCTCGCTCACCCCCCAACCTCGGTCCTACTCGCATGACAAGTCCTCCCCGCCCCATCAAGCCGATCGATCGACATCGAACGGCGTGACGGGTATCAGCCTGGCAGTCCCGGTCAACCGCGACGCGCGGCGGCCGTCAGACCGAGTCCCGGGAGACCCCGCGCAGCCGGGGCATCCGGTGCAGGATGCCGACGAGCGTGCCGAACACCAACGCCATCGCGATTCCGATCAGCAGGATCGATTTCGAGGTACCGACCATGCCGGCATAGAAGCAGGTGGCCATGCCGGCGATGGCCAGGCTGCCGAGAATGTAGTAGACGATCTGCCACACCGTCGGGCTGTTGCTTGCCGCAACCCCGGCACCCCCGGCCGTGACGGACGCGGCGAGCAGCGCCGACAGCACCGCGGGTCCGAGTGCGCGCACGAGGCCGGTGCGGAAGACGTCGCCGCGCCGGTCGCCGTCGACGACCTGGCGGATGACGACCAGGCCGCCACATGCCGCCAGATAGTCGAGGCCGCCGGCGTCCCGCAGGCCGTCCACCCTGGAGATTAGCTCGGCGGCGAAGCCGGGATGTTCCCCGGCGCCGTACTCGATGTCCTCGGCGAGAGTCCGGCGGGCCTTGATGCTGTGCGGGCTACTCGCCACGTACTCGGCACCGAGATGGTCATCGTCGTCGAGCCGGCGCCGCACCACCTCGTACAGGCTCTGGATGCCGTCACCCAACCCCGGCCCAGTGTCCGGCCTGTCGATGAACTGGGTCGTGATGTACGCCGTCGCCGCCGCCGCGTATCCGGCCAGGTCCTGCACGTTGCCCTCCCACTCAGATGGCGGGGTGCCGGAGCGGCCCCGATGGACATGATGGCGGCATTGCGCAAATGAAGCTTGAAACTCCCGACCGGTGCGTTGTCCTCCCGCAGCAACTTTGGGGCTGGTGACACCGGCCCAAGCGCGGGGCCATCACCGAGCTCGACAGCCTCGTCCAACTGCTCACCCGCGAGCGGGACACCGCCCAGCGCGAGCACAAGCAGGCCGCCGCCGAGCAGACCGACCTGAACCGCCGGCTCGCCGAGGCCACCGCCGCCGCGACGGCCGCCACCGACCGCGCCGAACGCGCCGAGACCCGCCACGACCACTGGTAGCCACCCTGACCGAGCTGGCGCACCGCAGCGCCCCCAGCGAGGGCGACCCCGCATGACGTCCACCACGCCGCCCACCTCGACCCGGCCGCTGTGGACCGCCCTGGTCGTGCTCGCCGCCACCCTGATCGCCGAAACCGCCGGCTTGATCGCCCACGCCGGCGGCGCGGACATCTTCACCGCAATCCTCACGGCCGGCGCGGTCGGCATGCTGCTGGCCCTGGCCCACTTCGCCGGCGTGACCGGCGACCGTTGACGCCAGCCGGGGCATCGCCCCGTTGGCCCGACGGGGGGATACTCGCGGTCGAGGTGCGGATCGCCGACGTTGGAGGCCCGGGACTCCCGAAGGTGCGGCGAGCCGCAATGTAGTGGATCTTGGTAGTACGGGTTGGGAGTCAGCGGCTGACCAGGGGTCGCACTGGCAGGTCTTCCTCGCCGGGAGTGAACTCGAGACGGACGGAGTCGTCCGCCCGGATGACGATGAGCCGGTCGTCGGAGTCGATGCCGTCGTCGCGGGACCAGTTCGCGGTAAAGGCAAGCACCTCGTCCTTGGTGCGCAGGAACAACCGCAGCCCCTCGCAGCGGTACTTGAAGGCGGCATCCTTGGCCGGCAGCGGGGTGCAGGTCACGCTCGCGGGAAACTGCGGGTTCTCCTTGGTGTAGACCACGACGCCCCGACGGCCGTCGAGGCGGGCTACGGTGAGTTCCGCCTCCCGGATCCCCACCGTCGCGGCGTACCTGTCGGTGGCGGCGAACAGACCCGCCGCGACCAGCAGTGCTGTCAGGACGATGAACAGGGCGCGGGCCCAGGGCGGCGTCGTGACGTCCGCGCGTCGCAGGTCGTGGCGCAGGTACGCGGCGTATAGCAGAACCGTTACCGCCGCCGCCAGGACGGTTTCCTTGGCGATGTACGGCTTGCCCAGCAGGAACGGGCCTGCCTGCCCGGCGAGTCCGTCCAGTACGACGATCCCCGCGGCAGCGGTGCAGAGCACCCTCGCCGTTCGGCCCGACCGGGCAGGCCTGCCTATCGTGGGCGTGCCACCCCAGGAGATCGCCGCGCCGCCGGCGACGACCACCAGCCCACCCACGGCGCCTGCACAAAGCTGGATGGTCGGCGACAGACCGCCAAGCATCCGGTTCACCGGCGCGTCCGCCCAGACAAGCACCAGCACAACGCCGATGACGGCGAAGGCCGTGCCACCGAGACGATACATCGCCGGACCGGCGTGGCGGGTGAGCACCTGATGCAGCGTCAGGGCGGCCAGACCCGCGGCTACGGTGGAGAAGACGATGACGAACACGGAGCTCGCGCTGCGCAGCACGTACTCCTGCAGGCTGAACCCGAGCACGCTGTTGTCTACCCCGAAGTACGTTGCATAGGTCTGCGTGCGCTTCCACCCGAAGTACAAGCCCAGCGCTGCAAGGCCGGCCGCCGGGGCGGTGACCACCCCGACGGCCTCGGCGAGCTGCTGCATGCTCGTCGCCCCAGCGGCCGGCTGAGCAGATTCAGGCATCCCTCACCTCGTGTAGACCAGGGCACGCAGGGTGGCCTGGGTATAGCCCATCAGGTGCAGCCACGGGAGGAATTCACGCGGCGTTCGCTCCGCCCCGCACACCGGATCGACCCGTTGCGCGGTCTGGTCCGAGGCCGCGGCCGCATCCTCCGCCTGCACCGCCCGACACCTACGAATGACCTCCTTCTGGGCCTTTACCCATCTCTCGATGTTGGTCCGTACCTCGGCCGGAACAGCAGGCGGTGGCGGCGGCGGTGGCGGCGGTGGCGGTGGCGGTGGCGGCACGACGAACGATTCAACGGGCTGTGGCTGCTCGTCGGGCGGCGAGGACGGCACCCGTGGAACGGAGGAGTCCGCCGTCGACTCGGTCGCCACGTCTGACGGCACGGGCGGCTGTTCACCGGGTGTCTCAGGGGCACTCGATAGCAACGGGTACTTCTGGAGGACGGCCAACGCGTCCGCTTTCGCCCGGTCCCGTTTGGCCTCTGCTTGAACTGCCTTGTCGAATGCCCGCCGAAGCCGTGGTGGTGCGTTCTCTGGAAGCTTGTACCCGCCGGCTTCACCATCATGTGCTGCCTGAGTATCGGCCGGCGCTCCCGCTGTCGGCATCCCGCCCACATCCGGTGAAGGCCCCGATGCCGCATTCGGCGTACACGCAGCTGTCAGCAGCAACACGGTCGCCGCCGTGCCAACCAGTCTCCCTGTTCGCCTCAAGGTTCTCCTCCTGCTCAATGGCGTCGCGCCGGGCGAGCCCATTCAAAACTCAGACGAGCCAGCGTTGGTTGGTCAGGTCGTTGCAGTCCCAGATCTGCACGCGCGCCCCGCGCGGGTTCTGTCCGCCCGCCTGGTCGAGGCAGAACCGGGGGTCGGCCATGTTGTGCAGCCGGTACACCGGCAGGCCCTCGTGGACGGACACCTGCTCGCCCGACCAGCTCTGACTCCGGCGTGTGGGGTCACAGCGACGCTGGACGGCCGCGGCGCCGCGCTCCAGGGTGACCACGTCGAGGCACATTCCGGTGTGCCGCACGGTGAGCCGCCACTCGCGAGGCGGCGCGCCGTTGATGCGTGGTTCGGCTTTCCAATCCTGATTGCGCTCACCGATGAACGGCCAAGTCTGCAGGGCGGCACCGTCTCGCGCGTCGAAGCCGGGAACGTCGAGCACCGTGTTCGTCGCGAGATGCCCCGCCACCGAACCGGTACGCCACAGCTGGTTGAGGTTGTGCGCACAGGTGGTGATACGGACGCGGGCGCCGACCGGGTTCGTACCCGGCGTCATCTCCAGGCAGCCGTTCGCCGCGTCGCTGCGCAGCCGGAACACATCGACCCCGAACGAATCCTGGTAAGCCAGCCAGAACCGCCATTGCGAGGTCGCCGCCCAACATTCGTCGGTCTGGACCGCCAGGCCGCTGCCGAGAACCACGCCGAGGCACGCACCACCGTGGTGCTGCGGCCGGATGTTGAACTGGCTTCGGTCCTCAAGTGCCGGCGCCATGGCCCACACCTGGTTTCCGCCGCCGAGGTACGACCACGTCTGCACCGCCGCGCCCCGGGTCGGAGACTTGCCGGAGACGTCGAGGACGGCGCTGCTGGCGGGGTTACTGATGACACCCCGGGTGGTCGTGGGCGCGAGGTTGTCCGCAGCCGCGCAGCCCGCCTTGTCGGGCGGCCGGTTCACGAACACCTCGATGGACGAGATCTGCTTGTCCCAGTTGGTGCCGTCCCGCCCCAGCGTGAACGACCGCAGGTCGAACAGCTTCACCCCTGGCGGGATCAGGGCACACGCGCCGGCGAACTCGGCGAGGTCGTAGATCCGTAGCCAGGCGCCCTCCTGGCCGCCGCCGGTGGTGTCCAGCGACGAGATCACGTCGTCCCAGAAGGTCCAGCAGTAGCCCGGGATGCATTGCCGGCCGGTGTCGAACAGGTACCTCTCCTCGCCTCTTGCGTCCTTGTCAAGCTTGTCGCCGGTCATCGAGTACCCGGTGTAAAACTGGGCACGCGGCGTCGAGGCGGACGCTGCCGGTACGGTCAGTCCAACTGCGACTAGCGCGACTAGCGCGACGAGCGCTGCCAGCGGAGCCGCCAGCCATCGGTTGCGGGGATTGGGCATCGATGCTCCCTTCGCGACGCGGCCCTATTGGCCGCGCTCACCATGGATTCGCACTCGACGAAGGTCCGCATAACACTTCCTCGAGGTTTTTTCCGTGATCGACGTCGTTGCGTGATCCGCAGCTGTAGTACGGGGGCCGAACTTCGTAGGTGCAAGATTCGGGCGAGGGTGGGTCGTGGTGCGTCTACGGGGCGCGCAGGTAACCGAGGGCGAAGTCGGCGTCGGTGGGCTTGCCGGCCGGGTCGAAGCACGCGACGAGAATGGTCACGATCTGCTTGGTCGAGTACGAGTTCCACACCGGCGTGCGGCAGTACCGGTCGGGTGAGCCGGTGGCGGTGAGGCTGACAGCGTCCGCTGGGTAGACCTGCGGCTTACCGATTGACTGGTACTTCACCTGGTATGTCCCCACCCCGGTGCGGGTTACCGTCGGCAGTTCGCCGTTGCTGCTCCACGAACGTCCCCTAGCGACGCCTGGCGAGGCGCCGCCCGTGACGGTCACGTACGCCGCTGGAACACCCGGGTCGTGCGAGAGGCCGGAGCCCTCGGCGTAGCTGAACATCCAGGCGGTGTCGGTGGAGCACGCGATGCGTACCAGCAGCCCTCCGGACGTCCGGGCGGTCTGTGTGGGCCGGCAGCGCGAGGCCGCCGCCTGGGGCGTGATCACCGCGTACCCGCTTCCCGCGAACCCGCCGGCCACCGTCACTTCGTAGCGGCCAGCGGCGGTACGGCGTACCCGGGCCGGGCCGCCCGTGGCCGAGAATGTCCAGGTCCCGCCGTTCGGGGTGTACCGGGCCGTGACCATCGGTGCCGCGCCGCGGCTGGGATCGGCGACGATGACCTGGTACGGAAGGTTCTTTGCGGCACCCGCCGGGTCGTGGCACGCGACGTCGACCACCTCGTCGACACCGTCGTTGCGGGCGTCGACCGCCTGGCACGAGATCGCCTGCGGATAGCCCCAGCCCGCGCCGCTGGAAACGTGCACCACCGCGAACGGCGAGCCGACACCGGGGATCCGCACCTGATACCGGCCCTCGCCAGTACGAGTGGTCGTGGCGGATCGGGCGGCGAGGGCCGAGTCGGTCGAGCGCCGCCAGGTGCCCCACTGCCAATCGTGGTGCAGGTCGATCGTTTCGCCGACAGCCGCCTGGTACTGGTACTCGCGGGTGGAGGCGTAGCCCCACATCACCGGCCCGGCCGGCACCGGCCCGGCCGGCACCGGCCCGGCCGGCACCGGCCCGGTGCCGGTACCGGCGACCGGGGTGGGCGCGCTGACGCCGGGCAGGGCCGACGCGCCGGGGACGGCCGGGGTGATCGCGGACGATGAGGGAGAGCCGGGGCTGGCCGGGGCGGTCCCGGACGGGGCCGAGCCCGGCAATGTTGCCGGGGGCGCGGGCGCCGCCGCACGCGGATTATCCGGGTTGGGGTTAAACGGCCAGATCTGGTTGGTCGCCAACACACCGATGAGCACCGCGACCGCCGTCACCACAGCCGTACCGATCTTGACCGCCCCAGAGACCCCCGGCCGGCCGGCTCCGGCACTCTCTGACGTCCCGCCAGCGCCGACCGGCGAAGGCGGCGCCACGGGTGGCACGGACGCGCCACCAGGCGGGGTCGCCTGCGTCGGTGGCCGCGCGAGGTCCGTCGCGGGCTCTGCGCCGGACGAGAACGCGGCCGTGACCGCAGCCAACTGCGCCGCGGGCGCGGCGGCGCCGGCCCGACCGAGAATCCGGCGGGCCAGCAGCAGCGGCGCGGCCAGGAACGGCACCGCGATCAGCAGCTTGTCCGGGTCGAGGAGGCGGATGCCGTTCGTACGGCAGATGTCGCACTCACGAGCATGCCCGGTGACCCGTTTGCGCAGCAGGGGTGACACCTCGGCGCCGGCCGGTGCGAGCGCGGTCAGTTGGGGGCACAGCATGCGGCGCTGGCCGAGCAGGCTGATGGTGAGTACGGCGTCGGTCAGCCGCTGGCGCAGCCGGGACAGGCGCACGTTGAGGTGGGCTGGGGTGATGTCCATGGTTGTGGCGAGCTGCTCGCGGGTGAGCCTGCCGGAGTACACCTGCAGGTAGCTGGCTAGCAGGTCGCTGTCGTCGGGGTCCAGGGCCGCCGACGCAGCGTCCAGCAGTTCCTGGGCGCGATCGGCACCCGGATTGCCTCCGAGGTCTTGGGCTGGCGCGCCGGGAGCCACGGTGGACAGGTCGTCGACGAGCAGAACGTGCCCATTCTCGGCGGCGCGTCGTACCTGGTCGAGTGTCTTGTAGCGGGCGACGCCGAGTAGCCAGGGGAGTAGCTCGTACCCATCGGTGAAGTTCTGCAGGCGCGAGTCGAAGACGGACAAGAAGGTCTCCGCGACCGCGTCATCCGCGGTCTGCTGGTGCCCGCGCAGCCGGCGCAGGCAGAAGTTGTACACCGAATCGCGGTAGCGCCGGTAGATCTCGGCGAACGCCTCGGGGTCACCCTGCCGGGCGAGGCTGACGAGCTCGGCAACGGGCTGAGTCATGGTGGATCCCCTCGCAGAAAAACTCAAGACCCGGGAATCGGGCGCGAGCTGTACACCGTGACCGTTTGTCGGCAGCGTCAGCGTTGTTCGAACGCCACGTGGTAGATCCAGGAGCGGCACTCTCATCTACGGAGAGTGCCCGGCTGGGGCCTGCCACGGCTTGACTCTCCCGTTCGCCGGTTACGGAGCGTTGCGGGGACAAGCTTCGAGATCTCGGCGCATGATCGGAAGACCCGAACGAGCGTCTTCTGGGTCAGAACTCCGACAGCCATCGATTGAACCTTTGTGGAGGTGTCAACGACCTTTTCGCAGAAAGGAAACGATTTTCTGCGATAGCGTGGTCCGCGACCAGCACTGGGACCCCGTCGCAACCGCGGCGACTCGGGGTGCTTTTCTGCGATAGAGCCGAAGGGGCGATCGACATGGGTGCCGTGCGCCAACTCCGTCCGGTGACCGCGCCGACCGTCGGCGCGGCGATCGGCGCGTACCTGTCCACCCTCGACCACCCCGAGACCGCCGGCACCCGCCGCGTCTACACCTCCACCCTGCGACAGCTCCGCGACCACCTCGGCGCCGACCACCCGCTGTCCGCACTCGAACAGGACGAGGACGCCGCGCGGCTCGTCGACTGGTTCACCCGACGGTGGGCCGAACAAGCGCCGGCCACGTTCAACCGCAACCTCGACGCCCTGCGCTCCGCGATCGGCTACTGGCGCGACCAGGACTGGCTACACAGCGACCCCACCCGGCCCCTGCGCCGCCGCGGCCGCGCCCCCGACCGCACCCGAGCCTTGCCCAAGACCGCCATCGAGGATCTACTCACCCGCGATAACCTTTCCTTGCGGGAGAAGACGCTGTGGCGGATGCTCTACGAGACCGCCGCCCGCGCGAGCGAGGTCCTCGCCCTCGACGTCGCCGACCTCGACCTACGCAACCGCTGCGCGAAAGTGCGCCGCAAAGGCAGCGCCGTCGACGTGATCATCTGGCAGACCGGCACCGCCCGGCTCCTGCCCCGTCTGCTCCGGGGCCGCCGCCGCGGACCCGTGTTCCTGACCGACCGCCGCGCCCGCCTACCCCTGGCCCCCACCGACCTCGACCCGGCCACCGGCCAGGCCCGGCTGTCCTACCGCCGCGCCGCCGAGCTGTTCACCGCCGCCGCCGGCGGCGCGACCCTGCACCAACTCCGGCACTCCGCGCTCACCCACGCCGCCGAGGACGGCGCCAACACCTCCACCCTGCTTTCCTACAGCGGCCACACCTCAGTGGCGTCCCTCGCCCGGTACGCCCGCGTCTCACCTGAAGCCCTCGGCCGCTGGCAACAACAACGCGACCCCACCACCCGACGCCGATAACCCCTCACAGGCCCCTCTGACCAGCCTTACCGCTAGTTTCACAAGATCGTCAGTCATGGGCCGAACCGAGCTCCATCTAGCGGCGTTGCGACCACCACTGCTCCGGCCCTTCAGCTTGCACGGGCATGGCGAGGTTCCCCGCCAGGGCGGGAACCTCACCATGCGGCTGACTGCCCACACCTGAGCCGCGTGACGGCGCGCCCGCACCGTCGAAGTCCTCGTCGACCGCGACGCGATTGCCTCCGGCGTCGCCGCGAATGGCGACCCCTGGCAGTACTACGACCTCGGCCACGGCTGGTGCACCTACACGTTCTTCGAGCAGTGCCAGCATCGCATGGCCTGCGCCCGCTGCGACTTCTACACCCCGAAGGCGTCCAGCAAGGGCCGATCCGGGCGAAGGGTCACCGCGAGATCACCTCTCGAACACCACCACCCCGCAGGGTGCCGTCTCGAACACTCTCGGTCACCCAGCGATCTTGAACGCCTATGGAAACGAGTCCGTACCAACTCAGGACGAAATCCGTACCCAGTTCGGGAGATCAGTGGCTCTGGCAAGATTGTCTGCCGGGACGGCTCGCCGATCTACCGTAAGGGCATCACCAGCGGCGCTCCGGACGCCATCCAGGTCAGCGACCGGTTTCACTTGTGGCAGGGCCTGGCCCGAAGAGTCCAGCAGATCGCCACCGTGCACCGCGGCTGCCTGCCCACCGCCGCTCCCGAACCCGATCCTGGTTCGGCAACGTCCGCCGCGACCGAGGCGACGCCCACCACGGACAGCCCTGCGTCAACCACGCCAGGCACCTGTTCGAGACCGTGCACGCGCTCACCGACACCGGCCGCGCCTACAACGCCGTCGCCCGCCAGTTGGGCCTGGATTGGCGCACCGTGCGCAAGTACGCGACCGCCGCCATCTGGCAGGAATGCGTACGCCGCCCACGGCCCCCGTCCCCGCTCGACCGCTACCTCGAGTACCTGCAGCAACGCTTCGACGAAGGCGAACACAACGCCAAACTGCTGCACGAAGAACTGAAAGCCAAGGGTTACCTCGGCCACTACCAGCGCGTGAAAATGGCGGTCGCGCCGCTACGCCGAGGCCTGCCCGTCGAGCAACCCCACCAGCGCCCACCGTCACCACGCGAAGTCGCCCGTTGGATCACCAGCAGCCCACCACGACGAACCCTCGACACCGCCGAACGGCTCCAACGCCTGCTCGCACACTGCCCCGAGCTCGACCGCACCCACACCCTGGTCCGAGCCTTCGCCGCCATGTTCGACACCAACGACCCCGGACCACTACCAGACTGGCTCAACGAACTCGAAGAGAGCCGCCTACCCGGACTGCCCAGCCTCGCCAAAGTCATCCGCGAAGACCTTCCCGCAGTCGTCCAGGCCGTCACCTCGCCCTACAGCTCCGGCGTCAACGAAGGCCGCATCACCGACGTCAAACTCCAAAAGCGACTCATGGCCGGCCGCGCGAAAGTCCCACTCCTACGCCAACGAGTCGTACTCATCGCACACCTACGCCGACACGCCGCCGCAGCTCACTAACGATCTCCCGGCACGAAAATCTTGCCAGAGCCAGATCAGTTCGTACCCCGACACGGCTGGCCGATGGAGCTCTCGCAGGTCGCGCCGTGGTCGCTTTCGCTCGTTAGCGGCTTGATCCATTCCAGTGTGGAGCCCTCACCGAACGCGAACAGTATCCGCGTAAAGTCCTGACCCTGAACCAGGTTGTCTGCCCTAGGGTGAACCCCCGGTTCGTCTTGTTGCCACCCCGCAGGAGACTCCATGCACACCAGAACTACCCTCCGGCGCGCGCTCGCCGCGCCGGTGGCCGCCGCGGCCCTCGCCGGCCTGATGCTGGCGCCGACCGCGCCGATCCAGGCCGCCCCGGTCGACGACGCCGTCGACAGCAACTGGCTCGGGTTCGGCTACAACCAGGACCCGCTGTACCGCGGCGGCGATGGCAACGACCACGAGTGGCCCAAGACCGAGTTCGACGTGCTGACGAAGCGCACGGACTACATGAACCCCGGCCTGGTGCGGATCATGTTCAACCGCCCGTGGTTCAACCCGACCGGCACCATCGGGTCGTACAACTGGGACACCCCCCAGATGAAGAACGTCTTCCGGATCCTGGAGCACTACAAGAAGCAGGGCATCAAGGTGGTGACCGGCATGTGGGGCCTGAACAACAGGGACTTCTACATCTCGCCCGAGGCCGCCACGCTCCAGGCCGACCTGATGCGCAAGCTGCGTAAGGACAAGGGCTTAACCAACGTCGTCCGCTACAACGGCATCAACGAGCCCAACAACGACAAGGGTCTCAAGTACGCGGACTGGGTCACCGCCACCGCGAACCTGCGGACGGAGTTCGACCGCGCCGGCCTGGGGCTCGACCTGATCGGCGGGCCGGACACCGCGCAGGCGTCGATGGCCGCCCAGGAGGGCGACCTGGGCCTGATGTCGGTGCCGGTGGAGAACGCCGGGACCCCGCAGAACATCGTCTGGAAGAAGGCGGGACTGACCGGCTTCTCGGCCCGCTTCTACCGCACGCCCGACGCGCGCGGCACCCACTGGACGTTCCAGGCCTCGAAGAACGGCACGGACTGGACCGACGTCGACGTGCAGGAGACCCCGCCCGTCCGGACCTACGCCACCAAGCCGTGGTACCGCGTCGACGTCTCCCCGCGCGCCTTCCCGGACGGCGCCAAGTTCCTGCGGCTGACGATGCCGCCGGTCCAGGGCATCGAGCGCGCCGTCTCCAAGGTCACCCTGTTCACCGCGTCCGGCTCGACCACGGATCCGATGAACGACTTCGAGCAGACCGCCTCGCACAGCTCCGGCTGGACCTTCCCGGGCGGCGGCACCTCGGTCAGCGACTGGTGGTTGCAGTCCGCCCTGGACCGCGAGGTCGCCCAGTACGAGGCCCACTTCTACGTGCACGAGGTGGACATCCCCGGCACGCCGCCCGAATACCCCGAGGCGACGCTGACCGAGGCGGTGAAGCAGCTCAAGGAGGCCAGCGACGGCGGATCCGTGATCCTCGGTGAGACCGGCATGAAGGCGCCCGGCGACGACCCTAACAAGGACTACACGTTCGCCGAGGAACCCGCCCAGGCCGTGCGGATGGCCGACCTCGCCGTGCAGGAGGCGCGGGCCGGTGTGGACGGCGCCATGGCGTGGTGCCTCGACGGGTACGCCGAGAAGACCTCGTGCGGGATGTGGGACCACTACGAGCCCCTCGACCCCTCGACGCTGCGGCCCTGGTTCTACACCTGGAGCCTGCTCTGCCGTTACCTGCCGGCCGGCACCCAGATGTACGCGCCCCCGCAGCCGACCGGCGTGCGGGTGCTCAAGGCCAAGCTGCCGGGCGACAAGGGATGGACGTTCGTCCTGGTAAACCGCAACAGCACCACGGCCCGGGTGTCGATCACCGCGCCGACCGGACGGATCGAGCTGGACAAGTACGTCTTCACTGAGGGCAGCGCGCCCGTCGTTGACACGGCCACCGGCTTCCCGAAGGCCGCCGAGCACCTCACCGCGACCTTCGACAGCGGCAAGGAACTGAG
This sequence comes from Krasilnikovia cinnamomea, assembly GCF_004217545.1. Taxonomy (NCBI): domain Bacteria; kingdom Bacillati; phylum Actinomycetota; class Actinomycetes; order Micromonosporales; family Micromonosporaceae; genus Krasilnikovia; species Krasilnikovia cinnamomea. The sequence continues at coordinate 5,660,513 of NZ_SHKY01000001.1, forward strand.
TGTCGCGCCGAACGGAGTCGCGATCTTCACCACCGCGTCCTGAAGCTCACGGCGCGGTGACCTGGGTGATCCCGTGTCGCCGCGCCACCGGCCGGGGTCGCGTGGCTTCGAGATCTTCGTGCCCCGTGCCATCCACGCCGCGAACGAACTCCAGCGATGTCGCACACCCCCGGCCAACGACTGACCTTCAACAACCAAGATCAGCCGTTAACTTGACACTCCCAGCCTGCCGGCTTACCCGCGATCCTGGCCGCTTGAGCAAGTTCCTCCTATCTGCGGGCCCTTTTCCCCGTCACTGGCTTGGCGCCGACTTTGGGAGCTGGGGACGTCGTGTCTTGCTTGCCTATGGAATTCCCGGCAGGCACGAGTTGCTGTCCCACGGCGTTGGCGGTCGCCGGTGGTGGGTACTTGCGCAGGATCCACGCCTGCTGCCCGTAGGCGAACAGGTTCTGCGTCACCCAGTAGAGAACGACGCCGATGGGGAACAACGCGCCGGAGACGAGCAGCGACAACGGGATGCCGAACAGCATCAGCCGCTGTACCGTTCTCGCCTGCGGGTCTTGGGCCCATCCGGTCTTGAGGATCATTTGCCGGCTGGTGAGGAAGGTCGTGGTCGTCATCACCGCGATCAGGACCGCCGCCACGATTTTGATGGTGGCGCCGGGGGCGCTGAAGCTCGCGGCGATCGGCGCTCCGAACAGCTGTGCGTTCGCCGCGCTGTCGAACTGTGTCAGCGTCCAGCCATACAGGGTGCGGGCGGTCTCGCTGGTGACCGTCGGCCGCAGGTGGCGCAACACGTGCAGCAACCCGATCAGGACCGGGGCCTGCAGTAGCATCGGCAGGACGCTCATCAGGGGATTGATCTGCTCTGCCCGGTAGAGCTCCTGGAGCTCTTTGTGCAGGGTCTCCCGGTCGCCCTTGTGCTTGTCCTGCAGCGCCTTGACCTTGGGTTGCAGCAGCTGCATCGCGCGTTGTGACCGGACTTGCCTGATCACGATCGGGATCAGTGCCGTCCGGACGGTCAGTACCAGGAAGACGATGCCGAGCACCCAGGACCAGTTCGTGTCCCAGCCGTTCGCGTCGCCCAGGACCATGTCCCAGGCGGCGTGCCAGAACAGCAGGACCGCGGAGATCGCCGAGTAGACCACCGCCATCAGCGGGCTGAACAGCGCACTCATCGCGCCACCCGCCAGGCGTCGATGCCAGCGACAGGGGGAACCCGCGGGCTGCGGGTATCCGGCGACGAGGCTCGCCGTGATGGGTCAGGCGTGTGACTGACGGGTGGACACCCGGCGGCAGCGGGCCGGGACAGGACAACGGGCATGGGCATGACGAACCCCTCGAACGACGACCAGTGGCTGGATCAGGACATGGAGTCACCAGCGGCCGCGACGAGCGGTAGAAGAATGGAGCGGTTCAGGCGAAGACGCTCAGGCGGCCGCGAGGAGCCCCGGTGGGCCCTCTCGGCCGGGTACGTCCTGCGGCGTCGGGATCGCGATGGCGTGGCACACCGGTACGGCCTGCTCGCTCCCGCAAGGCCCGGTGTGTGATTCCCGGGTTGGCCGAGGCGGCGCGACGGCTCAGCAGCACGCCGGCGGCGAGCGCGACGATCAACAACACGCTGGCCACGGCACCCGTGCCTGCGAGTAGACCGGTCGGGCCGGCATCGGTCAGCACGCTGACCACTTGCCAGAACGCCTCGAACCAGATCACGCCGCTACCGTACCCCAGGGCGCAACCCCTCCCCGAAGATCAGGAGGACGCGATATTCGCCCCAGTTGTCGGATCGGCGGGCCCGGTCGTGTTCCTGGTGTCGCAGGAGCATGACTGGTTCGTCGTCGCGGGCACGGTGCACTGGGCCAAAGCGAGGCTGTCTCACGACGACGGCCCGTCTTCTGGACTACTCCGGCAACGCAGATGTGGTGGCCTCGATCGGCACGCTGGAGTAAGGCCGCGGACGCCTGCGCCGCTCCCGGCGGAAATCGGATGAGGTAGCGGCGGCCGCGACGTATGATCAACCGCAGCGGTGGGCGGCTCCCCGCGATGCTTCCTTCTCACCTTCCTCTGACGAATTTAGCGTCACGACTCTCCGCCCACCGCTTACGCATGCCACGGGGGAGGTCGCCGCATGGATGCGCTGGCGGTGCTGTTGCTGCGCCGTACCGGCAAGGTCGCGGTGGCGGCGCACGGAGCCGGACCGGCCGACGGTGCCGCCTGGGTGGCCGCGCTCGAGGCCGATCTGGCCGAGCGCGGCTGGCTGCTGAGTGCCGACCTTCGGGCCGCGGCCACCCGGCTGCATTCCTCGGTACGGGTCCGGTGGGCCGACTGGCTGCTGGCGACCGTCGACGAGCTGGTCGGCGCCGATCGCTCGATGCTGCCGCTGTACCGGGCCTTTCCCGACACCCCGCACGATGTCGACGCCGTCTACGTCCGGCGGCTGCTCACCTACCTTTTCGCGGTGCCGGACGCGCCGTGTGTCCTGTGCGGCCGCGAGCAGGGCGGCGCGCCCCTGGACCCGTGCGGCCATCTGGTCTGCCCAGGCTGTTTCCCGCCGGAGCGGTTCAGTGCCTGCCCGATCTGCGGTCGCCGGCTGAGCGTGGACTGCACCTATCTCCCCGTCGTCGACCCCGGGCCGGTCCGGCGACCCCCGCGGCGAGCCGGCGGTGACGGCAGCGCGGCACCGGCGGCGGACCAGGGCACGTCGATCGCCGGCGAGGCGCCACCGCTGCCGATGCGGGTGGCCGGCCTTGAGACCGACGCGATGGGCGCCGCCGCGGCGCTGCGGGACGAACTCGTCGCCCGGCCCGGCGCGCTCGGCGAGTCCGACCGGGCCGACCTCAAGGTGCTGGTCGCCGCCACGGCGCCGGCCGGCCTCGACTGGCTTCCGGAGGTCGTGCCCGCACGCGAGACGCTGGCGCTGATCATTGCCTGGGCGCTGCACGCCACCGCGCTCAGCGCCGGTTATCCGGAACTGGTCTCCGCCGCCCGGCTGCGGTGGCAGACCGCGACGGATGTCGCCCGGACGCTCTGGGCGTACTCGGGCGGGGATCCGGGGTTGATCCTGCCGCGGGCCGTGGACGAGTCCCGGGCACCGGGGACGGCGTGGCGGCCGGCCGGCGAACCGGCCGTCACCGTGCCGGTCACCCGCGTCCGGGCGCTGCCCCGGCCGCTGCGGCGGGCGGTTCTGGGGTACCTGGACTCGTGCGGCGCGGTGGCGGCGGCCGAGGACATGCGGCGGCATCCGACGGTCTGGAAGCGGTTGGGCGAGCGACTGCACCCGTACGAGCGGGTCGCCGCGCACCCGGGCGCCGCGGTCGCGTTCGCCGCGCTGCGGGGCAGCCGCACCGCCCGGACCGGCGCGCTGGGCCGGGCCATCGTGGCGGCGTGCACCCGCCACCCGCGGCACCTGATCCTGACCGAGTACCCCGACGACACCGTCGCCGTCCGCGTCCGGACCCACGCCTGCCTGGTGGAGCAGGCCCTGAGCGACGGAGACGTCACCGGCGCCGCGCAGCTGCTCGGCCAGCGCCCGGGAGAACGGCACCCAGTACTACTTCGGCCTGAACCGGTTGCCAGGCTGGACCCCCGGGGCGCAGGAAACGAAGTCGGCCTGGACCGTGCCGATCTACCAGGCGCACACCGGCGTGAACGACTGCCCGGATGGATCCTTCGCGGGCACCGCATGCACTCTGGGCTACCGGTTCTACCTCGACTACGTCGTGGACACCCATGACAACGCGCGGGCGTATTACTACACGCCGGAGACCGGCTACTACGGCGCCATCATGAAGAACACCCCCGTGGCCTACATCCGTGGCGGCACCCTCGCCCGCATCGACTACGGCTTGCGCTCCTCGACCATCTACTCGGCGACGGCACCGTCGCAGATCGTCTTCACCACCGGGGAACGCTGCGAGCGCGGCACCCCAGCGGGCAACAACTGCGACGACGACCAGTTCACCGTCGCGCACCCCGAGTACTGGCCCGACGTGCCGGTCGACCTCAACTGCGGCAAGGACGGCGACTGCACCAACCACGCCCCGACCTTCTGGTCGCGCAAGCGCCTCCGGTCGATCACCACGCAGGTGCAGGTCGGCGGCGCCACCAAGCAGGTCGACCGCTACGACCTCGGACAGTCCTTCCCCAACGGCGGGGACCACGACCCGACGCTGTGGCTCGACTCCATCAAGCGCACCGGCCTGGACCGCCTCGGTGGCGCCGACAGCGACGTCTCCACCGGCACCGTGACCTTCGACCCGATCCAACTGCCGAACCGGGTCGGCACCCGCTCCGGTCCGCTGCTCTATCACAACCGGATCCGTAAGGTCACCACCGAGACAGGCGCCGAAACCAACGTCGAATACCAGCGCCACGACTGCTCCGGCCTGCCAACTGTCGACCCACAGAATCCGGACAGCGCGAAGACGGCACAGGAGTTCGCCGCCACCAACACCACCGGCTGCTTCCCCGTCTTCTGGACCCCCGAAGCCCAGCCCACACCCCTGATCGACTGGTTCTACACCTACCCGGTCAAGTCGATCACCACGCTCGACCCGAACAACCACTACCAGGACGGCTCACAACCCAAGCTGATCACCGAGTACGCCTACAAGGGCAAGCCGGGTTGGCACTACGACGACAACGAAACCGTCAAGGCGAAGTACCGGACCTGGGGCCAGTTCCGCGGCTACCCCGAAGTCGACGTGACCACCGGAGACCCGTCCGTCTTCCACTACACCGACGGAACGCGGGTCTACGACCAGAAAACCCTCACCAAGACGTACTACTTCCTGGGCATGGACGGCGACACCCTGCCCAACGACAAGACCCGCGACGTCCCCGACCTGACGAGCAGCGACGGCAGCATCTCCGTCGCCGACAAGGCCGAATTCGCTGGGCAGACGTTCGAAACCGTCACCTACACCGGCGCCAGCCAAGACGCCACGGCCATGCAGGCGAGCGTCACCGTACCCACGATCATCGGCCCGACCGCTTCCCGCAGCCGCTCCGGCCTGCCCACCTTGCAGGCCACCATGGTCCGCACCGCCCGGACGGTGACCCGGCAGAAAGTCTCCTACGGCTGGCGCAAGACGGAAACCCACACCTTCTACAACACCAAGCTCGGCGAAAGCACCACCGGCCTGGAAGTCCAAAGCGTCGACCGCGGCGAGGTCGGCGCCGCCGGCAACGTTCCCCACTGCGCCTTCACCCGCTACCTCGACGGCAAGACCGACACCATCGTCGTCACCGCCGAAGTAATCACGACCGACCAGGACTGCACCAGCCCCGGCGCCAGCCCGTCCGGAACTCTGATCTCCCACTCGCGTACGGCATACGACGGCAACCCGTTCGCGTACAACGGCGACGGTCAGAGCAACCCAGCACGGCCCACCAAGGGTGACCCTACCCTCGTCCAGCAGGCCGCCACCGCGACCGGTGCGACCGCCGCGACGTTCGTGGACATTGGGACGACGACCTATGACAGCCACGGGCGCGAGATTTCGACCACCCGTACCCCTAAGTCGAAAATGGCCGACGGGTCCACCAGCCTGGCGCAAACCGTCTACACCCGCTACAGCCCCAGCGAGAACGCACTACCGACCACCGTTACCACGGTGAGCCAGGTGAATCCCGCAGTCAACTGCGCCTCGGTCACCAAGTCGAGCAAGGACTGCCAGCTCAGCACGGTCACCCTCGACCCGGCCCGACAGCTCCCCGTGACCAAGACCGACGTCGCCGGAGCGCTCACCTCACTCGACTACGACGCCCTCGGACGCCTCCACGCCGTGTGGCTGCCTAACAAGAGTAAAAGCGCCCAAGCGCCTGCCAACGTCCTATACTCCTACGCGCTTCGGAACAACGCTCCCAGCGTGGTGACCACCAGGACGCTGCTGGACTCCGACGTACCCGGTGCCCCCGCCACATACGGCACCGGCAAGGTGCTCTACGACGCCATGCTGCGCCAGCTGGAAACCCAGACCACGGGGCAGAACGGCAGCACGGTCGTCTCGGACATCCAGTACGACTCGCACGGGTGGGCGGTACTGACCAACAACTCCTACGCCGTCTCCGGCACGCCGTCCGACGACCTCGTGTCCGACCACATCTCGCAGGTATCGATCCCCGCGACCACGGTCACCGACCACGACGCGATGGGCCGGACCACCCAGGTCACCCAGGAACACAACGGCGAGCACACCTGGCACACCCGCACCGCCTACACCGGCGACACGACCACCGTCATCCCACCCACCGGCGGCATCGCCACGACCAGCACGGCCGACGCCCGCGGCCAGCTCACCCGACTGCAGCAATACACCAGCGCACCGACGCTGACCGGCACCATCACCGACGGATTCACCAGCACCGGCGGGACCAGCCAGGACATCACCTACACCTACACCCCGGCAGGTCAACAGGCCACCGTCACCGGGCCCGACAAGTCCGTCTGGACCTTCGGCTACGACCTGCGAGGCCGCCAAACCTCCCAGATCGACCCCGACACCGGCACCAGCTACACCAGCTACGACGACGCCGGCAACACCACCGCCACCAAGGACGCGCGGGGCATCCTGCTCAGCTACACCTACGACCTGCTCGGCCGGCAGCTGACCGCCGTCGACAACACCAGGAGCAACTTCAAGTTCGGGTCCTGGACCTACGACACCCTGCGCATCGGCCAGCCCACCTCCTCCACCCGGTACGTCTCCGGCGTAACCGGTGGCTACACCGTCGCCGTCACCGGCTACTCAACCCTCGGCAAGCCACTCGGCCAGCGCATCTCCTTGCCCACCATCGAACGACCCCTGCCGATCGAATACACCACGACCTTCCGGTACAGCACGAACACCGAGCAGCTGGTGCAGCAGGACGACCCCGCCGTCGGTGGACTGCCGGGCGAGACAATCACCTACGACCACAACCTGCTCGGCTCTCCCACCATGACCTCCGGCGTTGACCACTACGTCTCGGGCAGCATCTACACCGACTTCGGTCAGCCCTCCCGCATCACCATGGGGGACAGCACCAACCAGGCCGAGAGCATCTACTCCTACGACGAGTACACCCTGCGCCGCACCGACCGCACCGTCTCCCGCGCGCGCGGCATCGGCCCCGTCGTTGACCAGACCAGCTACACCTACGACCAGGCGGGCAACCCGCTGTCGGTCACCAACAAGCAGTCCGAGACCGGCAACACCGTCACCGACACGCAGTGCTACCGCTACGACACGCTCGCCCGGCTGGTCCAGGCCTGGTCCGCATCCACCCACCGCCCAGCCCCCCACCGGCGAGCTGGCCAACCAGGCCGGCGCCTACTGGCAGACCTTCGCCTACAACGCGATCGGCAACCGTACCCAGTCGATCGAACACTCCACCAACGGCGGCGCCGACGTCACCACCACATACACCAATGGCTGCACCACCGGCTGCAACCGCACAGGCACCCAGCCACACACCCTCACCCAAACCACCGGTGGCACCGACCCGACCAAGTTCGTCTACGACGTCGCCGGGCACCTGCTCACCCGCACACCCACCAGCGGCAACGGACAAACGCTGAAATGGGACGACGAAGGCAACCTAGCCGAGGTCGGCACCACCGGCACTGATCCCACCGTCACCAAGTACCTGTACGACGCGAACGGCGTTCAGCTGATCCGCCGCGACCCCGGCCGCGTCACGCTGTTCGCCGGTGACACCGAGATCGTGGTCAACACCGCCGTCAGCCCGGCGGTCGTGCTCGGAGCGGTCCGCACCTACAGCCACGGCGGTACCGGCGCCGCTATCGCCGTCCGTTCCACGCTCCCCGGCGGCGGTACCCACTACCTGTTCAACGACCCGCATGGCACCGCCAACCTGGCCATGGACACCACCACCCAGCAACTGTCGCGCCAGCAATACAAGCCATACGGCGAAGCCCGCACCAACGCCAACCCCACCGCTTGGCCCGACCTCACCCACGGCTACCTCGGCGCACCCAAGGACACTCACACCGGCTACACCGACGTCGGCGCCCGCAAATACGACCCCGCCCTCGGCCGGTTCATCAGCGCCGACCCCCTATTGCAGACCACCGACCCCAGCCAGCTCGGCGGCTACACCTACGCCGGCGACAACCCCATCACCGGCGCCGACCCCTCCGGCCTCGGACGCATCGACGGCGACCAGTCCGGCTGCGCCGCCGGCAACGGCGGCACCTGCGGCGGATACATCGCTCCCACCCGGTCCACGCGCGCCAACCATAACCCGGTCCGGGTAGACCGAGACGGCTATGGCAATTACGCCGTCGGCAATGTTCCCCTCACCGACGACCAGGTCGAGGACCGCGACAAGTTCGAGCATCAGGTCCAGGAAGCCTACTTCGAGCTGCTCGCCCAAGGCGGCGACAAGTGGAAGGCCCTCGACGACGACACCAAGCTCCTGCAGATCATGAACCGTGCATGCCAGCGCATCAAGAACGCCTGCAGGAGTCCGTTCGCAGCCGAACTTGCGAGGCAGAACGCGATCAGGGGCGTGTACAACAGCGGCTGCCATGACGAATGCCTGCGAAAGTACCTTGCCTCGGTCGGGGTCGTTGAGGCTGTCGTCACCGGCGGGATCGGCTACTTCGGCGGATGGTTCCAGCAGAAGGCAGGCCGGGCGGCGACCAGCGTCTCCTACAACGGCATTTCGGCAATGGGCCAAGGAGCGAGCGTCGGCTGCGTCGACGGCAACAGCTTCACGCCCGAAACGCTCGTCAAAATGGACAACGGCAGCACCAAACCGATCTCCGACGTGCGCGTCGGCGACAAAGTTCTTGCCATCGACCCGACCGACCCCACGGCCCAGGCGAGCTCACAAGAAGTCACCGAACTGCACATCAACACCGACACCGAACTGGTCGACCTCACCGTCAAGACCACCGACGGCAACACTGCCACACTGCATACCACCCAGCACCACCCCTTCTGGAGTTCACAGCGTCACCAGTGGATCGACGCCGGCGATCTGCAGCCCGGCGAGGCGCTGTTGGCTGCAGAATCGCGTGCGTCCGCACCGGATCCACAGCCCACCGTCGCCTTGGTCCGCTCCTTCCCGGGCCGCCAGACGATGTACAACCTCACCGTCCGCCACATCCACACGTACTATGTGATGGCTGGCAACACGCCGGTGCTGGTGCACAATGTCGGTCCTGCGTGTGAAATATCTGTGAGCAGAACCAAGTATCCTGAGTCTGCTGAGCATATTGAGGATGCGCAGGCGGCCGGGCAGCCCACCGAACTCACGATTGATCGCGCCGGTGCGGCGGCGCGCCGGCGGGCGTCGATGAGAGGGAATCCGCGGGTTTCCGGAAAGGATCGAGACGAGTACCCTCCGGCGATGTTTGAGGAGGGTGGGTCCGGTTCGAGTGTGCGACCCATTGACCCCAGCGATAATCGGGGCAGGGTCCTCGATCGGTCGGCAATGTCGAGGACTTCCAGACAAGACAGTTGTGAGACTAACGGTGTGTGATTGAATGAGTCAGTCGATTGGCAAGCTGTTGTCGGTTTCAGGTGAACCGATTGGCCCACCTGTCGAGGACGGGCTGGATCTTGGAAGTTCCCTTGCGAACGAATTAGTTGCGTCGGTCTTGAGTCGCGCTAACGGCTTCTATGCTTTTGAGTCAGCCTTGCACGTGTTGCCGGTCGCGGCACATGATGGCAATCATGGCATTGACTCGTGGAACTCATCCGACCTTTGGCGGGGCAACTACCAAGGCATGGCGGAAGGGATCCTCTTCTTTGCAGAGGACATATTCGGGGGGCAATTCGGGATTAAAGATGACGCCATCTATTCGTTTGATCCGGAGACCGGGGAGGCGGCTCATCTTGCATCATCAGTAGACGAGTGGGTCCGTGCTGTCCTGGGTGATTACGAGTTCGTCACCGGTTATCCGCTCGCACATCAGTGGCAGGCCCAGTACGGGGTGTTGCCGATCGGTGAACGACTAGTTCCGAAACGGCCATTCGTCCTCGGGGGGGACTACACCCCGGAAAACCTCGTCGCGTTGGAGGCTGCTAAAGGGATGCGCTTCCGGGGTGATCTTGCGGTCCAACTCCGTGACCTGCCTGATGGTGCCTCAATTAAGTTCAAGATCGTGGACTAAATTGCCAGACCACGGCTAGAAATGGGGAGCGCCAATGCTCGGTGAGTATGTCCTGGTTGAGAAGACCTCAACCTGTGTTCCGGCCTCGATCAGGTCACCGACAACCGCGGCTGCCCGCTTCGGCGTCAAGTTGGATAGCCGCTGGAGTTCCGAAGTGGCCGCAACAGAATGGGCGCGCTGGAGCCGCAAGCCCGGCATCGGCGCGACGCGACCTGCCCGCAGCTGCCAGGATGATCCCGTGGAACAGCCGGGGGGAGCTGGACAGGGCCGAACTGGGACGGATTCTTGCGGCTGAGCGGTTCGATCCGGCCTCCTACCGCCTCCAGGGCGGGCTCGGTGGCGGTGAATGCTACGTCCTGGAGCACGGAGAAGCAGGCTGGGAGGTCTATTGCTCCGAGCGTGGCAGCAAGGGCGGCCTTCGGTACTTCCCAACCGAGGACGAGGCGTGCCAGCACCTCCTTGACCTGTTGCTTAGAGATTCGACCACCAGGCGGTTCGAGCCGCCGACCGGTCGTGCTGGAACTTCGTGAGCCATCCGCCACGCGCGTAACGGTGGGACGAGCGCGAACAGGGCTGTCGCCGTCGAGGTTGGGGGCGATCGGCTGCCGCGCCGTTGCACGGCTTGCCATCGACCTCGTGGTCGTGGCCTGGGGCTTTGCCCCCTGATCTTGGACACTTGAACCTGGGATCGTCATGGTCCTGGGAGTCAGGAGGTCCTGCAAGATCATGGTGAACAAGCACTATCCGCCCGAGTTTAAGGGCCGAGGCGGTCGCGCTGTATCGGTCCAGGCCGGGTGCGACCATCGCCTCGATCGCTGATGACCTGGGCGTTAACCGGGAGACACTGCGTAACTGGGTCCGTCTCGATGACGAGCGTCGTGGCGGCGGTCCGCGTCCGGGCCGGCCGGTCGTAGCGGCGGGTGAGGCGGTCGGCGCGGTTGGAGCAGGAGAACGCCGAGTTGCGGCGCCGGGTTCGCGACGTCGGTGACATCACCTACCTGCCGGTCGGTGAACGCGGATTCCTCTACCTGGCAACGGTTGTCGACCTGCACTCGCGTCGCCTGGCGGGCTGGGCGATCGCCCATCACATGCGCACCGATCTGGTCATCGACGCCCTCGCCGCCGCCGAGCGGACCCGCGGCAGCCTCCACGGAACCCGGGGAACATCAAACTCTCCATCAAACCCGGGGCTTGACACACCGACCACGGAGCTCAAGGCGGATTCCAGTGGTCGTCGCAACACCTCGACCAAGGGGTGTGCCATGGGAAGACGTCTGGGCTGGACGACGGCGATGACGAGCCGGCCGGCTTTGCGTTCGCCGGGGCGTCCGGGTGTGAAGGAGCATCGGGAGGTGCGGCGGCAGTTCTGGCGGCGAATCGCTGAAGGGCTGTCGAGTGAGGAGGCCGCGGGTGCCTTTCCGGTGGGGGAGTGGGTGCACGCTGTTGGCGCTGGGCGAGGTTGTTCTCGGGGCTGTCTGTCGTGGTACGCCACCCCTACCGATCACCACCGCACCCAGGCGGCCGCTGAGTCGACGCCGCCGACACGGTCCGAGCTGGCGGCCCGGATCGAGCCGTCATGCGGCCTCGCAGAGGTAGTGCAGAGATTCTATGCATAAGAATTTGCATAGGTTGTCTGCACCGCTAGGGTGGGCGCATGGAACCGTCATCGAACGCGCTCGTGGCAAGCCCGGAATTGATGCGTCTGATCGCGCATCCGCTGCGGATGCGGATCGTGGGGTCCCTGCGGATGGATGGGGCGGCGACCTCGGCGATCCTGGCGCGTCGGCTCGGGACCGACAGCGGGCAGACGAGTCACCACCTGCGGTTGCTGGCCCGGCACGGCCTGGTGGAAGAAGCCGTCGAACTCGGCAAGGGCGCCCGCGGCCGGGAGCGGTGGTGGAAGGCGGTGCACGACTCGACCTTCTGGGCCAGTGCCGGTGTGGGTGGCGCCGAGGCGATGATGGCCGTGCAGAAGACCGCCCGGGCGATCTGGGACCAGGCGATCGACACGTACCACGAGCAGGTCGCCACGCAGAAATGGAACGCGGCCTGGCAGCAGGCCGCCGCAAGCTCCGACTACGTCGTCCGGACGACTCCCGAGCGGCTGGAGCGCCTGTGCCAAGACATCGAGCGGCTGATCCGTGAGTCCGATATCGGCGACACGGCCGAGGCGGACGCGGAAAAGGTGCTGGTGGTCCTGCACACCTACCCGCATCGGGAGTCGCGGTGAGCACCCTGTGGCGCAACCGCGAGTTCAACCTGCTGTGGACCTCGCAGTCGCTGTCCGACCTCGGGACCGGCGTCGCCTCCTTGGCGCTGTCGCTGCTCGTCCTGGTGGAGACCGGCTCCGCGGTCGGCGCCGGTCTGGTCGGCACCCTCTCGATGGTGGCGCGGCTCGTGATCCGGTTGCCCGGCGGCGTGCTCGTCGACCGCTACGACCGCCGCCGCGTGATGGTGATCTGCGACAGTCTGCGCCTGGCCGCGTTCACGACGCTGACCCTGGCGGTCTTCTCCGGCCAGGTCAGCCTGCCGATGATTCTCCTGGTCACCCTGATCGACTCATCGGCCGGCGCGGTCTTCGGCGCGGCGGAGGACGCCGCGCTGCGCAGCATCGTGCCCGTGGAGCAGTTGCCGGCCGCGGTGGCGCGCAACGAGGCACGCTCGTACGGCACCTCGCTGGCCGGACCACCGCTGGGCGGGTTCCTCTTCGGGCTGGGCCACGCCGTCCCGTTTCTCAGCAACGCCATCTCGTACCTGGTGTCCGCCGTGGCGGTGCTGCGCATCCACAAGCCGCTACAAGGGGAGAGGGAAGAACACCCACAGGCGTATGGCGCGGCGCTCGCCGAGGGGGTCAGGTTCGTGTTCGGTAATCCGTTTCTGCGGGCACTTCTGCTGATCGCCGTGCCACTCAACTTCGCTATCACGGGCGTGTTGTTCACCGTCGTCGTGGCGTTGCAGCAGAACGGGACGCCACCCGCCGTCATCGGCTTGGCCGAGACGATCGTCGCGGTGGGCGGGCTGTTGGGTGCCGTCGTCGCGCCTGCCTTGCAGAATCGGTTCAGTTTGCCCTGCCTGGTCCGGGGCATCTGCTGGGCGGCGGCCGTGCTGCTCGCCGGCTCAGCCTTGTTGATCTCGAACGTCGGGGCGGCCGTGCCGTTGGGACTCGCTGTCTTCCTGGGCCCTGCATGCACCGCGGCTCTGTTCGGTTACCAGGCCGCCGTGACGCCGGACCGTTTGCAGGGCCGGGTGATCAGCATCGTCATGGTGGTGGCCACATCGATGGCCGCCCTAGCGCCGACCGTCGGCGGCATCATTCTGTCGTCCTGGTCGCCATCGATCGCTGTGCTGGTCTTCGCGGCCGCGGTCGTGGTGTCCGCGCTGACAGCGACGTTCGGCGGCGGTCTCCAACCGGCCGTCGAACCCGAGCCAGCGGAGGCGGCGCTCAAATGACATCAACCGGCATCTGTCAGCCCTATGCCGGAATGAGCGAGAAGACCAACGCATCTGAGGACCTGTGGTCGTTCGTGAGGAACTTACGGAGGCGTCCCTCCTGCTGGAACCCGGCGCGGGAGAGGACACGCTGCGAGGCGAGGTTTCGGGGCTCCACCCACGCCTCCAATCGCCGCAGCTCCAACGCATTCATCGCCCATGGAATAGCCAGGCGGACCGCGGCTGTCGCTGTTTCCTGTCCGCGGGCCGGCGGGACAACCCAGTAGCCCAGTCCGCCGACATGCGGTTGCGGCCGCATGGCCACCCACATCAGGCCGATGGCGCGGTCGCTGTCCACCTCGACGATGGCCTGCGAGATGCCCTCGCCGGTCTCTGCGCGTCTCCATTGCCGGTGGATGAAGGCGAGTCCTTCAGCTGGTGTGAAGTCTGCTGGGACGGTCGTGCCACAGGGAATTCGCGGGTCCGTACTGGCGAGGCGGATGCAGTCGACATCGGCTTCACGCCACATTCGTAGGCCGATTCGCCCGTCGCTCAGGACGGGATCCGGGTACGACAACGACCGAACCGGCACACGCCGATTCTGACACTACTTACATAACACCCGTATCATGGCCGTGACATCGATACAGACCGACCTTCCAAGGGGCCGATCAAGCGGCGCGACCGAAGGCTCTGGTCATGCGCGTGGTCTTCTTGTCGTCACCGGGAGCCGGGCACGTGTCCTGCCTGGTCCCTTTGGCGTGGGCGTTCCGGGCGCGCGACCGCGAAGCATCCCTGCAGCGCGAGGTGGACTTCGCGGTGACCCTGTTCGCGCCCGTGAGCCGGCGCATGGCCGGCGCGGCGGTGCGGCTGGCGCGCGACTGGCGTCCCGAGCTGGTGGTGTACGACGAGTTGGGTGCGGTGGGTGCGCTGGCGGCTGCCGCGATCGACGTGCCGGGGGTCTACCACAACTACGGGCTGGTTCGTACCCGCCGGCTCTGGTGGGGCTTGCGGGAGGCGCTGCTCGATCTGTATGACGGGTACGCTGCGGCGCCACCCGCCGAGCCGGCGGTGACATTGGATCCGGCACCGCCGAGCATGGTTTCCGAACTCGACGGCTGGTCGGTGCGGTACGTGCCGTACTCCCCGGGCGCGGTTCTGCCGGAGTGGCTTGAAACCCTTCCGGGTCGGCGCCGCGTCGCCGTGGTGCTCGACCGCGACGTTCCGGTGCCCTGGCGGCCCGACCCGGTGCGACGGATTGTCGAGGTCGCGGCATGCCTTGAGGCGGAGGTCGTGCTGGCGCTGCGAGGCTCGCCGGCGACCGGGATCGGCGATCTGTGGCCGAACGTACGGGTGCTCGGCCCGGTGCCGCTTCACACGCTGCTGGCCACCTGCGCCGCAGTCATCCACCATGGCAACAGTGACATCGCGCTGACCGCGCTCGCGGCGAGCATGCCGCAACTGTTGCTGCCGTACGGAAAGCACCATTATATCGTCGGCGACGCGGTTCGCGACCGGGAGATCGGCTTGGTCGTCGAGCCGGTGGATCTGGACGCCGGACTGCTGCGGCGGATGCTCTCCGACCGCGCGTTGGGTGCCGCGACCGGCGACGTTCATGCCGAACTGCGGAAGAAGGGCTTGCGACATGCGGATTCTCTTCCTGGCGATGCCCGGTGCTGGGCACGTTTTTCCGCTGGTGCCACTCGCCTGGGCGTTCCGGTCAAGCGGACACGAGGTGCTGTTCGGCACGTGCGGCGAAGGTCTCGGGCATGCGTCCGGCGCGGGCCTGCCGGTCGTCGACGTCGCCCCCGGCTTCCGGGTTCGCGACTACCTGGGGCAGCTCTTCGCGCAACGTCCGGAGTTGCCCGCCCAGGAGCGTGCGGCCGCGCGCCGGCACAGTGTCCACTTTGCTGTCACACTGTTCGCGCCGGTGAGTCGGCGTATGGCGGGCGATGCGATACGGCTGGCGCGCAGGTGGCGTCCGGATCTGGTGGTGTACGACGAGTTGGGTGCGGTCGGGGCCCTGGCCGCCGCTGCCGCCGGCGTGCCGGGTGTGCTGCATGACTGCGGCTTCGTCCGTACCCGTCCGCTCTGGCAAGGTTTCCGGCAGGCGCTGCTTGATCTGTACGAGGAGTACGGTCTGAGGGCGCCCGCCGAGCCGGCGGTGACGCTGGATCCGGCGCCGCCGAGCACGGTGCCGGAACCCGACGGCTGGTCGGTGCGATATGTGCCCTATTCCACCGGCGCTGTGCTGCCGGACTGGCTGTCGGAGCCACCGCGACGGCGCCGGGTCGCGGTCAGTCTCGGCACCGTGACGCCGGACGTTGAGGGTCCGGGCCTCATGCAACGGATCGTCGGCGTCGCGGCGGGCATCGACGCCGAGTTCGTGCTGGCGCTGGGTGGGCGGCCCGTCGCGATCCTTGGCGAGCTGCCACCGAACGTGCGGGCTTGCGAATGGGTGCCGCTGAACGTGCTCCTGACGACGTGTGCCGCGATCATCCACCACGGCGGTGCCGGCACCGCGCTCACCTCGATCGCGGCGGGTGTAGCGCAACTCGTCGTGCCCAACGGTGCTGATCGCCACATCACCGCCGACGCGACGCGACGTCGTGGCATCGGGCTGGTGGCCGAGCCGGACGAGTTGGACACGGCACTGCTGCAACGACTGTTGACCGATCACGAGCTTCGGGTCGCCGCGGCCGAGGTCCGGACCGAGTTGAGCGGTCTGCCTGCGCCGGCGGAGATCGCGTCGCGGCTGATTCGCTGGCGGTGAATCCAGAGGTCTGGAGACTTGCTTAGCCCGGATGTTTCGCGGGTGGGTCATTCGTGTGTCGAAAACATGAATCTATTGTTGGCGCGTTTGGGAATGACAGTCCAAGAACGCCTGATTTACCCATTGATTCACCGTCTTCGACGTCTCTGGCCCCGCATGTTTCGCGGTCTTAAAAATGTATCGTGAGGTCACCAGCCCAGATGCATCATACGGTAGAGCAAGCGGTATTGAAGATCGATATTTGAAAAATCCCAGTCGGCAGAATATGAAATTCGGGTACACGGTGGCGTGCGGCGGCGGTTGACGCGCGGCCGGGGCGAGGCTAACTTCGTTGATGCGGAGGAATAGTATGTGTGAACGAATGAAGTCCAAGGAAAATTGGTTTCGCCTGCGGACGATTGAACCGGGACTGGTGAAGCCTTAGATGCGGGTTTGAGGGATGTCGCCCGTGCTTCACCAGTAGCTTCTTCCTGGACGTGGCGTATGGGGTCGGGCAGGGCTCGTCGGACAGGGCTGCCTGCCACCGTTGACAGTAGCTGCCTGCCACCGTTGACAGTACCGGCCAGCACCGTAGTGGAGACGCTGCAACGGCGCCGGCGTTCCATCACGGCCGAACCAACGATGCAGAACCATTCATGAGTACCGCAATGCGCCCGAGGCGAGCGAAGAAGGCGCGCTGGGCCACGCCGGGAACTGCCCGACGCTGACGCGTCCGGTCGGTGATATGTGGCATCCAGGCAGGGCGCAAAGTGGGACCGGAATGACGAGAATTGACCCCGTCGGAAATGGTCGCACCCCCCCCACCGCTGGAGATGGTCCGATGGCCTCGGTAGGAGACGGTGAATATGACAAGCGCGTCACTGTCGTAGGAGCGGGAATCGCCGGCCTGGTGGCCGCGTACGAGCTGGAGCGGCTGGGCTGCACGGTCGAAGTACTGGAGGCCAGCCGGCGGATCGGCGGCCGCATATTCACCTACCGGTTTGGCAGCGACATCGAATCTCCCTTCGTCGAACTCGGCGCGATGCGCATTCCAGCCAGCCATCGGCACACGATGCACTACATCGACCGCCTCGGGCTCAGTCCCGACCTCCGGCCCTTCGACAGCCTGTTGGCCGAACCGAACGCGTTCGTCCACACCGCCGGCGGCTACCAACGCCTGTCCGACGCAGCGCGGGCGATGGTCGAGGAACTCCGTCGGGCCTGTGAGCCGGTCAGCTACCCCGACGACGTGCTGCTCTTCGGCGCCTGGCTCGCCATCATCGTGGACGCCATCGCGCCACCCGGCCAGCGCTCGGCCCTGCGCAACGACCTCAGACACCGGCTCCTCGACCTGGCCGTCGGCATCGACCTGCGCCCGTACCGCGGCGAACAGGACCGGATGGACCTGCACACACTCTTCGCGGCGCATCCCCAACTGCGCACCGGATGCCACGAACCGCTGCGCAGCTTCCTGGACGACATCCTGGCCGAGACGAGCACCGACCTGCTGCGGATCCGCGGCGGAATGGACCGGCTGGTGCACCGGATGGCCCGCCGAATCACCGGGCCCATAGTCTGCGGCCGAGAGGTGATCGGCTTCGAGGTGGCACCGGAGCGGGTGAGCATGCTGGTCCGCGAGGGGCGGCACATCGTCACCCGGCACTCGAGGTACGCGCTGTGCACGGTTCCGTTCTCGATCGTGCGGGCCATGCGCCTGGTCGGCTTCAGCCCGGAGAAGCTCGATGTCATCAACCAGATCCGCTACGTACCGGCCACCAAGGTGGCGTTGCACTGCCGGGAACCGTTCTGGCAGAAGATCGGCATCCACGCCGGTGCGTCGTCCAGCGGCGGCCGGGTGCGGCAGACGTACTATCCGCCGGTCGAGGGTGATCCAGCGCTCGGCGCGGTCTTGCTCGCCAGCTACAACATTGACGCGGACGCCGATGTGCTGGGCCGGTTGTCGGCCGCCGCCCGGTACGCCGCCGTGCTGGCCGATCTCGGCACCATGCATCCCGAGCTGCTTCAACCGGGCATGGTGCACAATGCCACCAGCCTGGCCTGGGGGCAGTACAACTGGAGCCGCGGCGGCTGTGCCGTGCGGTGGGGGGCCGATGCCCAGGCCAGCGAGGCGGAACGGGCCCAGGCCAGCCGGCCGGAACACACGCTGTTCTTCGCCGGCGAGCACTGTTCGGCCACCCCGGCCTGGATCGACGGGGCGATCGAGTCGGCCATGAGCGCGGTCGGCCAGATAGCGCGGCGCATCTTCGACGCGGCGCTGCCCGTGCCGGCCGGGGCCGCGCTGACCGCCGTGGGGATGGCGGTCCGATGAGCGTCTTCGACGTTCCCCGCCTGCATTTCCGCGGGGTGGCCACGGTGAAGCTGCCGACCGGGCCGCGCAGCGGGCTGGTCGACCTGGCCACCAACCGCGCGCTGACCGAGACGGGACCCTTCCCGGTGGATCGGCCGGTCGAGGACTATCACCGCTATCTCGACCAGCATGGCCCCCGGTACGACACCGCAGGCCGGTTGACGCCCGATGGCCCCTTCAGCGCCGGTAAAGGCTGGAACTTCGGCGGCAACGGCCACTTCTGGATCGACGCCACGGTGGCCGGTGCGGAGATCGGCAACGGGGTCGATGTCCGCGATCCGGTGGTGGGCCGCCCGGTCGACTTCTGGGGGCACTACAACGAGTACCTGGGCACCACGTTCAACCGGGCCCGGATCTTCGATGTGGACCCGACCTCCCACTGGACGACGGCGGTGATGATCGGCCAGTTCTGCTTCGGGCGAGTGGGACGCTCGCACGAGAACGGCTACCTCGCGGTCGGCGACGTCACCGGGATCCAGCCACCCCGATGGCACCACTTCGCGCACATCCGCGACGTGGGGGAGCACTACCTCGCACCGTACCTGCGGCGATCGGCGGTGTACCAGTTCGTCGTCGCGGGTCAGGCGCTGCACTGGCTGCCCGAGTCGGCGGCATCCCCGGCGGCCCGCCTGCTGTGCGCCGCGGTGGAGTCGGCCGGATTCGACGGCCTGGTCGTGCAGTTCGCGCTGGGCAACATGGCATCACCGGTCGCGCCGGACGCCCCCAACCACTGCGCGGTGTGGGGAACGATAGCCCCCTGGCGGTACGACGAGCCACGGACGTACCCAGCGGGTCGGCTGTTGGCGCCCGGTGCGGGCCGGCACGCGCCGTTGAGCACCCTTTCGGTCGCGGTCACTCCCCAGTGGACGACTCTCAACATGATCAACGCTGTGCCGGTGACCGGGCGCGCCGGCTCGCCCGGCCCGGGACCGCTGCACCGGCTCGGTCCCCGGGCCGACCTCGGCGAGCTGGAACTGCGTACCCGGCAGACGGACCGGGTGGTCGCGCTGATCCCGCGCGACGCGTATCTCGGGGAGACCTACGACCTGACCAGCGGCGTGGTGCGGGTGCCGACTGTTCACCACGGTCGCGGTGTGGACTCCGAGCCGCTGTGCCTGATGGCCACGGCCGCCGGCGAACGGATCACGCTACTGAGCGAGGAACAGGTGACCATCCAGGCGGACGACGCCTGCTGGTTCGTCGAACATCCCCGGCCGGCACGCGAGCACGAGCACACGGTGGAGGTGGAGATCCGGTCGTTCGTCCGGGGCCGGCCGGCCGCCGTGGAGGCCGTGCACGTGCGGCAATACCCCAACCCCCGATCACGACCGTACGAGCGGGACGACGCCGAGGTCGTACATGTGCGGGCGGGGCGGCTCGACGCCCACGGCGAGTTCGGGGCGTCGTGCGTGACGCGCACGGACGCCGACGGCCGCGGCTGGTTCAGCATGCGTGGCGCTCACGCCGGCGCGGCCCGGCTCGTGCTGGACGCGCGCGCCGACCCGGTGCCCGGCGACCCCACCGAGGCGTACGACAACGACGACACCCTCGGCCGCTGGGCAGCGGCCGGAACGCTGGCGGTGCGCACGCTGCCCGACGACTGGCACCTCGCCGACACTCCCGCCGAGGCCGTGACGTTCGACCTGCTCTACCGGGAGGTGTTCGCCTACTACGAGCTGCTCTACTCGTTCATGCGGGACGAGGTGTTCAGCCTGGCCGACCGGCCGAAGGTCGAAACGTACGCCCGGCTGATCTGGCAGATGTGCGACCCGCGCAACAAGGCACGCACCTATTACATGCCGCCGACCCGGGATCTCTCCGAGCCGAAGGCCCACCTGCTCCTCGCGTTCCTGCGCCGGCAACAACAACAGTCGCGCGTTCCGATCATCGTACCGGCCGGCGAGCGTCCCGAGCCCCGGATCGCGACCCGCGGGCAGTTGCTCGACGCATTGCGCCAGGCCGCCGCGATCGAGCTGGCGGTCATGCTGCAGTACCTGTACGCCGTCTACTCCATCCCCACGTACGGAGCCGCGCAGCAATACCTGCGCCGTGGCCTGTGGACGCCGCAGCAGGCACTCCTGGCATGCGGCGACGGCGGCAAGAGCCTGGCCGGCGGTGTCCGCGGCAGCCTGCTCACCGTCGCACGCGAAGAGATGATCCACTTCCTCGTCATCAACAACATCATCATGGCGCTCGGCGAGGCGTTCCACGTACCGATGCTTGACTTCGGCACGATCAACACCGCCCTGCCCGTACCGATGGACTTCGCCCTTGAGCCCTTCAACCTCGGCACGACCCAGCGGTTCATCGCCATCGAGCGGCCCCACTCGCAGACCGGCCGGCTGAACGACGCCGAACCACCCGACCCCGAATCCACCCACCGGTACGGCTCGCTGAGCGAACTGTACGACGCGGTCCGCGACGGACTGCGGCGCGTGCCCGACCTGTTCCTGGTCGATCGCGGCCGCGGTGGCGGCGAGCACCACCTGTTCCTGCGGGAATCCATCAACGCGGTGCACCCCGACTACCAGCTGGAGGTGGACGACCTCGCCAGCGCCCTGTTCGCCATCGACTTCGTCACCGAGCAGGGCGAGGGCAACAAACTCAACTCGGTCAAGCCGGCCGGGGACTCACACTACGAGACGTTCCTCGGCATCGCGGACGCCCTGATGGCGCAGCGGTCCGCCGGCTCGCCCCGCGCGGAGGTCTGGACTCCGGCCTATCCGGTGCCACGCAACCCCACCCTGCGGACCGGCAACCCCAACACCGAGACCGTCACGGCGCCCGAGGCGCGTACGGTGCTCCAGCTGTTCAACCGGTCCTTCTACATGATGTTTCAGCTCATGGTCCAGCACTTCGGCCAGCAACCTGATGCGAGCCTGCGCCGGTCCACCCTGATGAACGCTGCGATCGACGTGATGACCGGCATGATGAGCCCGCTGGCCGAGGTCCTCGTGACCATGCCCTCGGGCCGGCGCGGCCGGACCGCCGGCCCGTCGTTCGAGCTGGAGACCGCGCCCGTCTTCCTGTCCCGGCCGGACGTCGCGAGGCGCTCGATCGCGCTGCGCTTCGACCACCTGGCCACGGCGTCGCGCAAATGCGCTAGCGTGCCGGAGAGGGTGGCCGACATGTTCGCCTTCTACGCCGAGGCTTTCGGGCGGTCACCACGATGACCACCCCGACCCGGCTGGCGCCGTTCCCGCTCACCGATCCCGCGCAGATCACC
The DNA here is from genome assembly GCF_004217545.1 of Krasilnikovia cinnamomea. Taxonomy (NCBI): domain Bacteria; kingdom Bacillati; phylum Actinomycetota; class Actinomycetes; order Micromonosporales; family Micromonosporaceae; genus Krasilnikovia; species Krasilnikovia cinnamomea. The sequence goes on from NZ_SHKY01000001.1 coordinate 5,682,414, forward strand.
GATCCGTACCCGCAATACCGGCACTGCCGCGAGACGGACCCGGTGCACCGGGTGCCGTCCACCGACGGTGGACCTGACACCTCGTACCTGTTCCGGTACGACGACGTGTCCCGGCTGCTGCGCGCCAAGCAGGCCGGACGGGAGCCGCCGCCCGGCGCGACCCCGCTCATTCCCGCACGGTACGGCACGCTGCGTCAGGTCGTCGCCGACTGGCTCGTCTTCCTCGACCCGCCGCGGCACACCCTGCTGCGCGCGGTGGTCGCCCAGCGATTCACCGCCGGCATGATCGAAGACCTGCGGCCCCGCATTGAACGGCTCGCCCACTCACTGACGTCCGAGCTGCGCCGCCACGATCACGCCGACCTCGTCGAGGGCTTCGCCGCACCCCTGCCGATCCTGGTGATCTCCGAACTGCTCGGCATCCCCGCCGCCGACCGGAGGTGGATCCGCGCGCAGGCGCTGGCCCTGCAACGGGCGAACAGCTCGCGTGGCGGCGATCCGGACCGCCGGTTCAGCGCCGCCCAGAGCGCGGCGCGGCAACTGCTCGGCTACTTCTCCGACGAGATCGGCCGCCGTCGGCGCGCACCGCGGCGCGACCTGATCACGCATCTGGTTACGGCCGATCCGTCCGGCGCCCCGCCGATGACCGACGACGAGATCGCGGCGACCAGCATTCACCTGCTGACCGCGGGCCACGAGACCAGCACCAACCTGATCGGCAAGGCGGTCCTGGCGCTGCTGCCCCGTACCGGCCTGTGCGAGCAGGTGCGCTCCGGCGGCCTGACCCTGGACGCGGTCGACGAGCTGATCCGCTACGACGCCCCGGTGCAGATGGTCACCCGGTGGATGCGCGAGCCCCTGCTGGTGGACGGTCACGAGATCCCTGCGGGGAGCAGAGCGGTCCTGGTGCTCGGCTCCGCGAACCGGGACCCGGCGTACGTCCCTGACCCGGATCGCCTCGACCTGCACCGCACCGCCGGGCGGCACCTCGGCTTCGGGCTGGGCATCCACTACTGCCTGGGCGCCGCACTGGCCCGCGCCGAGGCGCAGATCGGGCTCACCGCCCTATTCCGCGACCTTCCCGGGCTCAGCCTGGCCGGTCCGCCGGCATACGCCGACGACCTGGTCTTCCACGGGCCGAGCCGGGTGCCGATCCGTACCCGATGACCGGCCCGACAGGGCCGGGTGAGAGGCCGAGGAGTGCCCGATGGACGACCAGCGAAACGACCGGGATGCCGGCCTGCAGTTGCTGCGGATGGCGGAGGCGCTGGGCGCGGCCCAGGCGATCCAACTGGCCGTCGAGGTGGGCCTCGCCGATCGGCTCGGCGACGGACCGCGCACCGTCGACGCCCTGGCCCGGGACACCGAAACCCAGGCCGACGCGCTGCGCCGGCTGCTGCGGACGCTCGCCGGGTTCGGCCTGTGCACCGAGACCGAGCCGGGCCGCTTCAATCTGACGGAGGTGGGCCAGCGGTTGCGCACGAACCACCCGCAATCACTGCGATCGTGGGTCGGCTTCCAGGCGATGCTCACCGACGTGTACGCCGCGGCGGCGTACAGCATCCGCACCGCCGAACCGACCTACCAGCGGGTGCACGGTGCACCGATCTTCGAGGACCTGGCCCGCCACGACGAACGCGGCCGCCTCTTCCACGCCGCGATGGCCGAACACAGCCGGCTGATGGGCGGCGCACTGGCCACCGGATACGACCTCGGCGACGCCCGCCTGATCGTCGACGTCGGCGGCGGCGACGGCAGCCTGCTCGCGGTGCTCCTCGAGGCGTTCCCGGACGCCGACGGGCTCGTGTACGACCTGCCCGAGGTGGCCGACATCGCCCGCAAACGGCTCGCCGCCGAGGGACTCTCGACGCGGTGCACCGCCGTCGGCGGTGACTTCCTCGCCGGGGTACCGAGCGGCGGCGACCTCTACCTGATGAAGGGGATCCTGCACAACTGGGCCGACGCCGACGCCCGTACCCTGCTGCGCAACTGCCGCAGCGCCATGGGACCGGACAGCCGGCTCCTGATGATCGAAGCGGTGGTCCCCGAGGGCGACGCCTTCCACCCCAGCAAGCTGCTCGACCTCGCCATGCTGATCGTCTACGGCGGACGGGAACGGACGCTCACCGAACACCGCCGGCTGCTGACCGAGGCGGGATTGCGATTCACCCGTGTCGTGGAGGCCGCGGCGCCGCTGAGCGTCATTGAAGCAGTGCCCGCCGATGGTTCTGGGCAACGGTGACGGGCCGCCATGCGGGAAGCAACGGACGTCATGGTGGTCGGCGCGGGACCGGTCGGCCTGACCGCGGCCCTCGGCCTGCGCCGTCTGGGTCTGCGGGTGCGGCTGGTCGACCGTGCGCCCGGAACGAACCGGGAACCCCGCGCCGACGTGCTGTTCCCGCGCGCCGGCGAAGCCCTCGGCGCGCTCGGTGCCGGCGAGGCGATCCGGAAGAACTCCTATGAGATGCGCGGCGCCGTCGTCTTCGGATCGGGACGCCGTCTCTGCTCGTTTCGGGTCGGCCGCCTGGCGTCCGACTATCCCCGGGCCATGACGATCGAGCAGAACGACATCGAACGGCTGCTCACCGAGGAACTGGCGCGGCACGACACCACGGTGCAATGGCGCACGGCGGTGACCGGGCTCAACCCTCGGCCGGGCGGCGTCGAGGTCACCCTGCGCCGGGCGGACGGGAGCACCGAACAGGCCGGTGCCGCCTGGGTCGTCGCGTGCGACGGGGTCCGCAGCACGGTGCGGGAGCTGCTAGGAATACCGTACGAGGGGGAGCCGCGCGCCAACATGCAGGTGGTTCAGGGCAACGTCGTACCGTCCTGGCCACTGGGAAACAACCCGGGGCACGGCTACTTCTTCCTCGCGCCGTACCGGTCGGTCATCGCCTTCCCCACACCCGCCGGCGGGTACCGGATCTTTTGCGTCCGCGACGACCCCGACCCGGGCAGGACCGCCCCGCCGACCCTCGACGAACTGCGTGACCTGGTCGCCGGGGCCGCGCACCTGCCGGAGCTGCGGCTCGCCCTCAGCGATCCGGTGTGGCTGAGCCGGGCACGGTTCGCCGACCGCGTCGCGGCACGGCTGCGCCACGGCCGGGTGCTCCTCGCGGGCGACGCGGCACACGCCTGGGCGCCGCTCGGCGGGCACGGGATGAACGTCGGCATCCTCGGCGCCTACAACCTGGCGTGGAAGCTCGCGGCGGTGCACCGCGGTCAGGCCGCGGACGTCGTGCTCGACTCGTACGATCTCGAACAGCGCCGGCTGGCGCACCAGGTGATCCGGGACATGCGGCGCAGCCCGATGGAGATGGTGCTGCCGCCGTTGGCACATACGCTGCGCAGCGTGCTGCTTGCCGCGACGATGCCGCTGCCCGGTGTGCAGCGGCGTACCGAGTGGATGATGAGCGACTTCGGCCGACACCACCGGGCCAGTCCGCTCTCGTGGCACCGGACAGGTAGGTTCCGCGGTGGACCGCGAGCGGGCGACCGGTTACCCGACGTTCCGGTGCAGCCGGCGGGCGGGCGGGCGACGCGGTCGCACCGACTCCTGTCGTTCGACCGGTGGACCGTGCTCCTCGCCGCCGCCGAGGCCGACGCCGCAACGCTGCGCGCCCTGGAACAGGCGTGGGCGACCTGCCCGGCGCCGGTGCGGATCGTGCCGGTCGCGCCGGCGAGCGTACGCGAACAACGGCAACTGGGCCGCCAACACGAATTCACCCTGGTCCGCCCGGACGGGCATCTTGGCCTCGTGGCACGGCTGGACCGGCCACAGGATCTCAGTGGCTACCTTCGACGCTTCCTGTGCGCGGAATGATCATCTCGTGCCTGCCGGCGTTCCACTCAGCGTGCCGCGAGCCGTGTGCAGCCTGCCTGGATCACCACGCTCGGCGCCGCGACCATGCGGGTCTCACCGCGAGCGGACGATCCGCTCGGACACGTTAAACCCATATCGATCTTTGCGCCCGCCGCGAGATCGGATGGGGTTTCTTGCTGCCCGGCTCCGGTGCAGCTTCCCTGGTTCTCCATGGCGCCTACGGATTCGAGCGAGATCGCGGCCGCAGACGATGACCGCGTTCCCGCGCCGTATCTGTGCGGCGATGCCGGCGGCGCCACCGACATCGGTGTAACGCGGGTTCGCCAGGATCGCCGCGACCACGCGCAGCGTCCATACCGCCTGCGCGCGGTGCGGGTTACGGACCCGGTGGTAGACACCGGGCGACGGGATCCGGCGTTCGTTAAGTTCCCGGGCGATCCCGGCGGTACTCAACCCGGCAAGCCGGCGGGCGAAGATCAACCGCACATGCGGGGCCGTCACCGGCTCCACCTCGAGCCGATGCCGCGTCGGCCCCAGTTCGCCTGGATCCGGTTCGGGTACGGGCCCGCGTCCACGAGCCGGTAGCCGTAGGGAGGTCGGCAGCCCTGATGCCGGCCCTGCTCGCGGCCCTGCGCCGCCATCGCCCGAGCGCACCCGGAACCGGGCTCGCAGCACCTCCCGCTGCGACTGATGGCCCAGCAACATGAGCAGCGCCCGATGCTCCGGCTCGTCGAGGTCAACCGGTCCTTCCGCTCCTGGAAGCCAGAGCTGTACCCCGAACCCGCGCAAGATCTCGATCACCCGGCCGGCCTCGCCACCGGCGAACGCCCGCTCGAACTCGCCGACCACCACTGCATCGAACCCACGATCCGGCTACGCGGCCGCGGCCAGCAGGGTGGCCGCTTGCGGACGTTTCACCCAAGGCAGCTGCGGGACGCGCCCGGGTCGAAGAACTCCATCGCAATCCGGCCCCTGCCAGCGATCAGCCGTTGCGCCGCTTCCAGCTGCCACGCCCGCGACGACACCGGATCCTGATACTCGCTCGTCGAGATCCGTCCATAGAACGCGAATCGAATTCCACCCCCTCGGAAGCGGCTGCCCATGACCACGAATCCGCGGCGCTGACGGCACCCCAGACACCCAGGTGTCGAAGGAACTCGAGGAAGAACCGGATGGAGGGTAGGAGTGAGCAGGCATCGCCGATCACCTCGCGGCAGAGGAACTGTGGTGTGAACATCGACATCACTGAAATTCGAGACGCAGATGTTGCGCCCGGATACCCAAACCCGCAGGCGTCGTCACCTGATCATCGAGGTTGTCACCGTCGAGAGTGACCCAACCCGACGCTCCCACACCCTGGCGAGAGAGCGACGGCGCCCGCACCATGCTGCTGGACGGTGGTCGCCCAGGCACTCTCAATCATCAAGGCAGACTATGGTGAGGCGTTCGGCCGCCAGGCGACGCCCCCGACGGTGGTGTCGGGGGCGGCGGCATCGGTGATGGTCATCGGTCAGCCGCAGCAGCCACCGACTCCCTGGTCACCGCTGGTACCGCTGTCTGGGGCTACGGCGGTCAGGGGCACGGGGGCGGTGAGCAGCCCGCCGCTGATCCCGGTGGCCAGTCCCCGCCCGGTCGGGGTAGCGGCGGCCGGTGTGCTGCCGCAGCAGGCGTCGGCTTGCGCGCCGGGCAGTTGTTCGTCGGTGACGAGGTTGGTGGAGCACACCCCGGTCTCGGGCAGTTCGAGCTGCACGTCCCGGGCGGCTATCCAGTCTCCGGCCAGCGCCGCCGCGATTGAGCGGGCCTGCTCGTACCCGGTGGCCATGAGGAACGTCGGCGCCCGGCCGTAGCTCTTCATTCCAACCATGTAGTAGCCCGGCTCGGGGTGGGTCAGCTCGTCGACGCCGTGCGGCGGGACGGTGCCGCAGGAGTGCACGTTCGGGTCGATCAGCGGTGCCAACGCTCGGGTGGACTCCAGGATCGGGTCGAGGTCCAGGCGCAGCTCGGCGGCGATGCTGTGGTCGGGCCGGTAGCCGGTGGCGGCCACCACCCGGTCGGCGCGCACCCGCTGTTCGACTCCGGCGGCGTCCCGGCTGATCACCGTCACCCCACCCGCGCCGTCGTTGGCGGGTTCGATGCGGTGGGCGAGGAACTCGGTGAGCAGGGTGATGCGGCCGGCGTCGACGTGCTCACGCAGCCGGGTACCCAGCGCGCCCCGGGCGGGCAGGGCGTCGGCCGCGCCGCCGCCGTACGCGCGGTTGGCGTTGGTGGCTCGGATCGCCCACGTGATCGTCGTGCCGGGTTCGGTCTCGGCGAGGGCCGCGAGGGCGAGCAGTGTGTTGGTTGCTGAGTGGCCGGCGCCGACGACGAGGGTGTGCACTCGGGCGAAGCGGTCCTGGTCGGCGCCGAGGACATCCGGCATGGCGCGGTTCACAACAGTGTCGGACTCGCCGTGCGCAGGCAGGCCGGTGGCGCCGAGCACGTTAGGTGTGCGCCAGGTGCCGGAGGCGTCGATGACCGCGCGGGCGGTGACCTCGGTGCCGTCGGCGAGGCGAACCAGGAACGGCGCGGTGTCGCGGCCGGCGGTGCGGACCCGGTCAACACCCACACGGGCGATGCCGACCACGCGGGCGTCATAGCGCACGTACGGTGAGAACGCGGGCAGCTTGGCCAACGGCGCCAGGTACTCGTGCACCAGCTCGTCGCCGGTGGGCAGTACATCGAGGTCGGGGGCCGCCCAGCCGGCGGCGTCGAGCAGCCGGCGGGCGGCGGCGTCGATGTTGTAGCGCCAGGGGCTGAACAGCCGCACATGTCCCCATTCCGCGATCGCTGCACCGGCGGCGTCGCCGGCTTCCAGGACGAGGAACGGGATGTCGCGTTCGTGCAGGTGGGCGGCGGCGGCCAGCCCGACGGGGCCAGCGCCGATCACGACCACCGGCAGGGCGTCGTTTGATGCGTGGTTCACCACAGTCTCCCTTGTGGGCGGTTAGTAGAGCAGGAGTTCGAAGGCGACCGCCGGGCGACCGCCGAAGCGCTGCCCGGCCTGTTCGGCCATGGAGGTGATCAGGGTGCGGGCGTCGGCCATCCAGTTGTCCGGGCCGAGCCCGTCGAGGTACGCGCGGTGCGCTTCCAGCGAAGCGACCGCGGTATCGAGCGTCGCGGTGACGTCGACGGCGTGGCTGGCGTACGGCGAGCCCGCTACGGCGGCGTAGCGGACCCCACTCCACGGCTCCAGGCCCGAGTCAGCGAACAGGTGTCGGTTGCCGGCGTCGCCGATCGCGTCGAGGGCGGCCCGGCCGGTGTGGCGGTGGTCCGGGGTGTTCCACCGGGGACCTGGCCAGGTGTCGTGGTGGTTGAACGTCACCACGAGGTGCGGGCGGTGTCGGCGGATCGCGGCGGTCAGGTCGCCGCGTAGCGGCAGCCCGTACTCGATCAGTCCGTCGCGATGTCCGAGGAACTCCACGGAGGTGACCCCGACGAGGGCGGCGCTGGCGTGTTGTTCGGCCTCGCGGATCTGCGCGGCCTTGTCCGGGGCGAGGCCGTCGATGCCGGCCTCGCCCCGGGTGGCGAGCAGGTAGGAGACCTGCTTGCCGGCGGCGGTCCACGCGGCGATGGCGGCGGCGGCGCCGTATTCCAGGTCGTCGGGGTGCGCCACGATGGCGAGGGCGCGGTCCCAGTCGTCCGGGAAGGGGATCAGCTCACCCGGGCTCAGGGTGGACGCCGGTGCTGTCGTCATCACAGGACCTTCTTTCCGGTGTGGTGTATTGGTCAGCCGCAGCAGGATGCGCCGGTCGACAGGGCCTCGGTCTTGGCCTTCGGGTCGCAGCACGCGCCCGCTTCGGCGGCGGCCTGCGCGGTGCCGCAGCACGGGCTGGCCGTAACCGCTGCCGGGGCGGTGGTGGCAGGAGTCGAGCCGCAGCCGCAGCTCGACGCGGAGGCAGCGGTGCCGGTGGTGGAGGTGCTGGTGGTCTCGGTGTTCATTGCTGGGCTCCTCTGTTGGTGGTGGGTGATCGGTAGGCGGATGAGGCGGAAGCTTGTCGGATGCTGTGTGGGCGTCGGGACGCGGTTTCGGGACCTGCAGCCGCCTTCCGCTCTCATCATTTCGGGCTGATGCATAACTTGACGTCTGTCGAACAAGCTCTACCTTGCATCGCGATTAGATGACTGTCAAGCTAGATGCATGTCTGTTCTTTCCGTGCTGGAGGTCAACGGGGCGTCGGGCTGCTGCCCGCCGCTGTCGGAGCAGGCGCTCGCGCCGCAGGTGGCGGGGGAGCTGGCGCCGATGTTCAAGGCGCTGAGCGACCCGGTGCGGCTGCGGTTGCTGTCGTTGATCGCCTCGTCGGCCGAGGTCTGTGTCTGCGACCTGACCGGCGCGTTCGACGTGACCGGTGCGACCATCTCGCATCACCTGCGGGTGTTGCGAGAGGCGGGTCTGGTCGACACCCGGCGCGAGGCCACCTGGGTCTACTACCGGCTGCGCGGGCCGGCGCTCGACCTGCTCGGCGGCCTGCTCAGCACCGACATGGCGGCACCCCGCAACACCCCCAACTCCACCCCCGCGCCGGCTCCGGCCGCGCCGGTAGCGCCCCGGACGGAGCCCGCGCCCACCGTCGTATCAGCGAGTCCTGATGTGGTGCGGTTGCTGGCCGACCCGTTGCGGGCGCAGATCGTCGGCATCCTCGCCACGGGTCCGGCCACCACCTCGCATCTGGTCGCCGACACCGGCGCTAAGCAGCCCAACGTCTCCGGGCACCTCAAGCAGCTGCGCGAGGCCGGCGTGGTGACTGCCGAGGCGCGCGGTCGCTTCACCTACTACCGCCTCGTGCCCGAGGCCCTGCAAGGCGCTGCGCAGCACCTGGCCGACCTCGCTGCGCAGGCTGCAGCCACCACCGACACCTTCCGTACGGGCTGAGCCCCCTGGCCGGTCCGACCCAGAACAGAGGGAAAGAGGAGAAGCTCATGGCAGAGCAGCACGACACCGCCGCGGACGTCCGGGAGCAGGTCCGTTCCAGATACGCGGCGGCTGCCCTGGCTGTCGCCGACAACGGCGGCGGGTGCTGTGGCACCCCGCCCACCGCCCTTGACGCCTTGGCCGCTGACCAGCGCGGAGCAGACACGTGCTGCACCAGCGCCAGCACGACCGGCGACCCGTTCGGTGCTGGCCTCTATTCCGACGCCGACCGGGGTGACCTGCCCGGCGATGCCGTGGCCGCGTCGCTGGGCTGCGGCAACCCCACCGCCGTGGCGGACCTGAACCTCGGTGAGACCGTGCTGGACCTCGGCTCGGGTGGCGGCATCGACGTGCTGCTGTCCGCCCGTCGCGTCGGCCCTACCGGCGCGGCGTATGGGCTGGACATGACCGACGAGATGCTGGAGTTGGCCCGTCGCAACGCCGCACAGGCCGGCGTCACCAATGTCGAGTTCCTCAAGGGCCAGATCGAGGCCATCCCGCTGCCCGACGCCACCGTGGACGTGGTCATCTCCAACTGCGTGATCAACCTGTCCACCGACAAGCCCGCCGTGTTCGCCGAAACCTTCCGCGTGCTCAAGCCCGGCGGCCGCATCGGCGTCTCCGACGTCGTCGCCCAGGACCACCTCACCCCGCAGCAACGCGCCGAACGCGGCGGCTGGGTCGGCTGCGTGGCCGGTGCCCTGTCGATCAGCGAATACCGCGACGGCCTCCAAGCCGCCGGGTTTACCGACATCACCATCACTGCGATCCACGACGTCGCCGACGGCATGCACTCCGCCATCATCAAAGCCACCAAACCGACCACCTGACGAGAGCTGCCGGGCCAGCAGAGTCACCTGCGCCAGGCAGCGCGATCAGATGCCTGCGGTGGGCCGGAATGCCGGCCAGATGAGGCGGGTCAGTCAAGGGCATAGACCAGGCTGCCCGGAACGCATGCCTCGATCAGCGGGCGGGCGGCGAAGGCCCGGCCGCGTGCTGCCCCAAACTTGCCGGGCCGCCACTGAAGTGCGATTTCAGAGGGCAGCGTCATACGGATCGCGGGCTGCCAGCATGTCCGCGATCGCGACACCGCGACGGCGGGCCAGCCGGCGGCGCTGGCGCACCTGCGCGCGGGTACGCGGCCGGAACTTCGGCTGGCGCGAACAGCCGCACGTCTCGAAACCTTCGTAACGCAGCCCCACGGCAAGCACCGCCGCCACAGCGACCCAGCCAGAGGCGTTCCGGCGCCGGGGGGCGGCGAAGTCGTGGCCCGCGAGCAGCATGGGTGCACGGCAGTGCGGACATGGATGAACCGCGCCGTCCCACGGGAGTTTGCTGCTGCGGCGGCACGGCACACACACGTAATGGACCCTGTACGGGGTCTCGGCGTACCGGCACATGCGGCGAGGGTAGCGACCTAACCTCGCAAGATCATCCAGAATTGCCTCTGCGCCGACGAGCGCCCCGACACCGCGGTATCAGCGAATCCTGATGCGGTGCGGGTGACCAGCGAGTGAACAATGTGCCCGTGCTTGCCACCCGCCCATCGGCTCAGGATAGATTGAGTCAATGAGCGCTGAGCAGACCTCGTTGACTGGGCGGGCACGGATCCACGCCGCGCTCGGCGACCCGGTCCGCCTGGCGATCGTGGATGCCTTGTGCCTGGGCGACGCCTCACCCGGGGAGATCGCCCGCGACCTCGGTCTGCCGACGAACCTGGTCGCGCATCACGTCAACGTCCTCGCCGAAGCGGGGCTGGTGGAACGCGCCCGGTCGGAGGCCGACCGGCGCCGCACCTACCTGCGGCTGGTCCCGGCAACCCTCGCCCTGCTGCGCCCGCCCCGGCTGCCGGAGGCGGACCGGGTGGTGTTCGTCTGCACCCACAACTCGGCCCGCTCCCAACTGGCCGCCGCGCTGTGGCGCGAGCGCACCGGCGGCCCGGTGGCCTCGGCCGGCACCCACCCGGCCCCGCGAGTTCACCCGAAAGCCGTGGCCGTGGCCCGCCGACACGGGCTGCGCCTCGACCCGGCCGGCACCACGCACGTCGCCGACATTATCGACACCGGCGATCTGGTCATCGCGGTGTGCGACAGCGCCCACGAAGACCTCACCAGCGGCACCGCCCGTCCCCGACTGCACTGGTCGGTGCCCGACCCCGTCCGGGTCGGCACCGACGCGGCCTTCGAGGCCGCCTACACCGACCTCGCCGGACGTATCGACCGGCTCACCTCCGCCCTCCCGGGAGACCCGTCATGACCGACCTCAGCGCCGCCCCGTCCTGGCGACGCGACCTGTCCATCGACCAGCAACTCGCCCTCACCACCGCCGCGACCCGCCTCGCCGCCGAGTTCGACGGCATCTACGGCACCGAGACCATCGAACGGTTCCTGCACTCCAGCTACGACCAGTTCGCGCCCGCCAGCATCCCGCACTTCCTGCCGCTACTCGCGGAACGCTTCGCCCGGCAACGCCTGCAAGCCCTGGCCCGCGTCGAAGGCCACCACCGCGACGGTAAACCTGTCGTGCTGTTCCTGTGCACCCACAACGCCGGCCGCTCCCAGATCGCGCTCGGGTTCTTCACCCACCTCGCCGGCGACGCCGCGATCGCCTGGTCCGGTGGCTCCGAACCCGGCACCGAGATCAACACTGCGGCCGTTGCCGCGATGGCCGAACGCGGCATCGACATCTCCGGCGAGTACCCCAAGCCCTGGACCGACGAAGTCGTCCGCGCCGCCGATGTCGTCATCACCATGGGCTGCGGCGACGCCTGCCCGACCTTCCCCGGCACCCGCTACCAGAACTGGGACGTCGACGACCCTGCCGGCCTCGACGTCGCCGCCGTACGCCCGATCCGCGACGACCTCGAACGCCGCGTCCGGGCACTGCTCGAAGACCTGCACGTACCCGCCCGCTGACCCGCACCGTTCGGGGGCGTGGCAAAGGCCGTGCCCCCACCCCCGCACCCTTGGAGAACCCGTCCTCATGAATCCTGTTGCGACCTGGCGGCGCCTGCTCGCCGAGTTCGCCGGCACCGCACTGCTGGTCACCGCCGTCGTCGGCTCCGGCATCATGGCCACGCAGTTGTCACCCGGCAACGTCGGCCTGCAACTGCTGGAGAACTCGACCGCGACCGCGTTCGCCCTCGGCGCGCTGATCCTCACCTTCGGGCCCGTGTCCGGGGCACACTTCAACCCGGTCGTGTCCGCCGCGGACTGGTGGCTCGGCCGCCGCCACGGCACCGGCCTGACCGCGGGCGACCTCGCCGGCTACACCGTCGCACAGATCCTCGGCGCCATCAGCGGGTCGATCCTGGCCAACGCGATGTTCGACCTCGCCCCGGTCAGCATCTCCACCACCACGCGGTCCGGGGCGCACCTGTGGCTGGGCGAGGTCGTCGCCACCACCGGCCTGCTCCTGCTGATCTTCTCCCTCGTACGCTCCGGCCGCGCCTCCGTGGCACCGGCCGCGGTGGGCGCGTACATCGGCGCGGCGTACTGGTTCACCTCCTCCACCAGCTTCGCCAACCCGGCAGTCACCATCGGCCGCATGTTCAGCGACACCTTCGCTGGTATCGCCCCCGCTTCCGTGCCCGCCTACGTCGGCGCCCAGGTTGTCGGCCTGCTTGTCGGCCTCGGGCTGATCGCCGCGCTGTACCCGCACGCGGGTATCGCCGCGGACGCCGTCGTCGTCCCGCACGCCAACAGCGATCCGGCTGCCGAGCCTGCTCGCAGCTCAGCGTGAGTACCTCTGTCGACCACACCGTCGCGGCCCCCGGGTTCGCGGCGACGTCCTTGCCCGCGTATCGAGATCATCATCTGACAGGAGTCAGCAAGCCATGAGTCACAAGCCGTCCGTCCTGTTCGTCTGCGTCCACAACGCCGGCCGCTCCCAGATGGCCGCCGGGTGGCTGCGCCACCTCGCCGGTGACCGGGTCGAGGTCCGCTCTGCCGGCTCCGCCCCCGCCGACACCGTCAACCCCGCCGCCGTGCAGGCCATGGCCGAAGTCGGCATCGACATCACCGACCAGCGGCCCAAGCTCCTGGAGGTCGACGCCGTGGAAGCCTCCGACGTCGTGATCACCATGGGCTGCGGCGACGCCTGCCCGATCTTCCCCGGCAAGCGGTACGAGGACTGGAAGCTCGAGGACCCCGCCGGGCAGGGCATCGACGCCGTCCGTCCGATCCGGGACGAGATCAAGAACCGGATCGAGAAGCTGCTCGCCGATCTGCTGCCGGTGAGCCGGCCGTGACCGGCACCCGCGGCCTGATCATCATCGGCTCCGGGCCGGCCGGGTACACCGCCGCCCTGTAGGCCGCCCGCGCCAACCTCAACCCCCTGGTCATCGAGGGCGTCCAGGCCGGTGGCGCGTTGATGACCACGACCGAAGTGGAGAACTTCCCGGCCACCCCGACGGCATCATGGCCCCGCTCTCATGGACGCCATGCGTAAACAGGCCGAACATTTCGGCGCCGAGTTCCTCACCGACGTCACGCGCGTCGACCTCACCGGTAGTGGAGTCGGGTCCGAAGCCGTCAAGACGGTGTACGTCGGTGCCACCGCGTACACCGCCCGCGCGGTCATCCTGGCCACCGGCTCCGCGTGGCGCCCGCTCGGCGTGCCCGGCGAGCAGGAACTGCTCGGCCATGGCGTCTCCTCCTGCGCCACGTGCGACGGGTTCTTCTTCCGCAACCAGCACATCATCGTGGTCGGCGGCGGCGACTCCGCCATGGAGGAAGCCACGTTCCTGACCCGCTTCGCCGCGTCCGTCACGATCGTGCACCGCCGCGACGCCTTCCGGGCCAGCAAGGTCATGGCCAGCCGCGCCCTGACCAACGAGAAGATCACCGTCGAATGGAACAGCGTCGTCGAGGAAGTCCTCGGCGATGGCGGCACGGTCGTCGGTGCCCGGCTGCACCACCTGCACACCGGCCAGACGAAGATCCTCGACGTCACCGGCGTCTTCGTCGCCATCGGCCACGACCCGCGCAGCGAACTGTTCCGCGGTCAAGTGGAGTTGGACGACGCCGGATACGTGCAGGTCGCCCACCCTGGCACCCGTACCAGCATCCCCGGGGTGTTCGCCGCCGGAGACCTGGTCGACCACACCTACCGACAAGCCATCACCGCCGCCGGCACCGGCTGCGCCGCCGCCCTCGACGCCGAACGCTACCTCGCGGCACTCCCGCCAACGGTCACCGCCGTGCAGGCCCCAACCGCCGCCAAGCCGGTGCCCACACCGCAACCGGCCTGACCCATCCCGGCCCATGCGTCGCAGCGGCGACCTGTCCCGGCACCGGCACGCCGCCGCTAGACCGGCCGCGCCGCCGGTCGGGCAGCGGCGCGGCGCATCGGGCCAATGGCGGCGACAGCCGCCGCGTACATCACCAGGCCGTAGGCCAGCACCGTCAGAATCACCCGGCCGGGGTCGGGAGCGAACGCGGCGACGAACAGCGCCAAGGACAGATTGCGCACCGTCGTCGTCATCGCCACCGCACCCCGGCCAGACGCCGCCCCCAGGCCAGGACTGGCGTACGTCGCCAGGCCGACCGCCACCACAGCGGCGATCACGGCATACACAACCAGCGGCACCTCACCCAGGCGGTGCGCGTTGGCGAGGAGAGACCACAGCACGATCCCAGCCAGCAGCACATCGGCAATGCGCCGAGCCACCGCATGCACCCGTACGGCGAGCTGCGGGCGGCGGGCGCGCAGCCACATCCCCACCCCGAGGGGTACGAGCTGCCCGACCAGGCTGCCCGCGACGAGCAGTACCGCATCTACGGTCGGCAGGGCCGCGAGCCCGATCTCCCACCGCACTTCGGCGACCGTCAGCCAGGCGGGCAGGATCACCAGACCGGCCACGGCAAGCACGGCCTGCAGGCTCACCGCCAGGGCCGCATCGGCGCGGGCGTGGTGAGCCAGCAGCGCCCCGGACCCACCACCGGGAGCCGCCGCCGCCAACACCACACCGACCACACCCGGCCCCGACACGTCGAACACGGCGAGCAGCAACACGGCCAGCCCCGGCATCACCAGCGCGTTCGCGGCCACCGCCACGGCGACGGGCGCGGGACGCCGCAACACCCGCGCCAGCCCGGCGAGGTCCACGGTGGTGCCGACCGCCAGCATCGCCGCGATCAACAACGCAGCGAGGACCACGCTGGTGAGGCTCACCGCGCCTCGACCGGTACCGCAGTGCGCACCCCGGCCGCCAGTCGTCGCACGACGTGCTCCGCGTCGCGGCCCACCCCGCGCAGCGTGGCCGAAGCGATGCCCCGCTGCCCCTCCAAACCGACGTAGCCCAGGCCAGCCACCGTGGTCGACACGCCCCGGTCGTGAAGCGGCCGCCCGGTGGCATCCAAGGCGCCGCCCCCGTCGAGTCCGGCGCAGTCCGCCAGATGCGTCGCCTGGGGCCGGTAGCCGGTGGCCAGCAGCAGCACGTCGACCGGTTCCGACGTCCCGTCGGCCCACACCACCCCCTCCGGGGTGAGCTGGGTGAACATCGGCCGCCAGTCCGGCCGCCCGGCAGCGATCGCGGCCCGGTACCGGCCGTCGTCCAGCACCCGCACGGTCTTGCCCCGCAGCAGCCGCCCCAACGGCAGCCGTTCCACACCAGTGCGGTGCAGCCACTCATGCAGGTCCCGACCGAGCGGACGCTGCGGCATGAACCGCACCGGCGCGCGGGAGGCAAGAGTCACCGCGGCAACCTCAGCCAGCTCCACCGCGATCTGCACCGCCGAGTTGCCCGCCCCCACCACCACGACGCGCCGCCCGGCCAACGGCACCGGCCCCCGGTACTCGGCCGAGTGCCACACCGTGCCGGCGAACGCGTCCAGCCCCGGCAACGCTGGCCGGTACGGTGCGCCGAAGCCACCCGCGGCCGAAATCACCAGCCGGGAAACGAACTCGCGGCCATCGCTGGCCCGGGTCACGAAACCGTCGGCCGTGCGAGTGACCGCGACAGCCGGCGTGTTCACCTCGATCGGCACGCCCAGCCGCTGCGCGTAGGCACCCAGGTAGGCGACCACCTCATCCCGGGTCGGATACCGGTCCGGATCCCCGCCGAACGCCAGGCCGGGCAGCTCGCTGAAGCGCGCCGGAGAGAACAGGGTGAGGCTGTCGTAGTAGCGCGACCACGACCCGGTCGGCGACCCGCCAGCCTCCAACAACAGCGGCTCCAGGCCATGGCGGCGCAGCGCCCACGCGGCGGCGAGACCGGCCTGACCGGCGCCGATGACAACAGCGTCGAGGAGACTCATGCCCACCATCATATCGTCATTCCATGGATTTGCGATATGACGATGTGAGATAGGATCGGCCACGGAGGTCTTGATGCCCGACACCCCGATACTGACCGAACGCACCCGCGAGTTCCTGCGCGCCCTCGCCAGCGAGAACCGCCAACAGGTCCTCCTGCTGTTCACCGACGGACAACCCCGCAGCGTCGGACAGATCGCCGGAGAACTGGGCATCGGCCAGTCCACCGCCTCCGAACAACTCGCCGCACTGCGCCGCGGCGGCATCGTCCAGGCCCGCCGCGAAGGCAAGACCGTCTACTACTGCGCCGACCGCGACGGGATCATCGCCGCCATGGACGAACTCCAGGCGATCCTGCGGAGCTGCTGCCCACCCACCTGACCGACGTGGGTTCGGGCTCCGCCCGCGCAATAGGCGCTCACTTGCCCGGGTGGCGTTGCCGCGTCCTTCCTTCAGCGCTGATTGCGCAGTTGACTCGTGGTTTGATGAGGGTGGTCGGCGCGGTGTGGTACCGCAGGACACCGAGCACCAGTGGCCCCAACGCAGCCATGGCCGCGATCACCCCGGCCAGCAGGAGCAGGGCGGCGGCGAGCCTCGTCGCCGATCATCGCCGGCCTGCTTGGGTGCCCGACGCGACAAGGTGGCTACGCACAGCCGGGAGCGTCGGCAGGAGAATCAGGAGCACCCCGGTGGTGCCGTAGACCACTTGAAGGGCCGACGTCTCGGGGAGATAGGCAAGCTCCAGTGCGATCCACACCACTTGACCGAGTCCGAGCAGCAGGCCGGCCGCCCAGGACCAGTGCTGACCCGTCGGCCTCTCAACCACGGACAACCAGGCCCAGGCCGGACGGCGGACGACGCCGTACGCGGTGATCAAGGAACCCGCGCCGAAGATCAGGCCGAGGACCAGACCCGGAATTGTCCACGTGGCGACCACTGGGATCTCATCGAGCCAGTTGTCCGGAGGCGTGAACCCGGACAGCATGGCGATAGCACCGCCGAGCGCGCTGACGCCGAGGAAGACGAGGACGGCGGCGAACGTCCACACGGCCGCCGGTCGATGCTGATGGGCCCGCACGAGCGGAGTCATGGGAACCGACATGATGATCTCCCCTCCATCACCAGTAGAACCGCGCCCCGCGGTGGCGGCCCAGGGCGGAAGGTCCCAGAACCGGCGTGTTGTTGCGCTCCACTTTTCCCAGCACACCTCGGCCGCTTTGGACCGTCCGACCGGACAGGACCATTGGCCTCGGGTCGGAGGGCTGGCGGCCCTGCCAGCATGCGTATCGGGCGTCGACTATCACGGCGTGGTGGCAACCACAGGATCTGGCATCGCGCCCGCAGGGAGGCTGTGATGAGTCGACACGTCGGCCGGTACCTGGTGATCGCCGCGCTCACCGGATACAGCGCCCTGCAACTGCTCGGCCGACGCGCCGGAGCGACCGCCGCGGAATGCCGGGCGGTGCTGCCCGGCGACGAGATCGTTGCCGAGCCGTCGGTACACACCGACCACGCCATCACCATCGGCGCCCCGCCAGACGCGGTATGGCCATGGCTGACCCAGCTCGGGTGGCATCTTGGCGGCTACTACACCCCGCACTGGGTCGACCGGCTGCTGTTTCCGCAGAACTGGCCGAGCCTGGACCACCTCGACCCGTTGCTGGTGCGTGACCTCCGCGTGGGCGACGTGATCCCGGATGGTGCACCCGGCACCGCTTGGTATGTCGTGGCCCAGGCCAACCCGCCGCACACGCTGGTGCTGCACTCCACCACTCACATTCCGCCGGCCTGGCGGGATCGCGGCAGCGCCGCGATCGACTGGACCTGGGTCTTCCGGTTGTCGCCGCGGGCCGGCGGACGTACCCGGCTCCACCTGCGGGTCCGCGGCCGCACCACGCCGTGGTGGCTGACTGCCGCCTACCACACTGCGATCGTGCCCGCCGACTTCGTCATGGCGATGGGCATGTTGCGCGGCATCCGACGGCGGGTGGAGGCCGGCCGTCCCGCGCGCCGCTCGGGACGCAGCCCGCTGGCGGCGGGTACGTCCGCGCACGGGTAGGCCATTCCCTCGGAACAGAACAAGACATGCCGGTACGCCCTGGCTCAGTCGGGGGTGCCGAGCGCGTTGTCGAGGAATCCGGCGACCTGGGCCTCCCATCCGGCCGGGTCGGCCGCCAGGGTATGGGTGTGTCCGGCCGCGGGCACGTTCCAGGTGCGTACCCGGCTGGGCGCAGCGGCGTGCAAGTCGGCGGCGGCGTTGGCCTCGTCGGGCCTGGTACCGGCGGTGATGAGCAGGAACGGGCTGCGGGCGGCGGCGGCGTCGTGCAGAGTCGTCGGCAGCGCGGCCGGGGTGAGCAGGTCGGTGAGCGTGTAGGTCAGCCGGTCGATACCGCGTTGCAGCTGGCCGTCCAGCCCGTGCGGCAGCCAGCGCGACTTGTCCGCCGCGGTGCGCCCGGTGACGCCTTCGGCGACGACGGCGCGGATCCGTGCGTCGGCGGCGGCCGCGCCGATCGCCTCCTCACCACCCATGGACAGCCCGAGCACGCCGATCCGGCTCGGGTCGACACCGGGCTGGCGGGTCAGGAAGCTGATCGCGGCGGTGATGTCGCGATTGCCGTATCAGCCGAGGTCCATGCCGCGTCCGCCGCTGTGACCGTGCCCGCGCGCATCGACCAGCAACAGCCCATAGCCATGGCGTGCGAGCACGGCGGCCTGCGGCAGGGTGTCGGTGCGGGTGCTGCCGGCGCCATGCCGCAAGACCAGGGCCGCGCCGTTGACAACGGGGACGTACCAGCCGGACAGTCGCGCGCCGTCGCTCGTGGACATGATGACGTCGATGCAGCGCATGCCGAAATCCGCCGGGCTCGCAGCTCCCAGCGCCGCGCGCGGCAGCGGTCATCGTCGGCCGGGCGGGGGATCGGCGTCAACCCGGTGACGATGCTCGGCTCGGTGAGCCGGGCAATGGTGCAGCACGCCGACTGCCCGGTCTTCCTGGCCAGCTGATCGCCCGCCGGTCCGGGCGGATCGCCCGTGCGGTATGCGAACAGGCGCAGGGGAGGAGGTGCTGACAACAACGGCCACCGCGGCGGAAGATTGCCCTGCCTGACCCCGATGGCCGTCGACGAATGAACGCCTGGCATCAAATGACGTAGCGATGTCTCCATTGAGTAGAGGGCCGCACCTCTCCCATCGGTTTGATGGGCTCAGTTGGAGCGATTACGGACTACCGGCAGATTGCCACACCGTGATCGCATGTCCGAAGGAGAGGGTCATGCCAAGCAACGAGTTCGACGGCAGCATCAAGCTGGTTTACATCGCCGATCAGAACACCTTCTTCGCATCCGACACGGTGGGCAATGGGCAGCCCTTCGACGTCATCGGCAATGTTGAGATCGGCAAGGAACTGATGCATAACGTCGAGGATGAGAAGCTGTTCATCTCGGTCGTCAACCTGAACAAGTCGGCTGTTCTGGCGACTGCCAGCAAGTCGGCCCACTGATCTGCGGAATGTAGCGGCGTCCCATTGCTGGCATGGGTACGCCGCAACACCGACGAGACCTCGTCGCGGCGCCGGTCTGCTCAGACGGCTGATCGGGTCCCCGCGACGAGGTCTCGCGCTGGAAAGATCCCCCAATGGGATGGGCTACCTGCAGAAATCCCGGCTATTGTTCAGCGGACAAGGTCGGGACGCTCGGTCACTCGGATCGCGTTGATGATTGTGCCGCCTCGGCGGTTGACGAGCCGGACGTTGAGTTGTCCGTCGGTCACGGTGACCGTCAGGGTGCGGTCGAGGGCGGTGAGGCTGCCGACGGCGCCCGCCACGTCGAGGGCCGGTATTTCCAGCCGATCCTCGACGATGACGTCGAAGAGCCGGGTGTTCGGCAGTCGGGGCTGGAGTTCGGCGAACTTGAGGTCGATTCGGTATACGCCGTTGGGTACGCCGTCGAACCGGTATTCGTATGCCCGTTCCCGCTGGTGTCGGTAGAGCGGCTGGTCGGCGGTGCCGTTGATGGTTCGTAGCGTGGAGTCCACGCGGTCGACGGTGGTCAGGTAGCCGAATCCGCCCGGTGTGTAGGCCCGGTCCGGTTCCCACCGGTCCTGCCCCGTGTCTGTGTAGGACCCGCCGCCGGCGTTGAGGGCGGCCTGGTATTTCGGGACGACGAGCGTGATCGGTACGGTGAGTGTCGGGTCCCGTCCGCTGTCGCTCTGCACGAAGATCGTGGCGCCGTACCGGCCGGGTGCCAGGCCGGTCGTGTCGACGTTCACGGTCAGCTGCCGTTGCTCACCGGGCGCCAGGGTGCCGGTGGCGGGGGTGACCGTCAGCCACGGCACGTCGGTGAAGTTGGGCATCCCGCTGTCAATGAGCGACACCGTCGACGGGGAGCCCTGGGAGACGTACCAGAGGTTGCCGCCGGGGTCGGTCTCCAACCCGCCACCCGTGTAGGCGTTGGTGTCCGGCGGGGCCAGCGTGCTGAGTGTCTCGCAGGTGTCCGGGTTGAGGGAGTAGATCCGGTCGGTCTCGCTGTTCGTCGCCATCCACAGGCGCCCGAACGCGTCGTTCCAGCTCAGACCGGAGATGGTGCGGTCAGCCGGTGAGCACTGCCCGATGAGGGCACCCGCGTCGGGGTGGCCGGGCCCCTTGATGTGGTAGATGACGCCCTCGTTCCAGCCGCCGATGTAGAAGCTGTCGTCGTCGGCTCGGTAGGCCAGGCCCCGCTGTGAGATGCGGGTCCAGTCCGGCCCGGTGATGTGCTGCTCCACAGTTCCGGTGCGCGGGTTCCAGCAGTAGATCCCGTTGTCCGCGCCGACGGCGACCTGGCAGACCATCTGCCGTGCGGGAAGGTAGGCCATGTCGGCCGCCCACTGCCCGGACCAGGGCGTCGGCCAGCCCTCGCTGCGCGGGGTGCCGTCGAGGGTGAAGCTGCCGTTGCGGACGCCCGGCCCGTCGGAGATCCAGATGTTGGAGCGCTCCTGGCCGATGCCCCAGCCAATCTGCAGGCCGGTGGCGGGCCAGGACGCCAGAACCTCCCCGACGGCTGCCGGTGCGGCGGTCGACCGGACCGTGGCCGGCAATCCGCGACTGGTCCGGGCGTCGGCGTCGAACGCGGCAGGGCGGTTCACCCGCGCAGGGCTGAGCGCCGCGGCACCGCCCGATTCCTTGATCTGCCAGTCGGAGGCGACGACGCCGGTGTTGCCGAGGGTGAGCGTCCGTTGCCGCTGTTGCCCGGCCGGCGCGACGATCTGCAACGGTACTGCCGTCACGGTGACCCGGGCGGTCCGGAGACTGAAGTCGCGCACGACGATTTCGCCTTCCCGCTCCAGGCTCACCTGGGCCTGCCCGCTCTGGTAATGGTCGCGCTCGGCGCGCAGCGTGGCGGTACCCACATGCATCCGCAGCTGGTACCGGCCGGCGTCGTCCGTGCGGCTGCTGCGCTGCGGTTGCCCCGACTGGACGACCGTGACCTGGGCGCCCGCCACCGGGCCGCCGTCGTTGGCATCGGTGACCGTGCCGCGCACCATGCCGGTGCCGGGCACGTGAATGAGGATCGCGGTGTCGTCGGCGAGGACCTGCTGGTCGGAGGAGTACTGCAGGGCGGAGGTGCCCTGTTCGTTCTCGATCCCGACGGTGGCAGATGCGCCGCGCTCCGCCGGATCGTCGCCGATCCCGCGGTACTGCAGCACGATCTGCCCGTTCTCGTGGAAGACGATCTCGGCGGTGACCCGGGCGTTCGGGCCGGTTCCCAGGATCCAGACATCGCGCCACTCGACCGCGAAACGGCGGTCCGGCGCAGTGCCGGTCAGCCCGGTACGCACGGTGGCTCCGTCACTGACGACCAGGTCGTCCCAGAAGGCGTACACGGCGCCGTTGGGTTCGTCGGTGTTCGGGATCGGCTGGTTGCCCAGGATGGGCGCGGACGAGGTGAAGCTGACGAAACCGTTGGTCGTGACGTACCCGTCGACGTGCTGCTGGTCGTACAGGGTCACTGGGAAGGGCAACGTCAGCGGGGCGCTGGCGTCGTCGCCCTGCAGCGGCAGCACCGTGTCCGTGTCGACCCAGTCCGGGGCGACCGTCTCGCAGACGTGCCCCGCATCGTCCGAACGGTGCGGCATCGTCACGTCGGCGATCTCGTCGTCGAACACGTGCACGTGGACCCGTTGGGGCAGGAGGCAATGGCCGCGCGCGACGCTGAGGTCGTACTCGCCGTCGGGGACGTCGGGAATCCGGAATGCGCCCTGCGCATCTGTGCTCACCGCGGGCAGCGGCGTGTCGACCAGATGCACGGTCGCGCCCGACACCGGTGCTCCGGTGTCGTCGTCCACGTTCCCGCTCACCACGTGCCGCGCGGCGACCTCGAGGTCGAAGTCCTGCGAGGAGGTGACCTCCTCGGTGATGTCCACGCCGGCCTCCTGGGGCCGGTAGCCGAACGCCCAGGCGGTGACGGTGTAGCGTCCGACGGGCAGGCTAGGCAGCGCGTAGCTGCCCTGGGCGTCGGACCGCGCGGTGCGGGTCTGCGGGCCGGTCGCGGTGATCGTCGTGTCGGGCAGCGCCTGACCGCCGGACCGTACGGTCCCTGCCAGACCGCCCACGGGTCCGCGCGGTGAGCGCGTCACGGCCTCGTAGGCGTCGAGGCGTCCCTCGCCGAAGACGTTGTTGTCCTGGGGTATGCCGCCGCACTGCTCGTTGTCGGTGTCGACCGCCGACTGATCCAGCAGGGCCGTGGTGGTGGTGACGTCCCCCGGCAGTGCCCGCGCTGCCGACCACATCAGCGCCACCGTCCCGGTGACATGTGGTGTCGCCATGGACGTGCCCGACCAGGCCTCGTAGCGGCCACCGGGCACGCTCGAGCGAATGTCCTCGCCGGGCGCGGCGATGTCGGGCTTGACGCGACCGTCCAGGGTGGGACCACGACCGCTGAACCAGCTCGCGTTGTTCCCGGCGTTGAAGGAGCCCACCGCGTAGGTGTTGTCGTAGTCGCCGGGAGAGAAAGCCGTGTTGCAGTTCCCGTCGTCGTTGCCGACGGCGAAGGTGGCGAAGATGCCGGCGGCGCGCCAGGTGGCAACCATGTCGGCATAGAACGGGTCACCCTGCCCGTTCGATCCCCACGAGTTGTTGATGATGTCCGGGGCCAGGTCGGGCCTGGGATTCGCGCCGGACAGATCGGTGGGCGCGACCATCCACTGGCCTGAGGCCAACAGCGCGGACAGCGAGCAGTCATTGGTCTCGCACCCTTTTGCCGCGATCCATCTGGCCCCGGGCGCGACGCCGGTCTCGTTGCCGGCACCGTCGTTGCCGAGGACGGTGCCGAGCACGTGCGTCCCGTGGCCCACGTTGTCGCAGGGTGTCTCGGACGGATTGCCGCAGACGTACGAAGGATCGAACCAGCTGTACTGATGGTCCAGGGTGCCGGGTGTGCCCGGCGCCGGGGCGCCGCGGTACTGCCGGGCGATGGCGGGGTGGTCGTACTGCGCTCCGGTGTCGATCGTGCCGACCACGATGCCGTCACCCCGGACCCCGTAGGTCTGCCAGACCTCGGGTGCGCGTACCCGGTCGATGTTCCACTCCGTGCCTCGCGTGCCCGCCGCCTTCTTGGCGACCGGCTGCACCACGTGGTAGCTGCGGTCCGGCACCACGTCGCGGACCTCCGGCCGCTGCCGCAGCTCCGTCATCAGATCCTTCGTCCCGGTTACCTTGATCGCATTGGTGATCCAGTACGCGGTGAACGCGACGTTGCGGTCGGTGAGTAGGCGCCGCAGCCCGGCCTGACTGTTGTCGGCATTGGCTTTCGCCGTCTCGTACACGTAACGGGTGCGGTCGGCGTGCCGCGCGCGCGTCGGTGCGCTGCGCAGATCCGGCCGACTCTTGAGCAACACGAAGAATGTCGAGGTGGGGCCCGGCGTTCCGGATTCGCGGGTGGCTGCCGCGGCGGGCGCTCCCAGGCTCAGCGGCATGGCCAGGATCGCGGCCAGAAACGCGATCCAGGCCAACCGCGGCGGCGGCTTTGCGGTGAGTCTCATGATGTCCCCTTCCGCTGACGGACGCACACGGCCGGCATGCGCCATCGACCACTGTCAGTGGCCCAGCGACCAGCCTGAGCAATCCCGTCGCGAGATCCGTAGGGACTGAAGACCGTACGTGCCGCCGATCTACCCTTATTCGTCAGAAGGGCAATGACCTGCTTAACAATCGAATTGGGGAGTTCGTAATGTTTCAGCGAGAAAGGCGTCGGAGGTTGCTTCCCGCAAGAGGCCTTCGTCCCGCATATGCGGGCACTTATGCCCATGTATGAATTGCCGCGTAGCCTTTCTGCCGGGCCACACTCTCTGGCAGGCGCTCGCGCAAAGCGCCTGCCAGTTGGGCATACGGATGCCAGCTCCGAGTTGCGTCGAGTCGTATTCCGCATCTGGCGCACTTTCCGGAACTTGCTTACCTGGGAATTTCGGGGAGAGTCTAGAGGCGCTACCGAACTTTGACTTCTGGCTTCGCCCATATTTGTTCGCGACGTCATCGCCGCCGCCCGCAACGATTGGATCGGCAGCGTTTCTCGGATGGGGCAGATCCGTGGAGCGTGCGACGTTTCTTTCGGCCTGGGCAGGCAGAGTTCGGTGCGGCGGAGTCCCGGCGTAAAGGAGGATTCCATGAACAGATATCTGATGCGGCTGTTGACCGCCTGTCTACTTGGGGCGGTCGCCGGCGGCGCGTGGGGGAGCAGCGCCCAGGCGGCTGATGGCGACGCCGCCGCCCCGGCCGCCACTCAGCCCCGCACGCACTCCCAACTCGCCGCGTCATTTGCGTTCAGCCAGTACGCGACGGTCAGCCCGGCCAGCGGCTGGGCGTTCGTCGCGGGTGACTTCGCCGGGGACGGCCGCGCCGATGTGGTTGGGTATCACCCGAGCAACGGCAGCCTCTGGGTCGGGCGCAACACCGGTTCGTCGTTTGCGTTCAGCCAGTACGCGACGGTCAGCCCGGCCAGCGGCTGGTCCTTCGTGGCGGGTCAGTTCGCGGGCGACTTCCGGACCGATCTCGTCGGATACAACGCCGCCAACGGCAGCGTGTGGGTCGGGCGCAACGCCGGTTCGTCGTTCACGTTCAGCCAGTACGCGACGGTCAGCCCGGCCAGCGGTTGGTCCTTCGTCGCCGGTGACTTCGCCGGGGACGGCCGCGCGGATGTGGTTGGGTATCACCCGAGCAACGGCAGTCTGTGGGTGGGTACGAACACCGGGTCGGCGTTCACGTTCGCCCAGTATGCGACGGTCAGCCCGGCCGCGAACTGGTCGTTCGTGGCGGGTCAGTTCGCCGGCGACTTCCGCGCGGATGTGGTCGGGTATCACCCGAGCAACGGCAGTCTGTGGGTGGGTACGAACACCGGGTCGGCGTTCACGTTCGCCCGGTATGCGACGGTCAGCCCGGCCGCGAACTGGTCGTTCGTGGCGGGTCAGTTCGCCGGCGACTTCTGGGCGGATGTGGTCGGGTATCACCCGAGCAACGGCAGTCTGTGGGTGGGTACGAACACCGGGTCGGCGTTCACGTTCGCCCAGTATGCGACGGTCAGCCCGGCCGCGAACTGGTCCTTCGTCGCGGGCGACTTCGCCGGCGACGCCAGGAGCGACGTGGTCGGGTATCACCCGAGCAACGGCAGCCTGTGGGTCGGCGCCACGGTGGGCTAGCAGGACGGCAATTGCCAGGTCACCGCAAGAGCATTCGCTCGTTCATTTCATCAGTGCCGGGTCTCCCGCCCGGGCGTCGGGGTCGCGCTCGACGCCCGGGCGTCCGCCGTGTCCGTCGGACCGTGAGCCCTCGCCCGGGCCGAGTCGTGGGGGCGAGGCACCGCACGGCAACCTTCACGACGTCACCGCGCAGCTCACGGAGATCCGTCGAGACCTTCCCGGCCTCGGGTGCGCCGTTGACCCTGCTCACCCGGCCGCCGGGCCTGACGCGTCGATCACCCGCTCGGCCAGCGATTGCAGCAGCGCGGCGATCGCGCCGACTGGAACGACGTGATCGACGACCGCGTCCCGCTCGATCGCGGCCTGCGGCATCGCGAACACCGGCGAGGTGGCCGCATCGCTGGCGATGACCACACCGCCCAAGCGGTGAATGACCGACGCCCCGGTCGCCCCGTCGTTGCCGTACCCGGACAGGACGACCGCGATGGCGCGCGGCCCGGCAGCCATCGCCAACGTGGTCAGTAACAGGTCGGCCGACGGGCGGTACGGTGGGCGCTCACCAGAGTCGATCAACGTGATCATCCCGTCGGGCGAAACCAGCGTGTGGTTGCCGGCTGGAGCCACCAGGACCCGGCCAGGCACCAGAGCGTCGCCGTCGGCCGCAGTCTTGACCCTCAGCGCGGTCCGGGCCCGCAGGATCGGTGCCATCCGGTCGGCCGCGGTGGGGCTTTGGTGCCGCAGCACGATGACCGCAGCGGGGAACCTGCGAGGCAGGTCAGCGAGGATCTCACACAGCGGCTCAAGTCCTCCGGCCGAGCAGACCAGCGCCACGACAGGAACCCCGAACCATCGACGGCCGGCAGACGACCGCCGAAGCCCAGTGGTGAACTGGGCGCGCAGGATCGAGTCATCGCTGCGGCGAGTCAGGTCCATCACGGCGATGCACCTCCTCTCACCATCGTGTGCAGCGGAAGCCGGCCACGGGAAGGGCCGATGGTCCGACCCGATGGCCTGCCATTACCAGGACGTTCGACCGCCCGGGTGGGGACCTCCACTCAAATTCGAGCAGGACATTGGCGGACGTGACCGGAGTGTTCATCTGATCGGCAGAGGACTGCCGCCTCGACTGTCCACAAGCGACTGATGTCGCGCTGAGATGGAGGGTGACGGTCGGTCGGGCGATGATGGACGTTCCCATGGGCGGCGTAGATCGATGGCGAGGGACCGGGCCAGCCACAGTTGGGTGTGGGCGGCAATCATGATCCAGGTCCATCGGTCGGCTGCCCGCGGGTCGCGTAGCTTCGGCCTGGTCCAGCCCAGCGTCTGCTTGAGCAGGGCGAATGTGTGCTCCAGATCGAAGCGTCGTAGGTCTGCCTGCCAGATCCGGTCCACATCCCGAGGATCCGCGCCGGCGCTGGAGCACCACAGCCACATGGGTGGCGCGTCGCGGTCACCGGGCAGGTACTCGACCTGGAGCCGGATAGGGGTGTCCTCGATGACCGGCAACGGGCCCTCATGATCGAGCCAGGCGGCGCGGTGGGTCAGCCGACGGTGCAGCCGGTCCCAGGCTCTGATTTCGGCTTTCCGTAGCTGGTCGTCTCGTTGATCGTGGTAACTGCCGACGCGGGCCAGGAGTCGGGGTCCTTCAGGTCGAACTCGCCGCCATGCTTGGCGGACGACCGCCGCACGGGTTGTACTCGTACGGCGGGGCGGGTAGCTGTGGGACCCGGTCGGCGCGGATCCGCCCGGCCACCTCGACCGGCAGATCGCGCAGCACCCAGGCCAGGCGGGTCACGTCGTAGCCCGCGTCGCAGACGACCAGGATGTCCGGGTCACCGAGCTGTATGCCACCCCATCGGCGGCGTTGCGACGAGCTGCATCCAACGCCGCAAGGACAGCGTCGGGGCCGCACAACCTCATCAAAGGCGGCCAGGTGTTCGGCGGGCGTCGCCTTCGTCTCACCGATCTCCCGGCCCGCGTGCTGCCTGTGCAACCACAGCGCGACCTGCGGCATCGGCGGCATGGCACGTCCCTATCGACCACATCGACCTTGTTGCGGCGTAGGACCTATGCCGGCTGGCCGAAGCCGTACCGCTCAGTCACGCGGGTGTTGTCCGTGGCGGGGCTCACGCTGCTCACCTTGATCACCGCGGCCGTGGTGGTCTCAGCCGTCACCACCGGAGACATCGCGCATGTTTGCACACCTCGTCGGCCTGACGATCAGCAGCAGGCGCCACCCGCGTCCGCCATGTGGTCGTGATCTGCCTATACGGAGAGTGACTCTGGCCGGCGCCCGGATCCGGCTCCTCGCCCTCAAGTCCGGCTACCGCTGTGGCCGGAGTTGATGTTGCGGGAGGCCGTGGCGGGCTGGTTTGATCCCCGGCATGGGTGCTGGGCGGTTCGCCGGGAAGCTGCTGCCGCCGCCTGGGCTGCCGCGCACTATCGCGTTCCAATCCGGGATGAACGCCGTCGGGAGTGGGGCGTTCCTCACCGCCGGAGTGGTGTTCTTCGTCCACGGGCTCGGGATGACCCCAGTGCAGGTCGGCATCGGGTTCTCCGTCGCCGGGCTGACCGGGCTGGTCGGAGCTTTGCCACTGGGGATGGTCGCCGACCGGCTCGGGGGGCGGGCCGCGTGGGCGATCGGGGCGGTGACCGGTGCGGCGTCGCTCGCGGTACTGCCGTTCGTGCACGCGTTCGCCGGTTTTGTCGCCGTGCTGGTCGGGTCGGCGGCCGCGGACACGCTGGCCGGGGCTGGGCGCACGATCTACACGTCGGACGCGATTCCGGCCGAGGGGCGGGTGCGGGCGATGGCGTTCGTCCGGACGTACCTCAACATCGGGCTCTCGGTCGGGACCGGGCTTGGGGCGCTCGTACTCGCGGCCAACGGGACCGCGGCGCTGATCGCGCTGGTCTACTTCGCGGCCGCCCTGCAGCTGGTCAATGCCGTTGTGGTGAGCCGGCTGCCGGTCGCCGTCCGGCCGGGGACGGCGGCGGGCGGGCCGAAGATGAGCCGGCTCGCCGTACTCACGGACCGGGGATATCTCGGCTACGCGGTGCTGGCTGGGGTGCTGCTGGTCCATGCCTACCTCATGACCGAGGTCCTGCCACTGTGGATCATCACCCGGACGGATGCCCCCAAGCCGGTGCTCGGGCTGCTGTTCGCACTCAACACGGCGCTGGTGATCCTGCTGCAGGTGCCCGCCTCGCGGGGGTCCGAGTCGATGGCGGGTACGCAGCGGCTGCTGCGGCTCGGTGGGCTCACCGCGGCCCTGGCCTGCCCGGTGGCGCTGGTCAGCGGGCTGACCAGCGGGTGGCTGACGGTCGCCGTACTTGTGCTGGTCATCGTGCTTCTCACCGCGACCGAGCTCTGGTTGTCCGCCGCCGAGTGGTACGTGCAGACGAGCGTGCCACCGCCCGCCATGCGCGGGGCCTACATCGGGCTCGGGCAGCTCGTCGGGTCGGTGTCGGGCACGCTCGCGCCGGTCGGGCTGACCCTGCTCGCCATCCAGACGGGCGGATGGGGGTGGTGGGTGATCGCCGCGATCTTCCTGGGCTGCACGATCGCCGCCGGGCCGGTGGTGGGGCTGATGGGCCGTACCCCGCGCGTTGATGGGGTCCAGCACCATGAGCAGGCAATTCCGGCGGTCCAGGCAAATTGATCAAGACAGAGGCCGGGCCCGGATCAGGTGACCTAGACGCTTGATCGACCCATGTACATTCACCACCGGCCGTTGCGGGTGTGAGATCGATCGTGCGTGTGGGGGATCCGTGTTTGCTGATGACGACGCCGCTGTGCTCGCCGTTGTGGTGAACGCCGAGGAGCAATACTCGATCTGGCCCGACGACCGCGAGGTGCCTGACGGCTGGCGCCGCGAGGGCACCACCGGCACGCGCGAACAGTGCCTCGCCCACATCGACGAGATCTGGTCCGACATGCGGCCCAAGTCACTGCGCGTCTGGATGGACGAGAACGCGGCGCAGGCCTGATCCCGGTGCACGCTCATGAGTGACGTTTACCCCGCCCTCGGCGTGCAGCGCGGCATGGTGCTCGGTACCCTGCGACGCCCGAACAGCGGCATCGACGTGCAGCAGATCGTCGTCGACTGGCCGGCCCCGGTGGAGCAAGCTGCGTTCTTCGCGACCTGGCAGAGCGCCTTCGACCGGCACGCCGCCCTGCGCACCGCGTTCCGCACCGACGGCGACCTGGGTCTGGTGCAGACCGTCGCCGGCCGCGTCGATTGCCCGGTGCGGCACAGCGACCTGCCGCTCGACGCCTTCCTCGCCGCCGACCGGGTCGAGCCGTTCGACCTCGCGCAGGCGCCGCTCGCCCGCATCACCCTGCTCGGCGGGTCCGACCAGGTGGTTTTCACGTTCCACCACGCCGTGCTCGACGGGCGCTCCACCCGTTTGGTGCTCGACGAGGTCTTCACCGAATACCGGGCGCGGGTTGCCGGCCAGCTTGCCGAACACCCGCGGCGACCCTCGTTCGAGTCGTTCGTGCGCTGGTGGGCCGGGGTCGACGGGGCCGCGGCCGAGATGTTCTGGCGCGACTACCTGGCCGGCGCGGCTCGCCCGTGGCCGCTGCCCGGGCGGCTCGGCGGGCCGGATGACGGGCCCGTCGCCGCGGCCACCGCCGAGCTCGTGCTGACCAGGGACGAGTCAGACCGGATCCGGGCATTGGGTACGCAGCTCGGAGCCGGCGCGAGCACGATGGTCACTGCCGCGTGGGCCCTGCTGCGCGGCGCGTGGGGCGGCACTCGTGACGTGGTCTTCGGCGTGACCCGGTCATGCCGTTACGGCAGCGTGCCCGGCGCCGCCGCGATCGTCGGCATGCTCATCAACACGGTCCCGTTTCGGAGTCGAATAGCCCCCCAGTGGACTGTGCGAGAGTTGCTGGCCGACACCGCGGCCCGGATGCTCCAGGTGCGCGAGCACCAGATGGCCCCGCTCGCCTCGGTACTGGACTGGACCGGTCTGGCCCCCGACAACCTCGACAGCCTGCTGGTCGTCGAGCGGCAGCGGCTCCAGCACGGCCTGGCTCCGCTCGATCAGAACGGCACTGCTCCCCAGGTGCGCATCCATCGCTCGCCCGCTCATCCGGTGACGCTCTACGCCTTCGACGAGCCCGAGCTGTGCCTGGCCCTGTTCTGGGACGGTCGCCAGGTGCACGATGCCGCCGCCCACCGGATGCTCGCCCAGGTCCGCGCCACCCTGCTCGAACTCGCCGGCCGACCCGATGCCCGCGTGGCCGACCTGCGCCTCGGCGCCGACGACGAGGCCGCCCTGCGAGACCACTGGCACGCGTCACGGGCGAAGCGCCTGCACACCGTGGTGGAGATGTTCGCCGCCCGGGTCGCGGCCGACCCCGCCGCGCCGGCCGTGCTCGACGGCGACACCACGCTCAGCTACGCGCAGCTCGACAACGACAGCGATCGGATCGCCGCCGCGCTACGCCGGCACGGCATCGGCACCGACGAGCCGGTCGGCGTCGTCATGCGGCGTAGCGCCGGGCTGATCCGGGTACTGCTCGGCATCCTGAAGGCTGGCGGGGCCTACCTGTGCGTCGACCCGGCCAGCCCGCCGGCCTGGGCGACCGCCCTGCTGCAATCCGCCAAGGTCCGTGTCGTGGTCGGCGCCCTCGCCGAACAGGCAACCGGGATGCTGGTGGTCGACCCGCAGGCGCTCGATGCCGAAGAACCCGCCGAGGCCGAGGTGCTGCCGCCGGTACACCTCGACAACCTCGCCTACGTGACGTTCACGTCCGGCTCCACCGGTGTGCCCAAAGGCGTCGCCGTGCCGCACCGGGCCGTCGCCCGACTGGTCACCGACGCGGCGTTCGCCACACTGGGCCCGGGCCGGCGGGTGCTGCACGCCGCGCCGGCCGCGTTCGACGCCACCACGCTCGAGGTCTGGGGTGCCCTGTGTACCGGCGGGGCGGTCGTCACCGCGCCACCCGACCCGGTCGCGCCGGCCGACCTCGCCACCTTCCTGCGCAGTGGCCGGG
Organism: Krasilnikovia cinnamomea; assembly: GCF_004217545.1. Classification (NCBI taxonomy): domain Bacteria; kingdom Bacillati; phylum Actinomycetota; class Actinomycetes; order Micromonosporales; family Micromonosporaceae; genus Krasilnikovia; species Krasilnikovia cinnamomea. The sequence goes on from NZ_SHKY01000001.1 coordinate 5,714,112, forward strand.
CCGATGTCGCGTGGCTCACCGCCGGGCTGTTCCACCACCTCGTCGAGACCGCGCCCGACGCGCTCGCCGGGGTCGACCAGATCGTCACCGGCGGCGACGTCGTACGACCCGAAGCGCTGCGCGCCGCCCTCACGGCCCGCTCCGGCCGCCCCCTCGTCAACGGGTACGGGCCCAGCGAGAACACCACCTTCACCACCACCTACACGGTGAGCACGCAGGACGAGATCGGTGAGCGGGTGCCGATCGGCGCTCCGATCCCGGACACCACTGTGCACATCCTCGACGAGCAGTTGCGGCCGGTGCCGATCGGCGCGGTGGGGGAGCTGTACACCGGCGGCGCCGGACTGTCCCGCGGCTACCTTGCCCAACCTGCCGCGACGGCCCACCGGTTCCTGCCCGACCCGGCCGGTGGTGGTGCCCGGCTCTACCGCACCGGCGATCTGGCCCGCTGGCGCGCCGACGGGGTCGTCGAGTTCCTCGGCCGGATCGACAACCAGGTGAAGATCCGCGGGTTCCGCATCGAGCCGGGCGAGGTCGAGGCCGTGCTCGCCGGGTACCCCGGCGTCGCCGAGGCCGTAGTCGTCGCCCGGGGCGGCGACGAGCAGCGGCACCTGGTCGGCTACGTCACCGCCGCGGACCCGTCGCTCGACGCCACCGAGCTGCGCCGCCACCTCACCGCGCGGTTGCCGGCCTACCTGGTGCCGGCCGCGTTCGTGATCCTCGACCGGCTGCCGCTGGGCCGGAACGGCAAGGTCGACCGGGCCGCACTGCCCGCGCCGGCCCCGCCGCCGCCCACGGTGGAGGCCGGGCCGGCGACACCGACCGAGCGGCGGCTGGCCGAGCTGTGGGCCTCGGTGCTGCCCGGCGAGCGCACTGCCGACGGGCTGCCCCGCGACGCCGGGTTCTTCGCCGAGGGCGGCAACTCGCTCAGCGCTGCCCGCCTGACGTTCCGGATACAGCAGGAGTTCGCGGTGCCGTTCAGCCTGGCCGCGCTGTACGCGCAGCCGACCCTGGCCGGCGTCGCCGCCGCCGTCGACGCTGCGGCCGCCACTCGACCGGCCACCGACGGGCCGGTGCTGCGCCGCCGCGACCGGTCGGCCAACCGGGTGGCGCCGCGCACCGGCTCGCACCTGGTGCCGCTCATCGGCGACTGGGCGCTGTGGTCGACGTTCTGTCTGCGCGGCGCCGGGTTCCCGGCCGAGCTGCTCACCCCGCTCGGCGACCCGGAACTCGCCGCGGCCGTCGACCGCCCGGACTACCCGCAGGAGTTCGCGCGAGCGGTCGCCCGGCTCGGGACCGCTTTGCACGCTGCCGCCGCGGACCCGGCGTTTCGCGAGGCGATCACCTGGCAGAACCGGCACGCCCTGACCACCGGCGTCGACCCGCTGCTGCGTGCCGGGCCCGCTCCGGCCCGGCGGGCCAGCAAGCACCGCCAGCACGAGGCCCTCGTCGCCAGCTACCTCCAGCGGTACTGCGCCAAGAACGACACGATCGGGTTCTTCGGCCCGGTCGGCTGGGCCGGGTTTGTCGACGGCGACGCCGTGACCGTCGAGCACGCTCAGCCCTCGCAGGTCGGCCGGCTCGTCGACCGGCGCACCGTCTACCTGGAGGGCTGGGCGGTCGCGGCCGTGCTCGAGCCGTTCACCGCGGCGCTGCGGCCGTGGCTGATCCCCCGCCGGCCGGCGTTTCTCGACGTCGACGGGTCGCTGCTCCGGGTGCCGGGCGCCCCGCCGATCGCGCTCGACCCGCTGACCGCGGCCGTGTTGCACGCGTGCGACGGGGTGCGCGACGCCCGCGCCGTCGCCGCGGAGTTGCCGGTCGGGCCGGACGAGGTGTTCACCATCCTGGAAAAGCTGACGATGGAGCACCGGCTGGTGTGGCGGCCGGAGATGGCGCCGCACGACACCCGGCCGGAACGCACCGCGCGGTCGATGCTCGACCGGGTCACCGACGAGGCGGTGCGGGCGGCGGCGACCGGTGCCCTCGACGACCTGTGCGCGGCGCGCGATGCGGTCGCCGCGGCAGCCGGTGACCCGGATCTGCTGGCCACCGCGACCAGCGCGCTGGAGGCCACCTTCACCCGGCTCACCGGCAAGCCGGCGACCCGGCGTGCCGGTCAGCTCTACGCCGGGCGGACCGTCGCCTACGAGGAGTGCCGCCGCGCCGACACCGTGCAGGTCGGGACCGGCACCCTCGACGCGGTCCGCGCCCCGCTCGGGCTCGTGCTGGACAGCGCCCGCTGGTTCACCGCGGCCGGTGCGGCCATCTACCGGCGGGTGTTCGAGCAGACCTACCAGCGGCTCGCCGCCGACCTCGGCACCCCGGTGGTTCCGTTCGCCGAGTTCTGGCTGCGGGTCGGCCCAACGCTGTTCACGCCGCCGGAGCGACTCACCGGTGCGCTCGGCCGGGCCCTGCAGCAGCGCTGGGCCGGCGTGCTGCGGCTGCCGCCGGACGCCCGGCGGGTGCGGCTGTCCACAACGGACATCGCCGACCGGGCCCGGCAGGCATTCCCGCCCGGACAGCCGGGCTGGCCCAGCGCCGTGCAGCACAGCCCGGATCTCATGCGCGCCGGTGACGAGTGGGTCCTGGGTGAGCTGCACCCGGGCGTCAACACGATCCGCTACGCGACCTGGCTGGAATTCCACGACGACGCCGCCGCGCTGCGGGCCGCCCAGGCCGCCGACATCGGCCGGCCGGTGGCCTACCCGGCCGAGACCGGGCAGGACGAAGGCGTGCCGACCCGGCAGAGCAACGCCCTCGTCGGCCCCGACGACGTACGACTGGTGTTCGCCGCCGACTCGTTCGGCCACCCGCCGGAGCGCACCCTGCCGGTCGGCGCGTGCGACCTGGTCGACACCGGGGACGGGCTGCGGGTGCGCCGCCGCGACGGCCGGCTCGACATGGACCTGATGGCCGTGCTCGGCGACACCGTCGCCGCCGGTCTGGTGCAGCAGTTCCGGCTGCTCCCTTCGGCCGAGCACACGCCCCGCGTCACCCTCGACGGCCTCGTCGTCAGCCGTGAGTCGTGGACGTTCGAGGCGTCCGCGATCAGCTTCGCCACCGTCGCGGACGAGGCCGACCGGTACCGCCGGATGCGGGCCTGGGTCACCGCCCACGACCTGCCCCGGCACGTGTTCGTGCGCTGCGCCGGTGAGCGCAAACCGATCTACGCCGACCTCACGAGTCTCGCCTCGGCCGACCTGCTCGCCCGCGCGGTCCGGCGCGCGGCCCGGCACAGCGGGCCTGCCGCGGCGGTGACCGTCGTGGAGATGCTCCCGGCGCCGGACCAGCTGTGGCTCACCGACGCTGCCGGGCGGCGGTACGCGGCGGAACTGCGCATCGTTGCGGTGGACAGGCGGAGGAACTGACATGGCGTTGTTCGAATTCCCGGCCTCCTACGCGCAGCGGCGCATGTGGCTGCTCGACCGGCTCGACCCGGGCCAGGCCAACTACGTCATCGGCTGGGCGATATGGCTCGACGGCCCGCTCGACGAAGCCGCCCTCGCCCGTGCCTGGGACGCTGCCCTGCAGCGGCACGAGGCGCTGCGCACGACCGTGCGAGACGACGCCGGGGAGCCCGTCCAGGTCATCGACGAGGACACCGCCGCCGCCCGGCTTCGCGTCGAGGATGCCGACCCGCAGACCGCCCGCGACCGGATCCGGGCGCTCGCCGCGACGCCGTTCGACCTGGCCGCCGGGCCACTCGCCCGGGCCGTGCTGCTGCGCCTGGGCGCCCGGCGGCACGTGCTGGCCGTCGTCGTGCACCACATCGTCGCCGACGGCTGGACGTTGCGGCAGCTGTTCCAGGAGCTGGTCGCCGACTATGCGGCCGACGGGGCCGTGACGCCGGAGCCGCCGCTGCAGTACGCCGACTTCACCCAGTGGCAGTTCGAGCACGCCGATGCCGGCGGGTTCGCCGACGACGAACGGTTCTGGACCGCCGAGCTGGCCGGCGCGCCCGCCGAGCTGACGCTGCCCGTCGAACGGCCCTACCCGGCCAGGCAGCGCTTCGCCGCCGACGAGGTCGCGTTCACCGTTGACGAGCAGACCGCCGACCGGCTCCGGTCGCTGGCCCGGGAACGGTCCGGCACGCTGTTCGCCGTGGTGGCCGCCGCCTACGCCACCGTCCTGGCCCGCCTCGGCGCCGCCGAGGAGTTGCTCATCGGCGTACCGGTCTCGGCCCGCACCCGCGCCGAGACCGAGACGGTCGCCGGCCTGTTCGTCAACACCGTCGCCGTCCGGGTCGACCTGCGCGGCGACCCCGGCCTGGCCACGCTCGTCGACCGGGTGCACACCGCCACCACGCGGGCCCTGGCTCACCAGGAGGTGCCGTTCGCGCGGGTGGTGGAGCTGTGCCGCCCGGAGCGCAGCCACACCCGGCTGCCCCTGGTGCAGGTGCTCTGCGCCGTGGAGGACCCGTGGCCGGCCACGGCCACCGGTGGGCTGTGCTGGCAGCCGGAGCTCATTCCGAACGGCACCGGCAAGTTCGAGCTGGAGCTGACCGTCACCGACGGCCCGGGCGTGCTGACCGGGCGGCTGAACTACCTCACCGACCTGTTCGGCCCCGACGGCGCCCGGCGGATCGCCGACGCGATCCGGCTCACCCTGGAGCAGCTGGCCCGGGACAGCGCCGTACGCGTGTCCGATGTGGACCTTCTTACCCCGGCGACCCGTGACCTCGTGACCGTGGCATGGCCAGCCGGCACCCGGCCCGCGCCCGCCGACACCACCGCCACCGAGCTGCTGGCGCCGGCGTGCACCGGCGACCTGCGGGACACCGTCGAGCGAATCGCCGCCGCGCTGCGTGAGCGGGGCTCCGCCGTGCAGGACACCGTGGCGATCCTGCTGCCCCGCTCGGCCTGGGCGTTGGCGGCGTTGCTCGGCGTGTGGTGGACCGGCGGGGCCTATCTGCCGCTCGACCCGGCCGCCCCGGTCGAGCGGCTGCGCGGCATGCTTACCGACGCCGGCGTCCGGACGCTCATCACCCACCGGGATCTGCTCACGTCCGACCTCGAGGCAGAACACGTGCTCGACCTGGCAGACCTGGCCGACTTCGCGGGACGAACCGAGCCGGTGGCGGTACCGCCGACCGCCGCGGCTTACGAGCTGTTCACCTCCGGCACCACCGGGCGGCCCAAGGCGGTCACCGTCACCCAGGGGGCGGTCGGCGCGCTGCTGCTCGCGCTGCGTGACCTGCTGCCGATCCGGCCCGGCGACCGGATGGCCATCCTGGCCACGCTCGCCTTCGACATCTCCGTGGTCGAGCAGCTGATGCCCATGCTGACCGGCGCCACGCGCGTCGTCGTGCCCGACGACATCGCGGTAGACGGACAGCTGCTGCGCCGCATGCTCGAAGCCGACGAGGTCACGGTCGTGCAGGCCACCCCGACGACCTGGCGCATGCTGGCCGCCGCCGGCGGCGTGCCGGACACGGTGCGGGTGCGGGTCACGGGCGGCGAAGCGATCGCCCGTGACCTGGCCACCGCCCTGATGGAGGGGCCGGAGGTCGCGCTGTGCAACCTTTACGGGCCGACCGAGACGACCGTCTACTGCACCGGCGCCGTCGTCACCGACCGCACCGGGCCGCTCGACGTCGGCGTGGCGTTCCCCGGCAGCCGCGCCTACGTCCTCGACGAGCAGCTGCGGCCCGTCCCACCGATGGTCACCGGCGAGATCTACCTCGGCGGCGCCTGCCTTGCCCGCGGTTACCGCGGGGCGCCCGGCCTCACGGCGGAGAAGTTCCTGCCCGACCCGTTCACTCCGGGCGAGCGGCTGTACCGCTCCGGCGACCTGGGCCGCTGGCGCCCGGACGGACGGCTGGAGATCCTCGGCCGCGCCGATCGGCAGCTCAAGGTGCGCGGCTTCCGGGTCGAGTCAGCCGAGATCGAGGCGGTGCTGCGCCGCCACCCCGGTGTCGTCGACGCCCTCGTCACCGCGAGCGGTGGCCCGAGCGGCGACCTGCGCCTCGCCGCCTACCTGGTCGTGCGGGACGGCGCGGGTGACCCGCCGGACGGTCTGCTGGAACACCTGCACCGGTTCCTGCCCGGGTACATGATCCCGGCCGCGTTCGTGACGGTCCCGGAGCTGCCGCGCACCGAGCGGGGCAAGGTCGACCCGAGCTCGCTGCCCGAGCCGCAGTGGGGTGCCGCAGGCCGGGCCGAAGGGCCGGGCCGGGCCGCTGAGACCCCGGTCGAGCGGGAGCTGACCGCGATGGTCGGTGAGCTGCTGGGCCTGTCCGGCCCGGTCGGCGTCGACGACAACTTCTTCGTCCTCGGCGGGCACTCCTTCACCGCTGCGCAGCTGATGGCCCGCCTCCGTGCCCGCTATGGCGTCGAGCTGCCGGTGCGGGCACTGTTCGACAACCCGACGATGGCCGCCCTGGCGAAAGCCGTCGAGGTGCCGACGGGGGACGACTTCCTCGACGTGCTCACCGATGCCGACGTCGAGGAACTGCTGCGATGATCGACGACCTGCCGCGCCTCGTCGAGGCCGGGATCGTGCCACCGGCCGACGCCGACCGTCTCGCCGCGCTGTACGGCAAGAGCTCGACCGCACAGCAGTGGCAGGCCGCCCTGGAACCGGTACTGCGCGCCGTCTACCACAAGGCCTACGGCTACGCCGACGCCTGGGCGGTCGCCCACGCCAGCGGCGTGAGCTACGCGAGCGACAACGACTTCACCGAGGCCGAAACCGTCGAGTTCGCCAGGACGTACGCCGCGCTCAGCACCGACGCGAACCTCGCGGCCTTCACCGCCGCGAACACCACCGCCAACGCCCGCCTGCTCGCCGACGCCTACGCCACCGGTGACCCGGACGCTCTCGCCGCCACCTATCCGCAGGCCCTCCGCAACGCGTACGCGGCCGCCCTCGGGCTGCGCACCGTCGCGGCCTCACCTGCCCAGCAACGCCTCTGGTTCCTTGCCCGGCTCGACGGCACCGCCTCCGCCGCCTACCACATGCCGCTGGTGTACCGGCTGAACGGCCTGCTCGACCGCGATGCGCTGAGCCGGGCCGTCGACCACCTCGTCGCCCGGCACGCGGCCCTGCGCACCCGGTTCACCGAGCGCGACGGCGTGCTGTTGCAGCACATCGACCCGCCGGCCACCGGCGTGCTCACCGTCCACGACCTGGAACCCGGAATCCTCGAGCGCACTGCGTCAGACCCGTTCGACCTCGAGACCGGGCCGCTGCTGCGGGCCCGGCTCATCGTGGTCGGCCCCGACGAGCACCTGCTCGCCTTGACCCTGCATCACATCGTCGCGGACGGCTGGTCCCTGGCCGTGCTGCGGCGCGAGCTGGGTGCGCTGTACCGCGGCGAAACGCTGCCGCGGCTGCCGGTCACCTCGGCCGGCCGGACCGTTGCGGTCGAGCACGAGGCGTACTGGCGTAAGGTCCTCGACGGCGCGCCCACCCTGCTGGACCTGCCCACCGACCGGCCCCGGCCGGCCGAGCAGGACTACACCGGCGGCATGATCGAGCTGACCCTCGACGCCGAGCTGACCGCATCGCTGAGCGCGCTCGCCGCCGAGACCGGCACGACTCTGTTCATGACCGTGCTGACCGGCTGGCTCGTCGTCCTGTCCCGGCTTGCCGGGCAGTCCGACGTCGTGGTCGGCACCCCGGTCGCCAACCGGCCGACAACCGAGGACGAGACGGCCGTCGGGCTCTACGCCAACACCGTCGCTCTGCGGGTCGGCGTCGACGGCGAGATCAGCGTGCGCGACCTGCTTCACCGGGTGCGTGACAGCGTGCTCGGCGCCCTCGAACACCAGCACGTGCCGTTCGAACGGGTCGTCGAGCTGATCAGCCCGCCGCGCAGCCCGGCGTATCCGCCGATCGTGCAGAGCATGGTCGCCTGGGAGAACGTCACCGGCACCAGCCTCGATCTGCCCGGCCTCACCGTCACTGCGCAGCAGCCGCCGTGGGCGATGGCCAAGTTCGACCTCACGCTCGGCCTGCTCGAACGTGACGGCCGGGTCTTCGGTGAGCTCGAGTACGCCGCAGCGCTGTTCGATGAGGCCACCGTGCGCCGGTACGCCGGGCACCTGCAGCACGTACTCGGCCAGCTGAGCACCGCGGACCGTCCGGTGCGCGACCTGCGGCTGCTCACCGGAGCCGAACGGCGGCAGCTGCTCGACGACGGCAACCGCGAGAGCATCGCAGTGCCCAAGGACCTGCTGCTGCACCAGCTTTTCGAGGCCCACGCCGCTCGCGACCCGCACGCCGTCGCGGTCGTCGACGGCACCGAACGGCTCACGTACGGTGAGCTGAACCGGCGGGCCAACCGCCTCGCCCACCACCTGCGCGGCCTCGGGGCCGGTGTGGACAGCATCGTCGGGGTCTGCCTGGACCGCTCCGCCCTGGCCGTGACCACGGTGCTCGCCGTGCTCAAGGCCGGCGCCGCGTATCTGCCGCTCGACCCGGACCATCCGCCGCAGCGCCTCGCCGACATGCTCGCCGACAGCACTCCGGTGGCCGTGCTGAGCACCGGCGGCCGAATTCCCGGCTGCCTCGACCTCGATGCATTCACCTGGGCGGAGGGCCCGGACACCGACCTGGCGCCGGCCGGAACTCAGCGCTCGCTCGCCTACGTCATCTACACCTCCGGCACGACCGGCAAGCCCAACGGCGTGCTCGTCGAGCACCGCGGCATCCTCGCCGTCGCCGCGGCCTGGGAACGTGTCCTCGATCTGCGCCCCGGCCTTGTGCACCTGCAACTGGCCGGGTTCGCCTTCGATGTGTTCACCGCGGACGTCGTCCGCAGCCTCGGCTTCGGCGGCACCCTCGTGCTGTGCCCGCGCGAGACGATGGCCGACCCGGCCGCCCTGCACGCCACCATCCGCGAGCACGGCGTCGGCCTGCTCGACATCGTCCCGGCGGTCCTGCTGCCGCTGCTGGACCACCTCGAGGACACCGGCGGCGACCTCACCGGCCTGACCACCATCCTGTGCGGCTCCGACGTGTGGAGCGCCGCCGACGCGGCCCGGCTGCGGCGGCTGTGTGGCCCCGATGTACGCGTCATCAACGCCTACGGCGTCACCGAGGCCGCCGTCGACAGCGCCTACCACCTCGTGCCGGCCGACCCGTCCTCCGTGCGGCGGCTGCCGATTGGCCGGCCGCTGCCCAACACCCGCATCTACCTGCTCGACGAGCGCGGCGAACCGGTGCCGGCCGGCGTCCTCGGCGAACTGCACATCGGCGGCGCCGGGGTCGCCCGCGGCTACCTCAACCGGCCCGAGCTGACCGCCGAGCGGTTCCGGAACAGCCCGTTCGTCGCCCGGGACCGCCTCTACCGCACCGGCGATCTGGCCCGCCGGCTGCCCGACGGGCAGCTGGAGTTCGCCGGTCGCCGAGACCACCAGGTGAAGGTGCGCGGCCTGCGCATCGAGCTCGGTGAGATCGAGACCCGGATCGCCGCCCACCCCGACGTCCGCGACGCCGTCGTCACCGTCAACGGCGGCAACCTGTTCGGCTACTACCGGGCCGGGCAGGACGTGCCAGAACTGAGCCGCTGGCTCGCCGACGCGCTGCCAGCCCACCTCGTCCCGGCCGTCCTCGTGCGCGTCATCACCTGGCCGCTCACCCCGAACGGCAAGGTCGACCGCCGCGCACTGCCCGTGCCGGGCCTGCCCGATCCGCTGGGGTACGCCGCTCCGGACGGCCCGCTGGAGATCGCCCTGGCTGCGCTGTGGGCCGAGCTGCTCGGTGTGGAACGGGTCGGCCGGCACGACGACTTCTTCGCCCTCGGCGGGCACTCGCTGCTCGCGCTGCGGCTCGCCGCGAAGGTGCGCGCCACCCTCGGTCACGAGTTCCCACCGGCCGTCCTGTTCGCCGCGCCGACCCTCGCCGCGCTCGCCGCCCGGCTCGCCCCGCAGGGCACCGCCGAACCGCTGACGCCGATCACGCCGATTCGGCGGACCGGGCCGGTGCCGGTGTCCCTCGCCCAGCGCCGGCTGTGGCTGCTCACCCAGCTCGACGGGGCGGCCGAGGCGTACCACATGCCGCTGGTGTTGGAGATGCGCGGCTGGCTCGACCGGCCCGCGCTGGGCCGGGCCCTCGACGCGCTCGCCGAACGGCACGACACGCTGCGCACCCGGTTCGTCGTGCGGGCCGGGGAACCGCTGCAGGACCTCGGGCCGGCACCGGAGCTGACCGTCACCGACCTCACCGGACGCTCCGACGCCGAGCAGCGGCTCGCCGAACTTGTCGACGCCGCCGTGACCGACCCGTTCGACCTCGTCGCCGGGCCGCCCGCCCGGTGGCGGTTGGTCGTGCTCGCCCCCGACCAGTGTGTGCTGCTGGTGACGCTGCACCACATCGTCGCCGACGGCTGGTCGTTCGGCGTGCTGCTGCGCGAGCTCGGCGCCCTCTACGCCGGGCAGACCCTCGCGCCATTGCCGGTCCGCTACGCCGACTTCGCCGCCTGGCAGCAGGAGTGGATCACCAGCGAAGCGGCCCGGCGGCAGGAGCAGTTCTGGCTGCGGGCACTGCACGGCGCACCGGCCCTGCTGGAGCTGCCGCTGGATCATCCGCGCCCGGCCGAACAGGACTTCCGCGGCGCCACCGTGCCGGTCGAGCTCGACGCCGAACTGACCACCGCCTTGCGCGCGCTCGCCGCGGACACCGGCGCGACCCTGTTCATGGTCCTGCTGGCCGGCTGGGCACTCGTCTTGTCCCGGCTGTCCGGGCAGGCCGACGTGGTCGTCGGCACGCCTACCGCCAACCGGCGCCGCGCCGAGCTGGACGGGCTCATCGGCTTCTTCGTCAACACCCTCGCGCTGCGCATCGACCTGACCGGCCCGTACACCGGCGCCGACCTGGTCCGGCTGGTGCGGGACGCGACTCTGGCCGCGCTCGACCACCAGGATCTGCCGTTCGAACATGTCGTCGAGCTGGTCAACCCGCCGCGCAGTCTCGCGCATACCCCGCTGTTCCAGGCGATGTTCGCCTGGCAGCACACCGCCGACGCGCCGGTCGCCATGCCCGGCGTCGAGGTGCTCGACCGGCCCGCACCGTGGAGCGCGGCAAAATTCGACCTGGCCCTGTCGCTGCAGGAGGACGACGGGCGGATCACCGGCGCCCTCGAGTACGCCACCGCCCTGTTCACCGCCGGCACCGCGCAGCGGTGGGCCGGCTACCTGCGTGCGGCACTCGCCGGGCTGGCCGCGGGCCCCGACCGTCCACTGAGTGCGGTGGCATTGCTCGACGCGGCCGAGCGCGAGCGCCTCGTCACCGGCTGGAACCGGCCGGTACCACCGCCGCTGCGCGGGATCCGTGACCGGTTCGCCGACCAGGTGCGCCGGGCACCCGGCGCGGCCGCGGTGACCTTCGAGCAGCAAACCCTGAGCTACGAAGAGCTCGACGCCCGGGCCGGCCGGCTGGCCGCGCGGCTCGTGCGGCACGGCGCTGGGCCCGACCGGCTCGTCGGACTGTGCCTGCGCCGCTCACCCGAGCTGATCGTCGCGGTCGTCGCCGCGCTCAAGGCCGGCGCCGCCTACGTCCCGCTCGACCCCGACCATCCGGTCGGGCGCCTCGCCGGGCTCGTGCGTGACTGCCGGCCCGTGGCGCTGCTCGCCGAGAAGGCCACCGACGCGGTGATGACCGAGGTCACGGCCGCGCTCGACGACCCACCCGCGGTGCTCGCCGTCGGCGACGAGCTCGGCGACGCTCCGATTGCGGGCCGGGCACCGGTCGACGACAACCTCGCCTATGTGCTCTACACCTCCGGTACCACCGGAACACCGAAAGGCGTGGCGCAGACCTGGCGGGCGATGGACAACCTGATCGACTGGCAGCTGCGCCAGGCCACGCCGGAAAACCCGGTGCCTGCCCGGGTGCTGCAGTTCGCCTCGATCGGCTTCGACGTCTCGTTCCAGGAGATCTGGACCACGCTGTGCGCCGGTGGGACCCTGGTGCTGCTCGACGACGCCCACCGCAAGGATCTCGGCGAGCTGCGCGACCTCATCGCCGAGCAGCGCATCGAGCGAGCCTTCCTGCCCGCCGCCGTGCTGCACCATCTGGCCAACCTCGCAGCCGCCGAACCGGCCACTGCCGCGGCGGGCCGATGTGAGATCGTCACCGCCGGTGAGGCACTGCGGGTCAACGACGACCTGCGCCGGCTGCTCACCCGGCTCGGCGGCGCCTACCTGCACAACCAGTACGGCCCGACCGAGACCCACGTCGCCACCCAGCACACGCTCGCCGTCGCCGACGCAGCCAACTGGCCCGCCCTGCCGCCGATCGGCCGACCCCTCGCGGCCACCCGCGTCTACCTGCTCGACCAGCACCTCGAACCGGTGCCGGTCGGTGTCGTCGGCGAGATCTACATCGCCGGCGCCGGGCTCGCTCGCGGATACCTCAACCGGCCCGGCCCCACCGCCGCCGTGTTCCGGCCCGACCCGTTCGGCCCGCCCGGCAGCCGCATGTATGCCAGCGGCGACCTGGCCCGGCGCCGCGCCGACGGCGTCATCGACTATGTCGGGCGCGCCGACACTCAGGTGAAGGTGCGCGGCTTCCGGGTCGAGCTGGGCGAGGTCGAACACGCCCTGCTGCAGGCGCCCGGGGTGCGCGAGGCGGCCGTGCTGCGCCACGAGGACGAGCACGGCGACGCCTACCTGACCGGCTACCTCGCCGGTACCGCCACCGTCGAGCAGGCCCGTGACTCTCTGCGGCGGGCGCTGCCCGAGCACCTCGTGCCGACCCGATGGGTGCGCCTGGACCGGCTGCCGCTGACCGCCAACGGCAAGGTCGACCGGCGGGCGCTGCCGGCACCGGACTCCGGCGGCGACGACGAGCGCTACGTCGCGGCGCGCACCGAGCACGAGGCACGGATGGCCGGGATCTGGGCCGAGGTGCTGCGCCGCGACCGGGTGGGCGTCCACGACGACTTCTTCGCCCTCGGCGGGCACTCACTGCTGGCCACCCGGCTGCTGCACATCGTCGAGCAGCGTCTCGGCGCCCGGCTGTCCCTGCGCACGCTGTTCCAGCAGCCGGTCCTGGCCGACTTCGCCGCCGCCGCAGCGGAAGCGACCGGACGTGTGGATGCTCCACCGCCGATCGCGGCCGACCCGGCCGGGCGGTTCGCGCCGTTCCCACTCACCGACATCCAGCAGGCATACTGGGTCGGTCGCAGCGGCACCATCGAGCTGGGTGGAGTCGGCGCGCACGGCTACACCGAGATTCGCTTCGGTGAATTCGACCCGGACCGGTTCGAAGAGGCCGTCAACCGGCTCATCGACCGGCACGACATGCTGCGCGCGGTCTTCCACCCCGACGGCACCCAGCAGGTCCAACCGGCCGTCCCGCGGTACCGCCCGGCCCGCACCGACCTGCGCGGCCTCGATGCCCAGACCGCCGAGGCCGGGCTCGCGGCGGTCCGCGACCGGATGGCCGCGCAGGTCTTCGACGCCGAGAAGTGGCCACTGTTCGAGTTCGCCGTGACCATCCTCGATGGACAGACCCGGCTGCACATGAGCCTCGACGCGCTTGTCGTCGACGCGGCCAGTACCCGGCTGCTCGAACACGAGCTGACCGTGTTCTACCGAGACCCCGCCGCCGAGCTGCCGCCGATCGGGCTCACCTTCCGCGACTACGTCCTGGCCGAGCGGACCCACCGCGACGGCCCCCGCTACCGGCGCGCCCTGACCTACTGGCGGGAACGAGCCGCCGACCTGGCCCTGGCACCCGATCTGCCGCTGGTCCGCCAGCCGGAGACCATCGAGGCGCCCCGGTTCACCCGCTTCGACGAGGTATTCCCGGCGCCGCAGTGGAGCCGGCTCAAGGACCTTGCCGGGCAGCACTCGGTCACCCCGTCGGCGTTGCTGCTCACCGCGTTCGCGCAGGTGCTCGCCCGGTGGAGCCGGCACCCGCGGTTCACCCTGAGCCTGCCGCTGTTCAACCGGCTGCCGCTGCACCCCGACGTCAACGCGGTCATCGGCGACTTCACCTCCCTGGTGCTGGTGGAGGTGACGCTCGACCCGGCCGCCTCGTTCGCCGAGGCGGCCCGCGCCGTGCAACTGCGGATGTGGCACGACATCGACCACTCGGCGGTGAGCGGGGTACGGGTCAACCGGCTCATCGCCGAGGCCCGCGGCACCCCGCAGGCGGCCATGCCGATCGTGTTCAACAGCACGCTCGCCGACGTCGGCGACGGCACCGCCCTCGACCTCGCCGACGGGCTCGGCGGCCGGGTCGTGCACGGCATCACCCAGACCCCGCAGGTCTGGCTCGACCACACCGTCGCCGAGGTCGGCGGCCGGCTGCTGACCAACTGGGACAGCGTCATCGAACTGTTCCCCGATGGCCTCATCGGCACCATGTTCGACGCCTACCGCGGCCTCCTCGGCACCCTCGCCGACCCGGCCGCCTGGCAGTACACGGTGGACCGCCTGCTGCCGGTGGCCGCTCCGCTCGCCCGGCCGGTGCTGCCCGCCGACCTGGCGGACCGGCCGCTGCTGCACGAGCTGTTCGACCGGCAGGCCCTGGCCAGCCCCGACGCCGACGCCGTGCTCGCCGCCGACCGCCGGCTCAGCTACGCCGCGCTGCGCACCGAGGCGCGGAACCTGGCCGGTCGGCTCCAGGCGCAGGGCGTCGCCCCCGGCGACCTCGTCGCCGTGCTCACCGAGCGGGGCTGGCGACAGGTCGTGGCCACCCTCGCGGTGCTCTACGCCGGCGGCGCCTACCTGCCGCTCGACCCGGACTGGCCGCAGGAGCGCCGGGACCGGCTCGTCGCCGAATCCGGGGCCTGCCTGGTGCTCGGACCCGACCTCGACGTGAGCCCCGGCGGGCCCGCCCTGGTCCCGGTGAGCGTCACCGCGACCGATCTGGCCTATGTCATCTACACCTCCGGCTCCACCGGCCGGCCCAAAGGCGTGCAGATCGACCATCGCGGCGCCGTCAACACCATCCTCGACGTCAACGAGCGATTCGGCGTCGGCCCCACCGACCGGGTGCTCGCCCTGTCCGCGCTGAGCTTCGACCTGTCGGTGTGGGACATCTTCGGCACGCTCGGCGCCGGCGCCGCCGTCGTCACGCTCGAACCGGACCTGGCCCGCGACCCGGCGCACTGGCTCGACCGGCTGCACACCCACCGGGTCAGCGTGTGGAACTCGGTGCCCGCACTGCTCGGACTGCTCGTCGAATACGCCGAGGCCGGACACCCGCTCCCCGCCTCGCTGCGCCTGGCCATGCTGTCCGGCGACTGGATCCCGGTGCCGCTGCCCGACCGCGTCCGGGCACTGCGCCCCGGCATCGCCGTACACAGCCTCGGTGGCGCGACCGAGGCGTCGATCTGGTCGATCCACCACCCGGTCGGCGCCGTCGACCCGGCCGCCCGCAGCATCCCGTACGGCACAGCCATGGCCGGGCAGTCGTTCCACGTCCTCGACGATGCCCTGGCACCCCGGCCGGTCTGGGCCGCCGGGCAGCTGTACATCGGCGGGATCGGCCTGGCCCAGGGCTACCGCGGCGACGACGCCCGCACCGCCGCCGCGTTCATCACCCACCCGGTCACCGGCGAGCGGCTGTACCGCACCGGCGACCTCGGACGACTGCTGCCCGACGGCGCCATCGAATTCCTCGGCCGCGAGGACGATCAGGTCAAGGTCCAGGGCTACCGGATCGAGCTGGGTGAGATCGAGGTGGCGCTGCGCGCCCACCCGGCGGTCCGGGCCGCCGCCGTCAAGCTGTACGGCGCCGCGCAGGAGGCCAAACGCCTGGCCGGCTACGTGGTCACCGACGGCTCGGTCATGGCCGGGCAGCTGCGCGAGCACCTGGCCGGTCTGTTGCCCGGCTACATGGTGCCGGCCACGATCACGTTTCTCGATGCGCTGCCGCTGTCGGCCAACGCGAAGGTCGACCGGTCGCGGCTGCCCGAGCCCGCCGCGCCGGCCCCGGACGTATCCGACCCGCAGGACCCCGTCGTCGCCCGGATCTCCAGGATCGTCGCCGGGATCCTCGGCCGCGACGCGGTACCCGTGCACGACAACCTGCTCCTGCTCGGTGCCACGTCGATCGACATGGTGCGTATCGCCAACGCGCTCGACCAGGACCTCAAGTTCCGCCCGAATCTGGCCCGGTTCATGCGCGGCCCGACCGTCGCCGAGCTGTTCGCCATGTATCAGCAGGACGCCGCCAACACCCGCATCGCCGCGACCGCCCGGCAGGGCGCGAAGGTGGTCGACGACCCGGCGCAGCGGGCCGCGCTGAAGGCTCGCGCCGCCGGTCGCCGCCACGTCGAGGAGTCCCTGCCGGCCATCACCCTCGGCACGGCCGACGGCACCGACGACCGCTATGCACGCTTCCGCTCCACCCGGCAATTCGATCCTGCACCGATCGCCCCGGCGATGCTGGCCGGCCTTCTCGACAGCCTGGTCCGGCGCGATGTCGACGGCGCGCCGAAATTCCTCTACGCCTCGGCCGGCGGTGCCTACCCGGTGCAGACCTACCTCTACGTCAAGCCGGGCCGGGTCGACGGAGTGCCCGCCGGGGCCTACTACCACGATCCGGACGGCCACCGGCTCGTCGCCCTCGGCACCGGCCGGGAGCTGTCCGCCGACGCCTACGACTACTTCGTCAACCGCCCGGTCTACGAGCAGGCCGCCTTCGCCCTGTTCCTCATCGCCGAGCTGGACGCCATCGAGCCGCTCTACGGCGAGGCCGCCGCCGGGTTCTGCCGGATCGAGGCCGGCGGGATGGCCCAGCTGCTCACCATGACCGCCCCCGAGTACGGGCTCGGCCTGTGCGGCATCGGCTCCCTGGTGGACGCCGACATCGCGGCGCTGTTCGATCTCGGCGCCAGCCACCAACTCATCTACTCGATGGTCGGCGGCCGCCCGGCAGCGCCCGGGTCCACGGTGGACATGGACGACATGGAAGACATCGAGATATGAACGCCTACGAGTTGCTCGACCTGCTCAACCGCTCGTCGATAGCCATCGAGGTCGACGGCGACCGGCTGCGCTTCAGGGCATCGCGCGGCCGGCTCAGCCCCGACCTGGTCGCGGCGCTGCGCCAGCACAAGGCCGAGCTGATCGCGATCCTGACCGGCGGCGGCGATCGAGTCCCACTCGACCGGCGGCCCGACCCGGGCGCGCCGGTGCCGCTGTCGTTCGCGCAACGCCAGTTGTGGTTCCTCGACCAGCTGGCCCCCGGCAACCCGGTCTACCACAATCCGGTCGCCATCGATCTGACCGGGCCGGTCGACCCCGAGGTGCTGGCTCGGGCGCTTACCGAGGTGGTGCGCCGGCACGAGACGCTGCGTACGACGTTCGACGCGCGCGACGGCGAGCCGATGCAGCGGGTGCACCCGCCCCGGCCGGTGGCGCTGCCGATCGTGGACCTGCGCGGTCAGCCGGCGGCCGAGATCGAGCGGGCCACGGCGGCGGCCGCCGACGAGCCGTTCGATCTGAGCACCGGCCCGCTGCTGCGGGCCCGGCTGCTGCACTGCGCCGACGAGCGGTACCGGCTGCTGCTCACCGTGCACCACATCGTCGCCGACGGCTGGTCGATCGGCATCCTGCTGCGCGAGTTCGCCGCCCTCGTCGGCGGGCAGTCGCTGCCCGAACCTCCGGTGCAGTACGCCGACTACGTACTCTGGCAACGCCGCCGCCTCGACGACGGCGAACTGGAGCGTCAGCTCGGCTACTGGACCGGGCAGCTGGCCGGCGCCCCCGACCTGCTCGCCCTGCCCACCGATCGGCCGCGCCCGGCGGTGCAGCGTTTCGCCGGGCAGTCGACCGTCACCACCGTCGACGCGGCCGTGGCCGGTGGGCTGCACGCGGTGTCGCGGGCGGGGCAGACCACACTGTTCAGTACCCTCGCGGCGGCGCTGTCGGTGCTGCTGTGGCGCTACACCGGCCAGGGCGACATCTGCCTCGGCACGCCCTTCGCCAACCGGAGCCACCGCGACGTCGAGGGCCTGATCGGCCACTTCATCAACACCGTCGTGCTGCGCACCCGCATCGACCCGGCCCGCCCGTTCGCGCAGCTGCGCGACGAGGTGCGCGACACCGTGCTCGCCGCGCAGGCCAGCCCCGACCTGCCCTTCGAACGCCTCGTCGAGGCCCTGCACCCGCAGCGTAGCCCCAGCCACAGCCCACTGTTCCAGGTGATGCTGGTGCTGCAGAACCTGCCGCGCGGCGGGTTCGAGCTGCCCGGTCTCGCCGTCGCGCCGGTCGACACCGGCACCGCCACCGCGAAGTTCGACCTCTCCGTCGAGGTGACCGAGCTGCCCGGAGGCGAACTGTCGGTGCGCTTCGAGTACGACACCGACCTGTTCGACGACACGACAATAGACCGGTTCGCCCGGCATTTCGACGCCCTGCTCGCCGGTATCGCGGGCCACCCCGACCTGCCGGTGCGCGAGCTGCCACTGCTCGACCCGGCCGAGCGCGACGACCTCGTGTACGGCCGCAACGCCACCGCCCGGCCGCCGGTCCACCCGCTCGGGATTGCCCACCGGTTCAGCGCGCAGGCTCGGCGGCGGCCGGAGCAGACCGCGGTCGTGGCCGGCACGGACCGCCTCGACTACGCCACCCTCGACCGGCGCTCCGGCCGGCTCGCCCAGGCCCTGGTCGAGCACGGGGTGCGGCCCGGCCACACCGTCGGACTCCGGTGTGGCCTCACCACCGACCTCCTTGTGGGCATCTTCGGCATTCTCAAGGCCGGCGCTGCCTACCTGCCGCTCGACCCTGCCCTGCCCCGGGAACGGCTCGCCGCCATGGTCGCCGACGCGGCACCCGTGCTCGTCCTCGACGGCGAGGGCATCTCCGCTTTCGAGGCGGCCACCGAACGCGAACCAGTCGGCGTGCACCCGGAGAGCCTCGCCTACGTCATCTACACCTCCGGCTCCGCCGGGCGGCCCAAAGGCGTGGCCGTGCCGCACGGCGCGATCGCCAACCTGCTCGACGACTGGGTGACGGCGATGGGCAGCCTCCCGGGTGAGCCCGCCGCGCTCTGGTCGAGCATCGGCTTCGACGTGTCCGTCCACGAGATCCTGCTGCCGTTGACCACCGGCGGCACCCTGCACCTCGTCCCCGAGAAGTACCGCGACGACCCGGCCGAACTGCTGCACTGGCTGCGCGAGCACCGCATCGCCCAGGCCTACCTGCCCCCGGCCTACGTACGGTGGCTCGCCGAGGCACCCACCGACCGCCTCGCCGGCCTCGCTCTGCGCCAGCTGCTCGTCGGCGTCGAACCCCTGCCCGAGGCCGATCTGCACCGCCTCACCGGGGCCCTGCCCGGACTGCGCATCCGTAACGGGTACGGGCCGACCGAAACCACCGTCTACAGCACCGCCTACCCTGATCCCAGGCCGCTGCGGCGTACCTGCCCGATCGGCACACCGCTGGCCAACACCCGCGTGTACGTGCTCGACGAACGCCTCGAACCAGTACCGGTTGGGGTTACCGGCGAGGTGTACGTCGGCGGTGCCGGCCTGGCCCGCGGCTACCTCGGCCGGCCCGCGGCGAGCGCCGTGGCGTTTCTGCCCGACCCGTTCGTGCCCGGTGAGCGGATGTACCGCACCGGCGATCTGGCCCGGATACTGCCCGACGGCCCCCTGGAATTCCTCGGCCGCCGCGACAAGCAGGTCAAGGTGCGTGGCTACCGGGTCGAGCTCGGCGAGGTCGAGGCGGCCCTGCTCGCGCTGCCGGGCGTACGCGAGGCCGCTGTCGTGGTCGGCACCGCCCCGACCGGCGAGGCCCGGCTCGTCGCCGGCGTGTGCCGCACCACCGAGAGCGCGCCTCGCCCGCTCGCCGAGTGGCGCGACGCGCTGTCCGCCCGGCTGCCCGGCTACATGGTGCCCAGCCTGGTCGTCGAGCTGGACCGGTTGCCGCAGACCGGCAACGGCAAGCTCGACCGCGACGCGCTACTGCGGGCCGCCGAGTCCCACGCGCCTGCCGCGGTCAACCAGAGCACCCCGCGCGACCAGATCGAGCTGACCCTGTACGAGCTGTGGACCCGGCTGCTGCTGCACCCGAACATCGGCATCGGCGACAGCTTCTTCGACGTCGGCGGCACCTCGATCTCCGCGATCAAGCTGGCCCACGCGATCAACGACGCGTTCGGCGTGCCCCTGCCGGTACGCGACATCATGCTGTACCCGACCATCGAGGCACTCGGCGCCCGGCTGCGCCGCGGCACCGACGGTCGGCCACCCAGCAACCTCATCGAGTTCCGCGCCGGCACCGGCCGGCAGCGCGTGGTGTGCGTCCACCCGGCCGGCGGCACCGCGTTCTGCTACCTCACCCTGGCCCAGGCCATGCCCGAGGAGTGCGGCGTCTGGGGCATCCAGTCGCCCGGGGTCAACCCCGGCGAGGACTTCCTGCCCACCGTCGAGGCCATGGCCGAGTCGTACCTGGCCCAGATCGCCCCGCAGGGCGACGGCCCGCTCGTGCTCACCGGGCTGTCCTACGGCGGGCTCGTCGCCTACGAGATGGGCCGCCGGCTGGCCCTGGCCGGGCACACCGACATCAGCGTGCTGCTGCTCGACACGCTCGGCACCGACGACCCCGAGATGCGCGCCGCCATCGAGCCGGTCGACCTGGCCGAGTTCCGCGACAAGCTGGTCCGGTTCAACGGCATGTACCCCGGCATCGACGACCGCCAGATCGCCCAGTACCACCGCATCTACAACCACAACCGCTCCACCATGCGCGACTACCTCGCCCCGCCGTCACCGGCCCGGCTGGTGCTGCTGCAGGCGACCGCCGGGCGCGGTGCGGACTTCCTCGACGAGATCCGTACGTTCTGGGGCCGCCGCGCCAACTCCGACGGCCTCACCGTCGAGGAGCTGCACCGCGATCACTGGGAGATCCTCGAGTCCGACGCGGTGCACCGCGTCGCCCGCCTCGTCCAGACCGAGCTCGACCGCCTCGATGCACGGACGTGCACCTCATGAACCGCCTCGCGGCCGACGTCGCGGCCCAGGCGCGGCGTACTCCGGACGCGCTCGCCGTGCTCGACGGCGCGTACCGACTGACCTACGCCGGGCTCGACGCCGCCGCCACGTGCGTGGCCCAGGGCCTGCGTAATGCCGGTGTACGCCCCGGCGACGCGGTCGCGATCAGCCTGCCCCGGTCGTGGCGACTCGTGGCGGTCCTGCTGGGCATTTCGCGGCTGGGCTGCACCGCGGTGCCGCTCGACGCGGCCAGCCCGCCCGACCGGCGCGGTCACATGCGCGCCGACTCGGGCAGCGTGCTGCTCGTCGACGAGGACACCGTCGACGGCCTTCTCCTCCCGACTGACACCACAGTGCCCCCGGTGGACTCCACGGAGGACGCCGCTGAAGTCTCGTTTGTGTTCTATACCTCGGGCACCACGGGGCAGCCCAAGGGCGTCGAGGTACGCGACGCCGGCATCCTGCGCCTCGCCGAACCCGGCTACCTCGACCTCTCCCCGGGCCTGCGGTTCGCCTGCCTGGCCAACCCGGCCTTCGACGCGCTGAGCTTCGAGGTGTGGGTGCCGCTGCTCACCGGCGGCTGCTGCGTGATCATCGATGCCGGCACCGGCGAGGACCCGGCGGCGCTGGCCGCGGCGCTGCGGCGCGACCGGGTCGATGTCGCATTCGTCACCGTCGCGCTGTTCAACGCCGTCGTCGACCAGGAGCCGCACTGCTTCGCCGGGGTTGGTCAGGTCCTGGTCGGTGGTGAACAACTCAACGCGCCGCTGATCCGCCGCTGGTACCGCGACAACCCGGAGAGCGCCACCAGGCTCTACAACGTCTACGGGCCGACCGAGGTGACCACATTCGCGCTGTGCCACCCGATCCCGCGGGACTTCAGCGGCGACGTCGTGCCGATCGGCCGGCCGCTGCCGGGCACCTCCGTCCTGCTCGACGGCGCCGAACTGCTCCTCGGTGGCCCTGGGGTCGCCGCCGGGTACCGCAACCGTCCCCAGGAGACCGCGGCCCGCTTCGTCGAGCTGCCGGGTCACCCCGGCCGGTGGTACCGCACCGGTGATCTCGTGCGTACCACCGCCGACGGCGACATCGAGTACACCGGGCGGGTCGACCGGCAGGTCAAGGTGCGCGGGTTCCGCATCGAGCCGGGCGAGCTGGAACGGCGTATCGTCGCTCACCCCGACGTTCGCCAGGCATTCGTGTGCTCGACCCGGCACCCGCGCTTCGGCACCGCCGAACTGGTGGCGTTCGTCGTCGCCGGCCCGGCGCTCACGTGGCCGGCCTTCGACGAGCACCTGCGGGCCAGCCTGCCCGCTTACATGCGGCCCCACCGGGTGCACCGCGTCGGCACGCTGCCCCGCAATGCCAACGGCAAGATCGATCAGGACGCCCTGCTGGCGCTCGGGCTGCCGCCGTGGCGTCCCGCCGGGCCCGGCACCCCGGCCACCCCCATGGAACGTGAGGTCCTCGCCGTCGCCGGCGAGCTGCTCGGCGCGGCGGACCTGACCCCGTCGGACACCTGGATCCGCAGCGGCGGTGACTCACTGCTCGCGCTGCGGCTGCGGTTCGCCGTCCGTGAGCGGTGGGGCTGTGAGCTGGGCCAGGCCCAGGTGCTCACCGGCGACTTCGCCGCCCTGGCCGCCGCGATCGAACGGGCCGCGGGCGACGATGCGGGCTACCCGGTGGCCGGCTCGCCGTCGGGGGCCCGGTCCGCCCCGGCCACCTCCGAGCAGGAGCGGCTCTGGCTGCTCCAGCAACAGGACCCGGCCTCCTGCGCCTACAGCGTCGGGTTCGCGTTCGAGCTGACCGGGCCGGTCGACGTCCCGGCGCTGCGCGCGGGCGTGCGGCGGCTGGTCGAGCACCATCCGGCGCTGCGGACTGCGTTCGCCGGCACACCCGAAGGATTGCGGCAGGAGGTGGCCGAGCCCTACGACCCGTGGGTCGACGCCCGGCCGGGGGAAGACTGGACGGCCTGCTTCGACCGGCTCGTCGGCACCCCGTTCGACCTGGCCGATCCGCGGCTACTGCGCGTGGCCTGGCTACCCGGGGACAACGGCGGGACGCTCGTGCTCAACGCGCACCACATCGCCGTCGACGGCCAGTCGATCAACGTGCTGCTGGCCGAGCTGTCCGCGGGGTCGGCTGACGGGCAGGAGCCGCACACGCCGCTGGACTTCGCGCACTGGCAGCAGGCGTGGTTCGCGCATCCCGAGTACGAGCGCCGCCGGAAGGCGCTGGCGCAGCAGTACGCCGAGACGCCGGAGACCGCGGTGCTGGAGCCGGGCGGCGGGCGGGCCGGCTGTGGGCTGCTCGTCACCGAACTCGACGCGGATCGGCGCGACCTCGTCGTCAGCGTCGGTGCCCGGCTCGGCCTGACCCGGTTCGAGGTGCTGCTCGGCCTGTTCGGCTGGAGCGTCCACGGGGTTACCGGCCGTACCCATCCGCGGGTGGCGAGCCCGGTGGCCGGGCGGCCCGACCCGGCGTTCGCCGCCAGCGTCGGCATGTTCGCCAACACCGTGCTGCTGCCGCTCGGTCTCGACCCGGGCGGTGATCTGGCCAGCCAGCTGACCGGCCTGGCGGGCGCCGTGCGGGCGGTCCTCGACCGGCAGGACGTCGCCCTCGCCCACGTGCTCGCCGACACCGGCCCGCGCGGCGACGGAAGACTGTTCGACTTCCTGTTCGTGCTCGACAACACCGACTTCACCGCGCTCGACCTGCCCGGCTGCGTGAGCCGGCCGTTGTGGCGGGCGCCGGCCGAGCCGAAGTGCCCGCTCACCCTGTCGGTGATCGAGCGCCCCGACGGCCTCGACTGCCTGTGGGAGTTCGCCGACGACGCGTTCACCGCCGCCGAGGTCGAGGCGATGGCCGGGCTGCTGCTCGCCGGGCTCGACCGGCTCACCTCGGACGACCCGGCGGGCCCGGGCACCCTGGCCGACCTGGTCGCGCCGTACCGGGCCACGCTGCCCGAGCCCGGCCTGGGGACGGTGACCGAGCTGGCGTGGCCGAGCATCGCCGAAGGGTTCGCCCGGCAGGTGCGGCGCACGCCCGACGCGGTTGCCGTCGTCGCCGGGGAGCGCGAGGTCACCTATGCCCAACTCGACGCGTACGCCGACGCACTGGCGGCCGAGCTGCCTGCGGGCGGGCCCGGACCGGCCCGGGTCGCGCTGCACCTGGACGCCTCCGTCGAGCACGTGGTCGCGCTGCTCGCCCTGGCCCGGCTGAACCTCACCGCCGTGCCGCTCGACCCGGCCTACCCGCCCGCACTGCTGCGCCAGGTGCTCGACCAGGCCGAGCCGCTGTGCGTGCTCGTTCCCGGCGACGCCACGTCCGGCGTGGACCTCGGGACCGTGCCGCAGCGGCCGGTACGGCTCACCACCGGTGCTGCGCACGTCGCGCCCGGACACCACGGACGGCCGCTCTACACGCTGTTCACGTCGGGCTCGACGGGCACCCCCAAGGGCGTGGACGTCTCCGACGAACTGCTGGCCAACCTGCTGCAATGGCAGGTCGGCGCCGGCGACCTGCCCGGTGGCGCGACCACCCAGCAGTTCTCGATGCTCGCCTTCGACGTGTCCTTTCAGGAGATCTACGGCACCCTGTGCGGCGGCGGCACCCTGCACCTCATCGCGCCGGGCCGCCGCCACGACCTGCCCGCCCTGCTCGACGACCTGGACCGGGCCGGGATCGAGCGGATCCACCTGCCCTACGTCGCGCTGCAACTGCTCGCCGAAACCGGCACCCGGCTCGGCCGCTTCCCGACCGCGCTGCGCGACGTGGTGACCGCTGGTGAACAGCTCGTCTGCACCCCGGCGATCCGGCAGTGGTTCAGCGGCTTACCCGGAGCGCGGCTGCACAACCACTACGGGCCGACCGAGACCCACGTGGTCAGCGCCCTGGTGCTCGACGGCGACCCGGCTGGCTGGCCCGACCGGCCGGCCATCGGACGGCCGGTCGCCAACACGCACCTGCGGGTGATCGACGCCGCCGGTACCCCAGTACCGCACGGCTGCCCCGGAGAGCTGTGGATCGGCGGCGCGTTCGTGCGGCCCGCCTACCTCGGCGACCCGGCGCTCAACACCGCCCGGTACACCCACCGGGACGGCCTCGGCTGGTTCTTCCGTAGCGGCGACCGGGTGTACACCGGTCGCGACGGGCTGCTGCACTTCCTCGGCCGCGCCGACCAGCAGGTCAAGCTCGGCGGGTACCGGGTCGAGCTCGGCCAGGTCGAGGCCGCGCTGCTTCGGCACCCGGCGATCGTCAACGCGGTCGTGGTCCGCGACGGCGACCGGCTCGTCGCCTGCGTGCAGAGCCGCGACCCGGCCGTCGACGCTGCGTCGCTCGACGCGCACCTGGCCGGGCTGCTGCCCGCGTACGTGCGCATCGACCGGTACCGTCTGCTGGCCGAACTGCCCCGCACCGCCAGCGGCAAGCTTGACCGGCTCCGGGCCCTCACCGCGGCGGGCCGCTCACTCGGTCCGGCCGCACCGGCCGTTGAGCTGTCTCCGTTGGAGGCCCGGCTCACCGGCCTGTTCCAGGCGGTCACCGGGCGGCGCCCCCACCCCGACCAGCGCTTCTTCGACGCCGGCGCGACCAGCCTCGACCTGATGCGGTTCCAGCTGCGCTGTTCGGGCGAGCCCGACCTGGACGTGAGCATCGGCGAGCTGTTCGAACACGTGACGATCCGTCGGCTCGCCGCCCACCTCTCACCCGCTGCGTCGCCGAGCCCGGTCCCCGCACCCGCGGCCGCGGCGGCGCACGACGAGCCGATCGCGGTCGTCGGCATTGCGGTGAACCTGCCCGGGGCACCGGACCTGGCGGCGTTCTGGGCGATGGTGACCGAGGGGCGGCGCGGCATCGAGTACTTCCCGGCCGCCGACGGTCTCGTCGGCGCCCGCAGCCAGCTCGACGGGCTGCTCGCGTTCGATCCGGGCCGGTTCGGTCTGAGCCCTCAGGAAGCCCGGCTGATGGACCCCCAGCAGCGGCACCTGCTGATGACCGCCGTCGCCGCGCTCGCCCATGCCGGCATCGCCGACCCGTCCGGCGCGTCGGTGGGGCTGGTCGCGGCATGCGGGGAGAACACCTACTTCCAGGCCATGCTCCGCGACGGCCACCCCGACCGGCTGCCCGACCCGTTCCAGCTCGCCCTGCACCACGACAAGGACTTCCTCGCCACCAAGGTGGCCTACCATCTCGACCTGACCGGCCCGGCGTTCACCGTGCAGGCCGCCTGCGCCAGCTCACTCGTCGCGGTGCACGTCGCCGCCGGGCTGCTGCGCTCGGGCGACGCCGAGGTGATGCTCGCCGGTGGGGTCCTCGTCGACCCGTCGCTGCGCGACGGATACCGCTACCGGCCGCAGCACATCTTCTCCGTCGACGGGCACTGCCGGGCGTTCAGCGCCGACGCCACCGGCACTGTCGGCGCCAGCGGCGTCGGCGTCGTGGTACTCAAACCGCTGCGGCTGGCCCGCCGCGACGGCGACACCGTCTACGCGGTCATCACCGGCTCGGCGCTGAACAACGACGGCGCCGCGAAGATGAGCTACAGCGCGCCGTCGCTGCCCGGCCAGCGCGACGTGATCCGCACCGCCCTGCGCCGCAGCGGCTACACCGCCCGCGACCTCGGCTACGTCGAGGCGCACGGCACCGGCACCGAGCTCGGCGACCCGGTCGAGGTCGGCGCCCTCCGCCAGGCCCTGGACCTTCCGGAGGGCGAGGTCGCCCTGGCGACGGTGAAGAGCCAGCTCGGTCACCTCGGCGCAGCCGCCGGGGTCGTCGGGCTGATCCGGGCGGTGCTCGCCGTGCACCACGGGGTCGTGCCGCCGAGCGTCGACTTCGACCGGCCGAACCCGCGCATCGGACCCCTCGCCCCGTTCTACGTGCCGACCACCGCGCAGCCGTGGCCGGCCGGGAAGCCCCGGGTCGCCGGGGTGAGCAGCTTCGGGATCGGCGGCACCAACGCGCACCTCATCCTCGCGGCACCGGATCCCGGCCCAGCGCCGGTCGTGGAGGACTCCACGGAGCTGGTGCTGTCCAGTCCGACCGCTACCGCGCTGCGCGCCGACGCCGACCGCGTCGCCGCCTATCTGGAGACCAACCCCGGGCAGTTCCGGGCGGTGCTGCGGCACCTGCGGTCCGGCCGGCCGCGGCACGTGTTCCGGATTGCGGCCGACTGCCCGGACGTGGCCTCGGCGGTGGCGTTCCTGCGGACTGCCGAGCCGCAGCGGGTCACCTTCGCGGCGGCGCCGGTTGCCGGCCCGGCGCAGCCACCGTGGGACTTTCCGCCGCCCACGTTCGACCTCGCCGACTACGACTTCCTGGAGAGCGGCGCCACCCGGCTCCCGGCGCACGAGTGGCTGCGCCAGCCGCACTGGGTGCGCCGGCACCGGGCCAAGACCACCACAGGACCAGCCGGGACCGTCGTGGTCGTCGGCGCCGACCTGCCCGACCTGCCCGGTACGCGGATCGTGCGGGTCGCGGTGGGGGAGCGGTTCGCGCGGCTCGATGCCGACCGGTTCACCGTCGACCCCGCCGAGCCGGCCTCGTTGCGGCTGCTCGTCGACGCGATCGGCGATCCCGGACCGTCCGGTGTGGACTGGCTGCACGCACTGCCGCTCGCCGTGACCGGCCCGGTCGACACGCACCGCCTGGACCGGGCCCGCTGGGCCTGCCTGGACACCCCGGCCGCGCTGCTCAAGGCGCTGCCCGGGTCGATCCGCATCTGGTGGCTCTCGCACGCGGCGCAGCCGGTCGAGGGTTCGGTTTCGCGTCCTGAGCTCGGGTTGCTCGCCGGTGCCTGTGAGGTGGCACCGCAGGAATCCGGAGTCGACACCCACTGGCTCGACCTGCCCGATCCGGATCCGCGCACCTGGGCCGCGGCCGTCCTGGCACTGCTGGGCGACGCCAGCGCTCTGCCGCGGCGGTTGGCGCTGCGGTCCGGGTACTGGTGGGAGCCGCAGCTGCTACCGGTCCGGCCGTCCAGCGGCGACCTGCCGGTCGCGCCGGACGGCGTGTATCTCGTGCTGGGCGGCACCGGCGGGATCGGCTCGGCCGTCGCCGAGCAGCTGCTCGCTGCGTCCGCCGGGCGGGTGCTGCTGCTGGCCCGCCGGCCCGGCCTGCCCGACGCGCTGCGGCCGTGGGCTGATCGAATCACAGTGATCGCTGCCGACCTGAGCTCCTCCCCGCTCGAGGACGTGATTGCGGCGCACACCGGAAGGCTTGATGGCATCGTTCACGCGGCCGGGGAGGCGGCGGGAGCGGCCATCGCCGGGCGCGACGCGGCCGCGATGGGCGCGAGCATCGCGGGAAAGCTGGCCGGGGCGCTGCTCGTCGAACGGCTCATCGCCCGTTTCGATCCGGTGTTCGCGGTGTACTGCTCGTCGATGGCCAGCCTGCTCGGCGGCGTCGGGCAGCTCGATTACGCCGCCGCGAACGGGCTGCTCGACGGCTTCGCCCGGCACCGCACCGGGCCGGCCGAGACGACCGTGCGCAGCACGCTGAACTGGGACGTGTGGCGCGACACCGGCATGGCCCGCGACGCCCTGGCCGGCGACGAGCGGCACCAGGCCCATCTCGCCGTCGGCCTGACCCGCGCCGAAGGGCAGACGCAGTTCGGC
This sequence comes from Krasilnikovia cinnamomea, assembly GCF_004217545.1. Taxonomy (NCBI): domain Bacteria; kingdom Bacillati; phylum Actinomycetota; class Actinomycetes; order Micromonosporales; family Micromonosporaceae; genus Krasilnikovia; species Krasilnikovia cinnamomea. Next base: position 5,742,624 of record NZ_SHKY01000001.1, read on the forward strand.
CACGCGCTGCGGCTGGGCCTGCCGCAGCTGCTGATCAACACCACCGACCTCGACACGGCCCGCGGCTTCTACGAGGCGAGCCGGCCAGTCGTGGCGGAACCGGACGACGACCTGGCCGGGTTCCTCGGCCGGCAGCTCGGGCGAACCGACTTCGGACCGGCCGACTGCCTCTACGACCTGGGCGCCGATTCACTCACCCTCCTCGACCTCATCGCGGAGGTGAAGGAGCGCTACGGCGTCGGGCTGGACCTGTCGGACCTCAGCCACCGGGTCAGCCTCGGCGAGATCCTCGACCTGGTCGCGGTGGCGGGCCGGCCGAGTGGTGACGCGGTCGACGTGAGCGTGTGGCAGCACGGCACCGGCCGCGACGTGCTGTGCCTGATCCACCCGGTCGGCGGTGACATCGGCGCCTACCGGCCGCTGGTGGCGGCGCTCGGCCCGGCGCTCAGCGTGTGCCTCATCGCCGACCCCGGGCTGCGCGACGGCAGGCCGCCCGGCTGGAGCGTGGCCGAGCGGGCGAAGCGCTATCTGGCCGCCCTCGACGCCCGCTTCCCGCAGCCCGGGTGGCGCATGCGGCTCGGGGGGTGGTCGTTCGGCGCGTGGGTGGCTCTGGCGATGGCCGCCGAGGCCGAGGCCGCCGGGCGGCCGGTCGCCGCGCTGAACCTGCTCGACCCACCGCCGCCCGACGCGGGGCCGGCACTGGGCAGCTACGACGAGCAGCAGTTGGCGACGGTGTTCGCAGCGGAGCTGAGTGCGCCGGGCAGCCACACGGCCGCCGAGCACGCGCAGCGGCTGGCCCGGTGCTGCCGGGCCAACCTGGCCGCCATGGCCGAAGCGAGGCTGCCCCGGCTGGCCGCGACTCCGGCCCGGCTATGGCTGGCCACCGGCGCGACCGCCGGGCTGCCCGCACCGGTCGACCCGGCCGCGCAGTGGACCGTCTGGCGCGATCGGCTGCCCGGCGACGCCACCTGGGAGCCGGTCAGCACCACCCACTACGGCATCGTGCAGTCCCCGCACGTGACCGCCATTGCCCAGCGCATCGAGGAAACACCGTGACACTCGAAACCGTCGACCCGTGGTTCAGCCGGGTGAGCGGACCGGCCGGACCGGCCCGGCTGTTCTGCTTCCCGCACGCGGGCGGCAACCCGGCGGATTTCCTGGCCTGGGCCGGCCCGCTCGCCCCCGACGTGGAACTGCTTCTGCCGAACCTGCCCGGGCGCGGCACTCGGCTGTTCGAGCCGCCGATCGGCGAGCTCGGCCCGCTCGTGGAGCAGCTCACCGGCGCGGTGAGCAGGCTTGCCGACCGGCCGTTCGCGCTGTTCGGGCACAGTTTCGGCGCGCTCGTCGCATTCGAGATCGCCCGGGCGCTGCGCCGGGCGGGCGGGCCGGCGCCGGTCGCGCTGTGGGTGTCGGGCGCCGAAGGGCCGCAGCTGCGCTCGCAGCGCCGACGGGTGCACGACATGCCCGACGACGAGCTGATCGACGTGCTGCGCGAGTATGCCGGTACCTCCGCCGAACTCCTCGAACATCGCGAGCTCGTCGAGCTGATCCTGCCCGGCGTGCGGGCCGACTTCGCGATGAACGAGCGCTACACGTACCGGCCGGAGCCGCCGCTGGCGCTGCCGATCCACGTGCTGCACGCCTCGGACGACCCGCACGTGGTCACCGACCCGGTGGCCGGCTGGACCCGGGAGACGACCTATCCGCCGCACGTCACGATGTTCCCCGGCGGGCACTTCTTCCTGCGTGAGCACGAAGCCGCCGTCGCCGCGCTGCTGCGGGCCGGGCTCACCGCCGTTGACCCGAGGAACCCGTACCAGGACCAGCCCGCCCGCGCCTTCTGGCGTACCGGCGTCGCCGAACCCGATCCCCTCGACATCACCGACGTGTGGCGGCCGAAGTTCGCCATGGGCCAGGACGACCCGATCATCACCGCCGGGTCGTGCTTCGCCCGGGAGATCGGCCGGGCACTGCTGGAGCGAGGGATGCATTGGTACGTCGCCGAGCTGCCGCCGCCCGGGCTGAGCGCCGCCGAGCGGGCCGACCGGCACTACGGCGAGTTCTCCTTCCGCACCGGCAACATCTACACGACAGCGCTGCTGCGGCAGTGGGTCGAGTGGGCGTTCGGGAAGGCCGAGCCACCTGCGTCGAGCTGGGAGCACGACGGGCGCCACTTCGACCCGTACCGGCCCTCCGTCGACCCGGCCGGCTTCGCGTCGCTGGATGACCTGCTCGCCGCCCGGCAGACGACTCTCGCCGCGATCCGGCGTGCGGTCGAGACGGCCGCCTGCTTCGTGTTCACCATGGGGCTGACCGAAGTCTGGGCCGACCGGGCCGACGGCACCGTCTTCCCCTCCTGTCCGGGAACCATCCGGGGCACCTTCGACCCCGATCGGCACGTGTTGCGCAACCTCACCTTCTTCGAGGTGTACGAGGATCTCGCGGCGACTGTCGAGCTGTGCCGGGCGGTCAACCCCGGGCTGCGGGTGCTGCTGACCGTGTCACCACACCCGATCACCGCGACCGCGACGGGCTCGCACGCGCTCGTCGCCAGCACGCACACCAAGGCGGTGCTGCGGGCGGTCGCCGGGGAGCTCGCCGCGCAGCGCGGCGACGTCGACTACTTCCCGTCCTACGAGCTGATCACCGGTGCGCCGTTCCGATCCCGTTTCTACCAGGCCAACCTGCGTACGGTCGGCCCCGAGGGGGTCGCGTTCGTGATGCGGCATTTCCTCGGGCCCACGTCGGTGTCGTCCACTGCGGATGGAGGTGACCTGTCCTGTGACGATGCCGTCCTCGACTACTACAACGCGCACTGACCAAGCCCGTTTTCTCCTCATGGGTGACTCGCACGCCGGGCCGATCGGGCGGGCTGCGACGGCCGCCGGGCTGCCCTTCGTGGGCGGGCCGATGGGCGCCGGGCGGGAGTTCACCGCCTCGTTCTTCGCGGTCACCGACGGGGCGCTCACCTTCCACGCGGAGGAGGCGCAGCGGCTCTATCGCGGCTTCCTCGAGGAACTGGGTGTCGCCGACCTCACCGACCTCACCGTTCCATTGGTGCTGACCTTCGGGTTCAGCGCGCACTTCTACGCCACCACCGAGAACTGGCGTATCTACCGTGACCCGGCCGGCGGCTATCTTCCCGGCTTCACCACCAGCCGGTTGTTCGACGCCATCGTGCAGGCCATGGCCGCCGACGCGCTCGCCTTCTACCGCCACGCCGTCGACGCCGGGCTGCGGGTGCTCGCCGTGCTCCCGCCGCAGCGGGTGCCGGTGCATTCCGACGCGACCATCTTCAAGGCCGCCGAGGATTGCCTGTGCCGCGCGCTCGCCCCGGCCGGCGTCGAGCTCGTCGACCTGCGTGGGCGAGTCACCGACGAGCACGGCATGCAACGCCCCGAGCTGTGCGAGCCCGACGACCCGATCCACGGCAACCTCGCCTTCGGCCGGCTGATCCTCGCCGAGCTCCTCGACCGCGGGCTCTGAGCCCGGACACCCCCTCACCCACAGCGGAGACCACCATGGACCAGCTCGCGCTCGACGCGATGAAACAGCTCAACACCCGCACGCCCGAGGAGTACAAGCTCATCACGGTGCGGCCGATCACCCCGATCATCGGGGCCGAGGTGTCCGACGTGGACCTGAGCCGCGACCTGGACGCCGACCGGCTCGACGAGGTCCGGCGGGCGTTTCTCGCCCACCACGTGCTCGTGTTCCGCGACCAGACGCTGACCCCCGAGGACCACAAGCGCTTCGCGGCCCACTTCGGCACGCTGCGCACCCAGCCGATCGACGAGGGCGGCGACCCGGTGATCCTCGAGCTCAGCTCCGACTCCGACTCCAAGTTCGTCGCCGGGGACGGCTGGCACTGCGACGGCACCGCCGACGCCGAGCCCTCACTCGGCTCGATGCTCTACATCACCCGTACGCCGGAATCAGGCTCGGGCGGTGACACCATGTGGGCCAACATGCACCTGGCGTACGAGATGCTGTCGCCCCCGATGCGGGACTTCCTCGACGGGCTGACCGCCGTGCATGACGGCCTGGTGCCGTGGCAGGGGTATCAGCCGCCGGACGACTACGTCGTGCCCAAGAGCGAGCACCCGGTGGTCGTGCGCCACCCCGACACCGGGCGGAAGCTGCTGTTCGTCAACGAGGGCTTCACCACGCATATCGCCGGGCTGTCGAAGGCGGAGAGCCGGGCGTTGCTCGACCTGCTGTTCGGGCTGGTGCGGACCGAGCCGTACCTGGCCTGCCGGGTGCGCTGGACGCCGGGCACGCTCGTGTTCTGGGACAACCGCTGCACGCAGCACCACGCGATCTGGGACTACTTCCCGCAGTCCCGCTACGGCCAACGGATCACCATCAACGGCACCCGGCCCCGGGGGTGAACGTCGCCGGGCACTGGGATGTCGTCATCGCCGGTGGGCGGATCGCCGGAGCGGCGACGGCGTGGGCCCTCGCACCCTACGCCGAACGGATCCTGGTCGTCGACGCGTCGCGGGCCGACACGTTCTGGGCGCAGCAGAGCACCTGGGATCGCGCCGGCAACCAGGAGTGGGACGAACTGGGCCTGCTCGACACGGTGCTCGCCTGCGGCGCGCCGCGTACCTTCGGCCACGACTTTCGCACCGGCAACGACGTCGTCGAACACCACTACCCGCAGGTCGACGACTACGGGTTCCGGATGAGTGTGCCCCGCGAGGTGCTCGACCCAGCCCTCATGCAGACCGCCGAGAGCCGAGGCAACGTGACGGTGGTGCGCCCGGCCCGGGTGCGCGACGTCGCGCTCAGGAACGGCCGGGTCACCGGGGCGACGGTACGCACCGCCTACGGCGACCAGCCGGTCACGTCCGACCTGCTGGTGCTCGCCGACGGCCGGCGCTCCCGCAACGCCACCGATCTGGGCGCCCGGCCGTACCGGACGGTTCGCTCGCCGTGGGTGGCGATGCTGGCCTACTACGAGGATCTGCCACTGCCGACCGACCGGGCATACTTCTCGATGAGTGGGGGGAGCATCCTGATCGCCACGCCGTGCGGGAGGAATCAGTGGTGCATCGCCAGCGACGTCCACTTCGAGGTGCACGGCTCGACGGGGGAGCACCCGGCCGCGGCGTACGCCAGACTGGTCAATGAGGAACCACTTCTCGGCCCGGCGGTGGCGCGGGGACGGCGGACCACGGCGGTCGCCGGTGCCGGGCGGCTGTGGATGCTGCGGCGGCCGATGACCGGGCCGGGCTGGGCGTTGGTCGGCGACAGCGGCTACCACCTCGACCCGGTTACGGCGCAGGGCACGCGCGCGGCCCTGGCCACGACCCGGCTGCTGCGCGACCGGGTGACGGCCCATGGCCAGATCGCCGGACTCGACCTGGACGGCCTGACCGGCGAGCGCGATGCGGCGCTGGACGAGGCATGGGACGAGACCGAGCAGGTCTGCCATCGCCGATCCTCGCTTTGATCTCGGTCTTACCCTCGGACACCGATGCCGGTCCCGCCCGGCAGGGTGCGACACGCCGGACTTCCGCAGCCCGTCGTCCCCACCTCGACGGCGCCCAGGCCGGCGTCCGGCTCGGCCGCCATCGCGTCCAGCAGCCCGACCAGCCGGTCCGCGAGGCTGGCGGCGGTGGCCCGATCGAAGACGTCGGTGGCGTACCGCAGCCGGCCGGCGGGACCGGCGCCGACGTCGGCGGGGGTGAGCACCACGGTGAGGTCGCAGTCCGTGACCTCCGGGTCGAGCCGCTGTGCCCGCACCTCCAGGTTGGGCAGGCTCAGCCGGACGGGCGCCTCGGCGGTCACCACCATCACCTGCACCGGCGGCGGTGAGTGCGGCAGCCGACCCGCGCCCAGCCGGTCGACCAGCCGGTCGAGCGGCGCATGACGGTGCGCGTGGGCGGCGAGCTCCGTGGCCCGTACCCGGGTCAGCAGGTCGTGGAAGCTCGGGTCGCCCGACGTGTCCACGCGCAGCAGCACCGTGGTCGCCGGCGCGGCGAAGGGCCGCGCGGGGGCAGGGTCCGACACGGTGGTGCCGATCGGGATGTCGGTGCCCGCGCCGAGCCGGGTGAGCAGCGCGGCGAGGGCCGCATGCCCGATCGTGGCGGGCCGGGCCCGACCCGTCCGGACCAGCTCGGCCAGGCGCTCGCGGGCCACCGGACACAGGTCCAGCGGCACCGATTCGCCCCGATTGCTGGCGACCGGCGGGTGGGCCCGGTCGTACGGAAGGGGCAGCCCGACCGGCAGCGCGGCCAGCTCCTCGCGCCAATACCGGAGCCCGTCGGTCTCCTCCGTGCCGCCGCCGCGCCGGGGCGGGGCGGCGACGACCGGCCACACCGGGGCGGCGCCGTCGCGCCGGGCCGCGTAGGCGGTGCCGAGCTCACCGACCAACGCGGTCAGGCCGGCGCCGTCCCAGACGATGCGGTGTGCCACCAGCAGCAGCGCCCACCGGTCCGGTGACGCCGCTCGGGGCCCGTCTGCGCTGATCCTCGGCGGGTCGATCCGGAACAGGACCGCCCGGACCGGCGCCGCGGCGGTCAGGTCGAACGGCCGGCGGCCGGCGGCGTCCAACGCGGCCGCCAACTCCCGCTCGGCGCAGTCCACCAGCGTCACCACCGGCGCGTCTTCCGGCGCCATGACATCCCGGTACGGGTGACCACCGACGGCCGGGTACCGGCTGCGCAGCACGTCGTAGCGGGACGTGACGTCGCCGAACGCCCGGCAGAGGGCGGCTTCGTCGAGGTCGCCGTGCAGCCGCAGCAGCACGGCCACGTGCGACGCCCGGGTGGGACCCGCCAGCTGGTCCTGATACCAGATGCGCTGCTGAGCGCGGGTCAGGTTGGTCACCGGTGCCTCCTGCGGCCGGTGCCGACGCGGCCGCCGGTCACCGCACCAGGACCTCGCCCGAACGTCCGGAGGGGACGGCCGCGGTGCGGGCCACCTCCGGCCACCGGGGCTCGGCGTGCATCTTCCGGACGAGGTTGAGGACGGAGAAGTAGCCGGCCGCCCGTTCGGCACGCTGACGGACCAGGCCCTGCACCATCAGCGCATGCACCGCCCCGGCCAGCTCGGCCACGTGGCTGCCGGTCAGCCGTGCCGCCTCCGGGATGGACCAGCTGCCGCGCAGGCCGGCGAGGCGGGTGAGCTGCGGCTGAAGCGCCGGCTCGACGGCGTCCAGGCTGCGCCGCAGGGAGTCACGCAGGCCGGCGTCGACCCCGGCGCCGGACGCCGGGAGGGCGGACAGGGCGAATGGGTTCCGGGTGACGGCGTCGAGTAGCTGCTCCGGTGGGTGCACGAGGCTCCAGCTCGCGACGAGCGCCAGGGCGCGGGGGATGCCGTCGAGCGAGCGGCACAGGCCCGCGACGACCGCCGCGTTGTCGGCGTGTAGCCGGAAACCCGGCCGGTAGCGGCGCAGCTGCAGGGTGAGCAGCCGCACCGAGCCGACCCGGGCGAGGGCGGCCGGGTCGGCCTCGGCCTCCGGCGCCGGCACCTCCAGCGGTGCCAGCGGAAAGACCTGTTCGGCGGGGATGCCGCCCGGCGCGAGTGCCGTGGTCACCGCCCGCAGCCGCGGGCAGTGCTGCAGCAGCTCCAGCACCGCGCCGGGCGGCCCGGCGGTGGCCTGGCCGTCGACCACCACCAACGCGTGCCGGTCACCGACGAGCTCGGCCAGGGCGGCGACGGTTGCGGCCGAGAAGGTGGCGGTCTCGGCCGCCGACAGCCACAGCACCTGCCAGCCGGCCTCCTCCCGGACCACCCTCGCCACCTCGATCAGCAGCCGGGTCTTGCCGACCCCGGTCACACCGACCACCGCGGCCAGCCGTTGACCGTCCACTGTGAGCAGTTCCGTCAGCGCCGATACCTCGGCGTCGCGTCCGATGATCGGGGTGACCGGCACCGGCGGGTGCAGTCGGGTCGCGTCGACCCGGTCCGCGGCCGTCGGCTCGGGCCCGCCCCGCCCGGCCAGCTCGAAGTCGGCGCGGTGCGGCCCGTCCAGGCGCAGCACGTCGGCCAGCAGCCGGACCGTGTCGGGACGCGGCCGCTGCGCCCGACCGCGCTCGAGGTCACGGATCGCTCGGACGCTGAGCGTCGAGAAGTCCGCCAGCTGCTGCTGCGTCAGCCGTACCCGGATGCGGTGGCGCCGTAGCAGTGTGCCGAAGTCTCCCACGGCGTGTTGGGTGTACATACCGCCCTCCCTGGTTGGCGCCCGCTGAGCTCACGACCGGGGTGTCGCCCCGGGTCGCCGCCGACGGTGCCACCCGCGCCGCCCACCGGACAGGGGATCGCCCTCCCCATATTCGGGGCCGGCCGCCGGCCCCGACCCGCCGCGGGCGCTTCGCGCCCGTTCCGCCGCGCCGCGGCGCGGCGGAACGCGCCGCCGCCCGGGCGGTTGACGCGCGGCTGACCTGCGATGTTGCGATGACGCTCCGAATCTGGGCAATGACTACCCATGTGGGTACGGGCGGGGGGATGCGAACCTAGGGTCGTGATCAACACCGCCGACCTTCCGCCGCGGTGGTGGGCGGCCGGCCGCAACGGAGCCGACCGGCTCGCCACCAGCGGACGCCCGGACTGGGCTCACCTCGTCGAGCGGGCCGTCGCGGGCGCGCCCACCCGGGCCGTGGCCGGCCGGGCAGACGACGACTGGCGGGAGGCGTTCGCCGGCGCGTTGCGACCGCTCGTGGACGTGGCCCGCGACCGCGTCGAGCGGCGCGTCGCCGCCACCGCCGACGTCGACCTGGCCGCGGTGTGCGCGCGGTGGGCCGCCGGGCAGGGGCGGCGCCTGGCGACGTTGGCCGCCCGGACGCTGGTGCTGGAACTGCACGAGGCCCGCCAGGGCGGCCGGCTGGCGGGCGCCACGGGGCCGGAACGGTTCGCCGCGTTCGCCGCCGCTCTCGGGACCCGGTTTGGTCTCGCCGGCCTGTTCGGACGGTACCCCGTCCTGGCCCGGCTGCTGGGACAGCAGGTCCTCGACGCGGCCGACGCCCTGGCCGAGACGATCGAGCGGTACGCGGCCGACCGGTCGGCGATACGGCGGCTGCGGGGCGACGCGGACCCCGGCCCGCTGACCGAGGTCCAGCCCTGCGGCGACCCCCACGCCGGTGGGCGTACGGTCGCGCTGCTGCGGTTCGCCGGCGGCGCCACGGTGGTCTACAAGCCGCGACCGCTCACCCTGCACCGCCGGTTCAACGACCTGGTCGGCTGGCTCAACAACCGGGTCACCGGGTTGGACCTGGCCACGGTGGCGACGGTGACCCGACCCGGATACGGCTGGCAGGAGTACGTCCGCGCGCGGCCGTGCGCCGACGCCGCCGAGGTCGGACTCTTCTACCGCCGGCAGGGCGCGCTGCTGGCCCTGCTGTACGCGCTGGACGGCACGGACATGCACTGCGAGAACGTCCTGGCGTGCGGTGCCCAGCCGCTGCTGGTGGACGTCGAGACCCTGTTCCATCCGGACCTGTTGCCGCCCTCCGGGGCCGGCCCCGATCCGGCCGCTCGCGCCCTGACCCGTTCGGTACGGCGTACCGGGCTGCTGCCCACCGGGCTGCCGGGCGAGCACGGCGCGGTCGACCGGTCCGGGCTCGGCGGCGAGCGGTACCCGGCCGAGGTGGTGACGTGGGCCGATCCGGGAACCGACCGGATGCGCCTGGTCCGCCGCGTCGCCCCGGTCGCCGCCGCGGACAACCGTCCCCGGCTGGGGGAGCGGGCCCAGGATCCGGGCGCGCACCATGAGGACCTGCTGGCCGGCTTCCGGGCCGCGTACGACGCGATCGCGGCGCACGGCGACGAGCTGGTGGACCGCCTGTCCGGGTGCGCCGCGGCACCGATGCGCGTGGTGGCCCGGCCGAGCGAGGTCTACGCCCGGCTGTTGGACGAGTCGACACATCCCGACGTGCTGCGTGACGCGCGCGACCGGGACCGCGCGTTCGCGCTGCTGTGGGACGACTCCGCGGAGGACCCGGAGCGCGAGCGGCTGGTTCCCGCCGAACTGGACGACCTGTGGCGTGGCGACGTCCCGCTGTTCACCGGCCGGGCGGACAGCCGGGATCTGTGGACGGCGGACGGTCGCCGGCTGCCCGCGGCGCTGCCGGTCACGGGGTTGTCGGCGGCCGTCGGCAAGATCCGGGCGATGGGGCCGCGGGACCGGCGCGAGCAGGAGTGGGTGATCGCGGCGTCGCTGGCCACCCGTACCGGAACGGTCCGGCACGACAGCCTGTCGCACGCCCCGGCGCGGCCGCCGTCGGCCTGGTCGGCTGCGGCCGGCCGGGGCGGGGACGACGACGGCCGGTCGCCGGGCCGGTTGCTGGCGGCCGCCGAACGCATCGCCGCCGAGCTGGCCGACAGCGCGCACCGTGACGGGCAGCGGGCGAACTGGGCCGGGCTGGTGCGCCTGGACAACCGGCACTGGGCGCTCGCCCCGTTGAGCGCCGGGCTCGGCGAGGGGTATCCGGGGATCGCGCTGTTTCTGGCCGAGCTGTCGGCGCTCACCGGTGAGCGGCGCTACGACGAGCTGGTCCGGGCCGCGCTGCACCCGGTACCGCGCCTGCTCCACCGGCTGGCGGGCGACCAGGACCTGATCGACGCGGTCGGCTGCGGATTCTTCGAGGGTCTCGGCGGTATCGCGTACGTGCTGGCCCGTACCGCCACCCTGCTGCGCGACGCCGAGCTGGGGCGGTGGTGCGCGGCCGCCGTCGAGCTGACCGCCGACGTACGCACCGACGACGGCGACGACGAACGGGCCGGTCTCGCGGCCGGTCTCGCGGGCGGGCTGGTGGCGATGCGCGCCGTGCACGCGCAGACCGGTCTGCCGTCGGCCGGCCGGCTGGCCGACGCGTTCGCGGCCCGTCTGCCCGAGCTGCCGGCGCCGCCGGGTGCCGGGCTGCCCTGGGGCGCCGTCGGCGTCGCCTGGGCGCTGCGCGGCCACGCCGCCGTGGACCGGCTTGCCACTCACGCCGTCCCGCCCGCCCCGGCCGTCGGTCGTGCGGCCGCTGCGGGGACCGACGGACCGGTCAGCGTCGGCTGGTGTGGCGCGCTCGCCGGTGCCGCACTGACCGACATGGACGGTGCGGCGGCTCACCGGTACGTCGCGGCCGTCGCCGGTGCCGCGGTGTCGCCCGACCTGAGCCTGTGCCACGGCGAGCTCGGTGTGGTGGAGGTGCTCACCGCACTGGACGGGGCCGGGCTCCCGGGCGCCCGGGCGGCGCGGGAGCGCCGCACCGACGCCGTTCTCACGGCGCTGGAGCGTGGACGGGCCGGATGCGGCACTCCTGGCGGGGTGCCCTCTCCGGGCCTGTTCACCGGACTTGCCGGGCTCGGCTACGGTCTGCTGCGAATCGGATACGGCGAGCGGGTCCCGTCGGTATTGCTGCGGTGACCCCAGTTACGTCCGAAGCTTATCCGTTTTTGTCGATGTTCAAGAAAGGGAGCACACGAATAATGTGTGACAGCACCGTTCCGATGTCCCCCGGTTCAGTCGCCGGGGCGACCGACTTCTCCGACGCCGGCACCGCCGCCGCGCCGGCGACCGGGCATCCGGCCGGCGAGATGGTGCTGGGCCGGCGCGGCCGGGTCGGCGCGCGATCCCGCGCGCTCGCCGGATTCGGCCTGGCCGTGGGCCTGTCCACGGTGCTCGCCGTCAACGCCGGCGACACGACGGTCTCGGTACCGCCGCTGCCGTTCTGAGCGTTGACGGGCGGCGCGCCGGGCCCGGCCCGGCGCCCGCCCGCGGCGCCGCGGTCTTCGTCAGGAACCGGCACATCCCGGTCGGCCGGGTCGTGACAGATCGCAGGTCCGACGAGTCGGGGAGGGGTGGCGTAATCTCGCGACTAGCGGTCGGTAACTAGGCTCCTCGATATGCAAACCCGAGCGCCGTTCATTATCGGCCGCAATGCGCAACTCGACACCATCGAGCGGGCGTTGACCGAAGCCAGGACGGGCACCGGGAGCGCGGTCTTCCTCGTCGGCGAGCCCGGCATCGGCAAGTCACGTCTGGCGCTGGCAGCGGCCGAGCGGGCCGCCGCGGCCGGCATGCACGTGCTGCGCGGCCGGGGCAGCACGGTCGGGCCCACGGTGCCGTTCCGGCCACTGACCGAGGCCCTGCTCTCCCAATTTCGCGGGCGACCGCTGCCGCAGGACCGGGAGCTGGCCCCGTACCGTCCGGTGCTCGGCCGGCTCATGCCCGAGTGGGGCCATCCCGGCGGCCAGTACGGCGACTCGCTGATCGTGCTGGCCGAAGCGGTGCTCCGGCTGCTGGCCGCGCTCGGCCGCGACGCCGGCTGCCTGCTGGTGCTGGAGGACCTCCAGGACGCCGACGCCGAGACCCTCGCGGTCGTGGAGTACCTCGTCGACAATGCGGCCGGTCAGCCGATCGTGCTGCTGGCCGCGGTCAGCGCGGAGCCGTCCGAGGCCCGCGACCTGGCCCACTCGGCGACCCGACGGCACACCGGGCGGGTGCTGGAGCTGCCCCCGCTGGACCGCGACGAGGTGCACCGGCTGGTCGCCGCCGCCCTGGACACCGAACGCGACGGTGTACCGGACCCGGTCGCCCGGCAGTTGTGGGAGCACAGCGCCGGCAATCCGTTCATCGTCGAGGAACTGCTGCATGCCATGGTGGACAACGGCGTGCTGGTCGGCGGCGCGACCCGCTGGCGCGTCGCCGGGGAGCTGCGCACCGACGTGCCGGCCACGCTCGTACGCGGCGTCGCGCACCGCATCGACCGGCTGGGACCCTCCGGCCGGACGCTGCTGTCGGCCGCCGCGACACTGGGCTACCGGTTCCCGCTCTCGGTGGTGCACCGGATGCTCGGCACGGCCGAGGAGGCCACCCACGCCCGGGTGCAGGCCGCGATCGAGGCGCAGCTCGTGGTGCCCGACGAGCCGGCACCGGACTGGTTCGCGTTCCGCCATCCCACCACCGCCCGGGCGTTACTCGCCCAGCTCACCCCGATGGACCGCGCTCAGCTGTCCCGCCGCGCCGCCGACGTCATCGAATCGCTGCATCCCGGGCTGCCCGGTCCCTGGTGCCCGATGGTCGCGGCACTGCGGCAGGCCGCCGGCGACCCGGCCGAGGCCGCCCGCCGGTACACCCAGGCCGGCCGGCGAGCCCTGGACGACGGCGCCGCCGGCTCGGCGGTGACCCTGTTGGAACGGGCGCGGGAGCTGGCCGCCGACGGCGGCGACCCCAGCGCCCGCGCCGACACCCTCGAGGCGCTGCTGCCCGCGCTGGCCGAGAGCGGCGCCTTCGAGCGCGCGTTGCAGCTGGGCGAGGCGCCGGACGAGCTCGGCTGGGCCGGCTTGGACGCACACCGCCGCGCTGCCCTGCACACCCGCCTCGCCAAGGTCGCCCATCTGGCCGGGCGGTGGCCGGACGGGATCGCCCAGATCAGCAAGGCACGGTTGCTGCTCGGCGACGAAGGGACCGACGAGGACACCGCGCCGGTCGACACCGTCGCGGCGTTCCTGGCCCTGGACTCGCCCAGCCCCGGCCGGATCGAGATCGCGGCCGACCTGGCGCGGCGGGCGGTGGTCGCGGCGGAACGGGTGCCGCTGCCGCAGGTGGCGTGCCAGGCGTGGGAGCTGCTCGGGACGCTGGCCCGGGGCCGCGACCTGGCGGAGTCCGACCTCTGCTTCGAGCGCGCCATCCGGCTGGCCGAACAGCACCGCCTGCCCATTTCGCGGATCTACGCCTTGGTCCGGCTGGGCGGCAACCGCTGCCTGGCCGACGGCGACACGAGCGGGCTGCGGCGCGCCGGCCAGGAGGCGCTGCGGGTCGGCGCGATCACCGCGGGGCTGACCGTGGACGCCATCCTCGCCATGCAGTCGGTACTCACCGGCGAGTTCGAGTCCGCCGGCCGGCAACTGGCCGAGGTGGAGCGGTCCACCAGCCGGCTGCAGCTGCTGTCCATCCTGCGGTACGTGCTGGTCGTCCGCGCCACCCTGGCCGCGCACCGGGCCGACCGGGCGGAGATGGCGCAGGCGCTGGACGAGTTCAAACGCTGGGACGGCGAGCATTCGCCGGAACTGCCGCTCGCGGTGGGCCTGGCCCGGGTGTTCTGTGCGCTGCTGGAGGAGGACACCCACCAGCTCGACCGGGAGCTGGCCACCGCGGCCGAGATCGACCGGGAGAATCCGTCGGCGTTCCATCTGTCCGGCCGGCACGGCCTGTACCTGCTGCTCGACGTTCTGGCTGGCCGGGCCGGCTGGCCGGAGCTGAACGAGGTCGCCGGGGTGGCGGCGGGCCAGATGCGGTGGAACCGGCACTTCGTCGAACTGGCGCGCGCCGTGCTGCTGGGCCGCGACGGCAACGTCCCGGCAGCCGACGCCGCGGCGGCCGCGGCCCAGGTGGCGGCCGAGCCGTTCCCGACCGCCCGGCATCTCGGACTGCGGCTGGTCGCCGAGGAGGCGAACCGGTGCGGCTGGGGCGACGCGGAGGGCTGGTTGCGCCGCGCCGAGGAACACTTCCACCGCGCCGGAGTGCCCGCCGTGGCGAGCGCCTGCCGGGGCCTGCTGCGGCAGATCGGCGCGTCCGTCCAGCAGCGCCGCGCCGGCGCCGACCGGGTGCCGGCCGCGCTGCGGGCCCTGAGCGTGACCGTGCGTGAGTACGAGGTGTTCGAGCTGTTGGCCGAGCGGCTCAACAACCGGGCGATCGGCACCCGGCTGCACATCTCGCCGCGCACGGTGGAGAAGCACGTGGCGAGCCTCATCATCAAGACGGACCGGCCGGGCCGGGCGGCGCTCGTCGAGTACGCCGCCGCCCAGCGCCGGCACCGCCGGTCGCCGGCCGACTGACCGGGCGCGGCGGGTTCCGCGCCGACCCCGGTGGCAGGATCAGCCGACCCGCAGCGCACCCTCCGGCCGGACCGTGGCGGCCGACCAGACGTCCTCGGCGTCGAGGGCGCCCGGCGCGTACTTGCCCAACGCGCTGATCAGCAGGCGCAGCTCCAGCGCCAGGCAGTCGACCATCCGCAGCAGACCGGCGTCGGGATCCTCGTCCACGGCGAGCAGTCCGGCCCGGCCCAGGCCGACCGCCCGCGCCCCCAGGGCCAGGCATTTCGCGGCCCGGGCGCCCTCCCAGATCCGGCCGGACACCAGCAGGCAGCCGCTGTGGTGGCCGATCCGCCGCAGGCACTCGCCGAGCGGCAGACCCACCTGGTGCAGGAACGACGTCGGCGCCCAGCCGGTGCCGCCCTCGGCGCCGTCCACCGTGACGGCGTCCGCGCCGGCCTCCCACGCCACCGTCGCCGCCTCCCGCACGTCCCGGCCAGGGTGCAGCTTCACCCACACCCGGGCGCGCGGGAAGTTGTTGCGCATGAACCGGATCTGCTGGCGCAGGATCTCGTCCGTGAAGGTTCCCGGGGAGCTGCTGCGCAGCACCCGCCCGGCGCCGGGGCCGAACACCGGGTCGATCGCGTACAGGTCCTCGACGCGGGCGGCGGCGGACCCGTCGAGCACGGTCATGCCGCCCAGTCCCGGCTTGGCGCCCTGCCCGGTCTTCAGCTCGAACGCCAGCCGTCCCGTGTCGAGCAGCGGCTGCGCCGCCGGGTCGCTGTAGACCAGGTTCCACACCTCGCAGTCGGCGTCCTCGGTGCTCTGCTGCACGGCGAGGCCGCCGAGCCCGGCGGGCAGCGCCTCGGCGTACGCGGCGACCCGGTCCAGCAGCGAGCGCTGCGCGCCGCCCGAGCTGCGGTAGCCGCCCGCCGACACCACGTTCTCACCGATCACCATCGGGATGCCCAGCGCACCGGCCTGACGGCTGGCGGCCACGCCCAGATCGGCGCTGGCCACCTGGGTGGAGCCGAACGCGGAGAGGTAGACCGGCAGCGGGGCGGCGAACCCGCCGACCGTGGTGCGCAGGTCCACGTCCGGGTAGAGCGGCTCGCGTGCCAGCTCCACCAGCTTCTCCAGCCGCTGCGGCATGAACACCGGCGGCACCAGCCGCATCGCGTCCAGCACGTCGTCGCTGCGCTCGGCGGGCTCCGAACCGTACAGTGTGCGGCCGTAGCCGGCGACGTCCGGGAAGACCGCGGCCGCGCCGCGCCGCGCCCGGTCCCGGACCTCGGCCTCCGGGAAGCGGGAGGTTTGCAGGGCGGTCACGGCGACTTCACCCCGGGCAGCTTCGGGTACGCGTTGGCCTGCCAGACCGCGTCGAGGCCGGCCACATAGCGGGTGAACCGTTCCAGGCCCAGGCCGAACCCGGCGCTGGCGGGGATGCCGTCGCGCGCCAACTGCAGGTACCAGCCGTACTTGGCGGGGTTCTCGCCGGTCTCCCGCATCCGGGTGACGATCCGGTCGTACGCGGATTCCCGCTCGCTGCCGCTACACAGCTCGCCGTAACCCTCGGGCGCGACGAGGTCGAAGTTCTGCAGCGTCCCCGGGCGGTCCGGGTCCTCCCGGTCGTAGAAGCCGCGGGAGCCCTTGGGATAGTCCTCGACGAAGAAGGGCCGGCTCGCCTTGCCGGACAGCTTCACCTCCGCCCGCCAGTCGATCTCGGCGTCCGGGCTCTGCGCGTGACCCATCCCGTGCAGCTCCGCCACGGCGTCGGCGTGCGTCCGGTGGCCGAACGGCGCGGTCAGCAGCTCGGTGAAGGCCCCGACGTCGCGGCCCAGCTCCTCCAGCTCGCCGGGCAGCTCGTCGACCACCCGCCGGACCGCGTGCCGGACCAGCCCCTCGGCGATCCGGGTTGCGTCGTCGCGTCCGGCGCCGGCCAGCTCGACGTCGATCTGGTGGAACTCCACCAGGTGCCGGCCGGTCGTGGCGGTCTCCGGCGGCTCCATTCGCACGTTCGGCGCCACGTAGAAGATCCGGTCGAAGGCCAGCAGCGACGCCTGCTTGTACAGGATTGCGCTGGTCATCAGCTTGTACCGGTGGCCGTAGTAGTCGACGTCGATCGGCTTGGATCCCCGGCCGCCGGGGTCCGTCACGGGGCCGAGCAGCGGGGGCAGCAGCTCGGTGAAGCCCTCGCCGCGCAGGTACTCGCGCGCGGCGTCCAGGATCCGATGCTGGACCCGCAGCACCGTACGGGTGACCGGGGAGGACAGGTGCTCCCGCGGCGAGGCGGGGAACCCGGCCGGGACCCCGGCGCCGGTGCATTCAGTCATCGTGCTCCGCCATCTCTCCTCCGTCCGCGCACCGCACCCGGTCGTGGGCCGGGAGGTGCGCCGCCGCCGGCCGCCCAAGCGCGGCACGGTCGTACTTGCTCTCCACATGCGACAGGGCGCCGAGCAGGTCCGCCGCGGTGACGCGGCGCGGCCGGGACGCCCCGACCACGTGGCCGATCGGCATCGCCCCGATCTCCGCCCAGCGCAGCCGGCCGGCGGAGTCGATGTAGCTGCGGCTACGCCCGGCGTTGTCCGGGTGCAGGCAGTACGGCACGTCGAGGTAGCCGCGGTCGAACGCGCGGACCAGCGCCCGCCCCAGGTCGGCGTCGAGCTCCAGTACGGCCTGCACCAGCGCCCGGGCCTCCGCGTACACGCCGGTGTCGCCGACCGGCCCGCCGCCGCGTGGCTCGCCGGCCGCCGTCGCCGCGGCCAGTTCCAGCGCCGCGACGTTCTCGGCGATGGTGGGTATCCGGTGCGCCTCGGCCTCGGTCTTGACGATCAGCCGCTCGGCGCCGCACCGTACGGCCAGCCGCGCCGCCGCCACGAGCAGATCCCGGGCGCCGGCCGGCGTCCGCGGGTACAACCCCATGTAGGTGTAGATGACGACGTGCCGGTCGGTGTCCGGCAGCAGTTCGGCGGCGAGCCGCTGCAACGCTCGTACCGCCTCGGCGTCCTGCTCCGGGTCGGTCTGCTGGGCGTAGCTCAGGGAGATGCTGCGCACCCCGTGCTGGCGGAAGAACATCGCCTCCAGCACGCTGATCGCGACCAGCAGGCCCGGCGGGCAGAGCTGGCCCATCATGCAGCCACCGAACGTCTCCAGGTGCGGTTCGGCGCCGGTCTGCGCCAGCGTGGCCAGCAGCTCGCAGCACTGCACCCAGTTCGCCACGGACTCGCGCAGCGGCGTGCGGCTGTACGGCAGGCAGTAGGAGACCGGTCCGCCCTCGGTGGCGTCGAGCCCGGCGGCCACCAGGGCGGCGAAGATCTGCTGCGGGGTGGCGGAGCCGTGCCGCACCTGGACGGGGAACGAGTCGTCCTGTACGCCGTGCAGCACCGCCCGGGTGACGGCCGTGTCGTGCCCGACGATCGGGTAGCCGTTGAGGTCGATGCCGTCGGCGAGGGCGCGCCGGGCGGCGGCGTGGTTGCCGACCCGGGTGTAGCTGTCGATGGTGATCGTGCCGACCGTGGTGGCGTCGGCCCGGCGCGTGGCGAGCAGACCCTCGCGCATCAGGCGGGGGCTGCCCATGCCCATGCGTGGTTGGACCACGAGCCGGCCGGCGGCCTTGGCCCGCGCCACGAAGGCACCGAAGCCCCGGCCGATGCCGGACAGGTCACCGGCGCCGGCAGCCGGGCCGGTGGCGCACGGCGGGCCGCCCGCGCCGAGCGTGTCGAGGGTCATGCCGCCGCCCGCGCCGGCAACTCCCGCACGTACGAACGGAACAGCTCGACGCCGCCGTCGTCGGCGAAGACCGCGTCGAAGCCGGCCCGCAGCAGCGCCGCCGGGTGGTCCGCGTCGGCGGCGCCGCCGATGCCCAGCTTGCCGCCGATCACGATCGGCACCGTCGCCAGCTCCGGGCGGCTGCGCAGCAGCGGAATGACCCGCATCCCGTCGTTGTAGCCGTGCCCGTTGACGCTGCTGATGACGATGAGGTCAGGCGGCGGCGACAGGCACTCCGCCACCAGGACCTGGTCGGGCACGCAGGCGCCCAGATTCGTCACGAGGTATCCCAGCTCCTCCAGCACCAGCTGGAGAAACACGAGGTTCCAGGTGTGCGAGTCGGACTCCGTGCTGGTGAGGACGACGTGGCGGCGCCGGTCCGGAGCGACGGCCGGACCTGCGGACATGGCACGCTCCTCTGTGGACGATACGGCGGGGTACCCGTCGAGGGTAGGGGTGGTGGGTGAGTGCCGGGCGGCAGCAAGTGCGGCAGTCGACAGGCAGTTGCGCCGCCCGGCGGGCCGGCCGGCTAGGGCTGGTCGGCCAGGTGCGCGGCGATCACCGCCCCGATCCGGGCGATCGGCGCGCGCCGGGTCAGTTCGCCGTGCCGGGCGGCCACCTGGTGGACCAGGAGCCGGCCCCCCACGTACGGGCGCCACGTGTCGGGCGTCGGTGCGTCCGGCCGCCGGCCCTCGGTGGCCTGGAAGAAGAGCACGTCACCGTCGAACCGGCCGGGGCGGTACCCGGTGGCCAGCGCCCCGTTGCCGGCGAAGACCGCCGGCAGCCCGTCCAGCGTCGCCGCGGGAAGCCCGGCCAGCGGGCCGCCGTCGGCCCGGACCCTACGGACGAACTCGGCGTGATCCAGCGGCGCGTCGTCGGGCAGGTCGGTCAGGTCGTGGCCGAGCGAGACGAGCAGCGCGGCGAGCGTGTCCCGATCCGCCGGGGCGGTACCGGGCGACGCGGCGCCGGCCGGCGGGTAGCCGTCCAGCAGGGCCAGCAGCCCCACCGTTTCGCCGTGTTCGCGCAGCGCGACCGCGACCGCGTGCGCCACCTGCGCGCCGAACGACCAGCCGAGCAGGTGGTACGGGCCGTGGGGGCGCTGCTGGCGGATCCGCTCGACGGTGTCCTTGACCAGTTCCTCCATGGTGCCCGGCTGGCGGTCCGGCGCGGTGAGCCCGCGCGACTGCAGGCCGTACACGCCCCGGGCCGGGTCGATCCGGGCGAGCAGCCCGGCGTACACCCAGCCGATGCCCACCGCGGGCGGCAGGCAGAAGACCGGTGCCCGGTCGCCGTCGGCGCGCAGCGGGATCAGCGGGGCCAGGTCGTCGCGGTCCACACCGGAGCGGCCGGCGCTCGCCGCACCGTCCAGCCTGGCCGCCAATCCGGCCACCGTCGGCGTCTCGAACAGCGCCCGGATGCCCAGGTCCACGCCGAGCTCCCGCCGGATCAGGCTGATCAACCGGGCGGACAGCAGCGAGTGCCCGCCGAGATCGAAGAAGCTGTCGTCGACGGAGACCTCGTCCACCGCCAGCACCTCGGCGAACAGCCCACGCAGCAGCCGTTCCCGGGCGGTGCGCGGCTCCCGGACCACCCGGGGCGGGCGGGGCGGCGCCGGGAGCGCTGCGACGTCCAGCTTGCCGTGCGCGGTCAGCGGCAGCGCGTCCACGACCACCAGATGCGTGGGGATCGTGTGGGCGGGCAGGAACGCGGCGGCATGCGCGCGGACCGCGGCGAGGTCGAGCCCCCCGTCCGTGCCGCCGTCGCCGCCGGCGTCGACGAGGTAGCCGACCAGGTGGTCGCCGCGGACCACCGTCGCCGCCTGCCGTACGCCCGGGCAGCCGCCGAGCACCGCGTCGACCTCGCCCAGCTCGATCCGTACGCCGCGGATCTTGACCTGGTCGTCGACCCGGCCGATGAACTCCAGCCGGCCCCGGCGCCAGCGGACCATGTCGCCGGTGCGGTACATCCGCTGGCCGGGGGCGCCGAACGGGTCGGCGGTGAACCGCGTCGCGGTCAGCCCCGGCCGGCCCAGATAGCCGCGGGCCAGGCCGTCGCCGGCCAGGTACAGCTCACCGGGCACCCCCTCCGGCACCGGGGCGAGGTACCGGTCCAGGACGTACGCGCGGGTGTTCGGCACCGGGACGCCGATGTCGGGCAGCGCGTCACCGGTCGGTGCCACGTCGGCGCCGGTGGCCATCACGCTGCACTCGGTCGGCCCGTACCCGTTGATCAGGCGGAATCCCAGGTCTCGTGGGGGACGGCGGCGCAGCCGGTCGCCGCCGGCGATCACCGTGCGCAGGGCGGCCCGGCGCAGCGCCGGCTCGTCCAGCATCGTCTCCAGCCGGGGCGTGGGCAGGAACGCGGTGGTGATCCCGGTGTCGACGAGCCACTCGGCGAGCCGGCCCGTGTCGGTCAGCGCGGCCCCCGGCGGCAGGTGCACCGAGGCGCCGGCCGACAGGTGCGGCCACACCTCGAACACCGCCGCGTCGAAGCCGAGCGCGGCGACCTGGCTGGCCCGGTCCTGCGGGCCCACCGCGTACGCGCGACGGAACCACGCGCACAGGTGCGCGAGCCCGGTGTGGTCGATGACCACGCCCTTCGGCGCGCCGGTCGAGCCGGAGGTGTAGATGACGTACGCGGCGTCCCGCGGATGCGGCCGGCTCGCCGGTGGATCGGCCGGCCGGGCCGCGATGTCCGCCGCCTCCCGGTCCAGCCGGATCACCACCGGCGCCACGTCCACGCCGGCCGCCCCGGCGAACGGTACGTCGGTGCGGGTCAGCACGACCGCGACCGCCGCGTCCCGGCACATGTAGGCCAGCCGGCCGGCCGGATAGTCGGGGTCGAGCGGCAGGTACGCCGCCCCGGCGCGCAGCGCCGCGAGTTGCGCGACCACCTGGTCGAGTCCGCGCGGCAGGCAGACGCCGACCAGGTCGCCGCGGCGCACGCCGGCGTCGGCGAGCCGCCCGGCCAGCTGGTTGGCGCGTTCGTCGAGGTCCCGGTAGCGCAGCAGGCCGTCCGGACCGGCGACGGCGACCCGGTCCGGTTCGGCGTCGGCGTGCGCGGCGACCAGGCTCGGCACGTCCCGCCACGGGCCGAGGTCCGCGGCCGTGTCGGTGCGGCGGACCAGCAGGTCGTGCCGCTCCGCCGGGGTGAGCAGGTCGAGGCGGCCGATCGGGGCGTCCGGGTCGGCGACCGCGGCGGCCAGCAACCGGACCAGCCGGTCGACGATGCCGCGGACGGACGGCGCGTCGAAGACGTCGGTGCGGAACGTGAGCCCGCCGCCGATGCCCTCCGGCCGGCCGGGGACCATCTCGTGCAGCGACAGCGCCAGGTCGAACGTGGAGGTGCGCACACCCACCGGCACGCCGGAGACCGCCAGGCCGGGCATGCGCGGGTCGCTGTCCTCGTTGTTCTGCAACGCCAGCATCACCTGGAACAGCGGGTGCCGGGCCAGCGAGCGGGCCGGGTTCAGCTCCTGCACCAGGCGTTCGAACGGCACGTCCTGATGCGCGTACGCGCCCAGCGACGTCTCCCGGACCCGCTCGAGCAGGTCGCGGAAGGTGGGGTTGCCGGCGGTGTCGACGCGCAGGACGAGGGTGTTGACGAAGAATCCGACGAGGTGGTCGAGGGCTTCGTCGTCGCGTCCGGCGACCGGGGTGCCGATCGGGATGTCGTGGCCGGCGCCGAGCCGGCTCAGCAGCGCCGCGAACGCCGCCTGGAGCGCCATGAACAGCGTCGTCCGGCTCTGCCGGGCCAGCGCCAGCAGACCGCCGTGCAGTGCCGCGTCGATCGTCACGGGCACCGAGTCGCCCCGGTTGTCGGCGACCGGCGGGCGCGGCCGGTCGAACGGCAACGCCAGCTCGTGGGGAAGCCCGGCCAGCCGCTCCCGCCAGTACCCCACCTGAGCCTCCAACGGCGACTCCGGGCCGCCCGCGGCCGGCGCGGCCCCGTCGCCGAGCACCTCCTGGCGCCACAGGGTGTAGTGCCGGTACTGCACCGGCAGCGGCGCCCAGTCCGGCGCCTCACCGGCGAGCCGGGCGGTGTACGCGGTCGCCAGGTCTGCGGTGAGCCGCCCCATCGACCAGCCGTCGGTGGCGATGTGGTGCATCACCAGCAGCAGCACGTGGTCACCGCCGGGCAGCGCGAGCAGTTCCGGCCGCAACGGCAGGTCCACGGTGAGATCGAAGACCGCTGCCGCGGCCCCCTCCAGCGCGGTTGCCAGCGAACCGTCGCCGGAAAGCCCCGCGGGCGCGTCGTCGCCGACCCGCCGGACCGGCAGCGGCAACGGCGTCCCGGCGGCCGGGGCGGGCAGCACCCGCTGGTACGGGTGGCCCTCCACCTCCGGGTACACGGTGCGCAGCACCTCGTGCCGGGCGACGACGTCGCCGAGCGCCCGGGCCAGCGCGTCCGTGTCGAGCGTGCCGGCCAGGCGCAGCGCGCAGGTGAGCGCGTACCCGCCGGTGCGCACGTCCATCTGGTTGAGGAACCAGAGCCGGCGCTGGGCGGGTGACAGCCCGACCCGCTCCGGCAACGGCATCGCCCGCAGCGGGGCGCGCGCCGGCCGGCCGGCGTCGACCGCGTCGGCGAGCCCGGCGACCGTCGGCGTGCGGAACAGCTCCCGCACGCTCAGCTCGACGCCGAGCGCGCCGCGCACCCGGCTGATCAGCCGCGTGCCGAGCAGCGAGTGCCCGCCGAGGTCGAAGAAGTCGTCGTCGATGCCGACCCGGTCCACGCCGAGCAGGCTGGCGAAGATGTCGCAGAGGATCTCCTGCACCGGGCCGCGCGGCGCCCGGTAGGCGGCTTCGGCGGTGACCGGTTCGGGGGCGGGCAGCGCGCGCCGGTCCACCTTGCCGTTCGGGGCCAGCGGCAGCGCGGGCAGCCGCAGCACCACCCGGGGCACCATGTACGCGGGCAGCTGGGCGGCCAGGTGCCGGCGTACCTCGGCCGGATCGGCGTCGCCCACGATGTACCCGACGAGTGACGGGCCACCGGCGTCGGCGTGGAGGGTCACCACGGCCTGGACCACCCCTGGACATCCGGCGGCGACCGCGGCCACCTCGCCGAGCTCCAGCCGCTGCCCGCGGATCTTGACCTGGTCGTCGGCGCGTCCCAGGTACTCCAGCCGGCCGTCGCCGGTCCACCGGACCAGGTCGCCGGTGCGGTACATGCGCTGCCCCGGTGCGCCGTACGGATCGGCGACGAACCGCTGCGCGGTGAGCCCGGGCCGGTGCAGGTAGCCGTCGGCGAGCTGGTCGCCGGAGAGGTACAGCTCGCCGGGGGCGCCGGGCGGCACCGGGGCGAGCCGGGCGTCGAGCACGTGCGCCCGGGTGTTCCACACCGGACGCCCGATCGGGACGGTGCGGGCCGCCGCGAGGTGCGCCGCGTACGGCTGGTGCGTCGCCTCGACCGCCACCTCGGTGGGCCCGTAGAAGTTGGACAGCCGGGCCGGCAGCGCGGCGGTGAACCGGCCGGCCAACTCGGGGGTGAGCGCCTCGCCGCCGCAGAAGACCTGCCGCAGCGGGCTGTCGGTGCCGGCGGCCGGCTCGGCCAGGAACGCCTCCAGCATCGCCGGCACGAAGTGCGCGACGGTGACCCGGGCGGTGCGGATCAGCGCGGCGAGGTAGGCCGGGTCGCGGTGCCCGTCCGGCCGGGCCAGCACCAGCGTCGCGCCGGCGATCAGCGGCCAGAAGAACTCCCAGACCGAGACGTCGAAGCTGGACGAGGTCTTCTGCAGCACCCGGTCGTCGCCGCCGAGCGGGTAGTCGTGCTGCATCCAGAGCAGGTGGGTGACGATCGCCGCGTGCGAGGTCAGCACGCCCTTCGGCCGGCCGGTCGACCCGGACGTGTAGATCATGTACGCCGGATGCCGCCCGGACACCGCCGGCAGCGGGCCGTCACCGCCCGGAACCAGGCCGGCCAGCACCGACGGCGTCAGCACCAGCGCCGGCCGCGCGTCGGCGAGCATGAACGCGATCCGGTCGGCCGGGTACGTCGGGTCCACCGGCAGGTACGCCGCACCGGCCCGGTGCACCGCGTGCACCGCGACGATCAGCTCCACCGAGCGGGGCAGCTGGACCGCGACCAGGTCGGCCGGGCGTACCCCGCGCCCGCGCAACGCCCGGGCCAGCGCCTCCACCCGGGCGTCCAGCTCCGCGTAGCTGATCTCCTCGTCCTCGTACCGGACCGCGACCGCGGACGGGGTGCGGGCCACCTGGGCGGCGAAGAGCTCCGGCAGCGTGGTGTCCGGCACCGGCACCCGGGTCGCGTTCCACCGCGCCATCCGGTCCCGGTCGGCGGGGGAGAGCAGGTCGATCGCGTCGATCGGAGCGTCCGGGTCGTCGGTCACCGCGTCGAGCAGCCGGATCAGCCGGTCCACGATGGACTCGGCGGTGGCCCGGTCGAACAGGTCGCCGGCGAACGACAGCGAGCCGGTGACGCCGTCCCCCTCGGCCAGGGACAGGCCCAGGTCGAACTTGACCGCGTCCGAGTCGAGCAGCTCCTCGGCCACCTCCAGGCCGGGCAGCCGGGTTTCGCCGTCGCCGGTGTTCTGCAGCACCAGCATCACCTGGAACAGCGGGTGCCGGGCCAGCGAGCGGGCGGGGTTGAGTTCGTGCACCAGGCGTTCGAACGGCACGTCCTGGTGGTCGTAGGCGCCGAGGTCGGTCTCCCGGACCCGGTCCAGCAGGTCGCGGAAGGTGGGGTTGCCGGCGGTGTCGACGCGCAGGACGAGGGTGTTGACGAAGAATCCGACGAGGTGGTCGAGGGCTTCGTCGTCGCGTCCGGCGACCGGGGTGCCGATCGGGATGTCGTGGCCGGCGCCGAGCCGGCTCAGCACCGCCGCGAACGCGGCCTGCAGCACCATGAAGAACGTCACCCGGCTGTCGCGGGCCAGCGCCCGGATCCGCCGGTGCAGCACCGGGTCGATCGCCACCGGAACCGAGTCGCCCCGGTGGCTGGCGACCGCCGGCCGGGCCCGGTCGGTGGGCAGCGACAGCTCCTCGGGCAGGTCGGCGAGCCGCTCCCGCCAGTAGGCCAGCTGCCGGGCGAGCACGCTGTCCGGGTCGTCCGGGTCGCCGAGCAGGTCGCGCTGCCACAGCGCGTAGTCGGCGTACTGCACCGGCAGCGGTGTCCACTCCGGAGCGGCGCCGGCGGACCGGGCGGCGTACGCGGTGGCCAGGTCGGCCAGCAGCGGCCCCATCGACCAGCCGTCACCGGCGATGTGGTGGGTGACCAGCAGGAAGACGTGCTCGTCCGGCGCCACGTCGAACAGGTGCGCGCGCAGCGGCGGCTGCACCGCCAGGTCGAACCGGCGCCCGAGCGCCTCGGCCATCGCCTCCGCGTCGTAGCGGGCCCGGTGCAGCGCCGGCCGGTGGGCGGGAAGCACCCGCTGGTAGGGCTCGTCGTCGTGCACCGCGAAGACCGTACGCAGCGACTCGTGCCGGTCGGTGACGTCGGCCAGCGCGGCTTCCAGCGCCCCGACCTCCAGCCGGCCGCGCAGCCGCAGCGCGTACGGCATGTCGTAGGCCCCGTTGTCGCCGTCCAGTTGCAGGATGAACCAGAGTCGCCGCTGGGCGTAGGACAGCGGCACCCGCTCCGGCCGCGTCACCGCCCGCAGCTGCGGCCGAACCGCCCGGTGCCCGTCGGTGGCGGCCTCGTCGGCGGCGGCCGCGAGTCGGGTGGCGAGGCCGGCCACGGTCGGCGCCGCGAAGATGTCACCGATCGCGACCGGCACCCCGAACGCCGGCCGGATCCGGCTGAGCAGCCGTACCGCCAGCAGCGAGTGCCCGCCGCGGGCGAAGAAGCCGTCGTCCACACCGATCCGCTCGACGCCGAGCACCTCGGCGAACAGCGCGCACAGGATCTCCTCCCGCGCGTCCCGCGGCGCCCGGTAGGCCCGTTCCCAGCCCGCGCCGACCACCGTGCCGGTCAGGGCGCCGTCCGCGGTGGTCGCTTCACCCTCGGGTATGTCGGGCACGGCACCGACCTCGGCCGGTGCGCCCGGTGCGGTGGGCGGGGGCTGCGCCGTCACGGCGACGGTGGGGTCGGCCGCGACCGCGGTGAGCAGGTCGACGAACTCCGCGACGATCCGGCCGGCGCTCGCCGCGTCGAAGAGGTCGGCGGCGAACTC
This sequence comes from Krasilnikovia cinnamomea, assembly GCF_004217545.1. Lineage (NCBI taxonomy): Bacteria > Bacillati > Actinomycetota > Actinomycetes > Micromonosporales > Micromonosporaceae > Krasilnikovia > Krasilnikovia cinnamomea. The sequence continues at coordinate 5,769,271 of NZ_SHKY01000001.1, forward strand.
CAGATGACAGTCGAGGCCGTCCCTGGTCTGCGCCACGGTCAGCGACAGGTCGAACTTGGCGGTGCCGGCCACGGTGTCCTCGGCCCGGGCCCCCAGTGCAGGCATCGAAAGTCCGTCACCCTCGCCGGAGGTCGCGCCGGCATCCGCGGAGAGGTACGAGAGCAGCACCTGGAACAGCGGGTGCCGGGCGAGCAGCCGGGGCGGGTTGACCGCCTCGACCAGCCGCTCGAACGGCAGGTCCCGGTGCGCGAACGCGTCCAGGTCGGCGTCCCTGACCCGGTCCAGCAGGTCGCGGAAGGTGGGGCTGCCGGCGGTGTCGACGCGCAGGACGAGGGTGTTGACGAAGAAGCCGACAAGGCCGTCGAGGGCTTCGTCGTCGCGTCCGGCGACCGGGGTGCCGATCGGGATGTCGTGGCCGGCGCCGAGCCGGCTCAGCAGCGCGGCCAGCGCCGCATGCACCACCATGAACAGGGTGGCCTGGCTGTCCCGGGCCAGCGCGGCGAGCGCGTCGCGGGTCGCGGCGTCCACCTCGGCGCGGACGTGGCCCTTGCGGTGGCTGGGGCGCGCCGGGCGGGGCCGGTCGGCCGGCAGGCGCACCTCGACCGGCAGCCCGGCGAGCGTACCGGTCCAGTACCGCAGCTGCCCGGCGACCAGGCTCTGCGGGTCGTCTTCGGCGCCGAGCAGGGCGGCCTGCCAGCGCGCGTAGTCGGCGTACTGCACGGGCAGCGGCGCCCAGTCCGGCGCGGTACCGGCCCGGCGGGCCAGGTAGGCGGCGTCCAGGTCGCGCAGCAGCGGCGCCAGCGACTCCCCGTCGGCGGCGATGTGGTGCAGGCAGAGCAGCAGCACGGCCCCGTCGCCGTCGGCGTCGTCGGGCAGGAACAGGGTGGCCCGCAGCGGGATGTCGGACGCCAGGTCGAACGGCGCGGCCGCGGCGGCCGCGTGCCGGTCGGCCAGCTCCGCGCGGGCGAGCCGGACCACGGTGAGCACCGCGCCGATCCCGTCACTCGGGAGCACGTGCTGGCGCGGGTCGCCGTCGGTTGCGCGGTAGACGGTACGGAGGATCTCGTGGCGGGTGACCAGGTCCCGGCAGGCCGCCGCGAGCGCGTCCACGTCGACCGGGCCGGTCAGCCGCAGCGTCAGCGGAATCGTGTACGCCCGGTCCTGCCCGTCGACGCCGGCCAGGAACCAGAGCCGGCGCTGCGCGTAGGACAGCGGCGCCCCGTCCGGCCACGCGTCCGCATGCCCCGCGGGCAGCAGCGGGGGCCGGGGCGGGCCGTCGGCGGCGGCGTCGAGCGCGGCCAGCACGCCCGCGACGGTGGGGGCGCGGAACAGCGTGCGTACGCCCAGTTCGGCGCGGAACGCGCCACGGATCCGGCTGATCAGCTGGGTGGCGAGCAGCGAGTGCCCGCCGAGGGCGAAGAAGCCGTCGTGCACCCCGACCTCCGAGCGGCCGAGCACGTCCGCGAAGAGCCCACGGAGGATCTCCACGCGCGGGTCGTCGGCACGCGGCTCCGGCGCCACCCGCGCGTCGGTTTGCGCGGCGTCGATCGGGGCGGTGCCGGCGGTCGAGCTCGCCGGGATGTCGCCGGCGTCGAGGGTGCCCAGTGGGGCGTCCGGGTCGGCCAGCGCGGCCCGTACCAGCCGGACCAGGCCGGCGGCGAGCGCCGACACCCGGTCGGCGGAGAAGCGGTCGGCGGCGTACTCGAACTGGCAGTCGACGCCGGCCGGGGCACCGTCGGCGTACCGCTCGGCGAGGACGACGCTGAGGTCGAGCTTCGCGGTCGGCAGGTCGATCGGCTCCGCCGCGACCGTCAACCTGGGCAGCCGGGGCGGGTCGCCGTCGTCGCTCTGCTGCACCAGCATCACCCGGAACAGCGGGTGGGCGGCCGACATCCGGTCCGGGGCGAGTCGGTCGACCAGGCGCTCGAACGGGGTGTCCTGATGGGCGTAGTCGGCCAGGCCGGTCTCCCGGATCCGCGCCAGCAGTTCCCGGAGGCTGGGGTCGCCGCCGGTGTCGGTACGCAGGACCAGCGTGTTGACGAAGAATCCGATCAGGTCGGCGAGCACCTCCTCGGAGCGCCCGGCGACCGGGGTGCCGAGCACCACGTCCGGCCCCGCGCCCCACCGGGAGAGCAGCGCGCTGACCACCGCGCGCAGACCCATGAACGGCGTGCAGCCGGCGGCGCGGGAGGTCGCCAGCAGCCCGGCGTGCAGGTCGGCGGGCAGCGTCACCGTGACGATCCCGGCGTCGACCGCGCGTTCGCCGTCCGCGCCGTCGACGCCGGGCAGGTCGGTGGGGCCGCCGGGCAGGTCGGTGGGGGCGCCGGGCAGGTCGGTGGGCAGCGGCATCGGGGCGGGCAGGTCGGCGAGGCGGGCGCTCCAGTAGTCGAGCTGGGCGGCGAGCGGGCTGTCCGGGTCGTCCGGGTCGCCGAGCACCTCGCGCTGCCAGTCGGCGAAGTCGCCGTACTGCACGGCGAGCGGCGCCCAGTCCGGCGCGGTGCCGGCGTGCCGGGCGGTGTACGCGGCGGCCAGGTCCCGGCCGAGCGGGCCGAGCGACCAGCCGTCGCAGGCGATGTGGTGCAGCACCAGCAACAGCACGTGCGTGTCCGGGCCGAGGGGGACGAGGGTGGCGCGCACCGGCAGGTCGGCGGCGAGGTCGAACGGCCGGGTCAGCTCCGCCCGCAGCACGTCCGGCAGCGTCGCCTCGGAGACCGGTCCGGAATGGACGGTCAGCGGCGCCGCGGCGATCACCCGGACCTGCTGCCGGGGCACGCCGTCCTCGGTGGGGAAGACCGTGCGCAGCACCTCATGCCGGTCCAGCAGGTCGGTGAGTGCGGCGCGCAGCGCCGGCTGGTCGAGCGGCCCGTGCAGGCGCAGCGCGAACGGGACGTTGTAGGTCGCGCCGGGCCCGTCGAGCTGATCGAGGAACCAGAGGCGCTGCTGACCGAACGACAAGGCACGCACGGCGAATTCCTTCACTGCTGGGCGGGAGGGATGCGAAGCGCCCGAGCGGCGGCGACCGGACCGCCGACGGCGACCAGGGCGCTGGCTGTCCAGGCGACGGTGGGGGAGGTGAGACTGGCCAGCGCACCGATGGCCGCGTACGCCAGCGGCGCGCAGCCGATGCCGGAGAGCGCGACCAGTGCCATCGCGGCACCGAGCCGGTCCGGCGGGGCGGCCTGCTGGTACAGGGTGACGGCGGCCGGGCCGTTCTGGCCGGAGCAGAAGCCGAGCGCGGCCGCGACGGCGGCCATCAGCGGCAGTGTCGGCGCGAAGATCATGACGGTGAGCAGGATGGCGATGCCGGTGGCGCCGCCGACCAGCCGGATCGGGACCGGGATCCGGTCGCCGAGCAGCGCGCCGAGCCCGGCGGAGGCGAGGGCGCCCACCGCCCAGCAGGCGATCAGGATGCCGACGGCGGCGACGCCCCAACCCCGGTCGATCATGACGGCGGGCAGGCCCGGGTTCATCGGCCAGGCGAACGCGACATCCAGGCAGAGTGAGGAGAGGAAGAGCATCCGCAGCCGCCGGTCGTGGCGCAGCAGGGCCAGACCGTCACCGGAGCGGCGCCAGAGCGGCACCCGGGGGCCCGTCGTGGGCGGCGGCGGGGTGAGCGCCCGGGTGGCCGGCAGCAGGCAGCCGAGCGAGACCGCGCAGCCGACGCAGACCACGGCGAGCGCGCCGGCGAGGTGGCCGGTGGCGACGAGCCAGGCGCCGAACGGCGAGCCGACGATCGGCGCGAACCTGCCGACCATGGTGCGCAGCGAGTTGGCCCGGCCGAGTTCGGCGGCCGGGACCATCCGGGGCATCAGCGAGCCGAACGACGGCGTGCCGAGCCCGAGCAGGGCCCCCTCCACCGCGGCGACCGCCACCAGCAGCGGCACCGACTCGGCGGTGAGCGCCACCGCGGACGCCGCGGCGAGCACACCGACCCGTACCCCGGTGGTGCGCAGCAACACCGCGCGTGGCCCGAACGCGTCGCAGACCGCGCCGCCGAAGATCATCGCCAGGGCCCGGGGCACCGACTCGGCGAGCGTCACCCAGGTGACCGCGGCGGTGCCGCCGAGTTCGGCGGCGGCCCACACCACGGCGATGAAGAACACCTGGTCACCGACGAGGGAGGTGCCCTGCCCGGCGAGCAGCAGGCTCACCCGGCCCCAGCCGGTGGCGGTGCGCTTCGGCGGACGGATCTGCGTCTGGGTCACCGAAGGCTCCTCAGCGGACATGCAGCCGGACCGGCAGCCGGTCGAGCCCGAAGTTGATGATCGACTGGTTGTAGGTCGGCGCGTCGACCGGCTCGATCGAGGCGACCTGGCGGAACAGCGCCCGGAAGATCGCGCTCAGTTCGGCCCGGGCCAGCGGCGCGCCGATGCAGTAGTGCGCGCCGACGCCGAGCGCCAGGTGCCGGTTCGGCGACCGGTCGAGGCGCAGTTCGTGCGGGTTGTCGAACACCGCCGGGTCGTGGTCGGCGGCCCAGACCCAGACCGCCACCCGGTCGCCCGCCTCGATCACCTCGCCGCCCAGCTCGGTGCGCTGGTTCGCGGTGCGCAGCACGTGCAGCCCCACCGAGGTGTAGCGGAGCAGCTCGTCGAGGGCCGTACCGAGGTCGACCGCGCCGTCGCGCAGCCGCTGCCAGGCCTCCGGGTGGCGGATCAGCGTCCAGAGGCTCATCGCCGCGGTGTGCCGGACCGTCTGCACGCCACCGACCAGGATGTTGTCCAGGTTCAGCACCACCTCCTCGACGGAGAGCCGCCGGCCGCCGATCCGGTGCGCGGCGAGCGTACTGATCAGGTCGTCGCCGGGTGTCGCCCGGCGGCGCATCACCTGCTCGAACAGGTAGGGGATGAGCCGCTGGTGGCCGGCCCGGCGCTGCTCCGGCGTGTGGGCCAGGAACGCCTCGTCGCAGACCGCGACGACCAGGTCCCGGTCGTCGTGCGGGATGCCGAGCAGGTCGCACATGACGATCAGCGGCACCGGCGCCAGCATGCGCACCAGATCCGTCTCGCCCTGGGCGACCGCGTCGGCGATCACCGCGTCGGCGAGGTCGTCGACCCGTTCGGTGAGGCTGCGCACCCCGCGCGGGGAGAAGTACGGCAGTACCGGGGCGCGCAGTTCCCGGTGGCGGGGGCCGTCGGTGAGCGCCATCATCTTCCCGGCGCCGGCGGGGTTGCCGCCGGTGCCGAGCAGCGAGCCGCCGGTCGAGCCGAACGTGCGGTTGTCGGTGAGCACCTGGGCGCCGAGCTCGTAGCCGAGCACGGACCAGACCGGCCCGTCCTGCGCGGTCTCGGTGCGCCGCACCGGCACCGCGCGCAGCTCGTCGATGAGCGCGCCGATGTCGTCGCGGGCCCAGAGGGCCGGGTCGGTGAGGTCAATCGTGGTCGCGGTCATGGCGGCCTCCCAGACGGCGGAGCAGTGTGGCGGGTCCGGCGGAGAACGGGGTGGCCAGCAGGTGCCCGCCCGCCTCGACCGAGGTGCTGAACGGGCCGGTGGTGGCGGTCGCCCAGCGGGCGACGTCGGCCCGGCGGATCATCGGGTCACCGGTGGCGGCGACCGCGTGCAGGGCGAACCCGGGCCGTGGTGCGGGCCGGTACCGGTAGTCGCGGCCCACCGTCAGGTCGGCGCGGATCGTGTCGACGACCAGGTCCCGGATCGCGTCGTCGACCTCCAGGCCGCAGGCGCGCAGCAGCGCGGCGGCGCCGAGCGTGTCGGCGGGCACCGTGCCGGGCCAGGTGTCCGGTGCCCCGGCGCAGGCGGCCACCATGGCCCGGGGCCGTCGGCCGGCCGGCAGCGCGCGGGCCACCTCGTAACCGAGCAGCGCGCCCAGACTCTGCCCGTAGAAGACCGTGTCGGGGCGGACGTGCCGGCCGATGCCCGCGACGATCGCCGCGACGAGCGCGTCGAAGCCGGCGGGCATCGCCTCGGTGTACCGGCCACCGCGCGCCGGCAGCCGCACCGCCCAGACCTCGAGGTCCGGGGCGAGCGCGGCGGCCAGGGGGGCGAACGCGGTGACGTCGCCACCGGCATGCGGGAAGCAGATCACCCGGGGGGTGCCCGCCGGCAGCGGGTACGGCCGATAGGCCCACGCGTCCACCACGTCCGGCCGTACCTGATCACCCGGCACGGACACCGTCGGCGTGGCGGTCACCGGGTGCCCCGGCGGCCGACCAGCGGCGTCAGCGGCCGGGTGGGCGCGTCGCCGCGCAGCGCGGCGCGGACCGTCTCGGCGAAGTCGGCGCAGGTGCGCGCCGCCATCAGGTCGCGCAGGGCGAGCGGCACACCCAGCCGGTCGCGCAGCGTGTAGACGACCCGCAGCGCGGCCAGCGAGTGGCCGCCGAGGGCGAAGAACCCGTCGGTCGGCTGCACCTCGGGCACCCCGAGCACGTCGGCCCAGACCTCGGCCACCGTGCGGTCGATGTCGTCAGTGGACATCATGTACCTCCTCGAAACTCGCCCAAGGGTCAGGCCGTCGCGAGCGCGTCGCGCAGGCTCTTCGGGCGGATGTCGGTCCAGACCTCGTCGATGTGCGCGACGCACTGCTCCTGGGTGCCGGTCACGCCCACCGGGCGCCACCCGGCCGGCACGTCCAGGTCGGTCGGCCAGATCGAGTACTGCTCCTCGTCGTTGATGAGCACGGTGAAGGTCTCGAACGCGTCCATTTAGTTCCTCCCAGGGGATTCGACGGGCCGGTGGGCGCTCCCACCGGCCGTGGGCGTGGTGGCGGTGGCCAGGTCGCCGAGGGCCGACGCGAACGCGTCCGCGTAGGCGTCGGCCACACCGTCGGGCACCAGCGAGCGCAGGTGGTCGACGGCGAGCAGGGTGCGCCCGGAGCCGGGGTCCTGGACCAGGGCGGCGCCGAGCGCGAAGTTCGTCGGCTCGTAGCGCAGCGTCGGCTCGCATCCGGTGCGGGCGTCGTCGACGATGCCGGCACGGCCGAGCTGGTGGAATCGCAGCAGCGCGAAGCAGGTCTCCAGGCGGGCGCCGGCCATGTACCGGGCCAGCCGGGCGAACGGCACGCGCCGGTGCGGCAGCAGCGCGGTCTCGATCTCGTGCAGGGCCCGGACCAGCTCCGGTCCGTCGCCGAGCGCGTCGAGGTCGAGCGCGAGCGGGACGGTGTTGAGGAACAACCCGTACGCGTCGGTGCCGCCGCGCTCCTCCAGCCGGCCGTTGACCGACAACCCGGTGGTGAGCCGGCTGCGGCCGGTGATCCGGTGCAGCGCGGTGACGTGCGCGGCGAGCGCGACCGCCTTGATCGGCGTGCCGGCCGCCTCGGCGGCCGCGGCGAGCTGCGCCGGTGCGTCCGGCAGCAGCCGTTCCACGGTGCGCGGCAGCTCGATGGTGGCCTCGGTCGAGTCGGTACGGTCGGAGAACAGCGCGCCGCTGGCGCCGGCGAGCCGTTCCCGCCAGAACGCCGCGCTGTCGGCGGAGTCGGCGGCGGCCTGTTCGGCGGCGACGAAGTCGCGGAACGTCGATTCCGGTGGCGGCGCGGCCGGCCGGTGCGGGTCGCGGTGCCGGTCCAGGAGTTCGGTGAGCAGCGAGGTGAAGCTCCAGCCGTCCAGGATGGCGTGGTGTTCGGCGATGGTGAGCTGGAACTCGTCGTCGGTGAGCCGCTGCGCGCACACCCGGAACAGCGGCGGCCGGCGCGGGTCGAAGCGGGTCGCGCAGAGCGCGTCGAAGACCTCGGTGACCGCGGCGTCCCGGTCCGCCGGCGACAGCGCGCGCAGGTCGGTGATCTCGACCGGGGCGGGCATCCGGGCGTGCACCAACTGCAGCGGCTGCCGGTGGCCGACCACGTGCAGGCTGGTACGCAGCACCGGGTGCCGGGCGATCACATCGGCGACCGCGGTCCGCATCGCCGCCTCGTCGAGGCGGCCGGCGACCCGGAAGCTGTTGACGTTGTGGTAGCCGCCGGCGTCGCCGGACAGCTCCATGTGGAAGATCATGCCGAGTTGCATGGCGGCCATCGGGTACGCGTCCACCACGTCCGCGGGCAGCGCCGCCACCTCGTCCGCGGTGAGCCCGTCGAACGGCCGGGTGCGGCCGGCGGACGCGTCGACCGGGCGCAGCAGCGGGGCGAGCGCGGCCGGGGTGGGCGCGGTGAACAGGTCGGCCAGGGTGACCGCCCAGCCCTGCTCGCGCAGCGCGGCCGCGAGTTGCACGGCCCGGATCGAGTCACCACCGAGGTGGAAGAAGTTGTCCTGCGCGCCGACGTCGGTGACGCCGAGGACCTGGCTCCAGGCCCGGGTCAGCAGCCGCTCGGCGGGGGTGGCGGGTGCCGCGTACCGGGTGCCCGCGTCGGCGCGCTCGGCGGTCGGCGCGGGCAGCGCGGCCCGGTCCAGTTTGCCGTTGACGGTCACCGGCAGCGCGGGCAGCACGGTCACCGTCGCCGGGATCATGTGCACGGGCAGCGCGGCGGCGAGGTGCTCGCGCAGCTGCGGGTAGGTGGGTGCGGGGCCGCGGGCGGTGACGTACCCGGCCAGGCGCGGTTCGTCGCCGTCCGGCCGGTACACGGTGACCACCGCGTCGTCGACCGCGGGGTGGGCGGCGAGCACGCTCTCGATCTCGCCGAGTTCGATCCGGAAGCCCCGGATCTTCACCTGGTCGTCGCCGCGGCCCAGGTATTCCAGGCCGCCGTCGGCGAGCCGGCGGGCGAGGTCGCCGGTGCGGTACATCCGGCCGCCGCCGGGCGCGGGCAGGAAGCGTTGCGCGGTCAGGCCGGGGCGCGCCCAGTAGCCGTCGGCGAGCCCGGCGCCCTCCACGTACATCTCGCCGGGGACGCCGATCGGGCACGGCTGCAGCCAGGCGTCGCGGACCGTAACGGACAGGTGCGGCATCGGCGCGCCGATCAGGCTGCGGGCGAAGTGGTCCGGTGTGACGTCGTGCGTGGTGACGTGCACTGTCGTCTCGGTGATGCCGTACAGGTTGCACAGCGGCGCCGGGGCGCCGCCGGACAGCGCGTGCCAGCGGCGGACCACCGCCGGGTCGAGCGCCTCGCCGCCGAGCATCACCCACCGCAGCGCCGGCAGCGGCCGCGGCGCGGCGCGCAGCGCGGCCTCCAGCTGCCGCAGCGCGGACGGGGTCTGGCAGAGCATCGTCACCCGTTCGGCGGCGAGCAGCCCGGCGAAATCCTCCGGCGAGCGGCTGAGCAGGTACGGCACCACGACGAGCCGGCCGCCGTGCAGCAGGGCGCCCCAGATCTCCCAGACCGTCCAGTCGAACGCGCAGGAGTGGAACAGCGTCCACACGTCGGTCTCGGCGAAGTCGAAGTGCGGCAGGCCGGACGCCATCAGCCGGGCGACCTGCCGGTGCGCGACGGCGACCGCCTTCGGCCGGCCGGTCGAGCCGGAGGTGAAGATCAGGTAGGCCAGGTCGTCCGGACCGACCGGCACCTCGGGGCGCGCAGCGGGCAGGGCGCCGTCGGACGCGACCGCCGGGTCCAGGCGCACGAGCCCGTCCGGGACCTCCCGGTCGGCGACCACCAGCCGGACCGCCGTGTCGGCGAAGACGAACGCGGCCCGGTCGTCCGGCGCCGCCGGATCCACCGGCACGTACGCGGCGCCGGCCTTGAGCACGGCCAGGATGGTGACGACGGTGAGATCGGTCCGGTCGAGCAGCATGCCGACCCGGTCGCCGCGGCGCACCCCGTGGGCGATCAGTGCGTGCGCCAGCCGGTTGGCCCGCTGCTCGAGCGTGGCGTAGGAGATGGTGGTGTCGCCGTAGGTGAGCGCCGGCCGGTCCGGGAACCGGTCGGCGGCCGCCTCGAAGCCGTGGTGCAGGCAGTGTGCCGCGGGCGCGCGGTCGCGTTCCGGCGCCGCGGCGGGCACGTCCAGCGACACCGACCACAGCGGCCGGTCGGGGTCGGCGAGGACCGCGTCGAGCAGCGTGCGCCAGTGCCCGATCATCCGGTCCACGGTGGCCGCGTCGAACAGATCTGTGCTGAACTCGACCTCGCCGCGCAGGTCACCGTCGTCGAACGTGGACCACGTCAGGTCGAACTTGCTGGTGCCGTTGTGTTCCACCCGGCGGGTCGCGGCCAGCGGCCCGAACCGCAGCGGAGCCGGGTCCTCCACGTGCGCGCCGAAGACCACCTGTACCAGCGGCGGCACCCCGGCCGCACGTTCCGGGCGCACCGCGTCGACGATCGCGTCGAACGGCACGTCCGGGTAGCCGAACGCGTCGAAGACGGTGTCGCGCACCTGCTCGACCAGCGCCCGGAAGCTGTCCGCGCGATCCACCCGCACCCGCAGCGGCACCAGGTTGACGAAGTAGCCGATCAGGTCGGTCAGCTCCGGCCGGTTCCGCGTGCTCACCGGCGCGCCGATGAGCAGGTCGGCGGCGCCGGTGTAGCGGTTCAGCAGCGCCGCGAACGCGGCGAGCTGCACGACGAAGGGCGTCGCGTCCGCCGTCGTGGCCAGGGTCCGCACGCGGCTCCCGGTCCCGTCGGGCAGGTCGAATTCCCGCGTACGGCCGGCGAAGTTCCCCGCGGTCGGCCGGTGCCGGTCGGCGGGGACGTCGAGGCGGGCGGGCGCCCCGGCGAGCTGGGCGCGCCAGTAGTCGAGCTGCTCGTCCGCGTCGTCCACCGGCGTCGTCGCGTGGTCGGCGTACTGGGTGGCCAGCGCGGGCAGGACCGGTTCGCGTCCCTCGTGTTCGGCGGTGTAGCACTCGGCCAGCTCCCGCTCGAAGACGCCGGCCGAGGCGCCGTCCCAGACGATGTGGTGCACGGTCAGCAGCAGCGTGCGGGCGTCGACCAGGACGGCGCGCAGCAGCGGCCCGGTGGTCAGGTCGAACGCGGCCTCGCCGGCGATCGCGGCGGCCAGGTCCGGGTAGCCGCCGCGGCGCAGCGGCACCGGCAGCCGGTCGTGCACCACCTGGCGGGGGCCGTCCGGGCCGAGCGTGAACGTGGTGCGCAGCGCCTCGTGCCGGTCGACGATCCGGTCGACGGCGCGCTGCAGCAGCTCCGCGTCGACCGGCCGGTCGAACGTGAACACCCAGGGGACGGTGTACGCGGCGGACCCGGGATGCATGCGGTCCAGGAACCACATGCCTCGTTGCAGGCCGGACACGGGTGCTGTGCGGCTGTGCACGATGGACTCCCTTTCGTCGGGGCGGGTCAACGGGTGCCGATCCGGTGGGCCATGGCGGCGACGGTCCGGGCGGCGAAGACCAGGCGCGGGGGAACCCGTACGCCGGTCTCGGCGGTCAGCCGCAGCGCGACCCGCACCGCGGACAGCGAGTTGCCGCCGAGGCGGAAGAAGTTGTCGTCGGCGCGGATCTCGTCGACGCCGAGCACCTCCCGCCAGACCGCCGCGACGAGCCGCTCCGCCTCGCTCAGCGGGTCACCAGCGCCGTGGAGCGGGTTCTCGGACCGGGCCGGGCTGCTCCGGTCGGCGGGGTCGTCCGGTGCCGGCAGGGCGGCCCGGTCGAGCTTGCCGTTCGGGGTGAGTGGCAGCGCGTCGAGCACGGTGATGCTGCTCGGGATCATGTAGTCGGGCAGCAGCGTGCCGAGGTAGTCGCAGATCTCCGGGTAGCCGGGCGCGCCGTCCGGCGCGGTCAGGTACGCGGCCAGCCGGAGCTCCGCGTCCGGCCCGGAACCGACCGGGTGTGCCACCACGGCCGCGTCGCCCACGCCGGGGCAGCCGGCGAGCGCGGCGGCGACCTCGCCCGGCTCGACCCGGAACCCGCGGATCTTCACCTGGTCGTCGGCGCGGCCGGTGATGTCCAGCGTGCCGTCGGCGTTCCACCGGCCGATGTCGCCGGTGCGGTACATCCGGGCGCCGGGTGGCCCGGCCGGGTCGGGCAGGAACCGCTGCGCGGTGAGCCCGGGGCGCCCGACGTAGCCGAGCGCCAGCCCGTCGCCGGCCATGTACAGCTCGCCGGGTTCGCCGTCCGGCACCGGCCGGTACCGTCCGTCGAGCAGGTACACGTCCTTGTGGGCGACCGGTCGGCCGATCGGCACGGCCGGCGCGTCCAGATCCGCCGGGCGTACCTCGTGACAGGTGGTGAAGCCCATGCTCTCCACCGGACCGTAGCCGTTGACGATCCGCAGCTGCGGGTGCCTCTCGCGCAGCCGGCGTACGTGGGCGACGGAGGCGCGTTCGCCGCCGGTGAAGACCACCCGCAGCGGCGTGAAGATCTGCGGGAACTCGTCGACCAGGAAGTTGAACAGGCTCGCCGACAGCTGCAGCTGGGTGACGCCGTGCCGCAGCACCAGGTCGGTCATGGTCTCCGGGTCGGGGCGCTGCCCGGGGTGCAGCACGGTGACACCGCCGAAGAGCAGCGCACCGTACAGTTCCAGGCCGAACGCGTCCCAGGAGACCGGGGAGCACTGCAACCACACCTGATCGGCGTCGAAGTCGGCGTACCGCTGGTCGAGGTAGGTGGCGGTGAGGGCGCGGTGGGTGGCGGTGACGCCCTTGGGCCGGCCGGTGGATCCGGAGGTGAACATCACGCAGGCCACCGCGTCGGCGGGCACCGCCAGGTCCAGGTCCGGTTCGCCGCCGGCCTCGGCGTCGGTCTGCTCGGCGGCGGCCCCCGCGTCCCGGATCATCTGCCGGGTGACGGTGAGGTGGGCGGCGCAGTCGGCGATCGCGTCGGCGCGGCGGGCGGCCGGCAGCTCCGGGTCGAGCAGCGTGTAGCCGGCGCCCGCCTTGAGCACCGCGAGCAGGGCGGTCACCAGATCGGCGTCCCGGTCGACGAGGACCGCCACCACGGCGCCGGGCGTGACGCCGTGTGCCCGCAGGTGGCGGGCGAGCCGGTTGGCGCGCGCGTTCAATCCGGCGTAGGTGAGCCGGGTGTCGCCGGCGATCACCGCGACCGCGTCCGGTGCCTGCCGGGCCCGCCGCTCGAAGAGGGTGTGCACGGGCAGATCGCGGTCGGTGCCCGCCCCGGCGTGCGCCGGGGAACGCCCGGCGACGGCGGGTGCCGTGACCGCCTCGGCGTCCGGGTCGGCGGTCAGCGTCTCCAGTGCGGCGAACCAGTGGTCCCGCAACACCTCCAGGGTGGCGGCGTCGAACAGGTCGGTGTCGAACTCTATCCGGCCGGCAAAGCCGACCCCGTCGTCCTCCACCGACCAGGAGAGGTCGAACCGGGAGACGTTGTTGACGTGCAGTCGGCGGGTGACCGGAATCGCGCCCAGCGGCGGCGCCTGCGGCGTGGCCTGGTGCATCTCGAAGACCAGCTGGAACAGTGGATGCCGGGCGTCGGTGTGTGCCGGCCGGATCCGGTCGACGATCTCCTCCAACGGCACGTCCTGGTGCTGGTAGCCGCCCAGCGCCGCCTCCCGGACCCGCTCCAGCAGGTCCCGGCCGGTGTCGCCGGCCGCCAGCCGCAGCCGCAGCGGCAGCAGGTTGATGAAGTAGCCGATCAGCGGCGCGAACTCGGGCCGGTCGCGCAGGCTCACCGGGGTGCCGACGACCAGGTCGTCGGTGCCGTCGTGCCGGTGCGCGGCCAGCGCCAGCCCGGTCAGCAGCACCATGAACGGGGTGGCGTCGGCGGATCGGGCCAGCCGGCGTACCGCGTCGGCGAGCGCGTCGTCGAGGGCGAACCGGCGGTGGTCGAGGCGGTGGCCGGGCGTCGCGGGCCGGGACCGGTCGGGGCGGATCGTCGGCCCGGTCGGCGCGCCGCGCAGCCGCTCCACCCAGTAGTCGGATCGGCTGCCGTCGGTGCCGTCGTGGGTCCACCGGGCGTGGTCGCCGTACTGGATCGGCAGCGGGGCCAGGGTGTGCCCGCGCCCCTCGTACGCGGCCCACAGCTCCCGCTCCAGTACTGGCAGCGAGCCCTCGTCCCAGACGATGTGGTGGAAGACCAGCAGCAGGCTCGCCGTGGTCGGCGAGGTACGGATCAGCCGGGCCCGCAGCAGCGGCCCGGTGGCCAGGTCGAATGGACGGCTCACCTCGGCCCGGATCAGCGGCTCGGGATCGGCGGCCGCGCTGACCGCCAGCCGCACTCCGACGCTGTCGTGGATCACCTGCCGGGGCAGCTCGCCGTCGAGCGCGAACGTGGTCCGCAGCGCCTCGTGCCGCTCCACCACCAGCCCGATCGCCCGCTCCAGCCGGTCGGCGTCGACCGGTCCGCCGAGTTCGAACACCCACGGCACGTTGTACGCCGGGCTGCCCGGCTCCCAGCAGTCGGCCAGCCACAGTGCGCGTTGGACCCGGGAGAGCGGGGCGGTCGCCGCCGGCTGGCGCTGCGGGCCGGGGCGGGGGGCCTGGCCGTCGTCGAGCCGTTCCTGCACCGCGTCGACGAACGCGCCGAGCGTCGGCGCCTCGAAGATCGTGTACGGCGAGACCGGGCCGAACACCTCGTACACCCGGCCGGCGACCCGGACCGCGGTCAGCGAGTCGCCGCCGAGGTCGAAGAAGCTGTCGGTGAGGCCGACCCGGGCGACGCCGAGCACGTCCGCCCAGATTCCGGCGACGAGCTGCGCCGCCGGGGTACTTGGGGCGACGAAGGTGTCGTCCGGCCTGGAGTCGGCCACCGGTTCGGGCAGCGCGGCCCGGTCCAGCTTGCCGTCCGAGGTCAGCGGCAGCGCGGCCAGCACGGTCAGTGTCGCCGGCACCATGTGCTCCGGGAGCCGGTCGGCGAGGAACGCCCGGACCTCGGCCGGGTCCGGCTCGGTGCCGGGCACCGGCACCAGGTAGCCGGCCAGCCGCTGCCCGGTCTCGGCGCTGCCGTGCGGCACCACCGCGCAGGCGGCGACCGCCGGGTGGGCGCCGAGCGCGTGGCTGATCTCGCCGGGCTCGACCCGGAACCCGCGGATCTTCACCTGGTCGTCGGTGCGGCCGACGAACTCCAGGCCGTCACCGACCCGCCGGACCAGGTCGCCGGTGCGGTACATCCGGGCGCCGGGCACACCGGCCGGATCGGGCAGGAACCGCTGCCCGGTCAGCCCGGGACGGCCCAGGTACCCGGCCGCGAGCAGGTCACCGCCGAGGTACAGCTCGCCCTCGTCCGCCGGCCGCAGCCGCGCGTCCAGGACGTGCGCGCGCCGGTCGCCGAGCGCCTCGCCGATCGGCACGCTGGCCCCGTCCGCCGGCACGCCGGACGCGGGCGCGTCCGGGTGGGCGGGGATCTCGGCGACCGTCGCGGTGATCACCGTCTCGGTCGGACCGTACGCGTTGAGCAGCCGCACCCCGGTCAGCGCGGTCCAGTCGGCGGCGGCGCGGGCGGCGAGCCGGTCACTGCCGGAGATCATCGTGTGCAGGGTGGCCGGCACCCGCGCCCCGGCCCGCAGCGCCGCTACCACCTCGTGGAAATAGCCGGCGGCGACGTTCGCCACGGTGATCCGTTCGGCGGCGAGGAGCCGCAGGAACTCGTCCGCGGAGAGCAGCCCGGCGGGCGGCGGCACCAGCTGGGCGCCGGCGGTGAGCGCCGTGGCGATCTGCTCGACCGCCACGTCCACCGTGGGCCGGGCCAGGTGCAGCACCACGTCGTCCGGCCCGATGCCGAAGCCTTCCCGGGCTGCCGCGACGTGCATGGCGAGCGCCCCGTGGGTGACCGCGACCGCCTTCGGCACCCCGGTGGTCCCCGAGGTGTACACCAGGTACGCCAGCTGCTCCGCCCGTGCCGCGGGCACCACCCCGGTGAGGGTTGCGGCGTCACCGGTGGTGGCCCCTTCGGCGGGGCCGGGTGCCGTGGTGAGGTCGGCCAGCCAGCCGGCCCCGGGCCGGGCCGCGTATTCCGGCGCGTCCTCCGCACCGGTGTCGGCGTGGTCGTCGCGCGCCAAGCTGGTGTCGGTGTGGTCGTTGCCTGCCGTGCCGGTGACGGCGTCGGTGAGCAGCAAGCGGGCGTCGGCGTCGGCGAGGATCGCCTCGGTCCGTGCGGCCGGCGCGGCCGGGTCCACGGCGAGGTGGACCGCGCCGGCCCACCACACGGCGAGGGTGCCGGTGACCGTCGCGAACCGGTCGGTTCCGGCGACCGCGACGACGTCGCCGGTGCGGACGCCGGCGCCGGTCAGCCGGGCCGCCAGCCGGCCGGCGCGGCCGACCAGCTCGCGGTAGGTGACCCGGCGCTCGCCGAGGCGCAGCGCGATCCGGTCCGGCTCCCGCGCCGCGATCCGGGCGATCCGCGCCGGCACGGTCGGCGTCGTCGCGCCGTGCGGTGGACCGGCGATCGGCTCGGTGTCCGGGCTGGCGGGCGCTGCCCCGACCGGACCGGTCCGCTGGTCCGCGCCGGTGCCCGGCCGCTGCTGGACCGACATTGTCTTCACCCCGAATCGGAGAACGCACTTCATTGGATGACGGCCGTGCGGCAGCCGGAGGCGATGCCCGGCCGGGCGGCGACGGCGGTGGGCCGGCGTCGCGTACGACGTGTCGGGAACGACCGTAGGGGCCGGCCGGCTCGGTGAGCGGCAGCTCGACCGGCAGCTGTGCGGAAGAACCGGCGGTGGCCGCCGCGGCCGGGTCCTCCGTGGACAGCTCGGGAGTGACCCCGTCGGTGCGGGCGGCGGCGTCGTCAAGCTGCCGCCAAGCTGCCTCCGCGGCTGCCGCAAGCCGGTCGGCGCCCTCGCTAGCGTCGGCTGTCGATTAGTGGCGGGGCCGGACGGAGCCGCCGCAAACCACACACCCCACCAGTCGAACGAGCCACACGTGTCCGGGCGATCCGGCGGCGAGGTGGCACTGGCGCGAGAGGAAACAAGCGCGATGGGTACCACAAGCGTCACTGCGCTCGACCCGATCACCTGGGTTCGCGAGCCCGGTCGGCCGGCGACGGCCGAGATCGCCGGGCTCGACGACCTGCCGACGGCGTTGTCCTGGCTGGCCGAGGCGGAGCCGGCGCTGCGCGCCGCGCTGCACGAGTACGGCACGGTCTTCCTGCGCGGCCTGCCGATCGGCAGCGTCGAGGACTTCGGCCTGGTCCGGGACACGCTGATGCGCGGGCGTACGCCGTACCGGGAGAAGGCCACGCCGCGCAGCGACTTCGGCAACGGCGTCTTCTCCTCCACGGACCTGCCGGCGGCGCAGTCGATCCGGATGCACAACGAGAACAGCTACACCCTCACGTTCCCCGGTCTGCTGATGTTCGCCTGCCTGATCGCACCGCCGGAGGGCGGCGCGACGCCGGTCGCGGATTGTCGGGCGGTGCTGCAGTCGCTTCCGGCGGAGCTGGTCGAGCGGGTCCGCCGTACCGGCTGGATGCTGTACCGCAGCTACTCGGAGCACATCTCCACCGACTGGCAGACCGCGTTCGGCACCGACCAGAAGTCCGACGTGGAGCAGTACTGCGCGGAGAACCTGATCGACTGCCGCTGGCAGCCCGACGGGCACCTGCGCACCAGCCAGCGCCGTCCCGGCCTGATCAGCCACCCGGTGACCGGTGCCGAGGTGTGGTTCAACCACATGGCGTTCTGGAACGAATGGGCGCTCGACGACGAGTTGCGGGAGACGCTGATCGACGAGTTCGGCCGCGACGACCTGCCGTTCAACACCGGCTTCGGCGACGGCACGCCGCTGACCCGGGAGGATCTGGCCGCGCTCGACGAGGCGTACCGGGCCGCGACGGTGCGGCAGACGTGGCGCCCCGGTGACCTGATGCTGGTGGACAACATCCTGAACACGCACGGCCGCGACCCGTTCCGCGGCGACCGGCGGATCCTGGTCGCGATGGGCGAGCCGGTCGAGCTGACCGACTGCGCGCCCACGGTGGCCCCGGCCGCCGGTCCGGTGGCCGACGCCGGCGGGGAGGCGGCGCGATGAGCGGCAGCGACCTGCTGACGCGCTTCCGGGACGCGGTGCGCCGCGACCCGGAGCGGACCGCCGTGCGGGACACCGCCGGCGCGCTGAGCTTCGCCGCGCTCGACCGGCGCACCGCCGCGCTGGCCGAAGCGCTGCGCGGGTACGGCATCGGCCGCGGCGACCGGGTCGGCGTCTGCCTGCCGCGCGGCACCGACCTGCTGGTGGCGATGCTCGCGGTGTGGCGTGCCGGTGCCGCGTACGTGCCGCTGGATCCGGCCTACCCGGCGGACCGGTTGGCGTTCATGGCCGACGACGCCCGCCTCGGCGCGCTGGTGACGGCGTCGCGTCCGGCGTGGCTGTCGGCCGACGTGCCGGCGATCGCGGTCACCGACTCCGCTGCCGACTCGCCCGCCGGTCCGGCGTTCGTGGACGCCGAGGTGACCGGCCTGGATCCGGCGTACCTGATTTACACGTCCGGTTCGACCGGCCGTCCGAAGGGCGTGCTGGTGCCCCGCGGCGCGGTGGCCGCACTGGTCACGGCGCTGGAGCGGGCCGGCATGTACGCGGCGGCGCCGCGGGTGGTGGCGTGGAACGCCAGCGCCTCGTTCGACGCGTCGGTGCAGCAGTGGGCCCGGGTCTGCCGGGGCGACAGCGTCGTCGTGCTGGAGCAGGAGCACCGTACGGAGCCGGAGCGCCTGGCGGCGTGGCTGGCCGAGTGCGCGGTGACCGACCTGGACCTGACGCCGTCGCACTGGGATCTGCTGCGGGAACGGCTGCTCTCCACCGAGCGTCCGTTGCGGCTGTTCATCGGCGGCGAGCCGATCCGCGAACCGGTGTGGCGGGAGATCGCCGACGCCGCCGCCGAGGGGCGCCTGGACGCGGTGAACGTCTACGGCCCGACCGAGTGCACCGTGGACGCGACCGCCACGTGGATCGCCGGACCCGGCGGCCCGCACATCGGCACCGCCCTGACCGGCGTGGACACCCACGTGCTGGACGAGCACCTGGGTGCCGTGCCGGTGGGGGAGCCCGGTGAGCTGTACCTGTCCGGTCCCCGGGTGGCGCTGGGCTATCTGGGCCGGCCGGGGCTGACGGCGCAGCGGTTCGTGCCGGCGGTCACCGGTGTGCCGGGCGCCCGGATGTACCGCACCGGCGACCGGGTGCGGCGGCGCGCCGACGGCGTGCTGGAGTTCCTCGGCCGCGCCGACGGGCAGGTGAAGCTGCGCGGCTACCGGGTGGAACTGGGTGAGATCGAGGCGGCGCTGCGGGCCTGCGCCGGGGTGAGCGCGGCGGCGGTGGTGCTGCGTGAGCTGCCCGGCCGTGGCACCCAGCTGGTCGGCTACCACGTCTCGACGGTGCCCGCGGCGACGCTGCGGGCGGCGCTGGCCGAGACGCTGCCGGAGTACATGCTCCCCGGTGACCTGGTCCGGTTGGCGGCGTTGCCGCTGACCGCGAACGGCAAGCTGGACCCGGCGGCGTTGCCCGACCCCACCACCGAGGACGACACCGACGGCGGCGCCGGTGACGACGCGCCGATGGGCGCGGTCGCGCAGGTGATTGCGGAGGTGTGGGCGGAGGTCCTTGGCCGCGACCGGGTCGGCGCGGACGACGACTTCTTCGCGCTCGGCGGGCACTCACTGGTCGCGTTGCGGGCGGTGGCCCGGTTGAAGCGGACGTTCGGGGTGGCGATCTCCACGCGGGACGTCTACCGGCATCCGCGCCTGTCCGAACTGGCCCGGCACGTCGAGGAGCTGGCCGGTGCGCGGGGCGAGGCGCTGACCGCCGGCTGAGGCCGGCTGATCGAGGGGGAGACGCGCATGCGCGACATCGACAACATCGTGGTGCGGGCCCGGCCCAATCCGCAGGCCACCCGTACGCTGGTCTGCCTCGGCTTCTGCGGCGGCGGATCCGGCGGGTACCTGCCGTGGGCGGACGTGTTGCCGCCGGACGTGGAGTTGGCGACGATCTGCTATCCGGGCCGGGACGGCCGGTTCCTCGACCCGTACGCCGAGGACTGGAACGCGTTGGCCGAGGACGCTCTCGCCGCGGTGACCGTCGCCGCGTCGCTGCGCCCGTACGTGTTGTTCGGGCACAGCATGGGCGGGTGGATGGCGGCCGACGTGACCAGCCGGCTGGAGCGCCGGGGCGGGCCGCTGCCCGAGGCGCTCGTGGTGTCCTCGGCGAACGCGCCCAGCCGGGGGCTGACCCCGCGGGACATGTTCCCGTCCCGGGAGGACAGCGACGGCGGCCTGGTGGACTGGATGCGGGTGAACGGTCTGCTTCCCGACTACGTGCTGGACGACCCGGACCTGCGCGAGATGGCGGTCGAGCTGATGCGGGCCGACATTCGGGTGCGCGACACGTTCACCTGGACCGAGGGCAGCGAGCTGAGCGTGCCGCTGCAGGTGCTCACCGGCGACCGGGACACGGTGATCGCCCCGGACACCGTCGCGCAGTGGCGGGTGCTGGCGCGGGGCGGGTTCCGGCACGACGAGCTGCCGGGCGGCCACTTCTACACCCCGCCGGTGTGGCGGGAACTGCCCCGGTACATCGCCGCGCTGGCCCGGGAGCCGATCGGGTCGTGACTCGCGGGACGGCGCGGGTCGCACCCCGGCGTCGGCGGAGCACCTCGCTTCGCCGCGCCCGGGCGTGACCCGCGCCGCGTGGTGTCAGCGGTCTAGACACCGATTTGGGGTGGAGGTCTGGCTTCGGACCATTGGGAAGCTTCTGGGAGCGAGCGTAGGGCCAGCAACGCCGACGAACTGGCCGAGTACGTGCTGACCCTGGCCCGGGCCCACGTGGCCTCGACGCGACCGACCGAGCCCTGGTGTGGCCGTGGCGGCACCGGTAGGCCGCGTTTCCGTGACTGAGCTGGGATTCCATGCTGCGCCCACAGGTTCCGCAGCGCAGCAACCCGGCCAGCAGAGTCGACACGGTCGGTGGATCGACCCCACGTATGATCCGGCGAACTATCGTTCTTGGCCTCCGATCATGTAACCGGGCAGGAGCAGTCTCCATGGAACTGCGGTACCACCAGCGTGCGGTGGCTCTGGACGGCGTGGAACCGGTGGTCTCGGCGGAGGCGGACGCGCTCCTGGACCGGCTCGAGGCGCGGCACGGCGTGACCCTGCCCGCAGCGGTGCGGGAGTGGTATCGCCTCGAAGGCGCCGTCGAGATGCTGCGGCGCCGCGCCAACGGCGACCACCCGTACAAGGTCGAAGACCTGGGCAACATCGAGGTGTACCACTTCGACAGCGAGGAGCTGGAGGAAGAGGAGGAGCGGACGTACGACCCGGTCGCTGACGGCCTGCTCCCGGTGATGGTGGAGAACCAGGGCGTCTGGTACTGGGCGGTGCGCCTCGACGGCAGCGACGACCCCGAGGTGGTCGCGGCGATGGACGAGGTCGCCCCGCACAGCGAGTGGCAGCCGTTCGCGTCGAGCTTCTCCGACTTCGCGCTCATCCGGGTCTGGGACGACCCGGGCGACGCGGGCTGCAGGCTGTCCGGACGTTCCCGTGGCCTCGAGCCGGACGAGTTGGCCGGAATGGGCGCGGCGCTGGAGCGACTGCCGGACACCTTCAAGCACATGAAGCGGTTCGAGGGGCGCGACGGCCGGCAGCGGATCCAGCTGGTGGACTTGGGGAGCGACAAGTGGTCCCTGGAGCTGCTGTGGGCGGAAACCGAGGAACTGCTCGCCGAACTCGTGACCACGGTGGTCGCGCGGACCGGCGTGACCGTCGACGACCTGCGGCCGGTCTACAACGACCCGGTAGGGGCGCGGGTTCTGGCGGCTCTGCGGACGCAGGCCTCGGATATCTGCGGCTAGGCTGCGATTTCGTGTCGTCGCCCGGGGATCCGTCGCAGCCGCAGCACGCCCCGTACACCGCGGGACCGGCGCATGTGCCCCCCGCCCCGCGCAAACTCACCCCGGGTGCCCGGAGGCGGATCTCCAGGGCTGGGCCGAAGCCACCGAGGTCACCGTGCTCTACCTGCCGGACGACCCCAAAACCAACGTGCTATACGTACCCTGATCGGACACGTTAGACCCCATATCGATCTTTGCGCCCGCCGCGACCTCCGTAAGCACGGCGGCGACTGGGCAGCCGAAGGGCGCCGACAGCGCGGTGACGGCCCGCAGTTCGTGCCGGTGCTGGAAGGGATGTGCGTGACAGGTGATCAGATCGGACGAGACGATGAACTCCTCAACCCATGGTCATCGGTCACTGATGGCCGGCCGGGGCGACAGCCAGACGAGCCGCGCGGCGTAGCATGGCCCTGACGACCAACGGGTGGAAGAGGCGCACCACACCGAGGTAGGCGCGACCGCCCCGCGAACGAACCGTGGCGTGCGTGGAGAGTGTGACGGTCGTGCTGTCCTCTGCCGGCTCCACCAGCACGCTCGCGCGGAAGTCCAGGTGCGGGGCGTCGACGCCGAGCAGGACCTCCCGCTCGGTGCGGGCCACGGTCTCGAAGACGGAGGTGTCGCCAGGCTCGATGCCGAACGGGGTGACGAGTGCGTTGCGCAGGCGCAGCATGGCGGCGACCGCGGGCGGCGGGTTGCGGAAGATGCCATCGGCCCAGGTCTGCGGATCGATGCTCGTCCCTCGTGGGACACGCACGGCAAAGGCGTCGGCGAGATCCGGGTGGGGCAGCGCGGCGTGCAACAGGGCGGCATTTTCGGGTACGGGCACCGCCCGTAAACGGACGCTCTCGAACGCCACGGCCAGGCGCGCGCGCAACGGGTATCGCACCGGCTGGGCGACCGTGCCGGTAACAGTGCGCTCGGCGTTGTCCAGCAGGTGTTCGAGAACGGTGTCGTGGCAGACGCGGACTGCGGCCGGCCACAGCAGTCGCATCATGCCGACGGGACGGGCGGCGAGGCGGTGCCGCAGCACGCATGAGGCCGGTCCGCGATCCAGGACCTCGAAGGTATGCGTGCCGGACAGGTTGATCCTGGAGCCGAACGTGAACTCCACGCGCCGGCGCGGCTCGTACGCCGTCACGTGGTAGCGGACCGGCCCGTGTCCGCCATCGGCGCCGACGCCGAGCGGTCGATCGAACCGCATGGGGAGCCAGGTGGGCGATGGCCAGAGCAGGTCGTCGGGCCCACCGAGCCGGTCGAGCAGCCGACCGACGTCGGCGGTCGGCGCGGCCAGCACACGCTCGTGGACATTCTCGATCACAGCCATCACACCTCCATACGGTGGCGTATGTTCTTCCGTACCGTACCGTATGGAGATGGTCGAGCGCCGCACCCGCAAGCAATCCGTGAACAGGCTCACCGCGGACGATTGGACGTCCGCCGCCTTGGACGCCATGGCCCGCGGCGGCCTCGCAGCGGTAGCGGTCGAGCCGCTCGCCACCCATCTGGGCGCCACGAAGGGCAGCTTCTACTGGCACTTCGCCAATCGGGACGCCCTCATCGAGGCCGCCCTGCGACGCTGGGAGACCGACCACACCGACGCGGTGATCCTCCTGGTGGAGGCGCAACCTGACCCGCTGGCGAAGCTGCGGACCCTGATCGCGACAGTGATCGAGTCGACGGCGAACCCGGCCGATTCCATCGAACTCGCCATGCTCGCCACCGCCGACCACCCGCACGTCGCCCCGGTGCTGGCCCGAGTGACGGAACGACGGGTCGCGTACACGGCAGAGCTTTTCCAGGCGCTCGGCCTGCAGGCTGAGGCGGCTCGGCACCGAGCGCTGCTGGCGGTCAGCGCCTACCTCGGTCACGCCCAGCTCGCGCATGCCACGCCGCAGGTCGTGCCCGGCACCGCGGCGGAGCGCAGTAGGTACATCGACCGCATCATCGACCTCGTCACGGCGCGCTGAGCTTCACTGCTGGACTCGATCAGGGCAGGCGGTCATCGCACAGTCGTGAGTGCCGGGCCCAGTCGGGGAAGGTCGACGTGGCTCGCGGCACCTACCGCTGGGTATTGAGGAAGCCGACGGCGGTGGCGGTCCACCAGCCGGCTTGCGAGATCATCACCACCAGGGCGGCGGCCAGCAGGAGTCCGCGCGGAGGGATGTTCCCGTTCAGGTCCACGAGACGACGCTGCACCTGCCACCCGCAGAGGCCGTTGATCGCCACGGCAAACACGGCGACCAGTTTGACGATGGTCAAGGGCGCGGACGTGTCAGGCGCGAGAACCACGCCGCTGATCGCCAGTCCACCCAGGCCGAGCCAGATCGGCAGGTGTACGCCCTGCGCGACCTGCACGACGGCGGTCAGCGTCTGCCGTCGCAACAGCCACATCAGACCGAACCAGTCCAGCGTCAGCACCGCGCCGAAGCCCAGCACCAATGCCGCCAGATGAGCGAACAGCGCGACCTGCTGGACGTTCGCGCTGGCCCGCACGTGTGGGGCGGCGAGGAACATCGCCGTCCAGCCTGCGGACAACGCCAGCGCCAGCAGACAGGACCGGCTCCGACGTCGTGGCCGGGAACGATGCGATCGGGTGGCGCGCGCGCCCCCGTCCCGAGCTGCCATGGCGATCTCCGCGTGCTTGGAGAGCGGCCTACATCGATCGTCTCGACGTAGGTGGGCGATTGTCCGGTACCCCGTTCGGACCCCAGTGGGCCGCAGCGGCGTGGGCGGGCCGGGCACTGCCGCGGTCCGCCCGTTCGGCGCCGCCGGTCCTGCGCTCAGCGTCCGTCAATCGCGATCCAACCGGTCATGATGCCCATGACCTTCTCGTGCGGGTGGTCGGCGACATAGCGGGCCGCGACCTCCAGGACATCGCCGCGGCGGATCGTCGCGACCGGCGAGCCGACGCACGGCGGCGCGCTGGAAATCTCCGGATTGCCATGCGGGTCGATGAACTCTGGGGATCCGCCCGACACCACGGTGACTTCGCAGACGGGTCGACCCGTGGTCAGGTTGGTGGTCGTGATCGTCCTACCGCCGTGGTGCAGGTGGCCCTTCATGTAGACGATCTCGCCGCTCACTGTGGACCGCCAGCGTGCCGTTCGGGTGGTGTCCCCGGCGGGGACGTCGTAGGCGGGGTAAAGGCAGCTGACCACATCCAGCCACATCGGGGTGACCGGGGTCAGGCGCCGCGCGGCGGGGCCGGTGACATAGGTGTACTCGAAGGAGAGGTAGACCGTCTTCTCCTCGTGGGCGTGGTTCATCAGGTCGAACACCATGGTCCAGCGGTCGCCCCGGTCGACTCGCATGCCGTACCCGGCGGGCAGCGTCACCGGGGTGCGTTCGTTGCCGGACGAGAACACGCGCTTCGGGCCCAGCCCGCCGAGGCGGCACACCAGGTCCGGCTCGCCGAGTTGGCCGATCACGGCGTGGTGCAACATCGGGCCGGTGTTGACGTTGGCGGTGCTGCCATCTTCGTACACCAGGTTCGGTCTGATCGCCGTCACCATGCAGTCGGTGCACGGCTTCTCGACGTTGAAGGCCAGCTGGTTCCCGGTGCTGCCCATCTCGTCGTGGGTGTGGCCGGTAGCGGCCGGAAGAGTCCACGGACCGTACCGAACGGTCCTCGTCTCGGTCGCCGCGACCCGCAGGTCGCCGTTGTCCGCGGCGTTCGCCGCCGGGCTGTCGGCGACCGTGGTGGCGGCGACGGCGACCGCGAGAACCATCGTCAACGTCCGTCTACGTAGAGACACCACGTCCTCCTTTACTGCGCGATACTCCCGAAACAGGTCCAAAAATGGACGCATATGGATAGTGACCGTTCAGTAACCTGATGTGGCCAGGATGGCCAGCATTGAAGACCGATGTCAATGGAAACGAGGTGCCACCATCGTGCGGCGAAAGGAATCGCCGGGTCCGACCGCTCAGTCCGAAGTGGGCGAGGCCCCGCGCGACGCCGAACCTGCACCTCTGTCGACTTCCGGCGTGGCCTCGTCCACCGTCAATCCATGATCGCGGGCGAGTGCCAGCAGGGCGACGCGCAGCTGCGGTACGGGCAGCGACGTCACCGGACCGTCGAACCAGCGCGCGATCGCCGTCCCGCCGACCACGCTGAGCATGAAACGGGCGAGGTCCTCGGCGACGGCCGGCCGTTCGGCGAGGCCGAAGACGTGGCCGAGTGACTCCGTTGCCCACTGCCGCAAGGCCAGCCGATACCGCCCCAGCTCTGCGATTGCCGTGGCGCCGGTGCCCTCCTCCAGCATGCCGATGCCGAGCAGCAGCCGTAGGTCGTGTGGATGGCGTTCGAACGCGGCACTGGCGCCGTCGAGGAACGCCGTGAGCCGATCCCCGACCGTGTCGCCGGCCGGGATTCCGGGAAGCGAACTGACGAGATACCGGCGGGCACGACGGAGCACAGCGAGAAAGATCCCGTCCTTGCTGCCGAAGTGCCAGTAGATCGAGCTGGCCGGTGACCCGCAGGCGGCCGAGATCTTCGAGATGGAGGTACCGGCGTAGCCGAGCCGCGCCATCAGCTCCGTCGCCGCGTCGAGGATCGCTTCGGGGCCGGGCGCCCCGGCGTCGTGGTGGGCGGCGTCCTTCATAGCGTCGAGCCTATGTCGAC
Organism: Krasilnikovia cinnamomea; assembly: GCF_004217545.1. Taxonomy (NCBI): domain Bacteria; kingdom Bacillati; phylum Actinomycetota; class Actinomycetes; order Micromonosporales; family Micromonosporaceae; genus Krasilnikovia; species Krasilnikovia cinnamomea. The sequence goes on from NZ_SHKY01000001.1 coordinate 5,795,429, forward strand.
GGCCACGGGTTGCGACATGGCGGTGCCGCCGCGGCGGATCCCGAAACAACACATCACCGTATTGGTCAACCTGGTCGGGCCTCGCCCAGGCAGGCCGTCTTCGTCGGACTACGTCACCTTCCACCGGTGATTTCCTCACCTCGCCGGGTGCTTGTGGGTTCAGGCAAATGACGGCTCGCAGGTCTACTAGGGAACGGCGAAACGGCCGCGCTTCTCGGGTACCTTGCGAAGCATGGATCTCATCTCACACCTGCCGACCGAACGTCGTCGTCAGGTCGAAACTCGGCTGCGTCACGACCTCATCGCGTGGCTGACGAGCGTGCGACCCGACGGGCAACCGGTTAGCGTCCCCGTGTGGTTCCTGGTGCGCGACGACGGGACGATCCTGATCTACAGCCAGCCCGGGAAGGTAAAGCTGCGCAACATCGCCGCCAACCCACGGGTAAGCCTGACCCTGGACGGCACCGACCTCGGCCGTGACGTCGTGCGCATCGAGGGCGTCGCCGCAACCGTCGACGACCAGCTGACCGCGGATCGGGAGCCGGCGTTCCAGGCGAAGTACAGCGAGCGGATCCAGACCGTGTTCGGCACGTCCACGCGCTTCGCCGAGCTTTACAGTGTCGCCCTGGTCATCACGCCGACGAAGCTGCGCGCCTGATCGCGGACTTGCCGGCCGTGGTGACCAGTCCAGGCCTGCGCGCTGCCCTGGACGACGTGGCGTCCAGGGCCGCAGCCCGGATCAGGCGGCCGAGGGCGGCCGACCGAAGGAAGATGATCATGTTTTACCGTCGCGGACGCTACGACCGGCTAGCGGGCAGGCGCCGGAGCTGGCTAGCCGCCGTTCGCGTTGTCCTGCGCCGCCTTGATCTGCTCGGCGAGATCCAGACACTCTTCCGTCGGCACTCCGAGGTAGGACTCATCGTCGATGGCGTGGATGCATCGCCTCGATGCATTGCAGCGCCCAGCGCATCCGGGGTACGGCGGTCTCCGGGTGGTCGCCGTACTCGCCGGCAACCTCGATAGCGCAGCCGCGGGTACCGCGATGGGCGCGCACCGAACGGCGGATGGCGTCGGTGACCTCGGCTGGGCCGGGCTGACCGAGGGCGGACAGTGGGCTGGTGAAGAGGGCCTCTGCGCGGGCGGCGTTAAGGAGGTCGGTTGATTGGTTCATGATGCATGCCCTTCTTCTCTGGCGTGATGGTGTGCCGCGGAGGCGCCCGAGGGGCTGCCTCCGCGACACACCGTTGGTTACGCCGGGCTAGTGACGGATGAAGCTCTGTCGTTCCAGCCGTAGCCGTATAGGCGGAGGTCGCCGATGTTCCGGTAGGCGGGAAAAACGATCTGGTCGCCGCCAAATTCGATGTCGGCGAATAGCCGAGTGTTGTAAGCCCCCGTGGTGAGGGACGAGATCCGGTCGTTCCAATTTGCCGTGCAAACCGGGGGGATGATCGTGCAGTGTGCCGGCAGCGTCCTGAGATCGGCGACGGGCTCGTAAGGGCCGCGGGTGAAACGGTCACCACTGTAGTAGATGTCCTCGTAATAGGTCACTGTGGTCGATGCGACCCGTGTGTGTTGCGCCCGTAGTTCGTTCGCTTGTCGGTCCATTTGCGCGGCGGCTCGATCGTAGTCGGACTTGTCGGTGTAGCCGTGCATCACGCCGCGTGCCAAATCGTCAGCGGAGACCGTGAAGAAGTGGACGGTCGGCGCGATGCGGGCGAAATCCTGTGGGCTATAGCGTTTACCGGCAACGATCACCGGGATCTGCGGTGTCATCGTCGTCGCCATGGAACGATCGGTGGGCGGGGCTGGTGACGGCGTCGTGTCCGCCTGCGCTGCGCCGGCGGTGGCAGCGGCGATACTGCCCGTCAGGGCAGCCACGGTGCTGATCTTTGCGAGGTGCCAGCGGATAGAAGAGTTTCGCATTTCAATCCTCCTTGGAAGATGGGCGGAAAGGCTCATCCGAATCGATGGATGATTGGGAATGTCAGGAGAACTGGTTGTAGTGGATGCCGTTTCCGGTGCTGCCGCGTGTCACGAGGTACAGCTTGTTGTTGTAGCTTGTGACGGCGGGTGCGTTGAGGGTCAGGCCGCCGCCGGGAACCGAGTGGGAGCCGTTCCACGATGTTCCGTTGAAGGAGGCGAAGTGGAGGCCGTTGTCGGTGCCGCGTACGAATGCGTACAGCTTGTTGTTGTAGGTGGTGACGGCGGGTGCGTCGAGGGTTAGTCCGGCTTCGGGAGCGTGTGTCCAGCCGGCCCACGACGATCCGTTGAACGAGTTGTAGTGGATGCCGTTTCCGGTGCTGCCGCGTGTCACGAGGTACAGCTTGTTGTTGTAGCTTGTGACGGCGGGTGCGTTGAGGGTCAGGCCGCCGCCGGGAACCGAGTGGGAGCCGTTCCACGATGTTCCGTTGAAGGAGGCGAAGTGGAGGCCGTTGTCGGTGCCGCGTACGAATGCGTACAGCTTGTTGTTGTAGGTGGTGACGGCGGGTGCGTCGAAGGTTAGTCCGGCTTCGGGAGCGTGTGTCCAGCCGGCCCACGACGATCCGTTGAACGAGTTGTAGTGGATGCCGTTTCCGGTGCTGCCGCGTGTCACGAGGTACAGCTTGTTGTTGTAGCTTGTGACGGCGGGTGCGTTGAGGGTCAGGCCGCCGCCGGGAACCGAGTGGGAGCCGTTCCACGATGTTCCGTTGAAGGAGGCGAAGTGGAGGCCGTTGTCGGTGCCGCGTACGAATGCGTACAGCTTGTTGTTGTAGGTGGTGATGGCGGGTGCGTCGAAGGTTAGTCCGGCTTCGGGAGCGTGTGTCCAGCCGGCCCACTGTTGAGACTGCAAAGCGAGCAGATTGCTGGAAGTCAGCTGGTGCGCCTGCTGATCGTTCGTCGTGCTGGCCAACGCGCTGTTGGCGCTACCGGTCAGGGCACTGCACACAACGAGGGCTGTAGCGGCGCAATAGATGGTCCGCCGCGTGAATCGTGTACTCACGTGATTTCTCCTCTGAGGTAGCGTTTGCGGGCCGGCAGCTGGTAGGACTTCGTGAGAGCTGTGGCGGCGCAAGGAATGATCCGCTGGTAAGTCGTGTACCCAGGCGTTCTCCCTTCGGTGTGGAGCCGATGGCGTTCCTCGACCGCCGCTCTGGCGAGGTTCCTTGGATGCTGTCCCGGGCATTCCGGCGTCAACACGATGACGGTGTCGAATTCCGATCCCGGTCGGCAGAGGCAGCGGTCCGGGCTCGGGCCGGGATCTCGGCGGCCGCGAGCCGCGCTGCGGGTTGGCGCATCGGGCCAGCGGACTGTGACGTTTGGTGGGCCGGGCGACGGTTCCCGGTGGGGTCGGGACGGGTGCCTCTGATGGCCGGGATCGCGGTCGGCCATGGTGTGTCCATGGGTGCAGCAGCTGTTCAGAGCGCTTCCACGCCGTCCGGTGCGGGTGAACGTTGGCCGCGGTGGCGGGTGTGGATCATCAGGATCTGGTACGGCCTGCTGGGGTTGTGGGCGCTGTCGATGTCGCAAGGGGTCGTTCGCCTGATCCTCGGCGATGCCGGCGCCGACGAACGGTTCACGTACGTCGTGGTGACCGCGTGGAAGCTGCTCGCGCTCGGCGGTGTCCTCGGAGTCAGCTGGACTGGGGGCCGCTCGGTCGTCGCGTTCCAGGCGGTCGTGGTCGGCTTTGTGGGCTGGTGGGGTTCCGAGTTGCTGTACGCGGTACACCCGGCGGACGCCACCCCGGCCGCCTCCATGATCGCGACGGTGGTGTTGTGGTTGCTGCCGTTGGTGCTGCTGCGGCCGCACCGCGGTGAGCTGGCTCGTTTCCATGCGCGACCCAGCGCGGTCCTGTTGCCGCTTGCCCTTGTCGCCGCGGTGCCGCTGTGCGTGTATGCGGTGCGCCAAGGTGACCTGGCGACCGGACTCAACGGGAGGGTCGAGGTCTACTACGTCTCCTCCGGACTCGGCCTTGTCCTCGCCGTTCAGGTGGTCTTCGCGGGGTTCCGGCCGCGGGGCAGCCGTTGGTTGCCGCGGTTCGTGGCGCTGGTCGCCGTCTGCACCGGTCTCGCCGCGATCGTCTGGCCGGACGACCTGACCAGTCCTGGCCGCGGGTGGGGCATTGCCCTCGTGTGTTGGGCGCTGCTTTTCATGGTCGGCGCCGAGGTGGAGGTCAACCGTGACCCGCCATGAGCGGCGTTGGCGGCACGGCGCAACCAGCCGTACGTCGCGGGGATGGGCGATGCCGGGCGTTTCGGACGGTTTGGTGCGGACGGGGCGTCTTGCGTCGCTTCACTTGCTATTGCCGGCGTGGTGGATTCCTGGTCCGGTGCCGCGTCGGCGCGGCACGGCCCGCATGCGAGTGAGGTCTGGGTCTGGGCGATGTGCGGGCATAGGCTGAGAGCCGGTGGGGGGCTTCGATGACCGCGATGCCGTTGACTTTGCCCGCCGGACCGCCGCAGGCGGCCGGGCGGCGCTGGTGGCCGTCCCCGCGGTCGGCGGCGCTGGTGGTCTGGATCGTGGCGGTCGCCGCGGCGGCGGGTGCGGTCACCTTCGTGTTGCTGGTGCATCGGTCCGGGCTGCCGATGCCCGAGGTGTATCTGGATAACATCTGGCCGGCGCTGGTGCTGCCCGCCGTGGGATTCGTGCTGGTGGGGCGCGGTCCGTACCGGATGATCGGCTGGTTGTTCATCCTGGGCGGGCTGAGCGCGGGTGTGGCGGCGTTCGGATTCGCGTTCGCGGCGTGGGCGGTGCCGCGTCCGGGCCTGTACGGGTGGGCCGGCGCGGGGGTCTGGGCCGCCAAGTGGGCGTGGATGCCGGCAGCGCTGGGGGCGTCCCTGGTGGTCCTGCTGTTGCCGGATGGCCGGATGCGCGGCTGGCGGCGGCCGGTCTTCATCGCCGGGTGGGCGGCGATCGGCGCACTCGCCGTCGTCTCGGCACTATCGGGATCCACGGCTACCGATCCCACCACCGGCGACACGGTGGCGTTGCCGAATCCGCTGGCAGTGCCCGCACTGGAGCGGCTGATCTGGCCGGTTCTTATTGTGGCCTGGGCGGTGCTGTTGGGTGCGCTTGTGGCCGGGGTGGGGTATCTGAGCTGGCGATGGCGGCGAGCCACCGGCCGCGAGCGCACTGGCCTGGCCGTGCTGACCGTAGCCGCGTGGCTGCTGCTGCCCTGGGCCGAGGTGCCCGTCGTCGGGAAGTGGCTGGAGATACTAGTCGTTCCGGTGTTCGCGGTGATGGTGGCGGTGGGGCTGTTGCGGTACGGCGATACCAGCGTCGACCGGGTGCTCGGCCGCAGCTACCTGTGGGTCAGTTTGACGACCTGCGTGGTCGCCGGGTATCTGCTGGTGGTCACCGTGTTGGCGGCGGTGATGCAGCGGGCGACCGGGGTCAGCCTCGCGGTGGCCGCGAGCGGGGTGGTCGCGTTGCTGATCGCGCCGTTGCGGACTCGGCTGCAGCGCAGCGTGGACCGGCTGCTGTATGGCGCGCGCGCCGACCCGTACGCCAGCGTCGCGGCGTTGTCGGCGCGGCTGGAAGGCAACGTTTCCGCTGATGAGGTGTTGCCGGCGGTGGCCCGCACGATCACCGACGAGCTGCGGCTGCCGTACGCGGCCTTCCACCTCAATGGTCCGGACGGGGAGGTGGCGGTGGCTGAGCACGGGATGGTCCGCGGCGACCTGATCGTGCTGCCGGTGGAGTATCTCGGCGCGCCGGTCGGGAACCTGGTGGTGTCCACCCCCGGCCGTGGGGTGGCGCTGCGGGCCGCTGAACGGCGCCTGCTGGCTGACCTGGCCCGCCAGTCCGGGCCGGCGGCGCATGGCGTGGCCACCTTGATGGAGCTGCGCCGGTCACGGCAACGCCTGGTCGCCGCGCGGGAGGAGGAACGTCGCTCGTTGCGCCGGGAGCTGCATGACGACCTGGGCGCGATGTTGACCGGCGTGGCGTTGGGCGTTGACGCGGCCGGCAATCGGGTGGCGGCCGGGTCACCCGCCGCGGAGCAGCTCAGCCGCGTCCGGATCGTGGTGTCCGCGGCCGTGGACGGCCTGCGCCGCATCATCGACGGGTTGCGGCCGCCGGCGTTGGACGAGGTGGGCCTGGTGGCGGCGATCCGTGACGGTCTCCTGCCGCTGTCGAACGGCGGACCCCACCTTGAGGTGGACGCGGAATCGTTGCCGGCGTTGCCACCGGAGGTGGAGGTCGCCTGCTACCACGTGGCTGTCGAGGCCGTCCACAACGCGATACGGCACGCCGGTGCCCGGCGGGTGACCGTGTCGCTGGCGGCCACCGACGGGCGCCTCGAACTCACCGTGGCCGACGACGGCCACGGCATCGAGCCGGCCGCCGATCAGGGGCAGGGGCTGACGACGATGCGTCAACGGGTGGAGGAGATCGGCGGGCGTTTCGACCTGGCCAGCGGACCGGACGGGACGACCGTGTCCGCCACCCTGCCGACGGGCAGCCGGCCATGACGGAGAGACTGCGGGTGCTGCTGGTCGATGATCACCCGGTGGTCCGCGACGGGCTCCGGTGGCTGTTCGAGTCCGCTGCCGGCGTGGAGGTCGTCGGCGAAGCCGCCGACGGGCAGACCGCGGTGCGACTGGCCGGCGACCTGGCACCCGACGTCGTCCTGATGGACCTGGCCATGCCCGGCATGGACGGCCTGGAGGCGACCCGCCAGGTCAAGGCCGCATCGCCGGACACCGCCGTCCTCGTGTTGACCATGTCCGACAATGACGCCTCGCTGGTGGCGGCGGTGACCGCCGGGGCCAGCGGGTACGTGCTCAAGGGCGCCGGGCAGGAGGACCTGCTACGGGCAACCCGGGCGGTCGCCGACGGGCAGGCGATGTTTGGCACGGGGGTGGCACGACGGCTACTGACTCTGGTCAAAGCCGCTCACCCCGGCGGAGGCGTCTTCCCCGAGCTAACCGTCCGCGAGCGTGAGGTCCTCGAGTTGATGGCCCGCGGGCAGGGCAACGCCGAGATCGCCCACCGGCTCATGTTGTCGGAGAAGACCGTCCGTAACAACGTGTCGACCATCCTCACCAAGCTGCACGCCGCCCACCGCGCCCAGGCAGTTGCACGAGCCCGCGACGCCGGCCTGGGTTCGCCGAATCCCGCGTAAGGTCGGGACGGCGCCTCTGCCGGTCGGGACACCGCGCGCCTCACCTGTGCCAGCAGAAGTCCATCTTGGCTGCTGCTGGCACGGAACCTCGGCAACCCATGACCTCCGCCTTGCCCAGATGGTCACCCGACTCCCAGCGTCGTCGGCGCCACCTCGCCCACGGCGGCGGCATACATCGACGCCGCGCCCGCAGAGGCTGCCGCACGCTCCGAGTCGAGCGCTCTCGATGGCTCGGCGGCTTCGTAATCCTGGCAGCGTTCGTGGCCGCGTTGTGGTGGAGGTGCCGGTGGGCTCGCGGCGGCTGTGCACCCCTATCGCGCGGCCCTCGATGCGCCTCCGCTCGCCATCAGGTGAGAACCTCTGCGCCGATCCTGCCCCGGGTCGGCGGGTGCGGCACCCGGCATGATCCGGCGCGGCTGCCGGCAAGCCCGGCCGCAGCCGCGCCGCCCGTTTGTCACCCGTGCCGGTGGCGGTATCCGCCCGGCTTGTGCCGGCCCGGCGGGGGCAATAGGGCGGCGATGGCGATCAACATGCTGAGTATCAGCAGCGCGCTGAGCAGAATGTCGACGATCATGGCGGTACCTCCCTCGGGCGCCGCGAAAAGATGTTGGCGGTGAGGCTGCCGGGAGCCCTCTCCTACGGTCACGCCACGTGTGTGGCCACGTCAACCCATTACCGGACCGGTCCGGCGCTGCCGGACGGTGAGGAACAGGCGGTGCGCGGTGACGACGGCGGCGAGCCAGACGAGCCCGACGGTCCAGGCCACGAGGACAACGGTGAGCCGGTGCAGGCCGAGGCGCACCCGGCTCAGACCTATCGTCAGGGCGAACCCGGTGGCCAATGCGACCGTCACGGCGCGGGTGAGGAAGCCCCGCTGCCGCTGCGCCAACAGACCTCGGCACGGTCGGCCGGGTCCGCCTCTCTGAGCACGCTGACGATGTCTCCCAGCCTGGTTACGAGGTCGTGGATTTGATCTCGGGTCAGGTGCTGGGCCGCTGTTTGCGGTCGTGGCTGGTTGAGCGCGGCCAGGGCGCGGCGGCGTTCGGTTTCGACCTCGGCGATCCAGCCGGTGACGATGGTCGGGTCGGCGCCGGCTTCCAGTGCCGGCGTTGCCGGGTTGGGAGGATGCCGGGTCTGGTGGGCGTGACCGCGAGGCCGACAACGGTGCCGCTCCGGCGGTCGGTCGCACGTTCCTTCTCCCGCGGTCGGCGGTCGTGACCGGCATCGTTACCGTGCAGGCGGTGGTGGTCGCCGGCATCGGGACGTACAGCTGCCGCGCCTACATGTCACTGCACGAGGCAACCGACGATGGACAACTGCGGGTCGGGCAACGAACGCCCCAGGCGTGGTCGGCCGCCTCGGGCACCGACTCTGTCACCACCCGGGCCGGCGCAGCCGGGATCAGGGTTCGAGGCAGAACGGGATCGAGTCGCTGCGTCCCTCGGGCTCTTCCGTGTTGCCGTTCGGGTCGAGAATCTTCACCCAGTCCACGGTCGAGAACTGCTTGAGCGTCGGCATGATCTCGTTCGCGATGGTGGTGGTCGAGCCCCGGCTGTCGCAGTCGTCGGTGAGTTGAACTCGCGCGACCTGGTCGGTGATCCAGACGGTGGCGAAGTTGCCCGCCCCGGAGTCGACGAACACCAAACCGCCGGCCGCCTCCTGCTGGGTCGGACCGGCGAACATCCGCTGCAGCGCGCCCCGCGAGGTGGCCGGCGGGATCACCGGTCGAGACACCGCGCGCGGCCGCTGCTGATTGGCGTTGTCGATGAAGAACACCTGAACGGGAACGGTCTGCGCCGGGGTGTCGATGTCGATGACCAGCCGACTCGGGTTGGTGAGGGTGGACACGCGGAACGGTTTGGCCTGTGCCAGGCTCACGCCGAACCGCAGCACCGCTTCGAAGTCGCCCGCCGAGTTGACCTGCATGAGGTTGGGCAGGGCGAAGGTGCGGCGGAGGGGTCCGAACGTGCCGTTACCGGCATCGTCGTGACCGACCGCGGGGAAGAACCGAACCTGGAGCACCGCGTCGCCGATCATCGGCACCGGCGCCCCGGAGCCGTCCTCGATGATCTGGGACACGAAACGGACATCGCGTTCCTGCGGCAGTGGACCTCGGAACTCGAACACCAGTCGGTCGTAGGTGGTGTGATTGGCAGCGCGGATGTCGACCAGCGTCGACTGCTGTGCCGTAGCGACGTCGGCGTTGGCGGCACTGACCCCGCCGAACGAGGCGAACAGGACCAGCGCCGCCGGGAAGATCATTCTGTTCCTCATCGTACTGAGCTCCATTACGGTCGGGTCGCGCGGCGACCACCACAAGCCGGTCCGAGGCGGACAGGTCAGGCATCTCTCACCCCCGACGGTGCACCGTCCGGAGATCGAATGGCAGGGCACAAGGTCCCGGCGCCATGTGGCGGCATTCTCGCTTCTGGCGGTTCAGCAGGACCCACGGCACTTGTTGGTCGGCGACCGCCGACGTTGACGGAGCACAGTGGCCAACCGATGACTGAACCCGTTGGCTTCCCGCCGGACCCGCCGACGCTTCTCATCACGCATGCGGATTCTGGCCACAGAGGTGGGAGCGGATTCCCGGGCTGCCGAGGGTATGTCGAGTGCCCACGGTCGATTGGCAGGGCCCCCGGGCCCATTGGCCCTGAACGATTTCCGCGGGCTGGGCGAGGCTGCTGGAAGGGGCAGCGGCATCCCGGTACCCGTGGGTGCCGGCTCCACGCGGAATCTCCACGCCGCTGCCAAGGGAGCGACTTCCTGGGGAGGTCCAAGATGCCCGTGACCGGAGACAATGCAGTCGAATCGATCGGCGACCCGAGGGAATGCTTGCCCGGTGTGGCGGGCCGACGGCCGCCGGCGCCCATCGCGGATTCGGCGCTTCTGCAGCCGCAGGATCTGGGAGGTGCCGTGCCCGTCCAACCCGCCGAGGAGTTCGGGCGGCATCTGCGCCCGCCGCTGCCGTGCGACGGCCGCCGATACCCCAGCCTCCTATTGCGCCGCACCGAGGGCACTATCCTGATCGACTACCCGATCAGGGACTTTCACACCACGCTGCTGGAGCACGTCGTTGGATTCCGTGGCGCTGGCGCCGCTGCCTACCTACGTGAACTGCGCCTGGCAGTGAGCCGCAACGGCGGGTGCACCGATCACACCGGGCGGTGGACGGTGGAGCAGGTCGACGTCGCAGGGCCGCGCTCCCTGCTCATCCAGCTGCACGAGGAGTTCGAGGACCCGTCCGGTCAGCCGGCCGGGAAGGACTCGTATCTCATCGCGGCCCGAACCGGCCGAGTGGTCGTGGTGCTGGCCGACGTCGGCTGGGAGATGGGCTCCGGACACCCGGACACCATCGGCGGCCTCATCGATGCCGCGCTGCGGCGAGCCGGAACCGTCGCGGTCTAATCTCACCCTCGACGACCGCCTGGTCGTGCCCCGGGGGCTGCGCCACAGAGCCACGCAACACCCAGATCGCCGACGACGCTTTGGGACACACGGCCGGTGACAAATCCGCCCTGCGGGCTTGCTCACCCACCGGCGAGCAGCACCGCCACAACGGTGCCGCCGGCCACCACAGCCGCGGCGGCGACAGCGAGCCGGGCCGGGCCGGGCCGCCAGTCCCGGTCCGTGTCCCGCTCGTCGGACGGCCGACGGCGCCGAGCCGTGGTCACCGCCGCGGCCACGAGCATGAGGCCGACGACCAGCAGCGCCAGCGCGGCGGCGAGGACGCCGGGGAAGTACCGGTTCACGATCGGCGGCAGCACCAGCAACATGCCCGCCGACCCGATCCCGAGCAGGACCAGGTCCCGCATGAGTACGGCGGCGGCCACGGCAGCGCCGACCGTGATGAGCGCCAGCACCGATCCCCACGGCTGATCGGCGACCGCGACGGCGCCGATCACCGCGGCAACCGTCCCGATGATCACCCCGAGCCGTGGCGGCCGCAGCAGCCCACCCCACGCGAGTAGGGCCCACGTCACCCCGACGGCCCAGATCGCGGCGCCGGGCAGTGAGCCGGGGTGGGGCAGCAGCCCGGTTGCCGCGCCCGCGGTGATCGCGAGCAACGCGACGACGGCGCCGTGCTGCAGGGGATGCGGGCGCGCCGTCCACAACCCGATGGCGACCGCCGCGGTCAGGCCGGCGGCGAACGCGCCGACCGCCTCCCCGGCCCAGCCGAACCCGTCGGCGGCCAGCACGGCGAGGAACGCCATCAGGCCTGCGCACGCAGCAAGCCACAGCACCGCGCGCAGGCGCCGTCCGACGTCACCGCGCGGCGCGATAGCGCCGGCCACGCCCGTGGCCAGCGCTGCACCGCCCAGCAGGGCGAGCCTGGCCGCCAGCGGCAGTACGTCCCAGTACCAGCCGGCCACCAGGCTCAGCGCCACAACGATGACGGCTCCGCCGAGGTAGCCCATGGCCTCGATGACCATTGAGCTACGGTCCGCCCCGGATCGCCCCTGGGCAGGGTGCGAACGGGCCCGGCGCGACCAGCCTCGCAGATCCGTACGCAGATGCACGGCCTGCTCGGCGGTGACCACGCCGTCGGACACCCACCCGTCGACCAACTGGTCGACCTCCGCGGCAACGGGTGCCGGGTCCGTCGCCGACACTGAGGCCTCGTGACGCGTCAGCGTTGTCGACGACGGGGCGGCGTCAACGGGTCCCGGCGGAGCCACAGCACATCACTCCCCTTCGGGCCCGCCCGGACGGGCCGGGCGGGTCACTCCTGCTTGGCGATGGGAATCTGTCGGCCGGTCGGCTCGGCAGCCTTCAACGGGACGGTCACCTCGAGAATCCCGTCGCGGTAGGTGGCCGCGACGTGGTCTTCGTCGGCGTTGCCGGGCAGCCGCACCGCCCGCTGCAGTCCGCCGTACCGGAACTCGGAGCGGTTCATGCCCCGCTCCTCCTCGCGGCGTTCCGCCCGGATGATGAGCAGCCCGTGATCGACCGTGACCTCGACGTCCTTCTCCGGGTCAACGCCCGGCAGCTCGGCACGCAACAGGTACTCCGTGTCGGACAGCCGGTCCTCGAAGCGGATCAGCTGACCAGTGCGCGGAAACTCGGCGTCGAACCAGTCAGTGACGTCGCCGAACAGACGCGGCAGCAGGGATGTCATCTCATCCTCCCTTCTCCTTGTCCCTACCTCCATCCCACCTCCGCCGCGGTTCGACGGTCAGGGCCGTTCGTCCTGTTTCGAGGGGATATTCCATGGACGGGTCGGTTCCCCGTGCTACCAGCCCCGGGGCCACGCTTCGGGCAGGCCTCGACGGCAACCTCCACCTGGGGCCGTCGGGCCCGTTGCCGGGCGACGGACGCCTGCTCGGCGTCGAGCGGGCGGTGGCCCAGCAGGCCTATGGTCAGGTCGGCGAGGCACGTTGAAGCACGGCTTGGCCCAGCTGACCCGGTATGCGAACGGCCAGGGCGCCACCCTGAAGGAGATGACCGCGTCGCACACCCAAGTCGGCATCAACCGGGTCGCGGTCACCAGGAGCCGGGTTGCCTTGCTGCCGGTAGGGTTCCCCTGGACGACCGGGGAGGCCGACGATGATCCACGTTCGTACCTGGAATGTCGAGGTTCTCGTCGGCAGCTGCTGGACGCCACGGCTGGCGACATCGAGCAGATCACCGGTCGGCCGGCGCGGCTGACCGGCTTCGGGGTGGCGCCGGACGAACCGACAGAGGAGGTCGCTATGCCGACGGACCAGAGGGCCGGTAAACCATGGCTCCCCCCGCGCTGGGTCATCCGATTCGCCTGGTCGGTGCACCGGAGTCTGTACCGCGTGACGGGTGGCCGGGTGGGGTTGCGGCGGCCGCGCCCTGGCCACTGGGGCATGCTGCGGCTGACCACTGTCGGGCGGCGTACCGGTCGCCGGCGCAGCGTCATGCTCGCGTACTTTGAGGACGGCCGGAATCTGGTGTCGCTGGCGATGAACGGCTGGGGAGCGGCCGAACCTTCCTGGTGGCTGAATCTGCGAGCACATCCGGACGCGACCGTCGAATTGGCCGACGGGAGACGGCTCGTACGCGCGCACGCGGCGACAGCGGACGAGCGACCACGGCTGTGGGCCCGCTGGCGTGATGTCGATCCGAAGCTGGATTCCTACGCCGCGCTGCGGCCGGCGGAAACCGCCGTTGTGGTGCTGGCGCCCCGCCCCGGCGTGACGGCGTCCGCCGAGCCGCAGGACGACCGCTTGGCGTAGACCCCGACGTACCCGCGACGCCACGTCGACAGCAACGGTGGCCGGCCGTGGTCGCGCGCCACACCACGCACGGCAGCAGCCTAGCCCGCGCCCCGCCCCTGGTCGTGCCATCGATGCGCCAGGGCGGCGATCTCGGCGGCGAGGGACGGCTGCAGGGGGGCCGGCAGATCGTGCCCCATGCCGGCGTGCACGATCAGCCGCGCCCCGGGAATCGCCCGGGCGGTCGACTCTCCGCCGGGCAGGCGGATGAGCGGGTCCGCAGCGCCGTGCACGACCAGCGCGGGCAGGTGCAGGCCACCCAGCGCCGGGCGGCGGTCCACCGCCGAGACGATCGTCGCGAGCTGGCGTCGGACCCCGTCCGGGTCGTGGGCCACGTCGTAGCTGCGGCGCGCCACGTCACGCAGCCACGCCTCGTCACGCGGATACGCGGGCGACCCGATGATCCGGAAGATGTCGACGACCTGCCGGGCCGCATCCTCGCGGCTGGAGGCGGCACGCCGCAGCAGAGCCACCACCGCGCGCGGCCGGGGCCGTCCGATGCGCGGCGACGGCGTGGAGGAGATCGAGGTGAGCGACCTGACGCGCGCGGGATGGCGGATGGCCAGGGTCTGCGCGATCATCCCGCCCAGCGACACCCCTGCCACGTGCGCGCTCTCCCAGCCGAGGGCGTCCATCACCGCCCGGGCGTCCTCCGCCATGTCGGCCAGCGTGTACCCGGGGCCTCGCCCCAGGGCGAGATCCAGCGGGGAGGGCAGGCCGAGGGTGTCCAGGTGGGTGGACCGCCCGACGTCGCGGTTGTCGAACCGGGCCACCTGGAAGCCGTGGCCGGTGAGCAACCTCCGGAAGTCCTCCGGCCAGAACAGCATCTGCAGACCCAGCCCCATGACGAGCAGCAGCGGCTTGCCGGTGGGCGGGCCCTCCACCTCGTAGGCAATGTGTACGGCACCGTGCCGGGCGACCCCTTCGACCATCACCTCAATCTGCCGCGCTCCGGACCCTGGCGCACGGGCCGTACGACTCTGGTGTGGCGCGGCGCAGCCAGTGGATGGTGACTGAGAATGGCCGTTGACGCAGGAGGATGCCGTGGACTATCTCAGCCCGCTGGACGCCTCCTTCCTCGACGCCGAGGACGAGGACCCGCACGCCTGCCTCGCCATCGCCTCGATCGCCGTCCTCGACGGTCCAGCGCCGAGCCAGGCCGACTTCACCGATCTCATCCGCGGCCGCCTGCCGCTGGTGCCGAGGTACCGGCAGCGGGTTCGCCGGGTGCCGTTCAACCTGGGCCGGCCGGTCTGGGTGGACGATCCCGACTTCGACCTCGACTTCCACCTGCGCCGTACGGCGCTGGCCTCGCCCGGCGGGGACGCCGCGCTCGAAGGGCTCGTTGGCCGGGTGATGAGCCAGCGTCTCGACCGTGACCGGCCGCTGTGGGAAAACTGGCTCATCGAGGGGCTGCCCGAGGGGCGCTGGGCTCTGCTGTCCAAGGTGCATCACTGCCTTCTCGACGGCGTTTCGGGAACCCAGCTCTACAAGCTGATCTGCGACACCACTGCCGTGCCGCGGCCCGCCGTTGCGGACCACTGGGAGCCTCGTGGTGGCACCGGCGCCCTGGACCTGACCCTCGATGCGCTCGGGCAACTCGCGCGTATGCCCTTCGACCAGGCCCGCTTTGTGGTCCGGGCGGTCCGCTCGCCAGCCGGATGGTTGCGCCGCACCGCGCGTGGGCTTGCCACGCTGGCCGCCGGGTTCACCCCGACGGCGCAGACCTCGCTGTCCGGGCCGATTGGCAGAGCCCGGCGGTATGCGCTGGCCCGTACGCCGCTGGCCGACATCGCCACGGTCGCCAACTTCTGCTCGGTCACCATCAACGACGTCTATCTCGCCGCCGTGGCGGGTGCCTTCCGGCGTCTCATGGTGCAGCGCGGCGAGGAGCCGGTGGCAGACGCCGTCCGCACTCTCATCCCCGTCAGCGTGCGTGCCCGTGGCCAGGAGGGGATGCTCGACAACCGGCTCGCCTCGATGTTGCTGCTCCTGCCGGTCGAGCTGGACGACCCCGTGCGACGAGTGCACGCGGTGCACCAGCGGGTGGCGCAGTTGCGCGCCAGCGGCGAGGTGGAGGCCGAGGCGGCCCTGGTGGCGTTCGCGGATCTGGAGCCGTTCACGCCGGTGTCAATGATCATCCGTACCGCCCTGCGCGTGCCGCAGTCGGCGATCACGACCGTCACCACCAACGTTCCGGGTCCCGATCAGCAGCTGTACGTCCTCGGGCGCCCGATCCGCGAGATCCTGCCGTACGTGCCGATCGCCGAGCGGCTGCGCATCGGCGTCGCCGTCTTCACGTACGGCGGTCAGGCGGCGTTCGGCGTCACGACCGACTTCGCGTCGGTGCCGGAAGCTGACGAGTTCGCCGGCTTCGTCACCGAGGAGGTCGCCCTCCTGCGCGAGGCCTGCCGCCCGCACGGCCGCCGGGCCCCACACCACCATGCCACCGTGCCCGCCGGCGCCCCAGCATCCTGATCCGATCGCCGGCTACTGGCGGCAGAGCCACCGGACAGCCCTCGCCGTCGTGGCGTCGGCGCCCTCGCGATTGTTCCCCTGCCGGCTCACAGATCGTTGTCTTCCTCGTCGAGCGCGATCATCGCCTCGGCGATTCCTTGGCTGATCTGTGCGCGTCCGGCGGCGTCGGTGTGCTCGAGCAGCGCGGCGACGGGCCGGTTCTGCGCGAGGTAGGTCGCGGTGAAGGTGTGGATGCGGTGGTCCAGCGCCGCCCGTGCGAGCGTGGTGATCAGTTCGGTGGCCAGGCCGACGCGCCGCCAGGCCCGGTCGACGGCGACGGCCACCTCGGCGCTGCCCTCCCCGGCGGCCTCGTACCGGGCGATCCCGACGCCGCGGCCGGTGGCGTCGCCGGCCACGACCGCGAAGCGCTGGGCGTAGTCGACGGTGGTCAGGCGGGCGAGCAGGCGTGGGGTGACGCGGGGCGGTGCGCCAAGGAAGCGCCGGTACAAGGTGTCCGGGTCGGCCTCCGCGATCGCCTCGGACAGCGCCGCGGCGTCGCGCGGCACGATGGGGCGGATGAAGACGGTACGGTCGTCGCGCAGGTGTACCACCCGCTCGTAGTGTGTGGGGTAGCTCGGCGGCATGTCGGCGGGATCCAGTCGTGCGATGCGGGCGGTGCGTTCCGGCCCTTTCGCTCGGCTTTGTCGTGGTGGCAGCGTCATGGGTGTGGCCTATGTGTCATGTCGGGCATTGTCCACGGACCCGTGCGGCCGGCGGAGGCAGGTGCCTGCGGCACAGGACGGCCGAGCTGACGACGTTCAGCTTGGCCGGAGTGCGGCTCATCCGCGACATGTCGCAGGCGTGTGCGTCACGGCCCGGCGCCCGTCGTGGCGATCCCCTGCCTATGACACTGCCGAGGGGGTTTGATCTGTCTGCCGACGGCGGATCCATCGGGCCAGCTCGTCGATACCCCACACGATGAAGGGGAAGGGGAGCAGCAGGGCCAGTTGCTGCGGGGGGAGCGCCGCCGTGCCGAACACCGTCTGCAGCGGTGGGGCGTATATCAGTGCGGCGGTGAATGCGAGTTCGAAGATGATGCCGTAGATCAGCAGGCGGTTGCTGAACAGTCCGATGGCGCGCAGCGAGGCGCGGTCGGTGCGGGCGGCGATGGCGGTGCCGACCTGGCAGGCGACGATGCCGGCGAATGTCATCGTGGTGGCTTGAAGGTAGGCGTGGTGCAGCGGCGAGCCGGGACCGGTCGGGTCGCCGGGACGCCATCCGGCCTGCCAGAGGGTGAGTAGGAAGGCGCCCATGACGAGGACGGCGGAGGTGACACCGAGCAGACCCCACGCGCGCGCCAGCAGGCGCCGGTCGATGACGCCCGCTCCGGGCGGTCGGGGCGGCCGGGTCATCAGGCCGGGTTCGGCGGGCTCGCGGCCCAGGGCCAGCGCGGGCAGCGTCTCGGTGCCCAGGTCGATCGCGAGGATCTGCAAGACGGTCAGTGGCAGCGGGATCAGGCCACCCGACAGGGCGTAGATCAGGAAGGGGACGACTTCGGGCACGGCGTGGGCGAAGATGTAGAGCACGAACTTGCGGACGTTGTCGAATACGCGGCGTCCGGCGTCGACGGCCCGGACGATGGTGGTGAAGTTGTCGTCGGTGAGGACCATGGTGGCCGCCTCGCGGGCCACGTCGGTGCCGGAGCGGCCCATGGCTACGCCGATGTCGGCGTGCCGCAGTGCGGGGGCGTCGTTGACTCCGTCGCCGGTCATCGCGACGATCTCGCCGCCGGCTCGCAGCGCCTCGCAGATGCGCAGCTTGGCCTCGGGGGAGGAGCGGGCGAAGACGATCTCGTCGGTTCCGGCGACCAGGTCGTCCAGCTCCTGTTCGCTCATCCGGTCGAGATCGGCGCCGGCGACGATGCGCGGTGCCGCGCCGCCGATGCCGACCCGGCGTGCGATCTCCGCCGCGGTGGGGCCGTAGTCGCCGGTGATGACGTGGATCCGCATGCCCGCGCCGTGGGCGGCGGTCACGGCGTCGGCCACCCCGTCCCGGGGCGGGTCGACCATCGCGATCAGCCCGAGCAGTGTCAGTTCAGTCTCGGCTGTCTCCCGGCCGGTGGGTATCGGGCCGTCGACCGGGCGTTGCGCCACGGCCAGGACGCGCAGGCCCGCCGCCGCGTACCGGTCCATCGCGGCGGTCAGCTGTGCGCCGTCGAGGCCGGTGGTGCCGGCCATCGCGGTGCAGCAGGCCAGCACGCTCTCGGGGGCGCCCTTGGTGTGGACGACGGCGACGCCGTTGACGCGGTCCACGGTCGACATGCGCTTGATGCGCGCGTCGAAGGCGAACACGGCCGCCCGTGCGGCGTCACGCTCCCGCCCGGACACGCCGGTACCGAGGTCGGCGGCGAGGCGCAGCAGTGCCAGCTCGGTCGGGTCACCGCTGCCCTCGGCGGCGCCGTCGCCAGGTAGCCGGGCGGTGGAGCACGCGGCAGCGGCCGCGGCCAGCGCGAGGGCGTCCGGGTCCGCGGCGACGCCGGTCGCGGGCACGTCGCCGGCGCCGGGCAGCCACAGCCGTACGGCCCGCATGCGGTTTTCGGTGAGGGTCCCGGTCTTGTCCGTGCAGATCACGGTCGTGGAGCCGAGGGTCTCCACGGCGGAGAGCCGTTTGACCACCGCACCGCGGCGGGCCAGTTCGCGGACGCCGACGGCCAGGGCGAGCGTGATCGTCGGGAGTAGCCCCTCCGGTACGTTGGCCACGATGAGGCCGATGGCGAAGCTGACGGCGGCCGCCCATCCGAGTCCAGCGAGCAGGCCGAGCGGCAGGAACGCCGCGCCGACCAGCACCGCGACCGCTGCGATGATCCAGGTGGCGCGGGAGATCTGCCGTTCCAGTGGGCTGGGCTCGGTGCGGACCCGCTGGGAGAGGGCGGCGATCCGGCCGATTTCGGAGTGCATGCCGGTGCGGGTCACCACCGCCGTGGCAGCGCCCGCCGTGCAGGCGGTGCCGCTGAACAGCAGATCTTGCGCTTCCAGCAGCGGCCCGGGTTGCGCGGCGGCGCCCGCGGCGCGGGCAACCGGCGCAGATTCGCCGTTGAGGGCGGACAGGTCGATCGCGACGGCCCCGTCGATCAAGCGGGCATCCGCGCACACCCGGTCGCCCTCCGCGACGAGCAGGATGTCTCCGGGGACCAGTTCCCGAGCGACGACGGTTCGTTCGATGCCGTCGCGTATCGCCCGCGCGGTCGCGGGCAGGTATGCGGCCAGCGCCTCGACGGCCTTCTCGGCCTGCATCTCCTGCATGAACGCGAACGCCGCGTTGAGCAGGATGACCGCGACGACCGCGACGGCCAGCGGCGCATTACCGCTGAACCAGGCGAGGGCGGCGGCCACGAACAGCAGCACGGCCAACGGCTGCGTGAACTGGTTCAGCAGTTCCCGCGGCCACCGTCGGCCGCCGCGCCGGACCAGTTCGTTGGGCCCGTACACGATCAGCCTGCGGGCGGCCTCCCGGCCGCCGAGCCCCGCCGGGGACGTACGGAGGTCACGGAACAGCGCGGTGAGCGGCTCCTGCTCGTCGATGGCGGTCTGCGGATCGTCGGCGGGATACGTCGTCCGGGCCATAGGTTTCACCGTTGGCGATTCGCCCCGCTTGGCACAGGGGCGAGCGGCCCAGCCGATGCGGCCGTCCGGCCCGGAGATCTGTGCCCCCGCCCCGTCAGAACCCGCCGGTGGTCTGGGCTGCCTTGGCCCAGCGTCGGCGTACCGCGTCGGCGTTCTCCAGCTCGTCGAGCTGCGCCTGGGCCACGGCCAGGGCCGCGCCGAGCCGGGGGATCCAGCGGTGTTCGAGCGCGCGCAGCCGCTGCCGGGTCAGCGCCGTCTCCCGTTCCACCACATCGACCGCGCGGCGGGCGGCGGCGTACTCGGCGCCTGCCGGTACGGCGGCGCGCACCGCGGCCTCGGCGCACACCAGCGCGCTGGAACCGGGTGACACGTCGTCCGGATGCCGGTCCGGCAGGACGCACTCGACCGCGGTCGGGTACCGCAACCCCATCAGGTTCGTCCAGGTGTACGACGCCGTGGCCGACGGTGGCAGCGCGGCGAGCCGGAGGCCCCGGTCGCCGCCGAGTGCGCCCGCCCGGTCGAGCCACCGCTGCGCCTCCATGGCGCGGTGGTGCCAGCGCTTCGCGCTCTCGTCGGCGAGCCGGAGCAGACGGTCACGTTCCGCGCTCAGCATGGCCAGCTTGCGGCGCAGCAGGTCGGCGGCGGAGTCGGCAGCCGCCAGCCGGCGCCGCAGCACCAGCGCCCCGGCCCGGCCCGGCGGCACCCGCAGCGCGGTCATGCCGGTGGTCCCTTCGCGTCGAGCATCGCCTCCGGCAGCAGGGTGAGTTCACGCCGGGGTAGCACACCGACCGCGCGCCAGGCCCGGTCCAGGGAGTCGCCGAGATCCCGCCGCTCATCGGGTCGCTGGCTGACGAGGATCTCCCGGTAGGCGCGGGCGAATTCGAGGTAGCGCCGATCCGTGCTGTTCAGACCCGATGGTCCGACCAGGTCGGCGACCTCGGCGACCCGCCGGGCCCGCGACAGCGCCGCCAGCACCTGTGCGGCCAGATCCAGATGATCGTCGCGGGTGCGACCGGGACCGGCGCCGTGCCGCATGAGCCGCGACAGCGACGACAGGCCGTCCACCGGGGGATACACCCCTGCGGTATGCAGGTCGGGGGAGAGGACGATCTGGCCCTCGGTGATGTAGCCGGTCAGGTCCGGCACCGGGTGGGTGATGTCGCCGGCGGGCAGGGTCAGGACCGGCAGGACGGTGACCGAGCCGGGGCGGCCGCGGATCCGGCCGCACCGTTCGTACAGTGACGCGAGGTCGCTGTAGAGGTATCCGGGGTAGGCGCGGCGGCCGGGAATCTCACCGCGGGACGCGGAGACCTCCCGGACCGCCTCGGCGTAGCTGGTCATGTCGGTCATCACGACGAGTACGTGCCGGCCGCCGGTGAAGGCCAGGTCCTCCGCCACCGTCAGCGCCAGCCGTGGGGTGAGCATGCGTTCGATCACCGGGTCGTCGGCGGTGTTGAGCAACAGGGTCAGTTCACCGGCGGCGGCGCGCTCGTCGAGGGCGTCGCGTACGGCGTCGGCGTCCGTGTGGGTCAGCCCCATGCCGGCGAAGACGACGCAGAACGGCGCACCACCCGCGGACGATTGCCGCGCGATCTGCGTCGCCAGCGTCAGGTGCGGCAGACCGGCATGCGAGAAGATCGGCAGCTTCTGTCCCCGGACCAGGGTCGTCAGGACGTCGATCGCCGACACGCCGGTCAGCACCGGGTCGGCGGGCGGCTCCCGCCAGACGGGGTTGAGCGGCGCGCCGTTCACCGCCACCCGCCGCTCACCCAGCACCGGCGGCCCGTCGTCGATCGGGTCGCCGCGGCCGTTGCAGGTACGCCCGAGCCAGCCTGGGCCCACACCGACGTGCAGCGGCTCACCCGCGAACGTCACGGTCGTGCCGGTGGGTTCCATGCCCGCGGTCCCCTCCAGGACCTGGACGACGGCCAGATCACGGTCGACCGCCAGCACGAGGCCGTGCCGGACCTCCCCCGAGGGCAGCCGGAGGGTGGCGAACTCGTCCCAGCCCACCCCGGTCACCCCGCCGAGCACGGCCAAGGGGCCCCGCAACTCGTGGATGCCGGTGTACGTGAGGGTCCCGAAGCCGGTCACGGCAGCCTCCCCAGCATCGCGTCCCGCCCGGCCGACACGGCCTCGGCGTCGCTGGGACCGACGGTGTCCCGCAGGCGGACCAGGGGACCGAAGTCCGTTTCCTCGTAGCGGGCCGGATCCGCGCCGGAGTCCACGTCGGCGCGGATCCGGTCGCCGACGCTCAGCACCGCGTCGACCAGGGCGGCGGACTTGCCCACCTCGCAGTGTCCGTCGTTGGACGACTGGGCGTTCTGCCGCAGCACACCCTCGCGGATCAGGCGGGCGGTGAGCACGGTCACCCGCTCGGCGGCCGCGAGCCCGCTCAGGCCGACAAGTTCCGCGAGCGCCGACAGCCGGTCACCCTCCGCCAGGGACTGCAGCAGGCGCGCCCGCGCCACTGCCCAGGCCCCGGCATCGTGCCGGCTGTGCCAGGCCGCGACCCGGTCGGTGTCGCGGGAGAAGGACCCGGACCAGGACACGGCGGGGTAGTGCCGTGCGTAGGCGAGGTCCCGGTCGAGGGTCCACAGGCAGCGTACGAAGCGCTGGGTGTGCGCGGTCACCGGCTCGGTGAGGTCGCCGCCGGGTGGGGACACCGCACCGATGATCGTGACCGAGCCCTGGCGGCCCTCGGTGGTGAGCACGGCGCCGGCGCGCTCGTAGAACGCGGCCAGCGCCGAGGCGAGATCCGCCGGGTAGCCCTCCTCGGCGGGCAGGGCCCCGTTGCGGGTGGCGAACTCGCGCAGCGCCTCCGCCCACCGGGAGGTCGAGTCCGCGATGACCAGTACGTCGTAGCCCATGTCGCGGAAGTACTCGGCGACGGTCACGGCCGAGTACACGCTCGCCTCGCGCGCCATCATCGGCATGTTCGAGGTATTCGCGATGGCCACGGTGCGGTCCGCGAGCCGCCCCCCGGTGCGCGGATCCGGCAACGCGAACAGCTCCGTGACGACGTCGGCCATCTCGTTGCCCCGCTCCCCGCAACCGACGTAGACGATGACGTCGGCGTCACACCACTTCGCGATCTGCTGCAGCAGGACCGTCTTGCCGGTGCCGAATCCGCCCGGCACCGCGACGGTGCTGCCCTTGAGGACCGGAAAGAGCAGGTCGATCACGCGCTGGCCGGTCTGCAGCGGGGTGTCGGGAGTCAGCCTGCGACGGCACGGCCGCGGCGTTCGTACCGGCCACCGCTCGTGCATGGGCACTGGTGTGCCGTCCACCGTGGCCACGTCCGCGTGATCCTGGATCATGCCGGGCTCGGCGACCGCGTCGAGGGTTCCGTCCACGCCCGCCGGTGCGAGGATCCGGTAGTCGACGCTGCCGGAACCCGCGACGGTGCCGATCAGCTGACCCGCCCGGACGCGCTCACCCGGCCGTACGGCGGGCGTGAAGGTCCATTCCGAGCCGGCGGGTTGCGCCGCACGGGTTCCCGTCCGCAGCCACACCGGGCCACCGGTCAGCGGGCGCAGCAGCCCGTCGAACACGCCGCCCAGCAGGCCCGGGCCCAGCCGAGCCGTGAGCGGTGCATGGGTGCCCCGCACCGGGTCACCCGGTCGCAACCCGCCGGTGTACTCGTACGCCTGGATGGTCACGCGGTCGTCCCGGATCGCCACCGTTTCGCCGGGTATCGCGGTGGACCCGAGCTCCACCAGGTCGAACATGGCCATGCCGGTGGCCTGGGCGGCCTCCACCAGCGGGCCGTCCACGCGGATCACCGTGCCCGTACGGACCGGGATCGTGTTCATTTCGACCACAGGTCTTCCACCGACGAGCCGAGGCGGCGCAGGACCTCGTCCGTCAGTCCGTCGATGGTGCACTCGACCTGCCGGTCCTCGTCGACGCCGACCACACCGCCGGGCACCACCGTCAGCGTGGCGCCGGGGGACAGCGCGCGCCGGATCCGCGCCGAGAACACCTCGATCAGCAGCGGGTCCTCCGCGAGCCGTTGCCGTACGGCGTCGCGCAGCTCCTCGTACGCCTCCCGCCGCGCCCGCAGGATCAGCCCGCGCGCCGTCCGTCCGGCCGCGGCCACCTCGGCGGCGCCCGCGGCGCGCGCCTCCGCGCGGCCCGCGGTCTCGGCTTCCGCGCGGATGGCCTCCGCCCGCGCCTGTGCCGCCGCGGTCGCCTGCCCGGCCTCTGCTGCCGCGCCGGCCCGGATCTTCTCGGCGTCGGCGCGGGCCCGGTTGAGCAGCGCCGAACGGACCGGTGCGAGGCTGTCGAGGTTCCCGGTCACGGCAGCACCGCCACCAGCCGGGCGTCCGCAGTCTCTCCGAGGGCGCGCGCCGCGTTCGGGGTCAACAGCACCAGGTCCACGTCCGTGGGCAACGCCGCCCAGCCGGCTCGCACCTGCTCGGCATCGTCGGCGGCCACGGCGAGCAGGCCGGCGGTCGCCCAGCCCCGGACCTGGACGAATTCGCCGAGCACGGCTATCTGTCCCATGGTCAGGCCCGTCCGATGAGGATGATCGCCACGATCAGTCCGTAGATCGCTATGCCTTCCGCCAGGCCCACGATCACCATCGCGCGGCCGAACAGCTCAGGCCGTTCACTCATCGCGGCCAGGGCCGCAGCCCCCGTGTAGGCGACCGCGATGGCCGCACCGATCGACGACCCCGCCACCGCGATCGCGGCGCCCAGCAGGGCGGCCCAACCCGCGCCCGAGCCACCACCCGCCGCGTCGGCGGCCTGCGCGGCCGACCCGCTCACGGCCAGCACACCGGCCACGACCGCAGCCGTCAGCAGCGCCGCGTGTACGGCCAGGGCCCGGCGCGCCGGCACCCTGCGGCGCCGCAACCACCAGCCACCCACCAGGGCAGCCGTGGCCACCACGGCCAGTGTGGTCAACCAGAAAATCATCAGG
Source organism: Krasilnikovia cinnamomea (assembly GCF_004217545.1). NCBI lineage: Bacteria > Bacillati > Actinomycetota > Actinomycetes > Micromonosporales > Micromonosporaceae > Krasilnikovia > Krasilnikovia cinnamomea. Next base: position 5,819,782 of record NZ_SHKY01000001.1, read on the forward strand.
GCACCCCCTCGACCTCGACCGTCCAGGGGCGGAACGGCCGCCCCTCTCCCTCGAACACCCGCGAGAACAGCTCGTAGTACTCCAGCCGCAACGCCTGGATGCCGGCGACCAGTGCTTCGAGACCGAACGTGACCGCGTTGCCCACCACGAACAGCAGCACCGCACCGACCAGGGCGGCCGCCCCGCCAGCGCCCCACAGCACCGTCACGCCGGCCCACACCAGCGCCCCGAGCGCCGCATGGGTCAGCCCGAACGCGGCCAGTCGCGCGAACGACACCAGATTCGCGCCGAGCCGGATGACGAGGTCGAACAGCTGTACCCCGGTCTGCGCCAGCCCGGCGCCGCCACCGCCGGAGCCCGCGTACAGGCCAGCGCCCGCGAGAATCAGCGCCACCCCGGCCACCACCGCGCCCGGTCCCGCGATGGCCCAGTGGCCCAGGTAGAGACCCACCGCGAGGGCGCCGAGGCCCGCGAACAACGCCGCCCCCGCGATGCCGGACGGGGCGTACAGGGCCACGCGGGCGCCACCCTCGCGCCAGCGGTTCACCGTGCCGACCAGGTAACCCACGGCCAGCAGCAGCGCCCCGAGCCCGACACCGGCGGCGAGCAGCCTGACCGGCTTGTCCAACGGTGACAGCCACTGCACCGGCACGACCCCGGTCGGGCCGAAGAACTCGCCGAGCGCTGCTCCGGCGACAGCGCTCGCCACCCCGGCGCCCGCCACGAACGGCCACATCCGCCGCAGCCGACGCCATCGGGGCCGGTGGCTGGCCCGCAACACCAGCGCGGCGATCACCAGGAGCATGCCGTGGCCCGCGTCGGCGAACATCACCCCGAACATGACGATGAAGGCGACCCCGGCGAACACGGTCGGGTCGACATCGGCGTAGGGCACCGTGCCGTACGTGGACACCAGCGGCGCGAACGAGGCCCGTACGGCGGTGTCCTGGCGAAGAAGCGTGGGTGCGACGGCACCGGGCGGCCGCCGCAACGACACGGCGGCGGCCTCGACCGCGGCCAGGGTGTCCCGTAGCCGCTCCAGCCGGTCCGCAGGACACCAGCCGGCCCACGCGGCCACACCGTCGTCGGTGACGGCACCGGCGGCGTACCGTTCCAGTTGGGCCTCGCCGGCCAGCAGGTCCGCACGCCCCGAGCGTGCCAGCGCCACCGGGTCGACGGGGTGGGCCGCCAACCGCGCCGCAGCGGCGGAGCCACCGGTCCGGCGCAACGCCGCCGCCGCGGCGCCTTCGACCGTGCCGTCCACCGCGTCGTCGAGCTGAACGGCGCCCGACCGGGCCACCCCCACCAGCGCGTCGCGCAGCCGGTCCACGGGCGCGACGACCGCGATCCGCTGCATCCGTACGGGTTCGCGCCGCGCCGGCCGGCTCCGGTCAGTCGATCGCATCGAACACGTCCAGGAATCCGCCGCCGCGGACGGCCGACGCCAGCGCCACGCGCACCCGCCAGGCATCGGCGGCCAGGACCGCGGCACACCCGACGGCAACCTTCCCGGTGAACCCCGCGCCCCGGACCAGCTGTAGTCCTTCCTTCTCCACCGTGCCCCACCACCGGGCCTCGGCCCGCCACAGATCCTCCGGCCCGGACACGCCGTCGAGCGCCCACCTGGCGCGCCGGTCCGCCGCGTCACGCAGCGCGCCGACCGTCGTCGCGGCCAGGCATCCGGGACCGGCCAGCGGGCGCGCCGCGGCGACGGCCGCCGCATCGAGTGGCCGCCCGCGGATGATCTGCTCGCGGGCGAGGATCAGCAGAGCCGCGCCACCGGCCCAGCCCGCGGCCACCGGGATCCGCTCGGCCACCCGGCGCAGCCAGACCAGCCGGGGGACGGTCGTGAGCGCCCAGCCGCTGTCCGCGCCCGGATCGCCCCAGAAGGAGTGGGCCAGCGCGTCGCGCAGTTCGGCCCGGGTCGAGGCCTGCGCCAGCCGGGGCCAGGCCACCGCCAGCGCGCCGAGGTCGAAGGGGTCCGCCGCCGCGCCGCCGTCGCAGCGCAGCACCTGCTCGTCCACGTTCGCCAGCTCGAACGCGGCAGCCAGCAGGCGTACCGGTGCCGCGGCGGTCCGGGACTGCCACCCGGCGAGCATCCGCAGATGCCACAGGAGGGTTTGCAGCGTGGCCGTTTCGGCCTGAGCCAGCGTCTGTCCGCGATGCACCTGCCGCCCGTACGGTCCCTCCGCGAGCGCGTCCACGGCGGCGGCGAGGCTCGGGCAGCCGGCGAGCCGGCGGGTGGCCGCGGGCCCGACGCGGCGCCGGGCCAGGGCCCGGGCCCGCACGGCACCAGCGACCTCGGCGGCGCCCATCACCGCGCCCCGGTCGGCGCGGGCCGGTGATCGTGATTCGTCGTGCCGGAGCCGGCGGCGGGTCCGAGGATCTGCTGTGCCTCGATGACCGCCCGATCGACGAGCGCCGCTCGGCGCTCGGCGGCGCGGCGGTGCACCCGGTCGGCTTCCCGGCGCCCGCCGGTGACGCGTGCCGCAGCCTCGGTCTGGGCGCCGGTCCGCTGGGCCGTGAACGCCGCCGCGCGCCATTGCGCCCGCGTCGCCTCGGCGTCAGTGACCAACCGCGCGGCCCTTCGGTCGGCGTCGGTCCGGACGGTCTCCGCGGCTTCACGCGCCGAACGGATCACGTCGGCGGCCTCGGCACGGGTTTCCCGCAGGGCGGCGAACACCGGTGCCAGTTCCTCGATCAGCGCGGTTCGCCGGTCGACCGGGACCGCGACCGGTGCGGCCGGTCCCGGCGGCCCTGCGGCGCGGAAGCGGTTCAGAATGTCCCGCCAGCCCGGCATGGTCACCTCCCAGCGGGGTCGATCCGCTGACACCGCCATCGTCATCCGGGGCTGTGGCGACATCGCAGAGCCGAACGTCCCAGCGCCTCGGGGACTCCGACCGTTCCGCGGCGGATCTACCGGATGGCGACCTGCGAAAGGCCTGGCCGATGGGGCAGAACGCCTCTGCGCGCCCGGGCAGTCGGCATTGAATGCTCCAGGCGCGGCCATGGTCGGTACCTGCATGGCCAACGGGGGAATCATGACCGGTAAGGCTGCGGCGCCGTCGGCAGACAGCGTTACCCGGGACGGCCAGCGAACCCGACTACCGGACCCGGATCGTGTGTCCGCTCAGCTGAAGCCGGTGGTCCCCGGTGCTGACGGGCAGGGGCGGGGGCCGCCCAGCGAGGGACCAATGACCCTGGCCGGTGAACCGCCCCGAGCGGTGTGCTGAAAGTGGGGAAAAGCCGGAACTGGTGCGGGAGGTGGGTCATGAGTGACGTCGGCAGGTATCACGTTCAACAGGAGTCCTGGAGTGCTGGTGCGGGGCCTTCTCGCCCGAGCCGGTACTCCAATGCTCTCCACGGGTATCTCGGAGCCGCAGGCGAGTCGGCCCCGGCCAGGCCTCTTGAGCGCCCGGTCGCGACGGTCACCGGAACGGTTCTGGTGGGCGTGGATGATTCGCCAGCCAGTTACATGGCGGTCGATCACGCCGCGATCGAAGCGGAAATGCATGGCTGGGAGCTGCGGCTGTTGCACGTACAGCACGCGAGTGGGCGGCAGGCAACGCACGATGCCAATCTTCAGCTGCTCCACACCGTGACGGAGCGGGTGCATGCCGCTGCGCCGGCGGTGGCGGTGACCAGCCATCTGGCGACCGGATCGGCGGCGTCGCTGCTGCTCATCGAAGGCGGCAACGCGAACCTGCTCGTCGTCGGACACCGGCACAGCGCGATGGGCACCACGCTGGGACTGAGCGTCGGCGATCGAGTGGCCGCCCAGCATGCGGGAGTCGTCATGGTCGTCCGCATGCCGTACTGGCCACCCGGGCCTGGATTCGGCGCGCTGCCCCTCGTCGTCGGCGTGGACAACCCGGCATCGCCGACACCGGCGGTCACCTTCGCCCTGCACGAAGCCCGCCTGCGCGGATGCGAGCTGGTAATGCTGCACGCACAGCCCAACGCCGCGTCCTCGGAGCGGACCGAGACCATCGACGGCGTTCTCGTGCACCACCGGACGGTCGACGCGGACCCGTCACCGGCGCTGATCGACTACTCACGCCAGGCGGCGGCGGTCGTCGTCGGCCGGCGGGGGATCGGCGTCAACCCAGTGACGATGCTGGGCTCGGTGAGTCGGGCCATGGTTCAGCACGCCAACTGCCCGGTCTTCCTCGCAAGCTGACCAGAACCGAGCTCATCCGATCGGCACGGGTCGGCCGAGGCGCTCCGCTGGCCGCCGCGGTCGTCCTCGCCGCTGTTGCGAACCGCGGTGGGCGTACTCGTCCTCGCCGTGGCCGTTGCCACCGGCCTGCCGACCGGCGGTTCGGTCCTGCTGGGCGCGGCGGTCGCGGCCGTCGGGCTCACCTTCACCTCACTCACGGCTGTCGCTGCGCAGGTCTTTGACAGCGTACGCGCGGGCTACGGCTCGGTCGCGCTGGTGCTCGGAGCTGCGTACGCGCTGCGGGCCGCAGGCGACGCCGGCCACGAGGCGCTGGCCTGGCTGTCCCCGATCGGCTGGGGCCAGCGCACGTTCCCGTACGCAGGCGATCGCTGGTGGCCGCTGCTGCCGCCGCTTGCCACCGCCGTTCTGTTGATGATCGCTGCGGTGGTGCCGCAGGATCGCCGCGACTTCGGCGCCGGCCTCGTGCAACCCGGCTCGGACGGGCGGCTGCCACCCGGTCCTTGCGCAACGCCTATGCGCTGGCCTGGCGGCTGCAGCGCGGAGCGCTGGCGGGATGGGTGATCGGTCTGGGGCTGCTCGGCGCTCTGCGTACGGGTCCATCGGCACCAGCATGGAACAGTACATTCAGGACAATCCCGAGGTCGCGGACCACCGAGCCACTGCGCGACGTACCGGCGTCGAGGAACTCCGCCACGATCCGACCCCGACCCATGATGGCGGGTTCAGGAAATCCGAGCCCGGCGCCGGGCGTCCGGCTTGCTGATGCATACCCGTCCACTCTCGATTTCCGAACACGTTTCCGCTTGTGAGAGAGCTCTATCCGCCGTACTTTTGAACTAAATACATGTAAAGGATGTGCAAATTGCACATTGACACTGGCGAGGATAACCCACGTGACACGTTTCCGCTCGTGAGAGATCTCTATCCGCCGTACTTTTGAACTAATGCGTGTAAGGGAGGTGCAAATTGCACATTGACAGTGGTGAGTATACCCACGTGTTCGCCTTGGACATGGAGCAGTCTGCCGGCCTCATGCGTCACGCGCACGAGGCGTACGCCGTCGCTGTCCGTCATCGTCAACCCGCGATGATCCACGCGAACGACCTCGGGCTCCTGCTGCACGGCTACGCCATGATGCGCCGTCGGCTGGCCGCTGAGCCGACATCACGGTCCTCGCCGGCGGCCACCCTGAGCACGGTCCCGCAACGAGCCGACAGGCCACCCGAGCGCCCCATCGACCACCAGCTGCTGCGAGCACTGCGTGCTGTCGCAACGCGACATGCCGGGCGCGAGGTCTGCCAGGAGACCCAGCAGAAGCAGCCATGACGGCGTGGCTCCTGCTCAGCGCGGCGATCCTGTCCGAGGTCATCGCAACAGCGACGCTCACCGCCTCCAACGGTCTGAGCAGCCGAATCCTGACCCTCGTTACGGCCGCCCTCTACGTCGTCAGCTACGTCTGCTTCGCTCGCGCCCTCAAGGCCGGCATCGAGGTCGGCGTCGCCTACGCCATCTGGTCGGGAGTCGGTACGGCAGCGCTGGCCATCATCGGCGCAGCGCTGTTCGGCGAGGCGATGACCGCCCGCAAGATCACCGCGATCGTCCTCATCATCGGCGGTGTCACGCTGCTGCACCTCACCGGCCGGCCGGAGGCGCCGGCCCGGGCGGCCAGCAGTCACGCAGTGAGTCAATCGCTGACCGCCGCGTCCGAGATCGACAGAAGGGCATCACCGTGACCACGGCCCAGCATCAACCCAGCCCCCAGAGCATCCAGACCAAGACTGCTCAGTCGCGCGGCACGACTTGGTTTCTCCTGGCCGCGCTGCGCAGGCCCCGCGAGATCGGCGCTATCGCCCCGACCGGCCGGGCCCTGGCGGCACAGGCCGCCGGCCTGATCGACACCGCCCGCGCGCCACGCACCGTCGTCGAACTCGGCCCCGGCAGCGGCACCATCACCCGCGCCATACAGTCCTGGTTGCCTTCCGGCAGCACGTTCTGCACGGTCGAACGCAACACCGCGATGGCGGCCTACCTGACCCAGGCGTGGCCCGCGCTGAACGTCATCCACGGTGACGCCGCCGACCTGCCCCGCTTGCTCAACGACGTCGGCATCGGACCCGTCGACCTGATCATCAGCGCTCTGCCCTGGTCACTGATACCACCGCCAGCCCAGGAGCAGATCCTCAGCGGGGTCGCCCAGGTACTGCACCCGCACGGCACCTTCGCCACGGTCATCACTGTCCCGGTCCGGCCGCTGCCGGCGGCAAGGCAGTTCCGCCGGCGTCTTACCGCGACGTTCGGCGAGGTGACGCGCAGTCCGATCGTCTGGCGCAACGTGCCACCCGCACATCTCTGGATCTGCCGCGAGCCACTCAGCTCCGACCCGGACAACGCCGAGGCACCAAGCCCAGCTGCCCAGTCGGCACCGTGAGGGAGCTATAAGTGCGCGTTAGGTCTGTTTCGTGTTTGGGCTGGAGGTCAGGACCGCTGGTCGTGACCGGTTGGATCGGGGCGACGAGGGTGAACTGGCCTTTCTTGGCCGTGCGACCAGAACGGCAGCGTTGCGGGCTGGGTACGAGCCTCTCAGGCACCACCACGCCTATCTCGATGCTGCAGGCATTACCGCATATGTCGAGGCCATTGATCCCGCCGGCCGAGCGCTATTCCGCCGCCACGGCTACCGCACCGCCGCCGTATCCGACGCCGACTCCGCGCTGCCTACCGAATTCGACGACGTGGACCTGCTCATCACCGACGTGATCCTGCCGGACCGTACGGGCGCGGCCATCGCCGACGAGGTGCATCTCCAGCACCTGGCCGCCCGCTGCCGCAGACAAGGCGCGTTTCGCGCCAACCCGCGGCGGTCAGCTGGCCGCGATGCCTTCCATACCGTTGCCGTCGGCGAAGACGGGTAGGCCGGTGACGGTGGCGACCTGGCGCAGCGTGCCGTCCCTTGCGGCGTGGTATCCGTCGAGACGGCCGGAGACGGGGTTCTGGACGTAGAGGTAGTCACCGCTGGCTGCCATGTCGATGGGGGCTCCACCCGGCTGGGCCACGACACCGCCGTCGTGGCCGGACAGGGCGACACCGCCGTCGCGGGAGAGGTCGAACGCGGTGATGGTGCCGCTGCCCGCGTTCGCGCCGTAGAGCCTGCCGCCCAGTGGTTGAATCCAGCACAGGGCGGCTTGACCGTCGGCCACCGAACTGAGCGGGGTCAGGGTGCCGTCGCGGTGGAGCTGGTAGTGCGTCACCGAGGAGGTGACGACCTCGGTCACTGCGATGCCCTGATCGGTGAAGGCGAACGAGAACGGTACGGGATTCGCGGTGGCGGTGACGACCGGCTCTCCCTGCGGGCACCCGTCGGAGTCGAGCAGGAACACGTCGATCGCGTTGTGGTTCTTGGTGGTGACCACCAGATGCCGCGCGTCCGGGCTGATGCCGATCTGTGCCGGGGCGCTGATGAACACCGGTGGGTTGGTATTGCCCAGGCGCAGGGACCGGCGCGAGCCGGGCAGCGGTGCCAACCCGTCGGGAGTGATCCGGAAACCCTGCACCGTCCCGTCGTCGCCGGCGTTGAGGGCGTACAGGAGGTTGCCGTGCGCGGCGATACTCACCGGGAACGCGCCGCCGGAGTCGATGATCTGCCGGCGGGTGAGCCGGGCGCCGTCGACGTCGAACACGGTCAGGGTGTCGCTGCCCGCGTTGACCGCGTACAGCATGCGGTGGTGCTGGTCGTAGACGAGGGATCCCTGGGACGCCAGCGCGTCGACGGGCGCCTGGAGGGCGGCGCCGCCGTTGCCGCCGGTCGGATACCGGCCCGCCTCCAGCAGGCTGCCGTCACCCGAGCGTTGGTACGCCAGCACGCTGTTTCCCGTGGGGTCGTTGAGCTGGACGAACACGGCGTGCCGGGTGGCACCGTGAGGCTCGGGACGAGTGGCGGTCTCGCCCGCGACGGCGGTATTGCCGGTCATCGTACGGCCTGCCATGGCTGCTCCCTTCGCAGTCGAATGCTGCTTCTCGCCAGCCTGCCGCCCGGGCTGCCGTCACCGCAGCGCGTCGCGCAAGTTGATCACGCGGTCGCGCTCGTCTGCGGCTGGCGTGAGCGTCGCGCGGGCGGATGGGGGTTCGATCGGTGCACCCGGCTGCGCCGCGGAGCGACACTGAGGGGGTGACCGTCGACGTGATCTCCGAGATCGTGATCCACGCCGAGCCGGACCGGGTGGCCGCGTACGCGGCCGATCCGGACAACGCGCCACGGTGGTACGCCAACATCGAGTCCGTGCGGTGGCAGACACCCGCGCCGGCCGCGGTCGGTTCGCGGGTGGAGTTCGTCGCGCACTTCCTGGGCCGGCGGCTGGCCTACACGTACGAGTTCGTCGAGTTCGTACCGGGGGAGCGGTTGGTGATGCGCACGGCGCAGGGCCCTTTCCCGATGGAGACGACCTACACATGGCGCGCCCACGACGCCGGCACGCTGATGACGTTACGCAACCGTGGGACGCCCTCCGGGTTCGCGCGGGTCGCATCTCCCGCGCTGGCCGCGGCGATGCGGCGGGCCAACGCCAAGGACCTGGCCGCGTTGCGGCACATCATCGAGGCGGCGTCGGCGCCGTGACGATCGTCTTGTTGGCCGGCCCTTACTGACGGGTGCTCACGTCGGACGATCGAGACTGACGCGGGCCGCCCGTCCAGTGGGCGCGCCCCGGGCCATCGGTGTAGCTGGACGGCCGGGCGCGGCGGCTGCCCTCGTGGCTTCACGATCGGCGTCTGTGGCGTGCCGCACCGGGGTAGTCACGGCCAGCCGGGGCTGCGCGCCGATCCCCGTGGAGGCCGCTGCCGACGTAGGCGCTGACCACGGAGACCGGGCCGAACAGCTTCGGCAGCAGCGAGCGCAGCGGTGGGGCGGCGCCGAGGGCGGCCCGGCTGCTGTAGCTGTTGAGCCTCTGCGGGTCCTGTACCGGGCTCTGAACATTCCGGGAGAGTCGGCGCCTGCCGTGCCTGTTCGACCCGGCGGGGAAGGTCTGGGACCGTCGCGGTGGGTGTGCTGTTGGGTGCGCGGATCGGCCGGTCGATGACCCGGCGCATCACCACCCCGCTGGCTCAGATGCTCCGCGTCCTCGACCGGATGGGCCGGGGCGATCATGACGCGCGCGTGACGCTCACCGAGGCCCCGGCAGAGGTCGACACCGTCGCCACCGCGCTGAACGCCGCCGCCGACGAGGCAGCCACGGAGCGCGACATGCTCCGGGCCTTTCAGCAGCACAGCGCGGCGGTGCGCCAGCACCTCTCGCGGACGCACGCGGTCGTGGCGGCCGCGCAGTCGGCGGGCGAACTGGTCGACGCGGACCACGCGGTGATCCGGCTGGTCCCGGACGAGGAGGGGCCGTCCGGGCCGCACGTCTGGAGTGCCCCGGACGCCGCCGGGGACGTGAGCCCGCTGGCCGCCATACCCGTGGAGTGGCTCGCGGTCGGCCCGTCGATGGCCTTCGTCGCCGTCCCCGACAGCGGCCCGCAGCCCTCCGAGAAAGAGCTCGTCGCGCTGCGAACGGCCGGGGCCGGGCCGGTGATCACGGTGGCGTTCGGCGAGGGCACCGAACCGGTCGGGCACCTGACCGGTATCCGGCGGGACGGACGGGCGGCCTGGCGCCCGTACGAGGTGCACCTGATCAGCATGCTCGCGGCCGAACTAGGGCGGATCCTGACCCAGGCCAGGCTGTTCGAGCATGCGAGCGAACTGGTGGCCCGCCTGCAGGAGGTGGACGCGGCCAAGACGGAATTCCTCGCCACGGTCTCCCACGAGTTGCGTACCCCGTTGACCAGCGTGGCCGGGTATCTGGAGGTCATCCTCGACGAGGACGTCGGGCCGCTGACCACGACCCAGGACAAGATGCTCAGCGTGATCGACCGCAACGTCGAACGACTCCGCCGGCTCATCGAGGACCTGCTGCTGATGTCCCGGATCGAGGCCGGCCAGCTCGTGCTCATCCCCGAACCGGTCGACCTCGCCGCACTGATCGAGTCCGTATCCCAGGTGGTCACACCGGCCGCCGCGGACCTGCCCTACCTGTTCCACCGATTCTTCCGCGCCGGCAACGCCACCCGCCAGGGCCGTCCCCGGCACCGGACTCGGCCTGGCCATCGTGGCGACCATCGTCGAACGCCACGGCGGGACCGTCGACGTCGACTCCCACGAAGGCGCCGGCACCGCCATCACGATCCGGCTCCCGACTGCCGCGCCACAGCACCCTTCCACGAACACAGATGATCGGCTCCTGCGCGTCTGACCAAGCTTCGGCATTCGTTCGCCGGTTGGCGTTCGAGGCGCCGGCGGCGGCGTTCGACGCGGCCTTCTCATCGAACCGGTAGGTCCCCATCTGCGCGAAGGTTGCCGCCCGCCGCAGCCGAGTCCGGTGGCACCACGGTGCCACCGGACACGACCTCGTGCAGAACCAGGGTGCCGTCGGCCATCGGTGGGCCCACATGATCCCGGGTGGTTGTGTCCGACGGCGGTTCGACGACCGATAGCGCTGGCGGGTGACGATCGCCGCCGCCGTCTTCTCAGCGGAATTCGAGGGCGCCCCGGTCGACAGGGCCGGTGCGCGACGCGGTGCTGGCATCGGTCCGCGCGGCGATGCTTCCCGTCCCGCTGTCGATGGCCGGGCTACCCTTCTTGAGCCGGAAGTCGTCCTTGGCCGGGTTGGCCAGTTTCGGGTCGCCGGTCAGCCGACGGGGATCCGAAATGTTGGTCCTGCCGACGATGAGGTTGGAATCGAACGTGACCCGGGCGGTTGAGGACGCGGTCGCAGCGGTGATGTCACCTCGGCCACTGACCAGGATGTTGTTCACCACCTGAACGTCATTGGCCTTGTTGACGTCGAGGTTGTTCCGGATCGAAGGCTGCGCGCCGTTGTGGTAGACGGTGTTGTTGACGACGCTGACGTGGTCGCTGTGGAAGACGTTGATGCCGCGCGCGCCATTGTTGTACGTGATGTTGTTCTCCACCAGGGTGCGACCGCGGTACGGGATCTTGACCTTTGATTCCTTGTTGTCGAACGAGTCGACGATGATGCCGTTACCGTCGGTGATCTTCGTGAAGCGGCTGCACTTGCACTTGACGAACGAACCGTTGTCCCGGGTGACATTGCCGCGCACGATCATCTTGATGCCGGTGCTGTTGTCGGAGTTCCACGCCTGGAACAGGGAGATGCCGCTGCCGCCGAACGGCGACCAGTTCGCGTTGCCGAAGGCCAGGTTGTTCGTTACCTCGACATAGTCGGCGCGCAGCGCGCCGATGCCGACCAGGGGGCAGTCTGACACGGTGTTGCCGTGGATTCGGACGTGGTGCGGGTAGGTCGATTCGCCACCGCCGAACGGCTCGGACACCGCGATGCAACTCGTATTGATCATGGGATCCTTGAGGTCGCCCTTGCGGGCGGCGTCCTTCTGCCTATCCGTCAGCAGGTCGGTCGGCCCCTGCACGGTCAGACCCGCGACGGTGATGTACCGGGCGTTGACCGCGATCCCCTGCCAGCCCGCGGCCTTGATCTTCGGGGTGGCGCCCGGCGCGGCGGCGTACGTGATCCACTTGTCGGCGGTGCCGGATCGGTCGATACCGAGTACAAACTGCCTGCCTGGCGCGGAGTAGGTGCCGTTGCCGATCACCACCGTGTCACCCGGGCGGGTCATGCCGGCGGCGCGTTGCAGGGTGCGCAGCGCGGTGGCAGGGGTCCGGCCGTCCGCCTTGTCGTTGCCGTTGCCGCTGACGTAGAGGTGCCGTCCGCCCTGCGTCGGTGCCAGCTGGCCGGCGGACCAGGTCGGCCCGCCGATGCCGGCGCCGGCGATCCGGCCCACCGGCAGCCCGGTGGCTCCGGGGGGCGCCGGCGGCGTACTCGCAGGGCTGGTCTTGTCCGGCTTGGCGGTCGGCTTGGTCGGGGTCGGTTTGGTCGCTTCGGGAACCGAGGAACGGCCATCGGTGACGACCAGGGTGATGCGAACGGGATCGCCGCTGCGACCCTTCGCGCCGTCCTTGCTGTACGGCGTGATCACCAGGCGGTGCCGGCCGGGAGCCGGGCGCCACGGCAGGAAGTCGGTTCCCTTGGCGGCGTCGCCGTTGAGTACGTAAGGCAGGTGGTTCTCGATTCGGGTGGTCCGACCGTCCACCTCGAAACGCACGCTGCCCACTTGCCCGGAGGTGAGCGCCTGGACGCTCAGTTCGCGGGTGCGCAACGCCGCCAGATCGACCGTCTCCTCCGCACCCAGCGGGGCCCGGCCGGCGATCCGTTGGTTGCTTGTGGCATCCAGCAGAACCACGGAGTTGACCGCCGGTTTGTCGCCGGCGAAGGCAACGGTACGGGCGGTCGCGCCCAGCGTGGCGACGGCGGCCAAGACGGCTGCCGTGATCAGCAAACGCCGGCGCCGCCGGGGGCCGGCGGCGCCGGTGATGGCATGGTGCGGAACGGGCATGACAACTCCGTGGTTCGGGGTCCGGGATTGCCGCCACTCGCTAAGTGCGGCGGCGCCAGATTAGCCACAACAATTCCCGGAGTCGAATCGCCCGCAGTGAATTCAGGAATATTTTAAGTGCCATCAGGGACGAGGTTCTGGCGCTGAACAGCAGTTATATAGGAAAGGTTATCAATGAGTTTCAGCTGTGGGTGACGAAGCGGTAACCGCCTTGGCTCACGAATTATGTCGCCGCGATTATCGATAGCGGAGCCGCCGGAGAGCCGTCGGTTGGTCGAGGCTGTGCTCGGCCTCTGGAACCGCGACCACTCGCGCGGAGCACGGCCCGGCGGCTACGCGAGGCTGGGCGCGGAGGTCTCCATCGCAAGACAGGGCCTCCGTGAGGTAGAGGTTGACCCGTTGCGCTGACGTCGCTGCGGTGAAGTCATAGGTATGAAGATCGTTTCGGCTGCGGAGGCGCGATGCGTGAGGTAGACGACGAGCAATTGCTGACCCGGCTGTCCACCGATCCGGCCGCGTTCGAGGAATTCTACCGGCGCCACGTCGCACGGGTGCAGGCCGCCGCGGTACGGCGCCTTCAGGTGGCCGATGACGTCGCGGACGTGGTGGCCACGGTGTTCGTAACCGTGATCGAGACAGCGCAACGCTTTGACCCCAGCCGCGGTAAGGCGGTGCCGTGGCTGTACGGCATCACCGCCAACGTCGCCGCGCAGCAGCGCCGCCGACGGGCTCGAGAAGCGCAAGCTGTCGGCCGGCTGTCCGGACGTCGGCTGTTGCAGGCCGACGACTACGACACTCTCGAACGCCAGCTGGACGCCGCGCGCGATGCCCACACCCTGACCACGGTGATGGACCAGCTCAGCGACGACGAGCGGCAGCTGCTGGAGTTGGTCAGCCTCGACGGGCTCGATCCGAGCCAGGCGGCAGCCGTCGTCGGTATCCGGCCCGCGACCGCCCGGATGCGCCTGAGTCGCGCTCGCCGTCGACTACGTGCCCTGCTCAGCGCTGCCACGCCCGCCCCCACCGCTGTATCGCTCGCCCGTACGGAGGTCTCCTGATGCCCCCCACCGAACCGCTCACCGGTTTCCAGAGCCGCCTGCTTCCCGAACTGCTCGACGTGGTCGACGCCTACCGCCGCGACCACGACTGCGCCCACACTGCCGGGCCCGCCCCGGTACGCCGCCGACATGGGCACCGCTGGGCGTGGGCGACCCTGGCCGTCACCGTCACCGTCACCGCCGCTCTCGCCGTGGGCGTGAATGTGCAAACACCCGAGGCCTACGCGGTCGACGTCATGCCCAGTGGCCTGGTCAAGGTCACGATCGACGACATCGCCGACTTCGACCAGATCGACGGACTGCACAAGGCGCTACGCCGGCACGGCGTTCCCACCACCCTCATCGAGACCCGAGCAGAGGGATGCCCCGCCGGGCGCCTCATCGGTGTCAGCGCCGCAGTGGATGTCGCCGGGCCACCCCTGCACGAGGGCGGCGGCATCAGCTTCCTCATCAACCCCAGGATCCCTTCCCAAGACGTGAATCTCCTGGTCACCTCCGATGCCGAATCAGCGGTCCCGATGACCAAGGACACCGACGGGCTCCCTGTCGCGCCGTCCGATTTCGGTAGCAGCAACGCCCTCGGCACCGGACCGGTCGTCGGCTGGCTCCAGATCGGCTGCAGCACCCGCTCCCCGCATCAGAGGACCGGCTCGTCATGGCCCGCCGACCCGGCTCCCAGCCGCGCGATACCGGCGACGCGATGACCGCTCTGCCGGGGCCAGGTTCCCACCGGCCGTGACAGATCCTCCGATTCCTGTTACGCCGGGCGTCCCGGAGGGATCTCCATCGCAACCACAGGACGTGGGTACCTGGGTGCAAGTGGGAGGAAGAGCCGTGAAGAAGGCTGATCACCGCTGGGCCGGGCAAGCCGGGATCAACTGGGGCGACGTGATCGCCTTCCGCGTACTCGCCGAAGAGCTCAGCTTCACGCGGGCGGCGGTCCGGCTCGACATCACACAGCCGGCTCTCTCGGTGCGAATTCGCCGGTTGGAGCAGAGTTTCGGCAACCGTCTCCTGGATCGCCACACTCGACTGGTGCGGCTGACGGTTAAGGGTCGCCTGTTGAGAGACTGGGTGGATCAAGCGGCCCGAGGCTGGAAGCAGATCCAGGACTGGGAGCCGGCCCGGGAATGCGGCGAGGCATCGCTCAGCGGCGACAGGCCGTCACTGGACGGTCGAACGAGCAGCCCGACAGCCGTTCATGCGGCACCGCTAAACCAGGTGGCCATCGGACCGGTATGAAACAGCGCCGGTCCGCGGTGCCGTAAACGCGGTCGGCGCGTCGTTCCGGAAGCAGTGCCGGGACGGCCGCCGATCCGGCTGTACCGCACGCACCGCGACGGGACCGGTCGCGCAGTCCTGACACCTTTCCCGTTCAGGAGGTCGCTCCGTGTTTCTCCTTCACCACCGGCGCTGGCTGGCCGCCGGCGTCGCAGTTCTGACCGCGGCAGCCCTGGGCATCGCGCCGGCCGCCGCGGCGCCCAGTGCCGACGACGAGTTCGACAGCACCGCGATCGGCGCACTGCCGGCCGGGTGGACCGGTTCCGGCGGGCAGGCAGCCGTGGCCGAGCTGCCCGCGACCAGAGACCGCAGCCTGCGACTGACCGACACGTCGGCGTCGACCTCCACGCTCGCCGGCCGCAGCTTCGCGGCCACGTCCGACCCGGTGGTGGTCAGTCTGCGGCTGCGGGCCGAACAGTCCTCGGCGGTGATCGGGGTGCACCTCGACGGCCCTCAGGGCCGGGCGGTCACCGTGGCGCTCGACGACTCCGCCAACTGGTACAGCTACCGGGGTGCGCAGCGCACCACACTGCGCGGCTACACCGCTGACCGGTGGTACGACCTGCGGATCGTTGCTCGCCCCGCCACCGATACGGCGACGGTCTATCTCGACGGCCGGCTCCTCGCCTCGGGCCTCACCTTCCGGTCGCCGGTGGACACGCTGGACCACCTGCAGATCACCGTCTCCCGATCGGGCGTCGGCGCCGTGTGGGTCGACGACGTCCGCATCGAGGCCGAGGCTGCCGCGGCATCATGGCCCTCTCTGGGTGTCGTCCGGCCGCGGGACGCGGGCGCCATCGGCGCCTCCTCGGTGTCGGTCGGCGGCGAGACCCTCGATCGGGACTACACCGACTACGCGTCCTACCGCCGCTACCTCGATCCGCTGGGCGCCACCGGCATCCGCATGCAGACCGGCTGGGCCAAGACGGAGCGCACCCGGGGTGTCTACGATTTCGGGTGGCTCCGCTCGGTCGTCGACGACGCCACGGCACGGGGTGTCCGTCCGTGGCTGAGCGTGTCGTACGGCAATCCGGCGGTGTACGGCAGCGCGGGCGGTGAGATCGGCTCGGGGGGCCGGCTACCCACGGGCGAAGGGCTGACCGCCTGGGGGAACTACGTCGACGCGCTGGTGACCGAGTTCCGCGGTGCGGTGGACGAGTGGGAGGTGTGGAACGAACCGGACCTGCGGGACCAGGTGCCCCCGGAGCAGTACGCCGACTTCCTGATCTTCACCGCGCGGCGGATCCGGGCGGCGCAGTCGAACGCGCGCATCTACGGCGTTGCCGCTGCGGGGCTGTGGGGCAATCCCAGTTACCCCGAGCAGGTGCTCAGCCGGCTCGCCGAGCTGGGCAAACTGCACCTGGTCACCGCAGTCACCTACCACGCGTACAGCTACAACCCCGACCAGAAGGCGTTGTACGACCAGATCGCCAAGGTGCGTGGCCGGCTGGCCGGCATCGCACCGGGCGTCAGCCTGCGCATGGGTGAGGGCGGCGCGCCGAGCCGCTCCGGCGGTACGGGAGCGCTCGCCGAGCAGCCGTGGACCCCGGTCAGCCAGGCGAAGTGGGACCTGCGCCGGCTCATCGCCGACCTGGGCAACGGGGTGCCGACGAATGTGTTCGGGATATCCGACATGCGTTACGGCGCGCCCCCGGCGGGCATCAACGACAAGGGCCTGCTGCGCATCCACGACGACACACGCGCCGTCCGGTATGCCAAGCCGGCGTACTACTCCATCCAGGCGGCCGCCTCGGTGTTGGACGGCAGGCTGACGCCGACCAGGTCCAGTGGCGCAACCGTCGACGGGCGCGACGCGGCCGTGCACACCTTCCGCAACGCGATCGGCCGTCAGGCGGTCGCCCTGTGGCTTCGGGGCGGCCAGGAGGGCATCCCTTCGGCCGGCACCACCCGCGAGTTCGCCACGGTCACCGTGCCCGCCGGCAACTTCACCGACCCGGTCTATGTCGACCTGCGGACCGCGGAGGTCTACGACATTCCGGACGGGTCGTGGTCCAGGTCGGGTGCCACGTACACCTTCACCGGCGTGCCGGTGTACGACTCACCCGTGCTGCTCGCCGACCGGTCGCTTGTCCCGCTCTGAGCGGTGGCTGGTGGTGCCGCGGCGCTTTGGCCGCGGCACCACCAAGCCGCACCTGCACTCCAGGATCGCCGAGCTGATCCGCCGGGGCCATCGTCCGAGCGGTGACCCCCACTCCGGCCGCCAGTGCCGCGGCCGCGCTCAGGGCGATCGCCACCCTGCGGCCCGGAATGCCGCGGATTCGCGTCGCCCCCGCCGGACACCCTGCACCACGCCGCGAGAACGCCGACAGGGCACTGAGATGACCTCGTCGGGGTCAGTTTGGGGGTAGCTCGCCGCGGTCGATACCGCGCCGCAGGACGGTACGGATCGGCGACTTGACGAACTGCCGGTAAGTCGGTCCGGCTACGTCGGTAGGTGGCTATTCGCCGGGGCGGGTGGTGGTGTCGTCGACGGTCGTGGACGTGCTGGCGGAGCGTCCGCCGGTGTAGCTGGCGCCGAGGTACTGCCCGGTCTGCGGATCGATGATGTAGGTGACGACGTCGCGGGGGGACTCGCCTTTCTCCGCGGGCCCGACCAGCCCGATGCCGGTACGGCCGAGAAGGTCTTTCATCGAGGAGTCTTTGCGGACTCCGGGGATGAGCAGCATCGCCTGCAAGGTGGTTGCCTGCACCTGTGGGGTCACGTCGGGGTAGTCGCTGCTGATGAGGTCCGCGAGGCTGCCGAACGCGTACACGTACCGCAGGTTGGAGCTCGGATCGGTGAGTGACTTGCGCTGCTGTTGGTTGACCGGGTCGTTCACGACTGCGGTGACGGCGTGTTGCAGCAGCGCCTCGGGGGTGTCCGGAAGCGCGGCGATGAACTCTTTGCTCGGCTGGCCCCAGCTGCCGCGGTTTTCCGGCATGCCGGGCATGCCGGTGGTTCCTTGCATGAGGCGGTCGGTTTCCTGGACCTTGTAGCTGCATCGAGGCTGCGCGGCGAGTGCGCGGGGGTCACCGGCCCAGTCCGGGGCCGGCAGAACTACGCCGTCTGCCAGTACCGCCCGGCCGGGTTGGCGGCTGTCGAAGGGGTACCAGGCTTCGTGTACGTAGCCGCATCGCGGGCTGCCGGGGGAGTCCTGCCGGTAACCGATACTGCGGTAGTAGTGGAATCGGTTGTCCGTGCTGTGCTGCTGCGTGTCGGCGGCCGTGTGCGCCGATGCCGGCCTGCGCAGGCCGGACACCAGGTTAGGGGCGGCCGCGGCGGCGCCGACGACGAGCAGGGCGGTTGCGGCGCCGAGGATGCGCCGGGCTCGTCGCCGTCGGCGGCCCCGAGCGACGATTGCCGCGATGTTGGGTTCGCTCACGGTATGCGGGTTCTGCAGCGCGGCCCGCAGGTCTTCGGTGGTGTGCATGGTTTCTCCTCAGGTCAGGGAGTCGGTGGAGTGCATGTCGGACAGGCTGGGGGAGATGCGCAGCTTGGTCAGTGCGCGAGCGCAGAGGCTCTTCACCGTGCTGATGGGCATGTTCAGCTCGGCGGCGATGTCAGCCAGTTCCAGGTCTTCGTAGAATCGCAGGACGATGACCACCCGTTCCTTGCGGTTGAGCACGGCCAGCGCCCGGTGGATCGCGTCGCGGTCGGCGACCTGGCCGCCGTGGTCGGGAATGCTGCGGGGCTCCGGTACAACCGCCACGGGTGTTTCTGAGGACGAGCGCCGCCGCCACCAGTCGGTGCGCGCGTGGATCAGAGCCGTGCGCACATAGCCGACCGGGTTCTGCTGACGGATGCGTGACCAGCGCAGATAGGTCTTGGCCAGTACGGCTTGCAGGAGGTCCTGCGCGCGGTGTTCATCACCGATGATCAGTTCGGCCAGGTGCAGCAGCCGGGCGTGATGAATCCCTACGAAGGCCGCGAAGTCGTCGTCAAGCGCCGCGGCCGTCGTGCCGGCCCGCGCGCCGCCCGCGGCATCCTGTCGTCCGGCCGGCATCGAGGAGGGCTCCGTCCACCGGCCCTGCGCATGGCTCACCACGGCATTCCCGCCGTCATCGTCTCATCCATGCCCCTCAAGACGGAGCCCAGGCGTGGTAAGACTCAACCTCGCCGAAAAAGATCGTTGCGGTACTCTCCGCGATTATGATCTTGCAGGGCGTCGGCCACGCCGGCGTAGAAGTCCCGTGAGGCGTGTCGGCTCAGGGGAGCCGTTCCAGTCGGCACGGCAGCGGTCGCGCGCAGGGATGCCGTTCGCCTGACGAAGGGCGCGGATGGGCTGCCCGTCGCACCCGCCGGTTTCGGCAGCCGGAACGCGAACAGCGCCGCACCGGTTCTCGGCTGGCTCGGTACCGGTTGCGGTCCCGGCGCCTTCCGGCAGGCGCCGCCGTCGCCGCCGGCTGCCCCGACCACAGGTCAGCGCTTCCCGGTGACACGGGAAGCGGTGCTCACAGGTGTGGAATCGACCAATGCCGGCGCATTGGCCGGGCGGCGTCCGTAGTGGGTCAAGGGCAGGCGGTATGCCAGGTCAATGGCCGTGTCCATCGCCTCTTCGAGGTCGAGGTGGTGCTCGGACACCAGGGTGGCCAGGTATCCGGCGTCGATGCGGCGGGCGAGGTCGTGGCGTGCCGGAATGGACGTGAAGGCACGGGTGTCGTCGACGAATCCCGCGGTGTTGTAGAAGCCGGCGGTTTCGGTCACCGCTTCACGGTAGCGGCGTAGCCCCTGCGGACTGTCGAGGAACCACCAGGGAGCGCCGAGCGTCAGGGCGGGATACGCGCCGGCCAAGGGCGCCAGTTCCCGCGAGTAGGTGGTCTCGTCGACGGTGAACACGATCATCCGGAAGGAGGGGGTGTGCCCGAAGGCCTCCAGCAGTGGACGCAGGGCACGGGTGAACTCGATCCGGGTGGGGATGTCGAAGCCGCGGTCGTGGCCGTACTGGCGGAGTATGCCGCGGTGGTGGTTGCGGAGTACTCCGGGATGCAGTTGCATGACCAGACCATCCTCACAAGACATCCGGGCCATCTCGAAGAGCATGTGTCCGGCGAAGGCGGCCGCCTGCGCCGGGGTGGCCCGGCCGGCCCGGGCGGCCGTGTAGATGCGGGCGGCCTCGGCGGGGGACAGCGAGGTGGTGTCGGCGCTTGCGTGACCGTGGTCGGTGGCCAGGGCGCCGGCGGCGCGGAAGACGTGGCGCCGGTGTGCGAGGGCGGAGACGAAGCCGGCGTAGTCGCCGGTGTCCATGCCGGTCAGGGCTGCCAGCTCGTCGGTCTCGGCGATCCAGTGCGGGTGTGCGACGTGCAGCAGTGAATCGGGCCGGAATGTGGGCACCACCCGCCCGCCCCAGCCGGCGGCGCGCAGTCGTGCATGTCCGGACAGCGAGGACAGCGGCGAATCGGTCGTCGCCAACTGGTGGATGCCGAACCGCTCGAACAGCGCCCGTGGCGAGAATGCCGGCTTGCGCAGCCGGTCGACGAGTTCGTCGAACAACGCGTCGGCCGATTCGGCCGACGGCACTGTGGCCACGCCGAAGACCTCGACGAGCTGGTGGGTCAGCCAGAAGCGGCTGGGTGTGCCGCGAAACAGGTGCCAATGTTCGCAGAACGTGCGCCAGATGCGCCGGGCGTCCGCCTCGGCACGGGCGTTCCCCTGGTCGCCGAGGCCGTCGATGCCCAGTTCCTCCAGCCGCACGCCCGCGGAGTGGATCATGCGGGTCACGTAGTGGTCGGGCGTGACGAACAGCCGAGCCGGGTCGGGGAACGGCAGGTCGTCGGCCAACAGGCCCGCGTCGACGTGCGTGTGCGGGCACACTAACGGGAGATGCCGGGTGGCCGCGTAGATCCGCCGAGCCGCGTCCCTCGCCATGGTTTCCGCGGGAAAGGCTCGATCCTCGTCCAGGTGCAAACGGCGCACACGTACCTCCTGAGGCAGCGTCGGTGTAAACGTTTTCAAGGTTTACGAGCCGACGACGATGGCGTCAAGCCGCAGTTCATAGCAAGGAAACCTTCGTGATCTTCCTGAAACCAATCAGTCCCTTGACGAGCTCCGAAAACGATTTCAGACTGAGTCCACGTAGGAGCTGGCCGGTGGGGAGCACCAGATGGCAGTGACGATCAAAGACGTGGCGAAGCTGGCCGGGGTGTCCCCGGCCACGGTCTCCCGCGCGCTGTCCATGCCGGACCTGGTCCGGCCGCCGACCCGGGAGAAGGTGCAGCGAGCGGTCGCCGAGCTGGGTTACCAGCCCAACCCGACCGCCCAGGGCCTGGTCCTCGGCCGCACCGGCAACCTCGGCCTGATCGTGCCCGACCTGACCAACCCGTTCTTTCCCGCGGTGGTCAAGGGTGTGCAGACCCGTGCCCGGGACTTCGAGTACTCCGTGTTCCTCGCCGACGCCAACGAGGACCCGGTCGAGGAGGCGGCACTCGTACGGGCGTTGACCAAGCAGGTGGACGGCATCCTGCTCTGCGCGCCGCGGATGAGCGAGGACGACCTGCGTGCCCTGGTGGGCGCGACCCCGCTCGTGCTGATCAACCGGCGCAGTGGGCGGATTCCCGCAGTGACGATCGACAACCTCGCCGGCGTCCGGCAGGCCGTGAGCCACCTCGCCGCGCTGGGCCACCGCCGGGTGGCATACGTGGCTGGGCCCCGCGCTTCCTGGTCGAACCGGGAGCGGGTACGGGCCCTGCGCGGCGCCGCCGCCGCGCAGGAGGTGGATCTGGTCGAAGTCGGCACGGTGGCACCGCAGTTCGCCGGCGGGGTGGCCGCGGCGGACCTCGTGCTCGCCGCTGGTGTCACCGCCGTGATGGCCTACAACGACCTGATCGCCCTCGGCATGCTGAGCCGGTTCACGGACCGCGGCATCGACGTGCCCGGGCAGATCAGCATCATCGGTTTCGACGGCATCGCGATGGCCGAGATGGTGAGCCCGCCGCTGACCACCGTCGCGCAGCCGCAAGACCAGATCGGCCGGGTCGGTGTCGATCTCCTCCTCGAGATCATGCGCAGTGAGGACCCCGCCGTGGCACGCCGGCGGGAACTGCCCGCCCAGCTCATGGTCCGTGGCTCCACCGGCGTGCCCGGACCGGTCGACTGATCTCCCGGGCGAAACCACCCGACTCAGACGGCCGCGCCGTCGTCATCTCATCGAGGCGTGAGCGTAACCGCAGGCCCGCGCCACCAGCCCCTAACGCACGCCGTCCTGCCGACCCCTGAGCACCGGAAAGGTACAGCATGGCTTCCCCCCTCCACCGTGCGGGCCTCGTGGCCGCAGCGTTCGCGCTGGCCCTCACCGCAACCGCATGCGGTGGCCCCTCCTCCCGCAGCGGCGACGGCGCTGGACCCGTCACCCTCAACATCGTCGACGTCGCCGGGAACCTGCAGCTCACCGAGCAGATCATCAAGAACTTCCAGAAGGCCTATCCGCAGGAGCTGAAGGCCTACACCGCGAGCAAGACCGATGTTACTCAAATGCCCGGCAAGCTCGAAGCCCAGTTCAAGGCGGGCCGCACGGACATCGACATGGTCCTCACCGGCATCGACGGGTACGCCGCGACGGTCAGCAAGAACCTGCTGGACCCGGTCGGCGCGATCCCCGGCCAGCAGAACTACCTCGCCGGCGCCCGGGCCGCGCAGAATCTCGCCGGCACGTACGCCGTGACCATCAACTACAACCCCAACGGTCCACTGCTGGAATTCGCGGCGGACGTGACCGACCCTCCGACGTCCTGGGAATCGCTGCTCACCTGGGCGCGGGCCAACCCGAAACGCTTCCAGTACGCCCTGCCCGCCAAGTCCGGCCCCGGCCGCGCGTTGCTCATGGCCCTGGCACACCACTTCGGCGAGAACGAGCTGCCGCCGGCGAAGTGGACGAAGACCTGGAACTACCTCAAGCTGCTCAAGCCCCACGTGACGCTGGCCTCCAGCACCGGTGAGACCATGAAGAACCTGGCCAACGGCTCCTCGAAGGTCGTCGTCAGCAGCACCGGCTGGGACCTCAACCCGCGGGCGCTGGGCACGGTGCCGCCCGACGTCAAGGTCGTGGCGCCCGGCACCGCGGTTACCGCCGGCAAAGCGGACTGCGGCACCTTCACCTGGATCGCCGACGCGCATTACGTCCTGATGCCCAAAGGGCTGTCCCAGCGTAAGCAGGACGTCATCCGCAAGCTGATCGCGTTCATGCTCACCCCGGAGCAGCAGGCGATCACAGCGGACCAGGGTTACCTGTACACGGGGTGGGCCATCGAAGGCGTCGACCTGTCCAAGGCGCCGCCGAGCAGCCGCGAAGTGTTCGACAAGTTCGACCGGCCCGACTATTACCGACCGCTCATCGAGCAGTGCCCCGTCGTGCCGTCATTCGAGGCGGGCACCATCCAGGAGATGTTCGCCGAGTTCGATCGGCAGGTCGGCAAGTGACCACCACGGACCGCCGCTTCGAGCAGCTGCGCCTGGACGGTGTGTCGCGCCGCTTCGCCCACCACGACGCGCTGACCGGCCTGAGCCTGACTATCACACAGGGCGAGTTCATCGCCCTGCTCGGCCCGTCCGGCTGCGGCAAGTCCACGGCGCTGAACTGTCTGGCCGGGCTCGTCCCCCTCACTGCCGGCAGCATCTTCCGCGACGACACCCGGCTGGACACGCTGCCGCCGGAACGACGCGGTTTCGGCATGGTGTTCCAGAACTACGCGCTGTTCCCGCACATGTCGGTCCGCAAGAACGTCGCCTTCGGCCTGCAGATGCGCCGCCTGCCGCGCCCGGAGATCAAGCGGCGCGTGGCGGAGGCGATCCGGCTGGTGCATCTCGAGGAGCAGGCCGGCAAACTGCCCGGGCAGTTGTCCGGTGGACAGCAGCAGCGGGTCGCCATCGCCCGTGCGGTCGTGCTCGAGCCGTCTCTGGTACTCATGGACGAGCCCCTGTCCAATCTGGATGCGCAGCTACGGCTGGAGATGCGTACGGAGATCCGCCGCCTGCACCAGTCGCTGGGCCTCACCACCATCTATGTCACGCACGACCAGGAGGAGGCGCTGTCGCTGGCCGACCGTCTGGTCGTGCTGCGAGGCGGACGGGTCCAGCAGGTCGGCACACCGGAAGACCTGCACGATCGGCCGAGCAATTGGCACGTCGCCGACTTCATGGGTTTCCGCAACCTGCTGCCGCTGCGGGTGACCGGCCGCGCCGGCGACCACGTGACAGTGGAAGGCGCCGGCCTCCGGCTGACCGGGACGGCGGTCGGCACGCTCGCCGGCAGCACGGAGACCATCGCGGCGGTACGTCCGGAGAATCTGCGCATCGGCAGCCCGCAGGCACCGGACGCCGTGGCGGCCACCGTGGAGGTGGTCGAGTACCAGGGACGCGAGGTCGCGGTGGAGGCCCGCACCGACGGCGGCACCAACCTGCACATCCGTGCCGGCAGCGCGTGCCGGCCCGTACCGGGCGACCGGATCAGCGTCGCCGTGGACCCTGCGCACCTGCTGGTCTTCCCCGCTGATCGGGACGCCGTGGCGGGCGAACCGGGCTCCGTCGCGGCGTCCGCCCGGCGAGCGCCGGCCGTGAGTGCCGGAGCGAGCCGATGACGACCGTCACCACGCAGTCCGCCACCGGGACCGGGAACGGCCTCACCGCCGGTGCCGTGCCGCCCGGCGCCCGGCCGGCGCTGCGGCACCGGCTGGCCGAGCGTGGAGTCGACGGCCAGCTGCTGCTGCTGGTGCCCGCGGCGATCTTCGTACTCGGGCTGTTCGTCTACCCCTTCGGCTACGGGGTGGCGCTGTCGTTCCAGCCCGGGCAAGGCGACGCGCTCTCCGCGTACCGGGCGTTCTTCACCGACACCTTCCAGCGCGACACCATCGGCACCACGCTGTGGATCGCGCTGCCCGTCGCGCTGGCCAACGTGCTCGCCTCGGTGCCCATCGCATACCGGATGCGGGGCCGGTTCCGGGGCAAGCGGCTGGTCACCACCGCGCTGGTCGTGCCCATCACGCTCGGCACCGTGCTGACGGCCCAGGGGTTGCTCAACTTCCTCGGGCCCACCGGGTGGTTCAACCGGGCCCTGGTTTCGACGGGACTGGTCGACGCGCCGCTGGAGCTGACGCACAACTACTGGGGTGTGGTGATGTCGCTGGTCATCACCGGGTTCCCGTTCGCCTTCCTGCTGGTGCTCTCCTACCTGTCCGGTATCGACCCGAGCCTGGAGAGAGCCGCGGCGACGCTGGGAGCCGGCTGGTGGAACAGGTTCCGCCGGGTCACCCTGCCGCTGCTGGCGCCCGGGCTCGCCACCACCTTCTGCCTGACGTTCGTGCTGGCGTTCGCGGTGTTCCCGTCGGCCGTACTGGTCGGCGATCCGTCCGGGTCCACCCGGGTCATCTCCATCGCGGCGTACCAGGCCGCCTACGAACAGTTCGACTATGCGCTCGGTTCGGCGATCGCCATCGTCATGGGAGCGGTCGAGCTGATCGTCATCGCGGTCGTGCTCGGTGCCCGTTCGCTGCTGTACACCGGCTCGACGGCGGGAGGAAAGGGCTGATGTCCACCGTGTTGGATCCGTCCGCACCCGCTTCGCGGCCACCCCGCCGAAGGCGCGTACGCGCCACCCCGGTCGCCTGGCTGCTCTGGGGTGCGGTGATCTTCTTCTTCCTGAACGTCGCCGGTGTGATCGGATCGGTGCTGGTCAACTCCTTCGGCCGGCGCTGGTTCGACACCTGGCTCCCCGAGGGCTTCACCACCGACTGGTACGGCCAGGCCTGGGAGGAGTTCCGCCTGCTGCAGGTGCTCACGGTGACCGTCGAGGTGGCGCTGCTGGTGGTCGGCATCTCCGTGCTGATCGGTGCGCCGGCCGCGTACGTGCTGGCCCGGCGCACATTTCCGGGGCGCAACGTGGTGTACCTGATGTTCCTGCTGCCGATCCTCATGCCGCCCGTCACCTACGGGATCCCACTGGCCACGCTGCTGTACGAGCTCGGGCTCGCGGGCAACCTGTCGGGTGTGGTGCTGGCCAACCTCGTGCCGTCGGTGCCGTTCGTGATCCTGACCATGACACCGTTCATCGAACAGATCGATCCCGGCATCGAGCGGGCGGCGCGCATGTGCGGGGCGAACACCCGCCGGGTGCTGCTACGGATCGTCGGGCCGTTGCTGCTTCCCGGAGTCCTGGCCGCGTCCATTCTCGTGCTGGTGCGCACCGTCGGCATGTTCGAACTGACGTTCCTGACCGCCGGTCCCGACTCTCAGACGTTGATCGTCGCGCTTTACTACTCGATGTCCGCCTCTGGTATCCGGGCCCAGCAGTCGGTCGATGCCATGGCCGTGATGTACACCGCGATGATGCTCGTCCTGCTGCTGGTGGCACTGCGGTTCGTGAATCCGACGCAGTTGGTGGCCCGGGTGAAAGAGGACGTGGAATGAAAATCATCGATGCCCGGGTAATCGTGACCTGCCCCGGACGCAACTTCGTCACGCTCAAGGTGGAGACGCAGGAGGGTGTCACCGGCGTCGGCGACGCCACGCTGAACGGCCGGGAACTGGCGGTGGCGAGCTACCTGACCGACCATGTGGTGCCGGCACTGATCGGACGGGACGCGGCGCGCATCGAGGACACCTGGCAGTACCTGTACCGGGGCGCGTACTGGCGGCGGGGCCCGGTGACGATGAGCGCGATCGCCGCGGTGGACACCGCGTTGTGGGACATCAAGGGCAAGGTCGCCGGTCTGCCGGTGTACCAGCTGCTCGGCGGCCGCTCCCGCGACGGCGTGACCGTGTACGGCCACGCCAACGCCGAATCGGTCGAGCAGGTCTGCGCCGAGGTCGCGCGGTATGTCGAGATGGGCTACCGGGCGGTGCGGGTGCAGACCGGCATCCCGGGCCTGGCGGCCACCTACGGAGTGGGCAAGGACAAACTGTTCTACGAGCCGGCGGACGCCGCGATTCCCACCGAGGCGCAGTGGTCCACCGACCGTTACCTCCACCACATCCCGGGAGTCTTCGCCCGGGTCCGTGACGAGTTCGGGCCGAACCTGAAGTTGCTGCACGACGTGCATCATCGGCTCACCCCGATCGAGGCGGCCCGGCTCGGCCAGCTCCTGGAGCCGTACGCCTTGACCTGGATGGAGGATCCGGTGCCGGCTGAGCTGCAGGAGGGGTTCCGGTTGATCCGGCAGCACACCACCACGCCGATCGCGGTGGGGGAGGTGTTCAACACCGTCTGGGACTGCCAGCAGCTCATCCGCGAGCAACTCATCGACTACGTACGGGCCACCGTGGTGCACGCGGGCGGCATCACGCACCTGCGGCGCATCTTCGATCTGGCGGCACTGCACCACGTGCGCAGCGGTTCGCACGGGGCGACCGACCTGTCTCCGGTGTGTATGGCCGCCGCCCTGCACCTGGACGTCAGCATCCCCAACTTCGGGCTGCAGGAGTACATGCGCCACACCGAGGCCACCGACGCGGTGTTCCCGCACACCTACCGTTTCGCCGACGGTTACCTGCACCCGTCGGAGGAACCCGGGCTGGGCGTGGACATCGACGAGGAGCTCGCTGCCGGCTACCCGTACCGGCCGGCTTCGCTGCCGGTGAACCGCCTCGAGGACGGCACGCTGCACCACTGGTGACCCCCGCGCGTTCCCGGTCGGCATTCAACCTCATCGAGCAGCGGGGCGGCCGGGCCGGTGAGCCCGTAACGAAGGAGGACAAAGGTGAGCGTGCCACCGCGCTTGAGCATGGCCACGCTGCCCAGCGCGGCTGGCGCCGGCATGCGGGCGCCGCGGATCGATCCGGCCGCGCTGGACATCGGCATCGTGCACCTGGGCATCGGCGCCTTCCACCGCGCGCATCAGGCCGTCTACACCGAGGACGCCCTCGCTGCCGCGGGAGAGAGCGACTGGGGCATCTGCGGTGTCACCCAACGCTCCGCGCACGTCCGCGACCAGCTGGTTCCGCAGGACGGTCTGTACACGGTGCTGCAGCGGGGAACGGGCGCCCGCGAGCCGCGGCTGGTCGGGTCGGTCCGCCAGGTACTGGCCACCACCGAGGACGATGTGGTGGCCCGCCTCGCGGACCCGGCGGTGCGGGTCGTCACCCTCACCGTGACCGAGAAGGGTTACCGCCTGGACCGGCACGGCGAACCGGATCTGCGCGACGCCGGCGTGCGTGCCGACCTGGCTGGGCACGCCGGGGCCGGTCACCGGCCCCGGACGGTGGTCGGCACGCTGGTATCGGCACTGGCGCGGCGCCGGGCCGGGCACGGCCGTGGGCTGAGCCTGGTGTCGTGTGACAACCTGCCCGGGAACGGATCGGTGCTGCGGAAACTGGTCACCGGGTTCTGCGCCGCGTTGCCGGCCCCGGGTGGCGAGGACCTCGCTGCCTGGGTCGCGCGGGAGGTGTCGTTCCCGTCGACCGTGGTCGACCGGATGGTGCCCACCACCCGGTCCGGCGACCGCGACGAGATCGCCCGGACGTTCGGCGTGACGGACGCGGCAGTGGTGGTGGCCGAACCGTTCCGCCAATGGGTCGTGCAGGACGACTTCGCCGCCGGGCGTCCGGCCTGGGACCGTGCCGGAGCCCTGTTGACCGCCGACGTCACCCCTTACGAGGCGGTCAAGCTTCGGCTGCTCAATGCCGCGCATTCCTTGCTGGCCTACACCGGAGCGCTGGCCGGCCACGAAACCATCGCCGCGGCCGTCGCCGACCCGGAACTGGCCGCCGCCGCTGCGGCGTTGATGGTGCACGATGCCAGCCCGACATTGCGCCCGCCGGCCGGCCTCGAACTGTCCGGCTACTGCGACGCCGTGCTGCGCCGCTTCGCCAACCCCGCCCTGGGGCACCGGACGCTGCAGGTCGCCGCGGATGGTTCACTGAAGCTGCCGATCAGAGTGCTGGGTACGGTCCGCGATCGTCTCGCCGCGGGCACCGAACCCACCTGGGCGGCGCTCGCGGTAGCCGCCTGGATGGTCCTGCTCGTCCGTGGCCGCACCGATGACGATCGGGTGCTGGCCGTCGAGGATCCGATGCTGGGCCACCTGCGGACCCAGCTAGGCCGACTGTGCGACCGACCCAGGCCCCACGACGCCGCCCGGATCGTGGCGGTGCTGCTCGGCGTTACCGAGATATTCGGCGACGATCTGCCCGCCCATCCGGTGTTTCGCGATCTGCTCACCGCACACGTGGCCCGGCTACTCACGCCGACGCCTCGGCGGCCATCGCGCTCAGCCGGCAGCTGATCACACCCCATTCAGGCGTCCCGTCCCGCGGGCGCCGCTGGCCCAGCCTCAGCCATCCCTCCCGACGCCCGGGCCACCGGGCACCGAAAGGAGCCTCATGTCCTCGCAAACATCCGGCGCGATGTCACCGCGGCGTCGCAGCGTCCGGCTCGGCGCATCGACAGCCGCGGTGCTGGCGGTGGTCAGCAGTGCGATCGTCGTCGCCGTACCCGCGGTGGCGGCCCCCGTTCCGGCCGAGGTACGGCAACGCCTCGACCTGAGCCAGGGCTGGCGATTCACCGGCCCGGACACCGGCGGTCAAGGGCCCGCCGGCGCCGCAGCCGTCGACTTCGACGACAGCTCCTGGCGCACGGTCGATGTGCCACACACGTACAACGCCGTCGATGGGGCCGACGGCTGCCCCGGGAGGAACGCAAGGACAGAAACCCGGACCGGCCTCACCGCCATCCAGAAGATCTTCGAGCAGGACACGACAGAACCGTGTTACGACGGCGTGGCCCGCGGCGTCGCCTGGTACCGCAAGCACGTCACTGTACCGGCGAGCTACCGGGGCAAGATGCTGTACCTGCAGTTCGACGCCGTCAGCCGGATCGCCGACGTCTACGTCAACGGGGTGGCCGCCGGCCACCACGAGGGCGGCTACAGCCGGTTCCGGATCCAGGCCAACGGGCTCAGACCCGGCCAGGACAACGTCATCGCCGTCAAGGTGAGCAACGCCTGGGGCCAGGACCTGGCGCCGCTCGACGCCGACTTCACCTTCTTCGGCGGCGTCACCCGTCCGGTCAGCCTCATCGCGACCGACCCCCTGCAGATCCGGATGCTCGACCATGGCGGCCCCGGTGTCTACCTCAACCAGCGCGACCTGACCGACGCCGCCGCCACGGTCGACGTGACCACCCGGCTGTGGAACAACCACGCCGGCGCCCGCGCCGTCGAGGTGCGCACCGTGGTGACCGACAAGCGTGGCATGACCGTCGCCGAGCGCACCGACTCCGCCGGAGACCTGGCGGCGGGCTCGGCCGGCAACCTCGTGCAGCGGGTGACCATCGCCAACCCGCACCGCTGGAACGGCCGCCGCGACCCGTACCTGTACCGGGTGCACGTCCAGGTCAGGGACAAGGCCGCCGGTAAGGTCACCGACCTGGTGTCCCAGCCGCTGGGCCTGCGCACCATCGCGGTCGACGCGCAAACGGGCTTCAGGCTCAACGGCCAGCCCTACCGGCTGTACGGGGTCAACCTGCACACCGATGTCAAGCGCCGCGGCAGCGCCGTCACGGACGGGGACAGCCGCCGCGACTTCGACAACCTGGACGAGATGGGCGCGACCGCGGTACGCATGTCGCACTACCAGCATCCCGAGCTGAACTACACGCTCGCCGACGAGCGCGGGATCGTACTGTGGACCGAGATCCCGCTCGTCAACTCGGTCAAGGACACCGACCAGTTCCGCGCGTCCACGCGTGCGCAGCTGACCGAACTGATCCGGCAGAACTACAACCACCCGTCGATCGCGTTCTGGGGCATCGGCAACGAGCAGCGTTACGCCGACGACGCCAAACCCGTCAACGACCTGCTCTCCGACCTGCAGACCCTCGCGAAGCGGGAGAGCCCGGAACAGCGGCTCACCACCTATGCGACCTGCTGCGTGCCGGACACCGGTAGGATCGCCAACCACGCCGACACCACCGGGCACAACATCTACAGCGGCTGGTACACCAACTCGGAGGATCCCGCCACCCGCGATGGCAAGGCCGACGCCGGCATCAACGGGCTCGGCAGGCAACTCGACGCGATCCACGCCGCCCTGCCGAACCAGCCCGTCGCGGTCTCCGAGTACGGCGCCGGCATCGATGTCGACGATCACACCGGTCACCTCACCTACATTCCCAAGAACGACGGCGACTTCCACCCCGTGGAATACGGCAACCACTTCCACGAACGCTACTGGGCACAGCTGTCGGCACGGCCCTTCGTGTGGGGCAGTTTCATCTGGAACCTCAACGAGTTCGCCTCAGACTGGCGCGCCGAAGGAGCCGTCCCCGGCATCAACGACAAGGGACTCATCAGCTACGACCGCGGCGTGAAGAAGGACCCCTTCTACTTCTACAAGGCCACCTGGTCGTCGCATCCCACGCTGCACCTGACCAGCAAGGGCTGGACTGACCGCCGGCGCGACAACGCCGCACACAACGGACCGCTGATCGACGACCTGCGGGTGTACTCCAACGCCGAGCGGGTCACCCTCAAGATCAATGGCCGGGAGATCGGCACACAGCAGCGCAGCAGCCCGACCGACCGCATCTTCGAGTGGGCCGACGTGCTGCGGCCCGGCGACAACGCCGTCGAGGTGACCGCCACCGTCGCCGGGCAGACGGTGACCGACACGGCGGCCGTGACCCTCTCCTGAAACGGTGCCGGGCCGCGCCGACGGTCCGGCACCACCCACGCAGTCCACCCGCCCGCTTCGACATCGACGACCCCCTGACCACGAAACGAGGCTGTGACATGGCGAACCGACGTAACTTCCTGGAAGCGGTGCTCGCGGCCGGGCTGATCGCACAGGCGCCGGGCAGCGCACAAGCCGCCGCCGACCCCGGATGCCGAGCGGATGCGCCCGGCAACCGGGCACCCCGCATCCTGCTGCGTTCCTCCTGGCAGACGGTCAACATCGGCGATGTCGCCCATACTCCCGGCGTGCTTGCCCTGCTGGAGAAGCACCTTCCGCACGCCGAGGTGCAACTGTGGCCGAGCGACGTCGGCCACGGCGTGCGCCAGATGCTCCTGGCGCGCTTCCCGAAGCTCAAGGTGATCAACCAGTCGTCCGAGACAGAGGTACGGCAGGCGCTCGCGTACAACGACTTCCTGCTGCACGGCTCCGGACCCATGCTGCTCGGTGCCAGGGAAGTGGCCCGGTGGCGTACCGAGACGGGCAAACCGTACGGAGTCCTCGGCATCACCTACGGTGGCCCGGACGAACTCGACCTGCTCAACGCGGCACGCTTCGCCTACTTCCGCGACTACCCCTCGCTGCAGCGCGCCCAGGCGGACGGACTGAAGACGCCCGTGACGGGCTTCGGCCCGGACGGGGCCTTCGCCACGGACCTGCGTGACGATGTCGCGGCGTCCGCCTTCTGCGATGGTGCCGGCCTGCGGACCGGCCAGTTCCTGTGTGTCATTCCGCGGTACCGGACCACGCCGTACTGGGAGATCTACAACCGGCCGATGACCGACGCGGACCGGCGCAACGACGCGCTCAACCAGTCGATGAAGGAGCATGACCACGCCCCGCTGCGCGCGGCCATGATCCAGGTCGTCCGGCAGACGTCACTGCGGGTACTGGTCTGTCCCGAGGACGCCAGCCAGGTGAGACTCGGTAAGGAGGTACTGGTCGACCCGCTGCCGGCCGACGTGCGGGCCAGAGTGGTCTGGCGGGACTCCTTCTGGACCTCGCTGGCAGAGGCGGTCGGTGTCTATGCCCGGTCGGCCGGCATGCTCAGCAATGAGCAGCACTCACCGATCCTGTCCATCGGCCACGGGGTGCCGGCGCTGCTGTGCCGGTGGAAGCAGCAGACCAGCAAGGGATTCATGTGGCGCAGCATCGGGCTCGCCGACTGGTTGTTCGACATGGACGACGAGGCGTCGATCGGCAGGATCGTGCCGGCCGTACTGGCGGTGACGAAGGATCTCGCCGCGGCCCAGGCCCGCGCGCGTGCGGCGCGCGCGCTGGTGCGGGAGCGTCACGCGGAGGAGATGGCCGTGCTGGGCACGCGGCTGCGGGCGACCGGGTGACGCCGGCGCAAGCGCAGCGTGATGATCTGGAACGGGCGCAGCGTCAGCACCGCGGAGGCGCCGGCCACGGTGCGCACCGGCAGGTTCATCCGGTACCCGTACCGGACCGCGTCGGCGATCCGGGCGCCGGTCACGACGGCATACCGCAGCCGGTGCATCCCCTGGTCGGTGTCCGGGTCCGGGTAGCGTGACGCGCTGCAGCAGCGACAGCCGTACCGTCGTGGTGGCGCCGCCATCGGCACGGGTGACCCGCCGGACGTATCCGTTCGCGAAGCACTCGCTGCAGGCGCTGTTCCACCAGGACGCGGTCATCATGCATGACTTGTCCGTTCGGTGCCGCGCGTCAGTTCTTCACCGCGCCCTCCATGATCCCGGTGACGATCTGCCGGCCGGCGATGACGAACACGATCACCAGCGGCAGGGTGGCGAGCAGGGCGCCCGCCAGCAGCCGGGAGAAGACCACGTACTGGCCGGACGCGAGATTCGACAGGGCGACCTGCACGGTCGGGTACTCCGACCCACCGAGGGTTATCAGTGGCCACTGGAAATCGTTCCATGTGGCCGTGAAGGTGAGCAGGCCGAGGACGCCCAGGGCGGGCCGCAGGGTCGGTGCCACCACGCTGCGGAAGATCCGCAACGTGGTGGCGCCGTCGACCCGGGCCGCCTCGATCAGCTCGTCGGGCACCGCATCGGTGATGAACTGGCGCATGTAGAAGACCCCGAACGCGGTGACGAGTCCGGGCAGGATGACGGCTGCCGGGGTGCCGTTGAGCCCGAGCTTTCCCATCACGATGTAGAGCGCGACGACGCCGAGCTGATTGGGCACGGTCATCGTGACGATGAGGAACAGCATCAGGGGACCGCGCCCGCGGAAGCGCAGCTTGGCGAAGGCGAAGCCGGCCAGCGAGCAGAACAGCAGCACGGACAGGGTGACGACGATCGCGACGAACAGGCTGTTGAGCAGGGACGCGATGAAGAAGACATTGTCGGCGGCGAACACCGCACGCACGTTCTCGCCGAGTTCATCTCCGGGCGTTGTGACCGGGGGCAACCGGAAGACGTCCTCCTCGCCGCTGGATCCGACGACGAACATCCAGTAGAGCGGAAGTGCGGACAGCGCGATGGTCACCACCAGCAGGACATAGGTGAGCGGGCCGGCCGGGCTGTCCGCCGGCGGTCGTCCTCGCCGCATCGATGTCACCGCTGTCCGGTTGCGCACGTCGGTTGATCCGGTCATCGTCGTCCCCCACCGAGGCGGTTGGTCATCAGCCCGTTGACGGCGGCCAGCACAACGATGATCAGGAACAGCACCCAGGACATCGCTGCCGCCCGGCCCAGGTCGAGCTCCTTCCAGCCGGTTCGGTAGATGAGCATGGCGATGGTCTGGAACTGACCGTCGGAACCACCGGTGGCTTCGCGGGACTCGGGATCGAACAGCAGGGGTTCGGTGAACAGCTGCATGCCGCCGATCGTCGACAGGATCACCGTGAAGACCACTGCCGGCCGGATCGACGGCACGGTGATGTGCCACAGCTGCCGCCACGCACCCGCGCCGTCCAGCACGGCGGCCTCGTACAGCGCCTTGGGCACGGTCTGCATGGCGGCGAGGTAGATCAGCGCGTTGTAGCCGATGTACCGCCAGTTCACCATGGTGGCGATGGCCAGCCAGGACGACCACTTCTCG
Source organism: Krasilnikovia cinnamomea (assembly GCF_004217545.1). Lineage (NCBI taxonomy): Bacteria > Bacillati > Actinomycetota > Actinomycetes > Micromonosporales > Micromonosporaceae > Krasilnikovia > Krasilnikovia cinnamomea. Next base: position 5,854,442 of record NZ_SHKY01000001.1, read on the forward strand.
GCGCGGAAGTCGACCTGGTCGAGACCGGCGGTGGAGAGCAGGTAGTTGATCGGTCCGAATTCGTTGGCGAACAGGGCACCGAAGACGATTGTCGACGCGGCGATCGGCGTGATGTAGGGCAGCAACACCCCCATGCGCAGACCGGTGCGCCACCGCATCCGCCGGTTGAGCACCGCGGCCAGCAGCATGGCCAGGACGAGCTGCGGCACGGAGGACAACAGGAAGATGCCGACCGTGTTCAGCATCGCGTTCCAGAACCGGCCGTCACCCAGCACGGCGGTGTAGTTCGCGGATCCGGCCCAGCCGTCACTCGCGGGGTCGTCCAGCCGCCAGGTACGCAGTGACACGACGGCGTTGTAGAGCAGGGGAAACAATCCGAAGGCACCGAAGATCAGGAAGAACGGCGCGATCAACGCGTACGGGGTGTAGGCGGTGTCCCAGCGGGTCAGCCGGTTGCGCCAGGACGGCGGTTGCGGCGCCGCCGCGGACGAGGCCGTCACCGGGCTCGTCACTGCGGACGGCGACGCGCTGAGCTGGCTGGTCATCGGTCGGCGGCCCGTACGGCCGCTGATTTCGCCTTCTCCCAGGCTGCCGCACCCTTGATCTTGCCTTCTTGAACCTGATCCAAGACGTTGGACACCTCGGTGCGTACCCGTGCGGTCTGCTTGCCCTGGTACTGCGGCGTCACATTCCTCGCCGACTCCGTGAAGATCCTGCCGACCGGGGCGCCGTTGAAGAACGGGTTCCGCGCGTCACGGATCGCGGGGTCGTCCCAGAGGGCAGGCTGAGCGGGAAGGTTCCCGACCTCCTTGAAGATCGCGAGCTGCTGGGCGGGCTGGACCAGCCACTCGACGAACGCGTACGCCTCCTTGATGTGCTTGCCCTGGGCCGGAATGGACCAGAAGGATCCGCCGAAGTTGCCGGCACCGCCCGGCGGGCGTGCGATGTCCCATTTACCCGCGGTGTTCGGTGCCTGGTCCTTGATGTAGGCCTGCATCCAGGCCGGGCAGGGAATGGTGGCGAAGGAGCCGTTCTTCATCCCCGCGTTCCATTCCGGGGTGAAGGGCTTGAGGTTGGCTGACAGACCCGAGGCGACCACCTTGGTCGCGGTGTCCCAGGCGATCTTGGGGCCGCCGTCCATGTTCAGAATGTCGCCGGGGGTGACATATCCGGTCTGCTGCTGCTGGAGGACCGCCTCCATGAGCAGGCCGGCGCCGTCGACGAACTTCTTGCCTCCGGATCTGCTGAGGTACTGTTCGCCGGTCCTGATGTAGGCGTCCCAATCCTGGATCAGTGCGGAAACCTTGTCGCGTTCCGTGGGCAGGCCGGCGGCCTTGAACAGGTCGCTGCGGTAGCACATGGCGAGGCCGCCGATATCGGTGCCCAGACCGATCTGCCGGCCCTCGGGTGACAGCGTCTCCTGCCACTTCCAGGGCAGGTATCTGTCCTGGTACGTGCTGGCCCCGAGCTGCCCGAGGTCGGCGAATCTCTGCGCCTGGTTTCGGAAGGACACTGTGTAGGACGTGTCCAGCGCCGCGATGTCGGGCGCTCCGGAACCGGCCACGAGATACTTCTGGAGATCCTCGTGCTGCTGGGCCACGTCGCCGGGATTCAGCTGGATCCTGATGTTCGGATGATCCTTGGTGTAAAGCGGTATGAGGTTCTTGAGCCCGAAGTCCCCCCAGTAGTTGACTTTCAAGGTGATGGTGCCGGGCTCGGTGTCCGTACCGACGCTGGTACCCGAACAGGCGCCGACGCAGGTCATTGTGACCAGTGCCAGCGCGGCGGCCAATCCGGCTCGAAGTGCCTTCACAGTTGTTCTCCAGGAGGCGTTGTGCGGCTTGTTTGTCAGTTCCCGGCCGGGTGGTCCGGCAGGGGATCGAAGATCAGCACGTCGGCGTCGGGGGCGTAGCGCCAGGGGATTTCGACGCCTTGGCAGCTCAGCACCGTTCCTGACGCCACGATGGTGGTACCGCGCAGCGCATAGGTCCGGTCCGGATCGAGCCGCCGGGGAAAGATCCGCGGATGGTGATGGATCTGGTTGCCGGCCACGGCCGGCCGGGTGCTGGGGCGCTGACCGGCCGTGTCCCACACCAGGACACACACGCGCCCGTCGCAGCCCGGTCCGTCGGAGTACTCGCGGGCGTACGGATGGTCTGCGGGCGTGCCGTGCGGGGTGATCGCGCCGAACTGCAGCAGCGGCCGCAACTCGCGGTAGAGCGAGATGAACTGCTGCGCCTCGGCGCGTTGCTCCCGGGTCCAGCGCAACACGTCCGCGCCGATGCCCAGCACACCGGACATGGCGACCACGAATCCGTAGCCGAAGGACGATGCGCCACGCCGGCGCATGCCCGGCTGGCCGCAGATCAGGGAGTTCATCGTGTACGCCGGGAATGCCTGCAGGAACCCGTGCTGTATCTCGAGCAGGTCCCGGGCACCTACCTCGTCCGTCGGCCACACCAGGTCCGACGCGGCGAGGACCGCGGCGTCCACCCGGGCTCCGCCGCCGGCACACACCTCGACGGTGACGTGCGGGAACTCCTCGCGCAGCAGCCGCAGCACCGAGTGGAAGCCGGCCGTGTGCTGCAGCGCCCATTCACCGCCGCGCGGATCGCCCGGGCGCCCGCCATCGGTGATCGGGCGGTTCATGTCCCACTTGAGGTAGGTGATCGGGTAGCGCCTGAGCAGGCCGCGCACCGTTTCCGCCATCCAGGCGAGCACGTCCGGCCGGCCCAGGTCCAGCACGAACTGATGACGCGACAGCAGCGGCGTACGGTCGGGGGCCCGGTAGATCCAGTCCGGATGATCGCGGAAGAGATCGCTGTCCGGGCTGACCATCTCGGGTTCGATCCAGATCCCGAACCGAAGTCCGCGCCGCAGCAGCGCGTCGGCGAAAGCCCCCAGGCCGCCCGGAAACTTGTGCTCGTCGGCGCGCCAGTCGCCCAGTCCCGCCGTATCGTTCTTGCGGCCGGTGAACCAGCCGTCGTCGAGCACGAAGACCTCGGCGCCGATCTCCGCGGCGATGTCCGCCAGGGCGAGCTGATGCTCGGCGTGAACGTCGAAGCCGGTGGCGAACCAGGAGTTGTAGACGACCGGATGGTGATAGGCGTCCGTGGAACGGTTCAACGCCGCTCGCTGGTAGCGGTGCCACGCACGCGCGACGCCGGCGAAGTCTTCGGGGCTGAACACCCCCAGGACCGCCGGGGTCGTGAAGGTCCGTCCCGGATCGAGGGTCACCGTGACGGATTCATCGTCGATGCCCATGGACAGCCGGGCACGATCACCGTACGGACCGTTCTCGACGACGGCTCGCCACGAGCCGCTCCAGGCCAGTTGCACGCCCCAGGCGCCGGCCGGTGGGGCAGCCATCGGCGCGACGGCCAGGGCCGGGGCGAACAGGTGCCCGGTGACGCCTTGCTTGCTGCCCATGCTGAAACTACCCAGCCGCAGCTCGAGGTCGTGTTCGCGGAACTCGTGGCCCCAGCCGCCGGCCAGGTAGCGGATCCGCAGTCCTCCGCGCGACGGCACCGTCCACCCTCCGCTGAACACCCGGTCCAGCCGTACGGCGCCAGACCCGTGATTGGTGATCTCGATCCAGCGCTGCACCACGTCGTGGTCGGATCGGACGCGGATGTGCTGGACGAGTTGCAGGGTGCCGCTCTCATCCGTGAAGGTGACCGTCAGCTCGCTCTGCTGTGCGGTGGCGTCCAGATCGGCGGACGTCGCGGACCAGCGCGCGCCGAACCAGCCGTTGCCTCGGTCGATCCTCATCTCGGTGTGGTGGATGTGCCGGCTGCCGTCGGTCGCGTACTCCAGTGGTGCGATGTCGGCTGCGGTTTCGAAGGGGGGCAGGTTCTCCGGCGTCCAGCGGGTCACCGGGCCGTCGGTGGCCGGTCCCCAGAAGTCGAGGACCAGGCCGCCGCGGTCAGGTGCGAGGCTCACCGCGTACGTGGTCTGCGCGGTGTGCAGAATCCAGTGTTCGTTCACGTGTTCTTCCTCGTGGTGGCGTGGCGGTGATGGCGGATGTGTCGTCCATCGCCCGCATCGCCGGATCAGCGGATGCGCTCGATCGCGCCGCGGTCGACAGCGGCGCCTTGCGGCCGCCGGGTGCCGTAGTAGTCGATGACGACGGGCACAGAGCCGGTACCGCTGTCGACGGCCGGCGAATGCGGCCGGAGGCAGAAGTTCGCGGTGGCCGGATCTGTGCCCGGGTTGACGAAACCGGGGTCGGCGATGATGTCGTGCGGACCCTGCGCCTGCGGCGGCAGCCCACCGAAGTAGACGTTGAAGTCGTACCGGACGTTGCTGTTGCCGTAGGAGAAGGTCGTCGCTTTGCCCGCCCGCGCGTAGGAGATGTTGTTGAGCAGGTTGACGTCGACGCTGAACCAGGCGCCGATGTTGGGATTGCTCAATGCCGGGCTGCGGGAGTTCAGATAGGCGGTGTTGTGGACGATGTCGACGTTCTTGCTCGAGAAGGCGTGGATTCCGGAACCCCCGTTGTCGAAAACGATGTTGTTGGCGACGAGAATTTTTCCGGTATAGGGCTTCTTTCCGCTCTGCTTGTGCAGTGTGTCATCGACGATGATGCCGTTTCCGTCAGAGATGCAGCCGCATCCGATCCATTTGATTTTGTTCTCGTTGTCGTAGGAGACGTTGTTTTGTATCGTTATCTTGTAGTGCTGATGAACCGCCGGGGCTGCCACGTCGACCGGTTCGTAGACCGAGACCCCGCTGGTGCCGAAGACCGTGTACCACGAGGTGGAGTGAATCCGATTGTGTTCCACCAGGACGTGATCTCCGAAGACGATGCCGATGCCGGCGCCCGGACAGTGATGCAGGTAGTTGCCGCGGATGGTCAGGTGGTGCGACAGGGCCCCGGTGGTGCGGTCTTCGCGGGTGTTGATGCAATTGGTGTTGAAGCGCGGTTGCGACGCACTCGCACCGGCGGTGGCCTGCTCGAGGGTGATGTTCTGACTGTCGCCCTTGATCTCGAGACCCTGGATGGTGATGTAGGACGCGCCGATGAGAACGATCCCGTTCCATCCGGTGACCGGTTTCAGCACCGGTCGATGACCGGGCATCGACCGGTAGGTGATGACCCTTCCCGGAGCGCCTGAGCGCGTCACCTGCACGACTCCCTCGGTCGAGGTGTCGCCGTAGGTTCCGTTCATGATGTAGACCGTGTCGCCCGGATTGGTGAGATCGGCCGCCCGTTGAATATTCCGGAACGGCGCCGCGGGCGAAAGCCCGTTGTTGCTGTCGGAACCGAAGCCACTGACGTAGTAGTGGTGCGCCCGGATGCGCGAGGCGGGGGCTGCGATGGCGGCCGGGGACCCGGCGAGAGTGACCAGCACCGCCGAAGCGAGGGCCGTGCTCCACAACAGGCGTCGTTGCATGATTCCTCCTTGCGATAGACGGCCTTCACCAGGCGATGACCGGGCAGCGCGCACCGCGTGCCCCACCGCGGTCCGCGGCGGCACCGAAACTTCGTGTCAATGTTTCTGTAGCGAGTTGCACGTGCTCATCTATAACGAACCGAACATGAATGGCGTCCGTGCGTTGCGCCGATGAATGGTGCGCGGGCGGCTCCGCCCGGTACCTGAGGCATGGGCAGTTCCATTTTTCGGGCATATCACCGTAGTGTTTCCCCCGCGTGTACGCGGTGTGTGACGCCAGCATAAGTTGGCTTCATGTTCACGTCTTCGCCGGATGTCAGCACTGCTTCCCGGATATTCAGATGACCTTGTCACCGTGGGACCATGACGTCGGACTCGACTGTCGGGAAGGGATTCCGGTGCCGATGTCGCGGGCGCATCGTCACCAGGACATCGAGATCAATGTCGTCATCCGGGGCAGCATCACGTATCTGTTCGGCGGCAGGTTCGTGGAGGTGGAAATGCCGGGTGCGGCCCTGTTCTGGGCATCGGTGCCACATCAGCTGGTCCGAGTGTCCCCCGACGCCCGGCTGCGCTGGCTCAACCTGCCGCTGGCCATGGTGCTGCCCTGGAAGCTGGGCCCGGTTCTGCTTGACCAGCTGCTGCGTCCCTGGCCGACGGTGTTGCGCCGCGCGGTGCCGGCGCCGGGCTTCGCGGACTGGGCGACGGAGCTCGCGTCGCCGGACGCCGAGCTGTCGGCCATCGCGCTGCTGGAGATCCAGGCGTACACCCGCAGGCTCCTTCATGAGGCGGAACCTGACACCCGCGCGGAGAGCCGAGCGCGCCGGGACGACGCGGTCGTCCGTGCCACCGCGATGGCCCGGTTCATCGCGGAGCATTTCGCCGAGCGCATCACCGTGGCCGACGTGGCCGACGTCGTCCACCTGCATCCGCGCTACGCGATGACGATATTCCGGCGGGTCGTGGGCCTCACCGTCGGCCAGCATCTCGAGCAGTGCCGGGTAGCCGAGGCGCAGCGCCTGCTGATCACCTCCGACGCCACGGCTGCGGAAATCGCCCATGCCGCCGGTTTTGGATCAGTCAGCCGGCTCTATGCGGCGTTCACTCCGGCGTGCGGCCAATCACCGGCGGCCTACCGGTTGGCGAACCGCCCACTGATCCGCTGATCGGGCCGCCTGACCCTGCGGCCCGGCCCTGGCGCTCCTGCGGCTGACGCTCGGCGAACCCGACGACACGACCCGAAGGAGAACGATGAACCCGTCCGTCATGCCCGTGCCCGGGCGGCCGTTTTCTGCCGACGACTTCCCGCCGTCGTTTCAGTGGGGTGTGGCGGCCTCGTCGTACCAGATCGAAGGCGCAGCCGACGAGGACGGCCGAACACCGTCCATCTGGGACATCTTCTGCCGGAAGCCGGGCGCTGTGCGGAACGCTGACAACGGCGATGTCGCATGCGACCATTACCATCGCATGCCGCAGGACGTGGCGCTCATCAAGAACCTCGGTGTCGACTCGTACCGCTTCTCCGTGGCGTGGCCCCGGGTGCAGCCCGGCGGTGCCGGGCCGGCCGCTCGTCGTGACGGAGAACGGCGCCGCGTTCGACGATGCCGCCGATGAGTCGGGGCATGTCCGCGACGACGATCGGACAACATACCTGGCCGAACACATTGGCGGCGGTCGCGGCGGCCCGCAGGCACGGCGCGGACATACGCGGCTACTTCGCCTGGTCGCTGATGGACAATTTCGAATGGGCCGAGGGGTATTGCCGATGGAGGAAGCGGCGCCGTTACGGCTGTCAGTTCGTCGACCGCCGTGGCACGGCATCTCGCGTCAGCGCAACTCGAAGGCTCCGCGGTCCATCGGCCGATCCCGCGGCAGGCGGTCGGCGTCGATACGCGCAGCGAGCTCCGTCGTGGCGGTGTCGACAGCGGGACTGCCCGATCTCAGCCTGAAGTCCCCGTTCTGCGGATCCCGGAAGCCTGGTGACGCGGTCACCAGCGCCGGGTCCCGCAGACCGAAAGTCGTTCCGGTCAGCAGGTTGTGGTTGAAGCTGACCTGGGAGGAGCCGGACACCGCGGCGGCCTGGCCTTCGGCGGCAGGATCGACGATGTTGTTGACCACCCGCACGTCCCGCGCCCGGGTCACCACCAGGTCGCCGGTGATGGAGGGATGAGCGGCGTTGCGGTAGAGCGTGTTGTTGACGACATCGACGTGGGCGCCGTCGAAGACGTTGATACCGCGTCCACCGTTGCGGTGGGCGACGTTGTTCTCGATCAGAACCCGGCCCTGGTACGGCTGCTGGAACATCGGGGCGCTACGGGAATCGTCGTTGTTCAGGGACTCGACGATGATGCCGTTGCCGTCGGTGATCCTGCGGGCGGAGCCGCTGCACAGACACGGCACCAGATTCTGATTGGCGGAAGTGACGTTCCCCCGAATGATCATCTTGTAGTCGGTCCGATCGTCGGAGTTCCACAACGATGAGAACGAGATCCCGCTCCCGCCGTACGGCGAGTACCAGCCGTTCCGGCTGGTGACGTTGTAGGCAGCCGTCACATGGTCGGCGAACTGAACGGAGATGCCGGCAAGCGTGCAGTCGGTGAGGGTGTTGCCCCAGAGCACCACGTGTTTCGGCGGCCGTGGCCGCGCGGCGTTACGCAGCTCGGACACGGCGATGCAGCTGTTGGAGACGGCCGGATCGGAGACGTCACCGTTCTTCGCCGCCTCGATCTGGCGCTTCGTGAGCTCCGTGCGCATACCGGTGATCGTGAACCCGGAAACGGTGATGTAGGACGCGTGCACCCAGATGCCCTGCCACTGCGAGGCCCGCACGAGCGGGCGGGCTCCCGGATAGGCCGCCCAGGTGATCCACTTGTCCGGTGTCCCCGACCGCTCGATGGTCACCACGCTGTTCCGGCCCGCCTCGCTGTACTCACCGTCGTCCACCAGCACCGTGTCTCCGGGGCCGGTGAGCTGTGCGGCACGGCGCAGTGTCCGCAGCGCGTCCCCGCGCGACCGTCCGGTGCGTCGATCGTCTCCCCGGCCGGAGACATACAGATACCGGCCGCCGTTGGTGGGCGGCAGTTGTCGCGCTGACCAGTTCGGTCCGCCGGATCCGGCCCCCACACCGGCCGGCGGAGCGGATGCCGTGGGGGAAGCACCCCGCGTCGCGGCCGAGGACGCGGTCGGTGATGCCGGCGCCCGCGCCGGCGCACTGACGCTCGGAGCGGTGATGACCGGGGGATCCGGCGTCCGGTCGTCAACGAGAAGGCCCATCGCGACGGCGAAGGCCAGGACCGCGCCGCCGGACACAGCGCCTTTCCAGCCAATGTGGCGCGGCGCCGCCGACGAGGCGAGAGCCGTCCCGCACCTGGCGCCGACCGCATCGGGCAGCGATGCGGGCGGTATCAACAGCGGCACGCCGAGCAGGAGCCGCTCCGGGGGCAACAGCGAAGGCAGGAGTACGCGGCACCGGGGGCAACCCTCCACATGCCGGCTCAGCCGCTTGCGCCACACCGGCGCCGGCCGGCCGTCCCAGCTCGGTAGTAGGCCGCGGAGCTGCGGGCAGCCCTGCGGCGTGCCCGCGGCCGACACGGCCTCGGTGAGCAGGCGTGCGGCCTGCAGCCGGGCGCGCAACCTTTGCAGGCGGACCCGGGTGTGCGCGGCGGAGATGCCCAGCGCGGCAGCGACGTCGGTGCTCTGCATCGCGCCGACCTGAGTCAGCCACCACAGCGTGAGCAACTCGCGATCTGCCGGGTCGAGCCAGGCCGTGGCGGCAGCGAGCCCTCGGCGTTGCCGGGCGGCTTCGAGCCGCTCCACGGCATGGTCTTCGACGCTGACGTCCGCAGGGGCAGTGTCATCGGTGCCGGCGAAGGTGACACGCTGCTGATCGGCGCCGAGCCGGGTGCCGCGTCGCCGGGTCTCCCGGATCGCGATGGCCAACAGCCAGGACCGGAATTTGCCGGGGTCACGCAGCCGGGGCAGGCCAGCCAGCGCCCGCACCATGGTCTCCTGGGTGACGTCGTCGGCGTCGGCGGCCGGCAACGTGCGTGCGGCGACGTTGTAGACCAACGGCAGATGATCGCGCAGCACCCTGTCGAGTGCCACCCGGTCACCTCGTTGCGCCGCGACGATCAGCTCGGCAGCTGGTCGGTCGGACGTCATCGGCGGGTCTCTGTGCCGGGCCTCGACGCCGTCGCGGCCGCCGATTCACGGCGGAACCGCTCATCGCGCCGCCGACGGCGGGATGAAGCCGATCTGATCATGAGCCTTCCCGATGCCTGTGACGACTTTCGCCGGCGTTCTCGCTGGGCCCCGCCGGCATTGCCGCCGGTCCGGCCGGGCCGCCTGCGTCCTCACGGTGTCGCGCCGGCCGGTGCTTCTCCATACGGCCCGGACACGGTGGCTGGTTCAGCGTCGCCTTGTGAGCGCCTCCGGGGGCGGCGTGGTCGACCCAGTCCCTCAAATTGAGCTCCTCGGCAAGCACCCGAAAAGCGATCAAGTCCCCCCAGTTCACCATGATTTGCCCGCACCAGCGGTGATCAGCGTCTCTCACGGCTTTCCTCACGAATTCCCGGTTGCCACGTGGTCGAGGTGGAGACCCACAGGACGACTCGGGCGTAACACGAACCAGGAGATGCTGCGGCGACGTGCGATCCAGCGGCGGCGCCGGCCCGCCCCCACCGGCTAGCATGACCGGCCGGATGGCCATCGCGCGCCCCACTGCAAGCACCACGGTGACTTCGGCGCCTTCTGGGATGATCGTCGTTGACTGCGTGCGCCTCTCCTTCGCCGCGGCGCCGGTGTTTGGATGCAGCCGGAAGAAGATCAGATGCAACCGGCGAAGCCCTCTGTGACGAACTGTTAGCGAGCCCCAGTGAGCAGGAGGGAGGTCGATGAACTCCGACGACGAGCTCGCCGAGCGGTTACGCGCCGGCGACGAGACGGCACTACGTGAGGCGTACGAGCGCCACGGCGCGGCAGTGCTCTATCTGGCTCAGCGGCTGCTGGGCAACCAGGCCGACGCCGAGGACGTCACCCAGGTGACGTTCGTGGCCGCGTGGACCGGCCGGGACGGCTTCGACCCGCAGCGCGGCACGATCCCCTCCTGGCTGCTGGGCATCGCCCGGCGCAAGGCCGTGGACCGGATCCGGGCGGCGGCGCGTGAGCAGCGCACGACCGAGACCGTGCAGGCACAGCAGCCGGCGCCACCGGTGGAGGGATCACCCGAGCGCATCGTCGATCGCCTCGTGATCGCCGACGAGATGAAACGGCTGCCCGACGAGCAGCGACGCGCGCTTGAACTGGCGTTCTACGACGATCTCACGCATCCACAGATCGCGGCGGTCACCGGACTGCCGCTCGGTACGGTCAAGAGCCATATCCGGCGCGGAATGGCGAACCTGCGACGCCGTTGGGAGGTGGACGGTGCAACATCTGGATCCCGATCGGCTGGTGCTTCTCGCGCTCTCTGAGGAACTCGAGGACCTTACCGAGCTCGATCACCTGGAACACTGCGCCGGCTGCCGGCACGAGATACAGGCACTGCGCGACGTCGCCGGCATCGGCTCACAGACCGACGGCCTGCGCGACCTGCCCGCTCCCGCGGAGCATGTGTGGCAGGCCATCGAAGCCGGGGTCGCATCCTCGCGCCCTCCTGCCGAACCACCGGCACCGGTCGTCGATCTCGCGGCGCACCAGGCACGGCGCTCGCGGCCACGCTGGCTGGCACCGGTGATTTCTGCGGCGGCGGCAGCGGTGTTCGCAGTGGCCGGCACGGTCGGCTTCGACCGGCTCACCGACCGGCAGCCGGACACCCGGGTGACGGCCCGGGCCACGCTCGCACCACTGGAGACGGTACCGGCCAGCGCAGGCGGTGACGTGCGCGTGCTGTCCGACGGGCGGCTGCTCATCGACGTACGGAATCTGCCATTGACCTCCGGTTTTCACGAGGTATGGCTGCTCGACCCGGACACGCCCGGCAAGATGGTGGCCATCGGCAGCCTCCCCGATACGGCGCGGGCCCAACTCGCGGTGCCGCCGGGCACCGATCTGGCCCGGTACCGGCTGGTCGACGTCAGCGACGAACCGCACGACGGCGACGCCACGCACTCGGGCAAGAGCCTGCTGCGCGGAACTCTCACGAATTGACTGCATCCATCCGGTGGTATCCGAGCGAAGTACGGGTGGTGGCTGTCGGAGCCAACCCCCGTACTCGATCGGAAAGAGGCTCGAAGATGAGGTTCACCCGACTCGGCAAGCAGGCCGCCGCCGTGGCGACCGCCGCGATCGTCGCCTCCGCTCTCAGCGCCGCTCCCGCGCAGGCCACCGACAAGAAGCCGCTGGGGACCAAGTCCCTGGCCGCGGTCCTGACCGCGGACAAGAGCGGTTTCGACCACAATGGCCACGACTACGACATCCTGAACGCCGCCGTGAAAGCGGTTCTCGAGGCCAAGCCGAAGAGCGCTGTCGCCGTGATCGCCGACGGAAGGACCGCGCTGACCGCGTTCCTGCCCAACGACCGCGCGTTCCAGTTGCTGGTCAAGGACATCACCAAGGTCAAGAATCTGCCCGGTGAGGAGGCCGCGTTCGCCGCCGTGGCCGGTTTGGGCATCCACACCGTCGAGTCGGTGCTGCTCTACCACGTCGTGCCGGGCGCCACGATAACGAAGAAGGCCGCGCTGAAGTCGGACAACGCGAAGCTCACCACGGCCGCCGGCTCCACCATCACGGTCAATGTGTACGGCCACTGGTGGAAGCGGGTCGAGCTGATCGACGCCGATCGCAGTGACCGCAACCCGCGCGTCGTCCGGTTCGACATCAACAAGGGCAACCGGCAGATTGCCCACGGCGTCGACCGGATCCTGCGCCCGATCGATCTTCCCTGATCCTTACCTTTCAGCACGGCCCGGGCGCGGACAGCAGGGGCTCTCCAACGCGGTGACCAATGTGATCCGGACCCGTGACCTCGACGCCTTCGTTCAGGCACTGGCCGCGGCCGCGTCCTTGCCGGCCGGGTGCGGGGCGACGGTCAGCGCTGTACGCGCGCGCCGGCGCCCCGCATCAGCGCCTCGACCTCCGCGCGGCTGGCCATCGAGGTGTCGCCGGGCGTCGTCATGGCCAGCGCGCCGTGGGCGGCGCCGTACTCCACCGCGGTGGCCAGGTCGCCGGTCTCCAGCAGGCCGAAGATGAGGCCGGAGGCGAAGCTGTCGCCGCCGCCGACCCGGTCCAGGATCTCCAGGCCGGGCCGGTGGGTGGCTTGCACGAAACGCCCCTGCGCCCAGGCGATCGCGCCCCAGTCGTTGACGCTCGCGGACCGTACGGTGCGCAGTGTGGTGGCGACGACCCGGAGGTTGTCGTATTCCTTGACGACCTCCGCGATCATCTGCTGGAAGCTGGCCGCCTCCAGGTGTGACAGGCTCGCGTCGGTGTCGGGGACCGTGAAGCCCAGGCAGGCGGTGAAGTCCTCCTCGTTGCCGAGCATGACGTCGACGTGCCGGGCGATCCGACTGTTGACCTCCTGCGCCCGGCGCTGCCCGCCGACCGCCTGCCACAGGCTCGGGCGGTAGTTCAGGTCGTACGAAACGACCGTGCCGTGCCGGCGGGCCGCGGTGACGGCCGCCTCGACCGTCTCCGGTGCCGTCTGCGACAGCGCGGCGTAGATGCCGCCGGTGTGCAGCCACCGGACGCCGAGCTCGCCGAAGAGGTGACCCCAGTCGACGTCGTCCGGGCGGAGCAGGCTGGCGGCGGTGTGGCCGCGGTCGGAGATGCCGACGGCCCCGCGGACGCCGAAGCCGCGTTCGGTGAAGTTGAGGCCGTTGCGTGCCTGGCGGCCGACGCCGTCGAAGGGCATCCAGCGCAGCAGCGCGGTGTCCACGCCGCCCTGCAGGATCAGGTCTTCCAGCAGGCGGCCCACCTCGTTGTCGGCGAGCGCGGTGACGATGGCGGTCCTCTGCCCGAAGCAGCGGCGCAGCCCGCGGGCGACGTTGTACTCGCCGCCGCCCTCTGAGGCGCGGAAGCTGCGGGCGGTGCGGACCCGGCCCTCGCCGGGGTCGAGGCGGAGCATGACCTCGCCGAGCGAGACCAGGTCGTAGCGGCATTCGTCGGCGGGACGCAGGGAGATCGGTGGCATGGCTCCTCGTCAGTGTTCCCGGGCGGCCGACACGGCCGCGGCGGACAGTCTGGTGACCTCGTCCCACCGGCGCCCGGCGAGCAGGTCGGGTGCGACCATCCAGGTGCCGCCGACCGCGAGGACTGCGGCGGGGGAGAGGTAGTCGCGCAGGTTTGCGGGGTTGACCCCGCCGGTCGGGATGAACCGCAACGAGCGGAACGGCGCTGCCAGGGCCTTGATCATCGGGATCCCGCCAAGCTGGTGCGCGGGGAAGAACTTCACGGTGTCGAGGCCGGCGTCCAGCGCCATCTGGATCTCGGTCGCGGAGGCGACACCGGGGAAGACGGGTACGCCGAGAGCCTGGCAGTGGCGCACCACCGAGGGGCTGAACCCGGGGCTGACGATGAACCGGGCGCCGGCGCCGACGGCCTGGTCCACCTGGGCCGGGGTGAGCACGGTCCCGGCACCGACCAGGAAGCCGGGCTGTTGCGCCATGACCCGGATGGCGTCGGCGGCCGCGTCGGTACGGAAGGTCACCTCGGCGCAGTGCAGGCCGCCCGCGGTGAGGGCGGCGGCCACTGGGGCGGCGTCGCGGGCCTGCTGCAGGACGACGACCGGGAGGATCCGGCCGGTGGCGAGGGTAGCGGTGACGTCGAGGCCACACCCTCGTTCACGGTTATGAACGCTGATCACGTACGTGACCATAGCGGTGTCTGGCGCGATGTCAATCCCGATACAGTGACGCAGTGGTGTCAGGGGACGGGTTCCAGCCGGTCAAGTCGGCTGACCGCACGTTGGAGGTGCTGGAGGCGCTGGCCGCCTCGGGTCACCGGCGTTCGCTGGTCGATCTGGCGCGGTCCCTGGGGATTCCCAAGAGCAGCCTGCACGGCATTCTGCGCACGATGATGCAGCGCGGCTGGGTCGAGGCCGACGACACCGGGACGAGGTTCGGGCTCGGCATGCGCGCCCTGCAGGTCGGCTCCGCGTACCTGGAGACCGACGACACCGTCGGGCTGCTCGACGGCGCGCTGGACGAGCTGTCCCGGGAGTTCGGGGAGACCGTGCACCTCGGACGGCTCGACGGGCCCGAGGTTGTCTACCTCGCCAAGCGCGAGTCGGTCCACCCGTTGCGGCTCTACAGCGCGATCGGCCGGCGCCTGCCGGCGTACGCGACCGCGCTGGGCAAGGCGCTGCTAGCCGAGCGTACGGACGAGGCGGTCGGCGGCATGCTGACCTGGCCGCTGACCGCGCTGACCCCGCACACCATCACCGACCCCGCCGCCCTCTACGCCGACCTGGCGGCCGTCCGGGAGCGCGGGTACGCGGTCGACGGCGAGGAGAACACCGAGGGGCTGGTGTGCTTCGCGGTCGCGGTGCCGCTGCAGCGCCCGCCCGTCGACGCGGTCAGCGTGTCCGTGCCGGTCACCCGGCTCGGCCCGGAGTCCGGGCAGCGGATCGTCGCGGCCCTGCGGCGCTCGGTCGGCCGGCTCGCCGTGGCGCGGGGTCTGGTCGCCGGGCACGCCACCCCGCCCGGATAGCCCGAGCGGCGCTGCAACGTTCCAGCACCCTGCCAGCCGGATGCGCGGGGTCATGAAGCGACCACGGCGCCGTTCAGCGGTGGTCGAACCGCAGTGGCAGGCTCTCGGGCCCGTAGAGCGCGGTGGGCGGCCGCCACGGCACGGGAGCGGTGATCGACGGTGGCCCCAGCCTGCTTGTGAGCGCGATGAGCGACTCTGCGATCTCGGCGCGGGCGGTCGCGGCTCCGAGGCAGAAATGCGGCCCACCGCCGAAGGTCAGGTGTGGCGTCTCGCGGGGGAGCGTGACGTCGAAACGGTCGCCGTCGCTGAGAACGCGAGGGTCTCGGCTGGCCGCCTGCGTCCCGAGCATCAGGAAGGTCCCCGCGGGGATGTGGATGCCGTGCAGGTCGAGGTCCTCGACGGCGAACCGGAAGCTGGTCGGCACCGACGGTGCCCAGCGCATGACCTCCTCTACCGCCTGCGGCACGAGTTCCGGACGCTCACCCAGCAGGCGCCACTGGTCGGGGTGCGCGGCGAATGTCGCCAGGGCCAGGCCGAGCTGGTTGCGGGTGGTGTCGTGCCCGGCGAACACGAGGGTCACCGCGAGGTTGCGCAGGTCCGGCGTGCTCAGGTGGTCCCCGCTCTCCTCGGCGGCGATCAGCGCCGACAGGAGGTCTTCCCGCGGATCGGCCCGACGCTGCTCGATCAGCGAGTCCACATACGAGTGCAGCCCGACAACGGCCTCCTCCACGCGGGCGCGCACCTGCGGCAGATTGAAGCTGAACACCAGACCGACATCGGTGGACCAGCGCTGGAACAGGTCGTAGTCCTCTGCCGGGACACCGAGCAGTCTGGACATCACCCGCACCGGCATCGGGTCGGCGAAATCCGCCATGAACTCGCACTCGTCGCGATCCGCGAGCCTCCGGGTCAGCTCGGTCGCGACGTCGCGCATGAAGGGCCGTAGGTCTTCGATCATGCGCGGCGCGAATGCCTTGGTCACAAGCCGCCGAAGCCGCGCGTGGTCCGTTCCTTGGCGGTGCAGGATCATCGGTACGAACCAGTCGTACAGCGGTCCGTCCGAGATGCCCATGAGGTCGAGGTAGCGTCGGCCGTTCTGGGCCAGCCGTGGGTCGCGGAGCAGTTGATGCATCTCGGCGTACCGCAGCACGATGAGGCCCATGGGTGTCGTCGCGCACCAGCTCGCTTCGCGTGCGGCGGCGACCGCCGGGGAATCGAACCGGAAGTCTGGGGCGGTGATGTCGAGGAACGGCAGGTCCACGGTCGGCATGGTCGTCATCGGCGCTCGCTCCAGACGAAACTGATCGAAGGACATGGATTGATACCGTTGTCACCGTATCCACAGTGGCGTGTCGGCGATACCCGCAGTGACCGATCTCGCGCGTGTCACGGGCCCATGAGCTGAGTTGCTAGGTGGAGCGCGCTGCGTGATCGAGTACTTCGCCAACGAGGTGCCGGATGGCTTCGCCCTGCAGGCGATAGAGGATATTGCGGCCGTGGCGTTGCCTGCGGATGAGCCGGGCATCGAGAAGGCAACGGAGGTGGTGAGCGACGGCGGTCGGGTCCGCCGCGATCATTCTCGCGAGTTCGCCTGGCGTGCGCTGGCCGTCGCACAGGAGCAGGAGGATGTGTAGCCGGTGTGGGTGGGCCACGCCGCGCAGTGTCGTCACTGCACGCTCCAGCAGCGGTGCGATGTCGTCGGGTTGGTGGTTCATGCGACCATCGCCGGTCGGCGGCGGTGTCGGGTGAGGATCGTCGAGGCCAGGAGGATGCCGGTGGCGCTCAGGGCGATGCTCGCGCCAGCTGCGACGTTGAGGCGCTGGGAGGCGTAGAGGCCGGCGAGGCCGGCGGCGATCGCGAAAGTGACCGCCAGGGCGGTGAGGGTCGGCAGGTGTGCCGACCAGCGGCGGGCGGCCGCGGCCGGTGCCACGATCAGCGCGACGGCGAGGATCGTGCCAACGGCGGGGACGACGGTGACGACGACGACCTCGATCGTGAACAGCAGGACCAGATTCCAGGCCGGGACGGCGAAGCCTGCCGCGCGGGCGCCGGTCGGGTCGAAGCCGGTGAACAGCAGCGGGCGGGCGCCGATGGCCAGCACCACGATGACGGCGGCCAGTAGTGCCGCGGTGAGGGCCAGATCCTGTGGGGTGACCGTGAGGATGGAGCCGACGAGCAGGGATGACAGGTCCCGGCTGAAGCCGTTCTGGGTGGCGAGCAGCGCGGCGCCGAGCGCGAAGCCGGCGGACAGCATGACCCCGGTGGCGGCCGCCGCGTTCTGGCCCTGTCGGCGGCTCAGCGCGGCCACGGCGAGGACGATCACCGCGCCCGCGGCCGTGCCGCCGGCGACCAGATTGACGCCGATGATCGAGGCGGCCACGACGCCGGGGAAGGTGGCGTGGGTGAGCGCCATCGTGAAGTAGGACAGCCGGCGCAGCACGACGTGCACGCCGATGAGTCCGGCGAGCGCGCCGACCAGGACGACCTCGGCGGCAGCGCGGTGCAGGGCGTCATCCCACCAGTTCATGGGGGGATCTCCTTCGCGGCGCCGGGATGACGCGGCGGCCGGGCCGCCGGTTCAGCGGGATCAGGATCAGGTAGGCCGCCACGAGGAGCAGCACGATGGCGGGGGCGGACGGTATGGCGATGCCATAGGTGACCGAGGCGGTCCAGCTGACCAGCAGCCCGCCGTAGCCGGCGGCCAGGGTCAGCGCGGTGCCCGCCGCCGCCATTATGGCCAGCCGGTCGGTGAGCATCCGGGCGGCCGCGGCCGGCACGATCAGCAGTGCCACGACCAGGATCGTCCCGACGGCCCGGACCGCCGCGACTACCACGAGGGCGACGGTCAGGTTGAGCCACAGGTCCAGCCAGCCGGTGCGGTATCCGGCGGCGGCCGCGCCGAGCGGGTCAAACGCGCGGAACACCAGGGCGCGGGCGGTGACGGCGAGCAGCGTCAGGATGAGCACCGCCAGGATCGCGGTCTCGGTGATCTGGCGAGGGGTCACCGTGAGGACGCGGCCGAACAGCAATGAGGTGAGGTCCGCGGTGTATGACGGGCGCCGGGAGACCAGCACCACTCCGATGGAGAACATCGCGGTGAGCACGACCGCGGTCGACGCGTCGTCGGACACCGCGCCGCCGCGGGTCAACGCGGTCAGCGTGACCGCGGTCAGGACACCGGCGGCCAATGCGCCGGGGAACAGGCCCTCGACGCCGGCGGCGAGCATTCCCACGACCAGGCCGGGGAAGATGGTGTGGGTCAGCGCGTCGGAGACGAACGCCAGGCGGCGGATGAAGACGAAGACGCTGACCGGGCCGCAGATCAGTGCCAGCAGGGCCAGTTCGGTGAGGGCGCGGGCCATGAAGGGCACCGCGAAGGGTTCGATCACGGCTCCACCAGCACCGTGCGCCTGTCGTCCACGTCGATGGCGTTCCCGCCGTACGCCTGGCGCAGGGTGTCGGCGGCGAGTGCGTGCTGGGGCGGGCCGGCCGCCCATTGGCGGCCGTTGACCAGGCAGACCGTATCGGCGAGATCGCGGGCGAGCGCGAGGTCGTGGGTGCTGAGCACCACCGCGGTCCCGGCCGCGCTCAGGCCGCGCAGGGCGACCAGGATGGCGTGCTGGCTGACCGTGTCGACGCCGTTGAACGGTTCGTCCAGCAGCAGCAGCCGGGGTTCGGACGCGACGGCGCGGGCGAGTAGGACCCGCTGCCGTTGCCCGCCGGAGAGCAGCCCGAAGCGGCGGCCGGCCTGGCCGGCGAGCCCGACCAGGGTGAGGGCGTCGCGGGCAGCCTGCCGGTCGGCTGCCCGGGTGGGCCGCCACCAGCCGATGCGCCGGTATCGGCCCATCAGCACGACGTGTTCGGCGGTGACCGGGAAGTCGGGGTCGAGGTCGCTGGCCTGCGGTACGTACGCGCACAGGTCCCGGGCGCGGCCGGGGGCGCGGCCGAAGACCGTGGCGGTGCCGCCGAGCACCTGCGCGAGGCCGACGACGGACTTGATCAGAGTGGACTTCCCGGCGCCGTTGGGGCCGACGAGGGCGAGGTGCTGCCCGGCGGGCACGGCGAGGTCGATTCCGGTCAGCACGGGTACGCCGTGGTAGCCGAGACTGGCGCCGGTGAAGCGCAGGGCGGCTTCGGTCATGGTCGGCCGCCGAGCGCGGTGACGATGACCCGGGTGTTGTGCTCCTCGGCGCCGAGGTAGGTGCCCTGGGGTGTTCCGGCCGGGCCGAGACTGTCGCCGTACAGGGCGTCCGCGCCGCCGACCACCTTGACGCCGGCCTGCCGGGCGATGGCTTCGGCGGTCTTGGGGGACAGTGCGCTCTCGGTGAAGATCGCCTTGGTGCCGGTCGATTTGATCTTGTCCACCAGGTCGGTGAGCTGCTTGCCGGACAGCTCCGCCGAGGTGTCCATGCTGGGGATCACCGAACCGATGAACGTCAGTTGGTACCGGTCGACGTAGTAGCCGAAGGCGTCGTGGTCGGTGACCAGTTTGCGCTCGGCGGCGGGCAACCGGGCGAACGCGGCTTCGGTGTCGGCATCGAGCTTGTCGAGTTTGGCCGTGTAGGTGGCGAGGTTCGCGGCGAAGGTGGCGGCGCGGCCCGGGTCGGCGGCGGCGAGGCTCCGTTCGATGTTGGTCACCATGGTCTTGGCGTTGCGGGGGTTGTGCCAGATGTGCGGGTCGCCGCCGGTCGCCTCCTGCACGCCGGGGTCGCGCTTGCGCTGCGGGACGCCCTGGCTGGAATCGACGACGGTACCGGTGAAGCCGGCGGAGGCGATGCTCTGGTCGAGCCAGCGCTCGAGTCCGACGCCGTTCTTGACGACGATCCGGGCGGTGGCGATGGCGCGGATGTCGGCCGGGGTGGGCTCGTAGTCGTGGGGGTCCACATTGGGCTTGATGATCTGGGTGACTGCGACGTCTGCGCCGCCGATGTTGCGGACGAAGTCGGCGACCTCGGGTGTCGTGGCGACCACGGCGAGCGGGCCGTCGGCGCTCGGCCCGGCGTCGGCGGCGTTGCCGTGCGAGCCGCAGCCGGTGAGGGCGAGCAGGGTCGCGGACACGGCCGCGAGGGTGTGGGCGTGGGTGTGGGTGTGTCGCCAACGTTTCACGGACCACTCCATTTCATCTGGATCGATCAAGCGAAACGATATTCGTTTTCAATAAGAATCGTCTAATGGCAAGTTGACGATGTGTTCACGCATCGTCGGCGTGCATCCGTGGCGTTCCAGGCCAGAGCGGCAGGGGCTCCGGTCGCGCAGCCGCCGCTACCCGCCCGAAAGGGTGACTGGACGCCATGCCTGTCCGCGGGCGCGGCGATCACCGCCGTCGACGCGGCCGTTGCCGGGGTGCAGATCGTGATGGGCGGCGACCCGCGCTGGGGCGGGCTAGCATCGTCCGGGTGCCGACCGGGCGGCCACGCGCGCTGAGGGGAACAAGGTTGACGGGCTTCGCTGACCTGCGGTCCGCAGTCCGTGGACGCCGGGCCCTCAGCCTGATCACGGCGTTACTGGCCGCCGTGACGTTGCTGGTGTCCCCGGCTGGCCCGGGGCGGTCGTCGCCGACGGCGACCGCCGGGCAGGCGTGGCCCGCGGCGCGCCGCGGCACGGTGCCTCCCGCCCTGCCGGACGGCACGGCGTATCAGCCTGCTCTGTTCCTCAGCGCCGCCGAGTCCGTCGGCACCGCGCCGACGCGGGACGGCAAGGCCCTGCGGCTGGTGCTGCGCGGCGCTGGCGCTCAGGTCCGCGAGGTGCGGCGGCTGCCGCTCGCCCGGGGCGCCGTGTTCTCCGCGGTCACCGTGGCCGGGGACATCCTGGTCTGGGTGCAGAGCGTGTCCGGCCGTCAGGAGGTGTGGGCCGTGGGACTGCGCGACGGCCGGCCGCCGCGGCGGTTGACCACCGAGGTCGGCGACGCCCGCTTCTACCAGTCGCAGTACGACCTGGCCGTCGCGGACGGCCGGGTGTATTGGGTCGCCGCCGCCCCGCGCGGCGAGGTCACCGAGGTCCGTTCCGTGGCGCTCGGCGGTGGCCGGACCGAGGTCCGCGACGTCCCCGGGGCGTGGGCGTTGTCGGCGTGGCCGTGGCTGGTCAACGGGGTGGTGAGCGCGTCCGGGGCGACCGCGCTGCGCGACGTCGTCACGGGCCGGGAGCGGGCTGTCCCGTCGGGCACGGGGGTGGTGGCATGCAGTCCCGTCTGGTGTCGGGTGGTCTCCCTGACCAGGGACGGCACGACCCGGATCGAGCTGATGCATCCCGACGGCACCGGCCGCGCCGCGGTTGCCGACGGCGAGGTCGCGACGGTCATCACCGATGTTGCCGTGCTCGACCGCTTCGAGGTGTTCTCGCGGCTCACCCCCGCCTCGCGGTTGACCGGCAATGTTCAGCTGCTCGTGTACGACATCGCGGTGCGGCGCACCGTCGAGATCAGTCCGGACGCGTTCGGCGTCTCCTATCGTGCCGGCGTGCTGTCGTGGTCGACCGGGAACCAGCAGTCCTTCCTGCGGCACGCCCTGGACCTGCGCAGCGTCTGAGGGCGCAACGAACCGCCAAGGGCGGCGGCGGGCAGTCGCTGCTCACACGGTCCGCAGATCCAAGCTGTGCCAGACGGTGCCGGTGTCATCGCCGGTGGCCCACCAGAGCACACCCTCGCCGGTGGCGACGCGGCCGGCCGCAGCGCTGACGTCGACGCTCTGCCCGGTGCCGATGTCGTAGACGAGCAACTTGGCGGTACCGGTGAGGTCCGACTCCGGGCCGGGTTCGTACAGGATCTCGAACCGGTCGAGGATCGCGATCTCGGCGACGGCGGCCCGGGCTGCGCCGCCCGCGATCCGGCGGCGCGCCGTACCGTCGGGGTGCATGAGGTCGATGCGGTGCAGGTCGCCGCTGCTGGTCATCACCATCACCCGGCACCAGGCCGGAGTGCAGGTGGTGAGCCCGGCCGGCGGCGACGGCGCCTCGATGTCGCGGCCGGTGCTCAGGTTACGCAGCCGGTTGTCGGCGCTGAGCCAGGGCCAGGCCGACAACGCCCATTTCCCGGGCTCGGTGTGGATCTGGACGGTGCCGCCGCCGAGGGCGACCGAGCGGATCTCCGTCGCGGTGGACCGGTCGCGCACGGCGGTCCAGTACACCCGGCCGGCGGCCACCACCAGGTCGTACTGGGTGCTGGAGAAGACAGCGCCGCCGGCATCCGCGGTGAGCCGGCGCGCCGGAGTGCCGGCGCGCAGGTTCGCGGCCCAGATCTGCACCGGCGCATCTTCGGTGTCCTGGGCCCAGAGCACGTCATCGCCGGAGCGGGCGAACGCGCCGAATTCAGGATCACGGTCATACGGCAGCCGATGCAGCTGCCGCACGGCGCCGTCGGCGGTGCGCACGACCAGCCGCAGCCAGCGCGCGTCCGGGCTGGGCGCGGTGCCCACGACGGTGGTGGCGTCCAGGAACAGGCCCGGGGTGAACAGCGGGCCGTCGTCGAGGTGCCCGGCAATGGCGGCGCGCTGGGCTTTCGGCCACGCCTGCTCGATCGGCAGCCGCAGCGCGGGCGGCGCCGTGGGCGCGGGCGAGCCGCCCAGCAGCAGCGCACCACCGGCGAGCAGGCACACGCCAAGCCACGCGAGGCCGATTCCGCGGGGCCGCGCTGCGGGCCGATCCAGGACGACGCTCATTCGTACGGTTGCTTCGGTTCGCTGATCTGCTGCCAGCTCTGCACCGCCAGGTACGCCACGTCGGCCTGGTTCACCGGGTCCTTGCCGACCCGGTCGCTGTAGACACCGACGACCTGTACCCAGGTGTCCGCGGGCGCGTTGACGCTGGTGTCACCGGCCAGCCCCACCTTGATCGGGCGACCGTCCGCGGCGCAGCAGTTCAGCACCATGCGCGCCAGCATCGGTTCGCCGTCCGGTCCGGGTGCGACGAATCCGGTGAGTTGCACGGTACGCCCGGTGAGCGTCTTACCGTCGTCGAAGATCGCGCGGGTGGCGTAGTCGAGCAGGCCGATCGGCACGGGGTCACCCGCCGGCAGCGGCGGGTAGTTCGCGTCGTCGGCCGGGGCGACCGCGACGCTGCCCGCCTGCCCGGCCGAGTACGAACCCAGCGCCGGCGGGGTGACCAGCAGCAGCCCGAGTACCGGCAGGATGAGCAGCCAGCCGACCCGCGGCTCATGACTCCCATGCCCGTGCCCGTCGTGCTCGTGCCCGTCGTGCCCGTGCCCGTCGTGCTCGTGCTCGCCGGCGTCGGGCCGGGAGCCGGGACGCAGCTCGTACCAGATGGTCATGACGGCGGCCGCGATGAGCAGCGCCCCGGCGGCGATCAGGAACGGCCGCAAGCCCTCCTTGACGTAGCGCAGGAAGATGTCGGTGAGCGTGGCTTTGACGATCGCGCCCCCGAACAGGAGCATGACCACGGCCTGGCTGAGCCGGTTCACAGCAGCACCGCCCCGAATGCGGCACCCACAAGGACCGCGGCGGCGAAAGTGGCGGGCGCGAATCGCCACGCGAAGGCGCGCCCGAACATCCCGGTCTGCATCGATATCAGTTTGAGGTCGACCATCGGTCCTACCACGAGGAACACCAGGCGCGAGGTCAGCGAGAACTGCGACAGTGATGCCGCGACGAACGCGTCCGCCTCGCTGCAGATCGACAGCAGTACGGCCAGCACCGCCAGCGCGAGCACGGACACGACCGGATTGCCGGCCAGGCTCTGCAGCCAGGCGTCCGGGACAAGTACGTTGATCGTGGCGGCCGCGGCCGCCCCCAGCACCAGGAAGCCGCCGGCATGCATGATGTCGTGCCGGCATGCCGCCCAGAACGCCCGCGCGCGGGACAGGTCGTCAAGGTCCGGGCGGTGCGGCAGGCGAATCCACTCCGTCCTGCCAAGTCGCATCCACAGCCAGCCCATCGCGACCGCGACCACCAGGCTCGCGGCGCCACGCGCCACGGCCATCTCCGGATTACCCGGGAACGCGATCACGGTTGCGGTCAGCACGATCGGGTTGATCGCCGGCGCGGCAAGCAGGAAGGCCAGGGCGGCGGCCGGAGTGACACCGCGCCGGATCAGCGACCCGGCGATCGGGACGCTGCCGCACTCACAGCCGGGCAGGGCGATCCCGGCCAGACTAGCGGCGGGCACGGCCAGAGCAGGGTGCCGGGGCAGCGCCTTGGCCCAGAACGAGCGGGGCACGTAGACCGCGATGACGGCGGACAGCACGACTCCGAAGACCAGGAACGGGGCCGCCTGCACGAGCACCGAAACGAACACGGTGGTCCAGGTCTGCGCACGGGCGCCGGAGACCAGCCCGCTCAACGGCCCACGGAAGACCACCAGCAGCACCAGCAGCGCAGCAAGGACCTCCAGCGATCCGACCCGTGACGCGCCGCGGGTCCGCTGCGGGCCGGCCGGGCCGGCAGAGGCGCCGACCTCCAGCTGCGCGGTCCAATCGATGTCCTCCGCGCTCACCGCACGAGGTGCGTTCAACAGCCGCTCCCATACCCGCCGACGATCTCACCGCATTCGCTGCCACGACTGCTCCGAGCCGCGCACCAAAATACCCGCCAGGCGATCGGAAACCACAACACAACAGATGAGCGGGTCTTCGCCGTACAGGAGCATTTGTGCATATGTTCAAACGCGCATTTGTCCTTGTCATCGCTGGCGCATTTCGCGGGGGTACCAGCCCGTGCCATGGCTTGCGTTAGTCTGCCCGCCGGGCCGAGTCGGGAAGTGGAGTGGCGCCGGTGAGCCAGCACTCGAGAGTCCGCCCGTCCCGGAGCGGGCGGCACCTCGCCGGCGCATCGACCGACGGGCAGCACGTGCACGCGCATGGGCCGCTTCCCGCCGCATCACGGCATACCCGCCGAATTGTGACTGCGATTCTGGTACCTGCGGCGCTGGCGACCTTTGTCGCGATGATTCTGCTCTGGCCGGGACACGCCGACGTGTCCGGGAAACAGGCAGGTGACCAGGGCGGGGTGCGGGCGCTCGGCACGGTGATCGCGGTCGTCGAGCAGAGCTGCCCGCCGACGGCCCGCCGGCAGCGCTGCGGCTCCGCGACCGTCCGCGTCACGGACGGCCCCGGCGCGGGCACGACGACAGTCGTCGACCTGCCCGACGGCCCCGGCGCACCGGCCCTGCACATCGACGACGACATCGTTCTTCTCCACGCGCCCCGCGCCCTGCCCGGTGGCCCCGACTACACCGTGACCGACCACCAGCGCAGCACGCCCATGGCGTGGATGCTGGGTCTGACCGGCCTGGCCATCCTCGCGTTCGGGCGCCTGCGGGGAGTCGCCTCACTGGCCGGCCTCGCGGTCAGCTTCGCCGTCCTGCTGCTGTTCATCGTCCCGGCCATCATCGACGGCTCACCACCGCTGCTCGTCGCCGTGGTCGGAGCCTCAGCGATCATGTTCGCGGCGCTGTATCTGACCCACGGCGTCACCGTGCATACCTCCGTCGCCGTCGCGGGCACCCTGGCCAGCCTCGTGCTCACTGGCCTGCTCGGCGCCGCCTTCACCGCCGCCATGCAGCTGACCGGCGTCGCCGGTGACGACGACGCGTTCCTAGCCGCCAACCGCGGCGATCTGGACATGCGCGGGCTGCTGCTCGCCGGGATCGTCATCGGTGCCCTGGGCGTGCTCGACGACGTCACCGTCACCCAGGCGGCCACCGTCGCCGAGATGGCCGCGGCCGGCCCCACCACCCGGCTCAACCTGTACCGGGCCGCCAGCCGCATCGGGCGCGCTCACGTCGCCTCCGCCGTCAACACCATCGTTCTCGCCTACGCCGGAGCCGCACTGCCCCTGCTGGTGCTGATCGCCACCGCACGTCAACCGGTGTCACAACTACTGACCAGCGAACTGCTGGCTCAGGAGATCCTGCGCAGCGCGGTCGGCACGATCGGCCTGGTTGCCTCCGTGCCGATAACCACCGCCCTCGCCGCGATGGTCGCGGACCTGCGCCCCCGGCCGCTGCGCGCCACCACATAGGTCCACCGCAGGCGCGAACTCCGGATGTCCAGTAGGTGAAACGATGGGTTCTGGAGCTCGTTGCTGCCGCTGTCAGGCACTCCCGCCAGCGCCGGTCGGATCCCGCCTGACCTGGATTGCGGGGGCGCGGCGGGCCTTTCATGGACCTCCGGCGACCTCGAACGAGCGTCCGCCGAAAGGCCGTCCCCGACCGTGTCGCCGAGTTGTCCACGGTGGTCCGTAGCGAGTTGAATACAGGGTGTGACCAATGATGCCGAAGTTGCGCAGCGGGCAGCCGACATCGAGCGCGAGGCTATTCGCCAGGTAGTCACCGTGCTCCAGCACCGCTTCCCGGATCTGAACGACGCTACCGTGGCCGGTTACGTCACCGACATCCACAAACGCTTCGACACCGCCCGCATCCGCGACTTCGTGCCACTACTCGTCGAACGTGAGGCCGCGCGCGCCCTGACCCGCCTCGCCGACAACACAGTCCCTGCGCCGCGCACACACCCGGAGTAGACCCGCGGCGTGCCGCTACGACGGCAGCCTCTTGAATACCGTCGCCTGCGCCGAGTTGGACGACCCCGGCGGCGGGTATCGACAGGGATTTGCAGGGGCGTCCCGCATCCGTGCGATGGTCAGCGGACAGTGGGCAAGAACTCCGCATTCGACCGCCTTCCACAGAGGAACGTTATGTGAACGACGGATGAAATCCCACGATGTGACATCCGGGTCGACCGCATTCGGGAGTTAACCTCCTTGTTATGCGGCTCGGCGTGCTGGATGTCGGTTCGAATACCGTGCACCTGCTGATCGTCGACGCGCACCGGGGCGGCCATCCCAATCCCATGCGTTCGGAAAAGACGGAGTTGCGGCTCGCCGAGCACCTCGAGGCGGGGCAGCTGACGAGAGCGGGAGCCTGGGGGCTGGTCCGTGCCGTAGCGCGGGCGAAGGCTGCCGCGACGATAGCGGGCTGCGAGGAGTTGCTCGCGTTCGCAACCTCGGCGCTGCGTGACGCGGACAACTCGGCTGCGGTCCTGGCACAGGTACGGGCCGAAACCGGCGTCAACTTGGAGGTGCTGTCCGGCGAAGACGAGGCCCGTTACACCTTCCTCGCGGTTCGCCGCTGGTACGGCTGGTCGGCCGGACAGCTATTGGTGCTGGACATCGGCGGCGGATCATTGGAGCTGGCCGCGGGTCGCGACGAAGACCCCGAGGTGGCGCTGTCACTGCCGCTGGGTGCCGGACGACTCACCAGGCAGCGGCTGACCGACGACCCACCCCCGCGGCGCGACGTCGAGGCCCTCGCCGATGACCTCGACGCGACCCTACGGCCGGTGGCCCAGCTGATACGGCAGGCGGGGCCATTCGAACTCGCCGTCGGCACATCCAAGACGTTTCGCTCGCTGGCTCGCCTCGCCGGGGCCGCCCCGTCCGGCGCCCGCCTGCGAGCCCGCCGGACCCTCACCCAAGTCGGACTGCGCCAGCTGTTTGGCTTCATCAGCCGGATGGCAGCAACCGACCTGGCCAACCTGGACGGAGTCAGTCCCGGCCGCGCCCACCAACTCGTGGCCGGCGCGCTGGTGGCCGGGGCCGCGATGCGGGCGCTGGAGGTCAGAGAGCTGGAGATTTGTCCGTGGGCGCTACGCGAAGGCGTGATCCTGCGCCGGCTGGACACACTTGGCGTACCCAACCCGTGCCAACGGCCATGGCCACTCACCGACCGGCACCCACGACGGGTCGTCAACCTCGCACAACGACAGTGCTGAGCCCGCGTCCAAACCTGCCGTTCTGCCGGGCCCGGTTGCTGGCCTGCTGGTCAGGCCATGGCGGCGGTCCGGCGCAGCCGCTGGACTGGCACGCCGGCCGTGGAGAGTTGGTCGGCGATGTGTTCCGAGGGGTTGTGGACGAACACCGCGACGCCGTGATCGTCGCCTAGGCCACAAACCGCGGACATGGTGCCCGCCGCGATCGGGTCCAGGCGAAATACGTCGGTCAGGTCGAGGACGAGCCGGGAAGGCCGAACCTTGCGAACGGTGCGGACGAGAACTTGCTGGAGGTGCACGACGTCGGCTTCGCCGACCACGCCGCGCGGGCGGATGACGACCGTCCCGTCGGGTTCGGTGCGAACCTCGAGTGTCGACACATCCATTCGATTCACCCTTCGTTGCCTCCACCCAACACCGAGGCATCGACACGACCACACGTGCGCCGAGTTGGCCCGGAGCCGGCCTCAGCGTGACAACCGTCCAACGACTCCGGAGGGCGTTCTCATCGAATGGCTGGTCGGAAGGCGGTGGCGCATTGTCGCCTCACGACACTGGGATGCGACCGCACGCATTCACCTTGCACTGCCGTGCGGCCGACGTGCACGAAACAGCAAGTGTCTAGTGGATGAATGATGGGTGCTCGCTCGCCTCGTGCTTGGGTCAGTCAAGCTGGCCCGACAACGCCACTCGCCAGATCCCGTTCCCCGCGACGGAGATCGCCGTACATGCGGACGCCGGCATCCAGTTACGGCGGTGCAGGGTTTGCGGCGTACGCTCGGCGGCGGCACGCCGCCATGCGTGACAGCCTGATTGGCCGCGGGACTGCCAGGTGGACGTTGGTGATCGCTCGTTCCGCAGCGGCTGGCCCGCACATGCGGCGGTAGACCCGCCGGGGAAGGATCGTGATGGAGCAGCCGAACGGCCCGGCACTGCGTGCCATCGGCACTACCGCGGCGGAGTTCGAGCGGGACCTGGTCAGCAACCTGTACTTCGAGCGCGGTACGACCATGGAGTCGGCCAGCGCCCAGGACGTCTACCAGAGCCTGGCGGTGACCGTCCGGGACCGGCTCGTCGACCGGCGGGCGCGCACGGCGACCGCTCACCAGGCGGCCAACCCGCGGTGCGTGTACTACCTGTCGGCCGAGTACATGCTGGGGCGTCAGCTGCGCCAGAACCTGCAGTACACCGGCACCGAAGAGGTCGCCCGCGACGTGCTCAAGGGGCTGGGCGTGTCGCTGGACGAGATCGCCGACTTCGACGTCGAGCCTAGCCTGGGCAACGGTGGCCTCGGGCGCCTCGCCGCCTGCCTGCTCGACGCGCTGGCCACGGCGGACATCCCGGCCGTGGGTTACGGCATCCGGTACGACCTGGGCTTGTTCCGACAGGCCATTGTCGATGGGGCGCAGGTCGAGCGCCCGGACGACTGGGCGTTCGACGGCAGCCCGTGGGAGTTTCCACAGCAGGACGACCGGCAGGCGGTGGGCTTCTACGGACGCGTCGAGGTCGAAGCGGGCCGGCGACGCTGGATCCCCGAGGAGACCGTGCTCGGCGAGCCCAGCCACATGCTGGTCCCGGGCTACGGCACCCAGACGGTCAACATCGTCCGGCTGTGGCGGGCACGGGCCGACAGCGACGCGTTCAACCTGGCCGACTTCGCCGCCGGCCGGTCCGCCGAGGCGGTGCAGGAGGTGCTCCGCTCGGAGAACATCAGCAAGGTGCTGTATCCGGCGGACAGCACTGAGTTCGGCCGGGAGCTGCGCCTGAAGCAGCAGTACTTCCTGGTCTCCTGCTCGCTGTGGGACATCGTGCGCCGGTTCCACCTGCGCAACAGCGACTGGACCGTGTTCGCCGACAAGACCGTCATTCAGCTCAACGACACCCACCCGGCCCTGGCCGTGCCCGAGCTGATGCGGCTGCTTGTCGACGAGTACGAGCTCGACTGGGACACGGCATGGTCGATCACCCGGCGAACCTTCGCCTACACCTGCCACACCCTGCTGCCCGAGGCGCTGGAAACCTGGCCGGTGGCCCTGTTCGAGCGGCTGCTGCCGCGCCACCTGGAGATCGTGTACGCGATCAACCAGACCCATCTCGACGAGGTGGAATCCCGCTTCCCCGGCGACGGGGACCTGCGCCGCCGCCTGTCGCTGATTCAGGAGGAACCGGAGCGCCGGATCCGGATGGCGCACCTGGCCGTCGTCGGCAGCCACGCGGTCAACGGCGTCGCCGAGCTGCACTCCCGGCTGCTCGCCGAGACCACCCTCGCGGACTTCGCCCGGCTGTGGCCGGAGCGCTTCCGCAACGTCACCAACGGGGTCTCGCCGCGCCGGTTCCTGCGTCTGGCCAACCCGCGGCTGGCCGCGCTGATCAGTGAGCGGCTCGGCGGCGAGGGCTGGCTCACCGACCTCGACCAGCTGCGCGGGCTGGCGGCGCTGGCCGGCGATTCGGAGTTCCAGCGGCGGTGGCGGGTGGTCAAGCGGGACAACAAACTGGACCTGGCCGCGTACGTCCGGGCCGCGACCGGCGTCGTGCTCGATCCTGACGCGCTGTGCGACGTGCACGTCAAGCGGTTCCACGAGTACAAGCGGCAGCTGCTCAAGCTGCTGCACGTCATCACGCTGCACGACCGGCTGCGCGCCGACCCGGGCGCGGACGTCCCCCGTACCGTGGTGTTTGCCGGCAAGGCGGCGCCCAGCTACCACGCGGTCAAACGAATCATTCAGTTGATCAACGGGGTGGCCAAGGTGGTGAACGCCGACCCGGCCGTCGCCGGGCGGCTCACCGTCGTGTTCCTGCCCGACTACAACGTCACGCGCGCCGAGCTGATCGTGCCCGCGGCGGACCTGTCCGAGCAGATCTCGCTGGCCGGCAAGGAAGCCTCCGGTACGGGCAACATGAAGCTCGCGCTCAACGGTGCGGTCACCGTCGGCACCCTCGACGGCGCGAACATCGAGCTGCGCGACCGCGTCGGCGCCGACAACTTCTTCCTGTTCGGCGTGGACGCGGCGTGCGCGGCCGAGGTGCGCCGAGGCGACTACCGGCCGGGGGAGATCGCCGGGTCCGACCCGGAGCTGGCCGCAGCGCTGGCGGCCATCGCGGACGGCCGGTACGGCGCCGGCTTCGGCGACGTGCTGGACACGCTGCTCGGCCGCGACGAGTACCTCACCCTCGCCGACTACCGCGCCTACCTGGACGCGCAGGACGCGGCGGCGGCCGCCTGGCGCGACCCGGCCCGCTGGACGGCGATGTCGATCCGCAACACCGCGCATTGCGGGTTCTTCTCCGCCGACCGTACGGTCGCCGATTACCGGGACCGGATCTGGCACGCCGACCCGGTCCCCGTCCCGCCTCGCTGACCGATCGGCTCAGCGCAGACCGCTGCGGATGGCACCCTCTTCGGAAGCGCGCATCGATCCGCCACCCACGATCGCGATCGAGACCGACGGGTGGCGGCGAAGTCAGCGGCCTGGTCCTCGCCGGGTGAGCCGGACGCCTGCCGCCGTCCTGACGAGGGAACCCAGGTGCTGGTGGGAGCGTCAGGTGGTGCTGAAGATGCGGCGGACGAGCGCGGCGGCGAGGGCGAGAACGGCGGCGCTGAGGACCTGGATGAGAACCTGGGTGAGGATGTGCTCCATGGTGGTCTCCGGCGGGGGCGGGGCGGTCGGGTGTCCTCACCGTACGCCGTTCACTTAACCTGTGTGCAATGTTTCAGTGACATTCGCCTATACGGACAGCTTCTGTTCGTGGTCGGTCGTGAGGCGGTTGCCGAGGCGGCCAAGAACGCCACCCGCGGCCGAGGCGGCCAGCACGATGGTCCAGGCCACCGGGCCCAGCGGCCGGCAACCGAAGAAGATGCTGGTCGGCGGCAGTTGGATGAGACTGGCCAGGGCGAGGGCGGACCCGGCGGCGGCGGCGAGCACGAGCGGGTCGCCGCGGCCAGCCAGGGCGGTCTGGGCGAGTTGGGCGCCGACGAGGCTGGCGAGGGCGACCGTGCTGGCGCGTCCATGCGTTCCGGTGGCGCGGGCGGCGAGCCATCCACCGGTGGCGGCGATCGTCGTGGCGGCGGCGCGTACGGCGATGTCGCGGTTGAGATCCTTGCCGACGGCCGTGTCCGGGCCGGCATGCAGCAGCTCGTTCGCGCTGATGTTGCGGGGTGGGCGGGCGGCCAGGGCCAGCGCGGGGAGCAGGTCGGTGACCAGGTTGATCAGTAACAATTGCCGGGCCCCGAGCGGTGGGCGGGGGGAGACCAGTGCGCTGATGAGCGTGAAGGCGATCTCGCCGAGGTTGCCGCCGATCAGCAGCGCGACGCTGTCGCGGACCGCGGTCCACAAGGCCCGGCCCTCGATCACGGTGTCGACGATCGTTTCGACCCGGTCATCGGTGATGACGATGTCGGCGGCCTCCCGGGCGGCGGTGGTGCCACGGTCGCCGAGGGCGATTCCGACCTCGGCGAGGCGGATGGCGGGGGCGTCGTTGGCGCCGTCGCCGGTGACCGCGACGACCCGGCCGGCGCGGCGCAACGCGCGGACCAGCGTGACCTTGTGGGCCGGGCTGGTTCGGGCGAACACCGTGGCTTCGGCGACCAGCTTGGTCAGCTCGTCGTCGGTGCAGGCGTCGATCTCGGCTCCGGTGACCGGCCGGTGGCCGTTGAGGATGCCCAACTCCGCGGCGATCGCGGCCGCTGTGCTGGGGTGGTCGCCGGTGAGCATGGCGATATCTACCCCGGCGGCGCGCAGCTGCCGTACGGCGGCCGCGGCGGTGGGGCGTACCGGGTCGGCCAGGGCGAGCAGGCCGAGGAACGTCAACCGGTCGACGCGCTCGTCATCGAGGTGACCTGCGTCGGAGGCGGAGCGTTCGGCCACCGCCAGGACGCGGTAGCCCTGCCGGGCGAGGTGTTCGACGTGCCCGTCGAGGCCGGCGCGGTCGTCGTCGGTCAGCGGCCGCTCCCCGTGTTCGTCGCAGCGGCGCAGGCAGCGGGGGAGTACGGTCTCGGGGGCGCCCTTGACGCTGATTCGCCGGCCGTTGGCGTCGTCGCCGAGCACGGCGTGGAAGCCGCGGCCGGGTTCGAACGGCAGTTCGCGGCGCATCCGCCAGCCCGGCGCGCCGTCGGTGATCGTGACGGCGCAGCGGTCGCCCGCGTCGGCGACGGCTCGATCGGTGGGGTGCGGTAGATGTTGTCCCGGCTCGGGGGCGGGGGTGGCGCGCAGTCCGGCGGCCAGCACGTCGCGGTGGTGGCCGGTAAGGTCCGCGCAGTCTTGATCGTCGTGGCCGTCGCTGATCCGGCGCAGGGAGATGCGGCCTTCGGTGAGGGTGCCGGTCTTGTCGAAGCACACGACGTCGACGCGACCGAGTGCTTCCATGGTGCGGGGGTTGCGCACCAGCACGTTGCGGCGGGACAACCGGCGGGCCGCCGCGAGCTGGGCCACCGTGGCGACGAACGGCAGTCCTTCGGGGACGGCTGCCACGGCCAGGGCCACGGCCTCGCCGAGACTGCGGCCGAGACGTCCGCGCAGCGCACCGGCGGCCAGCAGGATCCCGGCGGCACCGACCGCGACCGGCACCGAGGCGGCGGTCAGCTTCTGCAGCCGTACCTCCACGCCGGCGGCCGGTTGCTGGCCGGTGGCGCTGTGCGCGCCGCGTCCGGCCTCGGTGGCCGGGCCGGTGGCCACGACCACGGCGGCGCCGGTCCCGGCCGCCACGGTGGTGCCGGCGTAGATCATGCTGGTCCGCTCGGCCACCTCGGTTGCCGTGCTGGGTGCGGTCTGTTTAGCCACCGGCAGGGACTCTCCGGTGAGCGCGGACTCGTCCATCTCCAAGCCGGAAACCTCGATCAGGCGGCAGTCGGCGGGCACCGCATCGCCGGGCGCCACCACGATCACGTCGCCCGGCGCGAGCTGGTCGGCGTCGATCTCGGCCTCCGCCCCGTCGCGGCGTACCCGGATCCGCAGCGCCGTGGTGCGCAGCAGCCGGCGCAATGCCCGGCTGGCGGCCAGCCGTTGTACGCCGCCGAGCAGCGCGTTGGCGGCCAGCACCCCGCCGACCAGGCCGGCGTCGCTGACCGCGCCGGTGGCCGCCGAGATTCCCGCGCCGGCCGTCAGCGGCGCGGTCAGCGGTGTGTCGAGTTCGGCGACCGTGGCGGCCAGCAGGCCATCCTCGGTAGCGTCCGAACCGTCGACACCGGGGACGCCGCTCCGGCGCGCGTCGGCGTCAGCGGAACTCAACCCGGCCGCTGACGTGTGCAGCAGGCGCCAGAGCTCCGCTACGGGCAGAGCGTGCCACGCGGTGGTGTCCAGTGGCACCGGGACAGCGAGGCGGGCCAGTCCGGACACCGACCACACCGCGGCGCCGACCGCCGCCAGGGCCGCCAGACTCACCGGGACACCGGCCCGGCGGCCCGCTCCGCCCGCCGGGCCAGCGACGCTGAACAGCGCCCCGGTGGCGGTGCCCAGCAACGCCAGCCGGACGCTGCGCTCATCGGACCGGCGGGCCAGCGCCGTCGCCTGCAGCGCCAGCCACACGTCGGCCAGCTCGCCACCGGCCAGCAGATGCGCGCCCCAGGGCGGCCGCTTCCCGGCGGTCGCCACACCGATGCCGCAGTCGGCGGCTGCCAGCGCCGCATCGTTTCGGCCCGCGACCAGCAGAACCCCGGCTCCGGCGGCCTGCAGCTCGCGCACCGAGGCCGCCATCCGGGAGCCGCCCGGCACCGTCTCGACGCCCAGCCTGTCTCCCAACCCGGAGCTCTTGCCCGCCACCATCAGGCGACCCGCCGTGCGTGCCGCCTGTACGACCTGCTCGGCGAGTGGATGCAGTTCCGGCTCCAGCGTGGCCACCGCGACCACTTGGTCCTCGCGCGTGAGCACCAGGGTCCGGGCGCCGGCCCGGCGAGCAGCCGTGACCGTGTCGGGGGCGGAGACGCTGACAGCGGTCGGCGGCCCCAACCGCCACCGGCCACGATGCACGGTCTCCCGGGGCCGCGTCACCTCCAGCATGTCGGCGACCCGGGCTCGCACGGCGGCCTGGTCGGCGCCACCGACGACACCCACGTCGACGACCTTCCAACGATCGGTCAGCAACAACGCCGCGTCGATCACTACTGTGTCGATACGGTCCAGGCGACGCAACGCGGCGGGATCCCGTACCACCACGTCCCGCTCGGCCAGCAGCCGACCCACCTGCGCGGCGTACGCCTCGTGCCCGGCGGTGGCGGCACGCGGCGCCCCCACCGTCACGGCCTGCGCGGCCCGACGCAGCCCACCCCACGCGGCGGCGGCGGCCGCTGCCGGCACCAGCCGACTCATCCGCCGTACGTGGCGCTGCACCGGCCCGTCCGGCAGCGGCGCGGGCCGGGTCGCCACCTCGACCGGGTCAGCCGCCGCCGTGACGGCGTCGGCGCACAAGCGAGGCTCCCGGCGCTGCCATACTCGCTGGCCGGCCAGCGCCTCACCCACCTGCATCGCCCGGACGGCGGCCTCCGCCAGTGGTGTCAGGGGCGCCTGTGCCACGGCGGACACCAGCGCGGTCGCGGCATTGAGGCCCAGGTCCACCGTCCGGGCGCCGAGGCGCCGCTCCAACCACGGGCGTAGTCCTGGCACCACGTCCACCGCGTGGACCGCAGCCATCGTTTCGCCCGGTAAGGCGGGGATCCGCAGCGCTCGGCCCAGCAACCCGGTGGCCCCGCCCAGCACCAGACCGGCCAGCGAGCCTGCGGCCTGCACCCCCGGCCGGACGTCCCCGGGGTAGGACGCGTCCGCCGAGCCGGAGCGTTGGAAGTGGTCGGCTCCGTTCACCGCCCCGATCACCTCGGACGCGCTGGTCACGTGGGGGTCGAAGTCGACGATCACCCGCCCGAGTGGTGCGTTGACCGCGGCCCACCGTACCCCTGGTAACCCCCGCGCGGCCGTAGCCATGTGCGCCGCGTATTTCACCGCCGTCGCGTTGTTGACGCCAGGAACTCCGATGTGGACCCGACCGGGGCGCGCCCACACCGGTGGGGTGCTGGCCCGGACCGGTGTGGGCCCTGCCGTTTCCTGGTTGATTCCGGGTGAATGGGTCGACGGCGCAACGATCGGCGTCGCGGTCTGCATCGTCACCTCACGCAGCTCTACACCGCGGCGTTGTGCGAGGTCGTCCTGGTTGTGGCAATGCCAGCGTCGTATTTCCGCGGCTCCTGCTTCGTCGCATGCGCCTCGGTGTCCTGTTGGTGCGCGGCTCTTGCCGACTGTCCTTCCGAACGTGATCTGGCAAGACGGGCGACCCAGGCGCCGGCCTTGGCCAGTCCATGGAATCCGCGCGTCGTGGCCCACCGTCCGCCTCCCAGGACCGCGTCCGTCCAGCGGCCGACTTCAGCTGTCACCCAGCGCGTGGAGAACTGCACCGTCACGATCGGAAACCGCACCACTCGGGCGGGGTGCTCAGCGCCTTGGTCAAGGCCGTCGGCACCGCGCTCCCGCGTCTCTGCCGGGTGCTCGGACGCCGCGGTCTCGTCATCGTCCGCCATGTCGCTGCGCACCTCCGAGCGGCCCTGCTTCACCTCATGGGCCTTGGCCGACTTGATGCCGGTCGAACGCCGACCGCCTCGCTGCGTCTTACCCGTCGTCCCCTCGGTGGTCATCTGCCCCACCGCCTCCTCCAGGCTGGTATTGCTGGCGTTGAGGGTGTACCCCGCCGTGCTGGTCATCATGTTCACTATGTCGCCATTGGACGGACGTGTACTGTCACGCCCAGCGTAAGCGGACAATGTGACATCAATATGTGCTATTGGCGACGGTTGGTGCAGGCCGGACCACGCTGCCGACCCATGCCGGCCGTTCGGCGCACAGATGATCATTCATCTGTGATCTATTCCGTCGTCGGCCTACGTACAGCGCTCATGCCGGCGATGTCCCTACGTTGCTGGCCATGACACCACGACTGCGTTCGGGTCTGCTCGCCCTGCTCACTACCACGACGATCACCCTCGGGGCGCCCGCCGCCGCTTATGGCGCACCGCCGGCTGCCCCATCGATCGCCGGGCACAGCCTGCCGCCCTACCAGACCTGGATCGCGGACGTGACCGCCGTGACGAGCGCGGCGCAGCGGTACCTCGCCGACCGCCTGCCGGACTCGTCGGTGAAGCCGGCGATCGTGCTCGACATCGACAACACCGCCCTGGAGACCACGTACCGGCCGGGCCTGGTCTCGCCCGCGACCGCGCCGGTGCTGGCCCTGGCGCGGCAGGCCGCGGCCGACGGCGCCGCCGTCTTCTTCGTCACCGCCCGGCCCCAGGTGCTGGGCTGGCAGACCGCGGTCAACCTCAGGGGAGCGGGCTACCCCGTCGCCGATGCCTATCTGCGGCCGTGGTTCAACACCCAGCCCGACGCCGGGTTCAAGACCGCGACGCGCAAGCAGATCGAGGATCTCGGCTACCGCATCGTGGCAAACATCGGCAACAACCCGAGCGACCTGTCCGGCGGATTCGCCGAGCGCACCTTCAAACTCCCGGACTACGACGGCCAGCTGATCTGAGCCAACCGCGTGGGCGGGTCAGGCGACCCGCCCACGCACCATCGACAACCATCACCACGCATCTGATCGCCTACGCGTACGGACCCCCTGAACCGCAAGCGCAACGCCTACGGCCACCAGGCCGGCGGCATCCTGCGCCAGCGCGGCGTCGTCACTTAAGCAAATGAAAATCGTTGCCATTAACGGTGCTGATGTCTAGTTTGGGATATGTCGATCACGCAGGTGATGAGCGACGCTGATGCGGTGCCGTCACCGGCGGCGTGCGGGGTCCTGCGCCGGACCTTGCCGGTCGAGGTTCGTGCTCGCCTGGGCGTCGCACAAGCCAGAAGCTGTGGAACCGCTCGATGGGAGAAGTCGAAGTAATGTCAAGCCCTCAGAGAATGGGCCTGGTCGAATCCTCGGACCTGATCGTCGCGCCTGCCGCGCCGGCGGACTTGGCAGAGGCGGAGGCGGTCATGCGGGAGGTCCTCTGCGCCGACCTCGGCGGATACCACGCAGCGTGGCACCGGGATCTCGACGATCTCGAGGCGGCCTATCTGCGTCGTCCGGGGTGTGTACTGGTCGTTGCCCGGGACGAGGGCGGCATCGTGGGCACCGCTGCCGTCAAACCGTGCATGCTGGCCAGCCCGCCGAATCCGGACTGGCTCGCGCGCGAGTACAACCAGCCGGGCGTCTGCCAACTCGTACGAGTGTGGGTCACCGCCGGGGCGCGTCGCCGTGGTGTCGGTCGTGCCCTCGCCGAGCGGGCTGTCGGCTGGAGCGTCGGCCCAGGCGGATACCGCCGTGTGTACCTGCACACCGATGCCGGCGTCCCCGGCGCGGAGGCGTTCTGGCGCTCATTGCCGACCCGGGAGATCTACGACGGCCGGCCCGATCCGTTCAACACGGTGCATTTCGAGATCGACGTCGATGCGTTCCTGCGGGCGCCCGGATGCTGAGCCTGTCCGCCGCGCCCGACTGGGACGTTACTGCGGCTGGTTCGCTGTCCCACCGCGTTCTTCGCCTGTACGAGCAACTGCGCGCGCAGAGCGATCTCGCTCCGTCGCCTGTGGTCAATGCGCTGTTCGCCGATCTGGTCGACGCCTGCGTGCATGCCGATGCGGAGGATGTTCCGTCGGTCCTGTCCGATCCACGGATCACCGGGGTGCGGTCGGACCTGATTCGGCTGTGCGCGCAGGGCGAGTCGCTGCTCGAGAACGCATGGGCTCGAAGGGTGCTCGCAGCCGACCACCCGGGCGCCGAGACGGCCGAGTTCCCCTACCTCGGAAATTACGAGCAACTCGCCCGGCTCGAGTTGCACGCGCTGGCGGGAGCCGGTCACCGGCCCGAGACCACGCGCCGGCTCTGCTTCGTCGGCGGCGGTCCGTTACCGCTGAGTGCCATCCTGCTGTACCGCGCGCTGGGGATCCGTGTCACGGTCGTGGACCGGGACCGCGAAGCCGTCGAGCTCTCCCGCCGCCTCGTCGATCGCCTCGTCCCGGCGGAGCAGATCAGCGTCGTCCTGGCCGATGCGGCCTCCCCGTCCGACATAGCGCGCGCAGTCGCCGATTGCGACGTCGTGGTCGTCGCCGCGCTCGTCGGTCCGACCCGGGCG
Organism: Krasilnikovia cinnamomea; assembly: GCF_004217545.1. NCBI lineage: Bacteria > Bacillati > Actinomycetota > Actinomycetes > Micromonosporales > Micromonosporaceae > Krasilnikovia > Krasilnikovia cinnamomea. The sequence continues at coordinate 5,893,299 of NZ_SHKY01000001.1, forward strand.
CAGAAGCGGGCGGCGTTGCGAGCCATCGGCAGGTCCGTGGAGCCCGGCACGCACGTCCTCATTCGCAGTGCGGACGGCCTGCGTACTCTGCTGTATCCCACGGTCGACATCAGCGACGTCCAGGACGCCGGGCTGGCGCCGGAACTGCTCCTGCACCCGCTCGGAGAGGTCGTCAACTCGGTGCTCGTGACCCGGCGTCGCTGACGACGGCGCTTCCGCGCAGGATGACGTCGCGGATCCGGGTAAGGGCAAGGACGTCGCGCTCCACATCGCCGTCGACGACGACCAGGTCGGCCACCATGCCTCGACGGAGCCGTCCGACGGAGCCGGCCAGCCCGCATGCCTCGGCGGCCGCCGAGGTTGCGGCCGCCACCGCGACTTGCACGGGCAGCCCGGACCCGGCCAGCTCGCCGACCGCATGCGCGAGCACGCCGTGCGGCTTGGCCGGATGGATCCCTGCATCCGAGCCGGCGAGCAAGGGCACCCCGGCGGTGTGGAGCCGGCCGACCTGGGCGAACCGGGCCTCCAACGTCATCCCGGTGCGGCGCATCACCTCGATCGCTTGCGGGGACGGCGGCAGCGTAGGCAGGCGGCCGAAGGTCGGGCACACCGTGACCCGGCGTGCGGCCAAGCCGGCGATCACCGCGTCCGGGGTATGGATTCCGTTCGTGGTCAGGCACGTGCAGTGCTCGATGGCGTCGACGCCCGCGGCCAGACACACCTCGACAGCGGACACGGGGTGGGCGTGTGCCGTCACCGGAAGCCCTCGACGGTGAGCCTCATCGACCACGACGCGGACGTCGGCGACCTCGAACTGCACTTGCAGCAGATCCGAACCGGAGGTCATCGCACCGCCGCTCACGATGACCTTGACGATCTGGGCGCCGTGGTCATACCGCTCCGCGACGGCGGCCCGCAGCGCACCCCTTCCGCTCACCCCGCCGCCGAGTGCGGCGCAGTGGCCGTCGGCCGTGGTGATGGGCGGGCCTGATCCGACTATCGACGGTTCGTCGTGCTGAACCGTTCGGTCCAGGACCGCGAATCGGTTGTCGCCTAGATCTCGCACCGTCGTGACGCCGGCCTGGACCTGCGCCAACAGCGCCCGGCGGATTACGTGCTCGCGTTCGGCAGCGGACCGTCCGGCGTCCAACGAGAGGGCGTCTGGTTCGCCGCCGCCCACCAGATGCACGTGGGTGTCGATCAGACCGGGCAACACGGTGGCACCGGGCCGCTCCACCACCGGCTGACCCTCAGGTAACGGTGCGTTGCGCGGCCGGATCTCCACGATGCGATCGCCCTCGATGTGGATCTGCGCCCCGTCGGGAAGGAAGGCCTCTCCATCAAACGCATGGGCCGCCCGGACCACGAAGGAGCTCCCCATGCCCGGAACGTAGCCGCTCGCGACGATGAAGACAACGTCACCTCGGCGGAGGGCCGTGCTCCTCGCCGCCGCGCTGATCTCAGTCGAGCAGGCCGTCCAGACTCTTCCCGGCGCCGTTCTGGCCGATCACGACGGTTGCGGCCGCCCAACGGTCACCTCGCCCTGGACGACGGCATAGCCTGGCTGGTCGCCCGGTTCCAGTGCACGGAGGTCAGCTCGCTGCGCGTGACAGTGGAACGCGCCTGCACGAAGGCGCGCACTCCGACGGCGGCACCGACGGCCGCCTCGTCCTCGGTCAGAGTCAGCCGCGCCGAGACGCCCTCCATCGGCTCGCCGGGTCTGCCCACGCCCGTAGTGCGCCACCCGATCGGGGCCGCGGAACAGCGTCCTGAAGGTGATTGCGTACAGGTCGCGGCGCAGGCCACCGAAACCGATGGCGGCGACCGCTCTGTCACCCGTGAAGGGTGACAGAGGGTGGACACCCATAAACCGCCCGGTAGTAGCCCGCGAACCGGCCTAAGTGGGCGAACCCCCACCGATGCGCGATCGCGGCCACCCCGGTGCAGGACGGATCGGCTGAGCGCAGCTCGTCGTGGGCGCGGGCGAGGCGAACCTGCCGCAGGTACCCCATCGGAGAGACGCCAAATTGCTCACGGAAGCCCTGCTGTAGGGCTCGCCCCCCGACGGACGCGACGGCAGCCAGGCTAGTCAGCGTGTACGGGTGAGCAGGGTCGGCGTGGATTGCGTCAACGGCCCGGCCCAGCGGTCCTGGCTGGCAGGCCTGGGCGGGTTCGTGCAGCGTCGGCCGGTCGGGGTGGTCTGCGGCCAGCAGCAGCCCGCGCAGGATCGCGTCAGTCAGCGGCTGCAGCACCGCAGGCTGGCCTCCCAGGCCGTCCGGGCTACCGGCCTCGATGGCCACCGCGCGCACGAGCCGGGCCCAGCTAAGTCCCGGCCCGGTGGTGAGATCCAGGCTGGGGCCGAACCTCACCGGTCCGGCAATGCTACGTCCGAGAAACGCACCCAGGGTGGATTCCAGCGCAAGCCCCTCGATGGTTACCATGTAGGACTGGCAACCGGATGCAGAATGCGAGCGCACCTCGCCAACGGGACGGTAGATCGCGGCGGAGGTGTTGCTGACGCTGGTGGAGATGCCCCGATGGCGTGAATGGATCTCTCCGTCGGCGAACGCGACGGCGTAACTGGTTTGCAGGTCCGGCACCTGTATCCGCATGCCGACGGAGCAGTCTGCGCGGGCGATGCCCACGGGACCGCATGCCAGTTGCTCGTAGCGATACCGAAACGGGCGATCGGCCAAGGTGAAATCCGCCGAGACGGGCACCGCCACCCGCTCGAAGAACGCCCGGACGTCGTCCACATCCTGCGCCGAGAACGAGAGGGCCACGACCTTCGGTGCCGACTCCATCGGCCGATTATCAGCCCCCGTACGCGAGTGCGGCCATCCACCGCCAATCCCCATGCACCACTTGGCACGAACCGGTTGCAGGCAGCACTTTGGTACCAGGGAGCAACATCACTACGGCATCGAAGACCTGTGCTCCATCTCGAACGGCGGCTGCTGTACGAGGGTCGATATCCGGGCGCTCAGGCGTCCCGCAGGTTCGGGGTCGAGCCGCACCAGAACCTCACGCGCCCGGTCGACGTAGGTCTGGGCCGCTGCCCGGTCGTCCCCAGCGACGCTGAGTTCGGCGGCCCGCAGCAGGACGTCGGCCACCCGTTCGAACCGTTTCATGGCGCTGAACAGCTCGACCGCCTCCTGCAGGCATGCGCCGGCTCCGGCCTGGTCGCCGAGCGTGCGCAGCAGGTCCGCCTCGAGAGTCCGGGACAGGGCCTGCGCCAAGCGGTTCCCGGTGACCGCGAAGAGTTCGACCGCCGTCCGGACGGCCATGACCGCCTCGGCATGGCGGCCCATGCCTTCCAAATCCTGCGCGAGCCAGCGCGCCACGACCCCGCGCAGGCTGGACGCGGTGCCGCCGGCCCCTTCGACACGCTCGGCCTCCGCCAGCATCGCGGCCAGGCGGCCATGCAGTTCAGCGGCCTCGGCGAACTTGCCGGTCATGCACAGCACCGCGGCGAGGTTCGCCTCGATCAGGAAATGGTTGTGGCTGTCCTCGAGCCCGGCGGATATCTCCACGGCCTCGCGGGCCCGCCGCTCGGAACGTTCAGGGTCGCGCGGCGCGCACTGGTAGCTCAGGGCACTGAGCGCCCACGACTCCTCCCTGCGGTCGCCGATCTCCCGCGCCAGGGTCAGCGCCTGCTCGTGGGTTCTGACGCACTCCGACCAGCCCCCGTCGACGACACCGTGCGCCCAGCCCAGGAAGTTGAGCTGCACGGCCTCGTCGTGTCGGCGGCCGCTGGCCCGGGCCGCCGCCGCCGCGAGGCCGAACACCTCGATCCAGACGCTCAGCCCGGCGTGTACGTCGGAGTACCAGTGCATGGCCCCGCCGACTTCGATGACCTCGTCGTGCAGACCCAGACGGGCGGCCTCCCGCAGCGCCGGCAGCCAATGCGGCAACTCCGTCTCCAGCCAGTTCTGTGCCTGCTGCCGATCGGCGATCGGGACCGTGCGTACGTCGGCGGGCCGGGTGCGCAGCCGGCGGGCACGGTCCGGGTCGCGTTCGTAGAACGAACCGGCGAGCACGGCGGTGTGCAGCAGTGACCGGACCATGCGCCGGTGCGCCGCGACCCGGCTGCGGACGGTGTCGTCTTCGTCGAGCCGGCGGGCGGCGAACAGCCGGACCAGGTCGTGGAAGCGGTAGCGGCCGTGGCGTCCGGCGGGTTCCAGCAGGTGGGCGTCGACCAGGTCTTCCAGCTGGTCCTCGGCGGCGATCTCCGAGATGTCGGCCAGGGTGGCGGCGAGCCGGCGATCGAAGTCCCCGCCGGCGGCCAGCGCGAGCCGGCGGAACACCACCGCTTCCGGGCCGAGCTGCCGGTAGGACAGGTGCAGCGCGCTCTCCACCGCCAGATCCCCGGCCTGCAGCAGCTCCAGCCGTTGCCGTTCGTCGCTGAGGCGTTCGGCGAACTGCGCCAGCGACCAGTGGGCCCGGGTCAGCAACCGGTTGGCCACGATCCGCAGCGCCAGGGGCAGCCGGCCGCAGAGGGTGATGAGCCGGTCGGCGGCCTGCGGCTCGGCGTCGACCCGGTCGGCGCCCAGGGAGTCGCGCAGCAGGGTGCGCGCATCGTCTGGGCTGAGCAGTTCGAGGCCGACCCGGTGTGGCGTGCCCAGTCCCGGCAGGGTGTAGCGGCTGGTCAGCAGGATCAGACAGCGTGGCTCGGCGGGCAGCAGCGGCCGGACCTGGGCCTCGTCGGCGACGTTGTCGAGAACGATCAGGACCCGGCGCCCCCGCAGCAGTGACCGGTAGAGGCTTGCTCGTTCGCTCTCCTGGGCCGGCATGTCACCGGGGGCCACCCCGAGCGAATAGAGCAGCCGGGCCAGCGCCTCCGCGGCGGTCAGCACCGAGGTGTCCATGGCGCGCAGGTCGATGAACAGCTGCCCGTCGGGGAACTGGTCGGCCAGCCGGTACGCGACGTGGTTGGCCAGCGCGCTCTTCCCGATCCCGGCCGGGCCGCTGATCACCACCACGATCGGAACGGCGGCCTTGCCGTCCGCCGCGGCCCGCGCCAGCTCCTCGATCCGTACGAGCTGCGGGTCCCGGCCGGTCAGCGTGTCGGTGTCGGGCGGCAGGGCGCACAGGGACCCCACGGCTTCACCGGTGCCGTCGGCAGGTGGCGCGGTGTCCCGGGCCTGACGGTTGCGGCCCGCGGCGAGGAACTCGGCCCGGGCAAGGTCGCGCAGACGCAGGGCGTCCGCCAGCGCCTCCAGGGAACGTCGCTGGGGCCGGCGGGCCCGGCCGCGTTCGATGTCGCTGATCGCCCGGGTGCTGAGCCCGGATTGTTCGGACAGCTCCTCCTGGGTGAGCTTGCAGGCCAGCCGGTGGCGCAGCACGAGCTGGCCGAACTCCTCGATGCCGGCCTGACCGGACGGAAATCGCGTCACCACGGGCGAGACCGGTCCCTCTCCTGAGACATCGCCGACCGGCACGTCCACACTGGACACGATGCCGAGCGCGATCTGTGCGGTAGCAGCTCGCGCTCATCCTATGCGGCCCGTGCGCCGTCCGTAGTCGTCTCGCGCGATGGCTTACCGCACACCGTGACCGACCGCACACCCGCGGTGACGCGGAGTGGGAACTCGCCTCCCGGTGATCGACGTGACGGAACCGGGCCCCGGTCCCGCCGACGCGTGGTGTCATCTCGCGGGCGTGACGAAGTCCCCGGGGAGCAGGGCGCTCAGCTCTTCCCGGGTCGGATGGAGGATCTGACAGACGCGCCCGGCCTGTCTCGTGATCATGGCGTCGAGAACTTTGCGGGCGAATCGCCCGTTGCCCGACGTCTGCTCCGGTGCGGCCGAGGCGAAGGAACGTAGCAGTAACGCCTTGGTCTCCAGCGTCAGCTCGTACCCGGCGGCCTGCGCATGCTGCTCGACGATGGTCACCAGCTGTTCGGCGGTGTAGTCGGCGAAATGGACGGTATGCGAGAAGCGGGATCCGATGCCGGGGTTGCTGTCGAGGAACGCCGCCATCTCCGCGGTGTATCCCGCGGCGATCACCACCACGTCGTCCCGGTGGTCCTCCATCAGCTTCACCAGCGTGTCCACGGCCTCGCGCCCGAAGTCGGCGCCGGATCCACGGTCCGGTGGCACCAGGGTGTACGCCTCGTCGATGAACAGCACCCCGCCACGGGCGCGGTCGAAGGCGTCGCGCGTGCGCGCAGCGGTCTGGCCGACGTACTCGGCGACCAGGTCCGCGCGGCTGACCTCGACGAGCTGGCCGCTGGCCAGGACTCCGAGCGCGGCCAGCAACTGGCCGTAGAGACGGGCCACGGTGGTCTTTCCGGTGCCGGGCGCCCCCGCGAAGATCACGTGGCGGCTCAGCGACGGGACCGGCAGCCCGGCGGCGGCCCGCCGCCGGGCCGTGGCGAGCAGGTTGACGATGTCGGTCACCTCCCGCTTGACCCCGTCGAGGCCCACCATCGCGTCCAGCCTGGCCCGCAACTGCTCGAGATCGGGTCGCTGGTTCGTGCCACCGGCCCGGATGCCACCGGCCGGGACCGCTCCGACGTCCTCGGGCAGCAGCCGGGTCAGCTCGGGGGCGGACGCCACCTCGATCCGGGCCAGCCGCTGCGCCTGACGGCCGACCATCTCCTCGAACACCTTGCGGGCGGTCCGCCCGTTGCCGAAGTTGGCGTCGCGGGGGATCCGGGAGAACAGGTCGGTCAGCGCCTGGCCCGTACCGTAGTCGAGGGTGTAGCGGTGTTGCCGGCAGAACGTCTCCACGATGGTGACCAGCTCGTCCACGGCGTAGTTCTCGAACTCGATGCTCTTGGTGAACCGCGAGGCCAGGCCCGGGTTCGAGGCCAGGAACGCGCGCATCTCGTGGGAGTAGCCCGCGGCGATCACCACGATGTCGTCGCGGTGGTCCTCCATCAGCTTGACGATGGTGTCGATGGCCTCCTGGCCGAAGTCGGCCCCGCCGCCGCTGTCCGCCGACAGGGTGTACGCCTCGTCGATGAACAGCACCCCGCCGAGGGCGGCCTCGAACTTCTCCGTGGTCTTGATGGCGGTGCCGCCGACGATCTGGGCGACCAGATCGGCCCGGGACACCTCGACCACGTGACCCTTGCGCAGGGTTCCCAGCGCCTGCAGGATCCGCGCGTACAGGCGCGCGATGGTGGTCTTTCCGGTGCCGGGCGGGCCCGCGAAGACCAGATGGCGGCTCATCGGCGGGGACGGCAGGCCCGCCTGCTGTCGCCGCTGCGCCAGCAGCTGCAGGTTGACCAGCATGGAGACGTCCTGCTTGACCCCGGCCAGGCCGACCAGGGAGTTCAGCTCGTCCAGCAGTACGTCCACGGCGGCGGCCACCGACGGGGCCCGGGACACCCCGGACGGGTGTGGCGCGGCCTGCGGCGGCTCGCCGTCGGAGGGGGCCGTGGGCTGCCGCCGGTTTCCCGCAGCGGGCTCGGTGGCGTCCCGGTGGGTGTCCGGTGCGCCGTTGGCGCGGCTGTCCACATCGACCACGCTCAGCTCGGCGTCGTCGGCGCCCTGGCGGACGCCCGCACCACCGTTGTCGTGCACCGCGCAGCCCTTGACCGTGGTGGGCCGGACGCTGTCCACCCGGATCCCGTCACCGCGGTTGGCGTACACCTCACATCCGGTCACCCAGGCGGCGCCGTCCCGCTCGATCAGTACGCCGTCGCCCTCGTGGCCGTGCACCCGGCAGTCCTCCAGCGCGACCTCGGCGTCGGGGCCGACCCGGACGCCGGTCCCGGCGCCGTCCGTGACCCGGCAACGGCGCAGGCTGCCCCGCCCGCGGACCCCGATCAGCACCGCCGACCCGCCGCTCCCGGCCCGGCTGATCCGGCAGCCGGCCAGCTGCGGATGAGCCCCCTCGGACACCTGCAGCCCAGCCCCGGCCGTGCCGGTGATCTGGCAGTCCTCGATGACCGGCTGGGCGTCGGAGGTGACCAGGATGCCGGCGTCCGCGGTGTCCGTGATGGAAGTCTGGCGGATCTCGGTGGCGCTGTGCTTCTCCAGGGCGATCGCCGGACCCTGCACCCGCGTGATCGTGCAGCGCTCGACGGTGCCCCGGGCGTGCTCGGTGCCGCACACGGCGTTGCCGCCGACCCCGTCGATGGTGCAGTCCCGCAGCGTCGGGTCGGCGCCGGAGCGGAGCACCACCGCCGAGGTGCCGATCCGGCTGATCGTCGTCTCCTCGATCGACCCGGTGGCGTTCTCCACGGCGATGATGCCGGCGCCGGTGGGGTTGCTCACCTGGCACCGGCTCATCGCCAGCGCGGTACCGCCGCGCAGGTACACCGCGGCGGCCGAGCGGGCTCGTACCTCGCAGTCGTCGACGCGCAGCCGGCCCGACACGACGTCGACCGTGGCGGCGTGCGGGTCGGTGCTGGTCAGGGTCAGCCCGCTCAGCGTGGCCGACTCGGCGTGCAGCAGCACCGCGGCGCCGTCCTCGGCGGTCACCACGACCGTGCCCGGGCCTTGCTCGCTGGCGATGGTGCAGGGCACCGCGAGGGTCAGCGTCTCGGCGTACGTGCCCGGCAGCACACTGATGACCGACCCCGGCTGCGCCAGCGCCAGCGCGGCGTTGATGCTTCGGTGGCAGTCCGGCTCGGTGGCCGAGACGGTCAGGACCCGGCGGTTCATGCGTGCTCCCCTCGCGCGGCCGCGTCGTCCGCCACCGCGGTCTGCACCAGCGTCGTCGTCCGGCGGCGGCTGATCAGCTGGGCGCGTCCCTGCGGAAGGCGGCGCGCCTTGGCGTCGCCCAGGAATCCGCCGTCGTCGCGGTCGCAGGAGAACAGCAACGCGTTCCCGCCCAGATCCCACAGCCGGCGCAGCACCGGATCCATCATCATGGCGCGCGACGCGCCCGCCGTCGTCCGGGCCACGATCAGGTGCAGGCCCACGTCGGCGCCCTGCGGCAGCGCGTCGAGCAGCGGTTCGAGCGGGCTGGTGTGGCCCGAGCCCACCAGGTCGTAGTCGTCGACCACCACGAACAGGTGCGGCCCGGTCCACCAGTCGCGCCGGCTGAGCCGCTCCAGCGAGATGTCCGCACCCGGCAGCCGGGGGCGGATCGCCGCCATCGCCTCGGTCACCAACTCCTCCAGTGCCAGGCCGGACACCGCGTAGCCCACCTGGCTGGCGGGCGGCACCGCGTCGAACAGGTTGCGCCGGGAGTCGGCCAGCAGGACGCGGGCATCGGCGGGGGTGTTGCGGCGCACGACCGACTGGGCGATCAGCCGCAGCAGGTTCGTCTTGCCCGACTCGGCCTCGCCGAACACCATCAGATGTGGATGCACGTCGAAGTCGTGCCACACCGGCGCGAGCTGTTGCTCGTCGAGGCCGATCGCGACCCGGCGCGGCGCATCCGGCTCCGGCAGGTCCGCCGTGCGCAGCAGGCTCGGCAACAGCCGGACCCCAGGCGCCGCGGGGCCGTGCCACGCCGCGGCGCAGCGCAGCGCCGTCGCCCGGACCGCGTCGGCCAGATCGTCGGTCCGGGCCAGCCCATCCAGCCGCGGCAACGCGGACAGGAAGTGGAACCCGTCGCGGGTCAGGCCGCGGCCGGGCACGTCCGGGACGTTCGCCGCCTGCCGCATGCCCACTTCCGAATCCACCGGGTCGCCCAGGTGCAGCTCGAACCGGGTGCCCAGCAGGTCCCGCAACCAGGGCCGGATCTCCGACCAGCGCGAGGCGGTGACGATCAGGTGGATGCCGTAGTTCAGGCCCCGGGTGGCCAGGTCGGAGAACGCCGCCTCCAGCGCCTCGAAATCCTGGTGCAGGGTCGACCAGCCGTCGACAACCAGGAACACGTCGCCGTACCCGTCGTCGGCCTCCGCGGGCAGCGTGCCCTCGGCGCGGGCCTGCCGGTAGGTGTCGATGCCCTCGAGGCCGTTCGCGGCGAACCGCTTCTCCCGGCCCAGCAGCAGGTCGCAGACCTCGGCGACGGTACGGGTGACGCGCTCGCGGTCCAGCCGGCCGACCACCTCACCCACGTGCGGCAGCCCCGCCAGCCCGGCCAGGCTCCCACCGCCGAAGTCCAGGCAGTACACCTGCGCCTCCACCGGGGTGTGGGTCACCGCCAGCGCGGTGACCAGGGTACGGACCAGCGTGCTCTTGCCGCTCTGCGTGCCACCGCCGATGCCCACGTGCCCGCCGGAGCCGGTGAGGTCCGCGACCAGCAGGTCACGCCGCTGCTCCAGGGGCCGGTCCACCACTCCGACCGGCACCCGCAGCGCGGCGGGGCCGGTAGCGCGCGGCACCGACAGGCCCCGCGCGGCGTCGGGCAGGACCGGCGGCAGCAGCGCGTCCAGCGTCGGTGGCTCCTCCAGCGGCGGCAACCACACCTGGTGGGCCCGCGCGCCGTGCCCCATCAGCCGCTCGACGACCACGTCGAGCAGGCGCGGGCCGGACGGCTGAGACTCCTCGGCCGCATCGGGTTGCGGCGACTCGGGCGCGGCGGGCTCCTCGGCCGACGCGATGGCGCCCACCACGTACGGCACCACGCTCAGCCGCGCCTCGGCGCGCCTGGCCTGCCGCTGGGCCCGGCGCAGCGGTGCCGACACGTACGCGGCCTTGAATCTGACCAGGGTGCTGGTGTCCGCCCGCAGGTAGCCGTTGCCCGGCGCCGACGGAAGTTCGTAGGCGTCCGGAACCCCGATGACGCCGCGGCTCTCCACCGCCGAGAACGTGCGCAGGCCGATCCGGTACGACAGATGGGACTCGAGCTGGTGCATGCGGCCCTCGTCGAGCCGCTGCGACGCCAGCAGCAGGTGGACACCGAGGCTGCGTCCCAGCCGCCCGATCATCACGAACAGGTCGATGAAGTCGCGTTTGGTCGCCAGCAGCTCGCTGAACTCGTCCACGACCACGAACAGGGTGGGCAGCGGGGCCAGCGGCGCGCCGTCGGCGCGCGCCTTCTCGTAGTCCTTCAACCCGCTGAATCCCGCCTGACGCAGCAGCTCCTGCCGGCGGACCAGCTCGCCCTGCAACGCCTCCTGCATGCGGTCGACCAGTGGCAGCTCGTCGGCGAGGTTGGTGATCAGGGCCGAGGTGTGCGGCAGGCCGTCCAGGCCCAGGAAGGTCGCGCCGCCCTTGAAGTCGACCAGGATGAAGTTGAGCACCTCGGACGGGTGGGTGACCGCCAGCGCCAGCACGAGCGTGCGCAGCAGCTCACTCTTGCCCGAACCGGTCGCGCCGATCAGCATGCCGTGCGGTCCCATGCCGCCCTGCGCGGCCTCCTTGAGATCCAGCTCGACCGGGGTACCCGTGGAGGAGACCCCGACCGGCACCCGCAGGTGGTTCCAGCGCGAGCGGCCGGCCCGTACGGTGGCCGGGTCGAAGGTCTCCGGGTCGCCCAGCCCCAGCAGGGTCGTCAGGTCCAGGTCCGCGGCGAGCGAGTCGGTCGACTCCACCGAGGACCCCAGCCGGTACGGCGACAGCCGGCGGGCGAGCATCCGGGCCTTCCCGGCGCTCAGGTGGTCCGGGGCGCCCAGCGCGTTCGCGGAGTCCCGGCCCTCGTCATCGGCGCCGACCATCTGCACGTTCCCGTCGCCGACCAGCAGCCGCAGGGTCAGCGGGTCGGCCACCCAGCGCAGCGTGCCCGACACGTCGACAACCGTGGCGTTGCGCACGCTACCCAGGGCGAACCGGGACGTGGCCGGCAACGGCACCCCGTCCACCACGATCACGGTGTACGGCTCGTGAACGCCGGGCAGGGCCGGGTCGTTGAAGCGCGGCCGGTCCATGAACGCCGCCCCGAGCAGCCGCTCCAGCTCCGCCGGGGACTCGGCGGCCAGCCGTACCGGCCCGGCGCCGTCGGTCTGGCCCGGGTGCTGGCTGTGTGGCAGCCACTTCATCCAGTCCCACCGCTGCTGGCGGTCGGCCGGGGCGCAGAGCACCACGCGCAGATCGTCGGGGGAGTGGAACGTGACCAGCTGAGCCAGCAGCGCCCGCGCCAGACCCAGGACGGCCTCGTCGGTCGGCGCGGCCGCCGGAGCCTGCGCCGGATCCGTGGCCGAGGGCCGGAGCCGGGGCTGGGTGGGAATCGCGGTCGGCGCCTGTGGCCGGAGCAGGATCCGGGCGAACTCCCGTAGCTGCACCGCGATCGGCAGCTCGGGCACGGTCCAGTGTGCCTGCAGGAACCGCCGCAGCGCGCGGGCGCACAGCGGCTCCAGGTCCTCCACCGGCTTGGTCTGCGGCGGGGTGAGCGTCACCGCCAGGCGCTGACTGCCCAGTCCCACCCGCACCTCACCGAAGTCGTGGCTGCTCGGCCGGCGTTCCCACATCCGCCGCTCGCCGGTCAGCGACCACAGCGCCTGCGGCGCCGGATGAGCCCAGGCCAGGGCCTTCACCTGCCGCGCCGCGAGGCTCTGCACCTGGCGGCGCATCTGCGCGAGGTAGCGCAGGTAGTCGCGGCGTTCGCCGCGCAGCCGGCGCTTACGCTCGCCACCGCCGCGCCCCAACTGCCCGACCAGCATGCCCAGGCCCGACACCCCCATCAACCCGGCGGCCAGGTACGACAGTGAGCTGCCGCCGGGCTGGATGAAGATCAACGCCATCGCCGCGGAGCCCAGCATCATCGGCAGATACGTGAAGGCGGCCGACATGTCGCCACCAGCGATCTCCGGTAGGGCGGGTGGTTCCTGCAGGGCCAGCTCGCCCCGGGGCATCGGCGGCCCCGGCTGGCGTGCGGGCCGGCGGAAGACGACCGTGGTCACCTGACCCCCTTCTGGGCTCCGTCGCGATGTCGCGGCCATTGTGCGTGCCGCCGTGGCGCGTTGACCTGGGTCCGCGGACCCATGTTTCGGCCCTGCCGCCGCGGCTACTGTTCGGGCCGCCAGGACGTCGGAAGGGGATTCGGTGTGAGCGTCAGCGCGGCGGCGGAGCGGTGCCGGATCACCGTCGTGGCCGGTGAACGACAATTGGATCTGGCCGTGCCGGCGGACATCCCGCTCGTCGACATGCTGCCCGCCATCGTGGACCTGTTCGGCGCCGAGACCACCAAACGGTTCGCCGGCAAGAGCCTGGCGCTGCAGCGGCTGGGCTCCGGCGTGCTCGACGAGGAGCAGACCGCCGCCGGGCTGGGTCTGCACGACGGCGACATCGTGTACCTCAACGCCAGCGACACACCGCTGCCGACGTTCGCCCACGACGATCTCATCGACGGGGTGGCCGGCACGGTCGCGAACCGCCCGATGCGCTGGTCGCCGGTGTTCACCCGCCGTACGTTGCGGGCTGGTGCGGCCGTGCCGCTCGCGCTCGGCCTGGCCGCCCCCGCCATGGCCGGTCCCGGTCCGGTGCGGATCCTGGCCGCGCTGACCATGGCCGTGGTGCTGCTTGCGGGCGCGCTGCTCGCCTCGCGGACGCTGGCGGACCGGCCGGCCGCGCTGCTGCTCGGCGGCGCGGCCATCGCCTACGCGGCGCTCGGCGGCGCGCTCGCGCCCGATCTCGCCGGGCCCGCTCCGGCCGGTGGGGCCCGGCTGGCCGCCGCCGCGGCCTGCGCTGCCGCCGTGGCCGCGGCCGTGGCGATCGCCATCGGCGCGTTGGGCCCCATGGTGGCGACCGTGCTGCCGGCGGCCGCCTGCGCGGTGGTCGGCGGGCTGCTGCAGGCCGGCGGGACCGTGCCGGCGGATGCCGCCGCGGCGATCGTCGTCGGTGCGGTGCTGCTGGCCAGCCCGCTGCTGCCGTCGCTGGCGTTCCGCCTGGCCGGGATGCGGCTGCCCGACCTACCGGTCACGGCGCACGACATCACCCACGACGTGGCGCCCGTGCCGGACGCGGTGCTGACCCGCCAGAGCGCCGCCGCCGACCGGTACGTCACCGCCGGGCACCTGGCGATCGGGCTGGTGGCGGCCGCCGCGTTGACGACGCTGACCGGCGGTGGATGGGCGTCGGCGCTGCTGGCCCTCAACGTCTGTGCCCTGCTGCTGCTGCGCTTCCGGGTGCTGACCGGCGGCTGGCAGCGCCTGGCTCTGCTCGTCCCGGCCGGGTACGGGCTTGCCCTGCTGGTCGTGCGGGCCGCCGCGGCATGGGACTGGCCGGTACGGCTGACGGTCCTGCCGGCCGCCGCGCTGGCCACGTCGGCTGCCCTGCTCGCCGCCGCGCAGGCCCCGGACAGCCGCCGTCCCCGCCCGTACTGGGGCCGGGCCGCCGAGCTGGCCGAGAGCGCCCTGGCCGTGGCGCTGGTCCCTTCCGTGCTCGCGGTGCTCGGTGTGTACGCCTACGTGCGGGGCCTGGGTGGCTGACCGATCCCGGCCCGGCCAGGTCAAGCGATGAGGGTGGACGATGCAGACCAAGCGTGACCAGCTCCAGGCGCACAACTTCGTGGTGGGCCGGCTGCGGTCGGCGCTGCTGCACGGCGATGCGGACGCTCTGGAGACACCCACGCGCAGGTTCAGTGTCGCGGCGTTCGCGGGGGCCATCGTCGCGGCGCTGATCGTGGCGGGCTTCGGCGCCTACGGCTTCTTCTTCCCGGGCGCGAACACCGCCTGGCGGGAGCCGGGCACGATCATCGTGGAGAAGGAGACCGGTACCCGCTATCTCTACGACCGCGCGCACGAGGTGCTGCGACCGGTGCTCAACCACGCCTCCGCGCGCCTGCTGGTCGGCGCCGACGCCCGGATCCGATCGGTGTCCGCCAAGTCACTGCGCGGCGTACGCCACGGCCTGCCGCTCGGCATCCCGAACGCGCCGGACGCCCTGCCAGCACGGAACCGGCTGACCGCCGCGCCGTGGCTGGTCTGCGTCACCACCGCCGCGGGCACGGCACCGCCCAGCGTCACCCTGGCGATCGGCCAGGACCGCGGCACGACCGCGACGGCGGAGCCCGACGCCGCCGCACTGGTCGCCGACGGCACCGACCGGTATCTGATCTGGAACGGCCGTCGGCTGCGGGTCGCCGGCCCGGCGGCCGCGGTGGCGTTGCAGCTCGACCAGGTCACCCCGGTGCGGGTCACGGCGGCCTGGCTCGGCGTGTGGCCGGACGGACCCGACCTGAGTCCACCGCGGATCCCGGGGCGGGGTGCTCCGGGACCCACCGTCGGTGGCAAGGCGACCCGCGTCGGGCAGGTGCTCCAGGCCGCCACCGGCACGGGTCCGGCGAACTTCTGGCTCGTGCTCGCCGACGGTCTGCGCCCGCTGTCGACCACGGTGGCCGGTCTGGTGCTCGCCGACCCCGCCAGCCACAGCGCGTACCCGGGAGGGGATCCGGGCGCGACGGTGGTCTCCGCCGCCGGGGTGGCCGCAGCGCCGCGTTCCACGGCCGGGCTGGACCTCGGCGAGTTGCCGCCGCGGCCGCCCCGGCTGATCGATCCCGCCGGTGCCCGGAACCAGTCTCTGTGCGCCCGCACCGGCTTCGGCCCGGCCGGTCAGGACCTGGTGTGGGCCGATGCCGGGGCACTTGCGGGCGGTGCGGCGCCGCCCGGTGCGGACGGCGCGCCGGCCCTCGACCGGGTGGCGATCGCCGGTGGGGTCGGGGTGCTGGCCCGGTCCGATCCCGGCCCGCAGCTCTCGCTGATCACCGATGTGGGGCTGCGCTTCCCGCTGTCCGCCGATGCCGTTGCGGCGCTGGGTTACGCGGACGTGCCGGCCCTCGACGTGCCCCCTTCGTTGCTGTCGTTGCTGCCGGTCGGGCCGACCCTCGATCCGCGGGCGGCGGGCGCATAGGCCCCCGGACCCACTGCCGGGGCCGCCGTCTCATCGCAATTCTGGGCCTGCACCGCGCCGGGGTGCGGTCGCTACGTTCGTTTCTGTCAGTTCCGGCGCCGCCGGAATTCCGGCCTCCGGCCGAAGAATGAGCGGCGTCCACAGGCGCGAAGGGTGATCGGTCATGTCGCAACCGAAACTGGAAATCCATCTGGACGAACTGAGGGCCGCGCTGGCGGACTTCCACCATTACCAGGGGCAGGCAGAACAGATCCGCAAGACGGTGGACGGCTCGATCCGGAACATCGGGGGCGGGTGGTGGGGTGAGGCCCGAACGGCGTACGACCACACCATCCAGCAGTGGCTGGGGGACTACCAGTCCATGGTCAGCGTGCCGCTGGAGAACCTGATCGCCTGGTTCAACCGCATGATCAAGATCATGGAACACGCCGAGGCGACGAACACCAAGAGCTGACCCCCTCGACCCCTCCGGAAGGAAAGTCATGGCATTCGGAATCACCTACGAGACGGTCAATTCGGCCGCCACGCGACTGCGTACCGAGAGCGGGAATCTCGACGCCGTGGTGCGCGACATGAGGAAGACCGCCGACCGCTACTTCGCCCAGTGGCATGCGATGTCCGTCGAGACGTACACCGACGCGCACATGAAATGGAACAAGCAGGCGGCGGAGATGCAGAACGACCTCGAGACGAACATCCACCGGCTGTACCAGATCGTGGCCCGCTACCAGGACGGCGACGCGCAGGCGGCCAAAGGCATGTGATGCCGCACCCCGAAGGGCCGATGCGGCCCGCATCCGGAAAGGACATGACATGGGCGACTCCTCGGGTCCCGGGCACGAGCCGAAACTCACCGTGGACGACGAGCGTATGCGGAACGCGGCGACGCGGCTGCGTGAGGTGCCGCCGATCCTGGACTCCGCACAGGGTCCACTGCCGAACATCACGGTGCGAGCCGGGGCGTTCGCCGAGGGGGAGGCGCTGACCAAGACGATCCACGGCACCCTGACCGACTTCGTCGGCATCCTGGAGCTGGGGCAGCTCACCTTCGAGGACCTGGCGGGCGGGCTGGAGAAGGCGGTCGTCATCCTCACCGACTCCGACAAGAAGAACGACGGCGAGGCGACCGAGCCCTTCACGATGATCGACAACCGGTACACCACCAGTGCCGGTGTCGATCCCAAGGGTTCCTGACAGGGGTTTCACGGCCGACCCGCCGGTTCGACGAGCCGGCGGGTCAGCGCCCGGACAGCGGTGAGGAGTGAGCGATGCCCGACGAAAAGCCCACGGACGACAAGGACTGGAGCGGCTGGGACTGGCGCAAGATCGAAGCCGCCCTCGTCGGCGACGTGTCCGCCGAGGGCTACACCCAGATCAACAAGCTGGTCGCCAGTGATCCGCAGTCGCTGTGGGGTGCCGGACACTCGCTGGCGGCGGTCCGGAACGCCCTGTCCAGCACCATCGAGACGCTGGCCAAGCAGCGCCGCGACCTGATCGGCGGGGAAGCGTGGACCGGCGCGGCGGCCACGAGGTTCGACGAGCTGACCGGACGGATCAAGGCCCAGTTCGACGCCAACCACCTCCTGTTGTCCCGCAACCGGAACTACATCGAGCTGATCAACGTCGCCGGGGATGCGCTGAAGCTGGCCATCGACGCCGTCATCCAGATCAACTACTGGGGCGCGGAGGCCACCCGGCAGAGATACATCGACCTCCTGAAGGCCTACGAGGCGTCCACGAAGACGGTCGCGGGTCCGCACGGCACGGTGAATGTCATCCGAACGGGGACGAAGCCGAAGGAGCCCTGGTTCACCAACAGCAAGGGCGAGATCGTCTACACCCCGTCGGCCTACAAGGACATCGACGACGACATGACCCGGCAGGCCCGGGTGGTGCTGACCCGCCTGGCGACCGCGTACCGCGACGTGAACGCCTCGCTGGTGTATCTGAAGCCGACGAAGAACCTGCCCGCGGCGCCACCCCCTAACACGCCGCCGCCCAACACGCCCCCACCGCCGAATCTCAAGCCGCCGCCCAACTCCCCGGATCTCAAGCCCCCGCCGGACCCGAAAGCACCACCGGACCTGAAACCGCCGCCGGACCCGTCCGATGTGTTCAAGCCCCCGCCGGAGGTCAAGCTGCCGCCGACAGCGCCGCCGCCTCCCATCCTTCCGCCCGGTGGCTTCGTCCCGCCACCGGTTCGTCCCGGCGGGCGGGTACCACCCGGAAAGCTTCCACCGGGGATCCCGGGCCTGCCCGGCGGATCGAACCGCCGGTCCGGGCTGCCCGGCGGATCGAACCTCAAGGCCGGGCTGCCCGGTGGATCGAACATCAAGGCCGGGCTGCCCGGCGGCGGATCGCTGCCGGGTGGTGGCCGGTCGTCCGGTGCGCCGTTCGCGCCACCGGTGCGGTCCGGGTTCCCGGCCGCCGGTGTGGCGCCGCCCGGGTCCCCCCGCGCCCAGGACCTGATGATCTCGGGACGCGGCACGCCCACGCCGGGCGGGCTGGGCGGCATGCCGTACCCGCCGATGGGCATGGGCGCCGGGGCGCCCGGCGGCAAGCAGGACGAGGAGGAGCGTGAACGCACCACCTGGCTGCAGGAGGACCGCGACATCTGGGGGGTCGGCACCGACGTCGCGCCCGGCGTCATCCGCGGCGGCGACCCCGATGCGTACGAGGAGCCCGAGTACGTGGTGGAACCGTTCGCCACCGCACCGGACGAGACCGGGGCGACGCAGACCGCCCCGGCGCAGCACTACTACCAGACCGGACGGTGACCGTCGCGGCCGCCGGGTCACGGCGGCCGCGACGCACGCCACGGAAGCACCGACACGGAAGGCACGTGATGAGTACAGCGCAACGACGCCCCGACCAGGTCGCCGCGGACTACGCCCGGCACCGGGCCGAGGCGGTGGAGACCCAGCGGCGGATCTCCGCACTGTCCGCGACCGTGACCTCGGCCCAGGGCCTGGTCACCGTGACCGTTGACGCCCGGTCGGAGATCACCTCGCTGACCTTCAACTCCCAGCAGTACCGCCGGATGGCCGCCGCCGAGCTGGCGCACGTCGTCCTCGACACCGTCAAGCGCGCCCGGGCGAGCGTCCTGCAGCAGATGACCGAGGTCATGCCGGCGGCTCGCCTCGCCGGCATGGCCCTGCCGGACGTGCTGGCCGGCAGGGTCGACATCGAGCGGATGCTCCCCGAACGTCTCGAGTTCGGCACACCGCCGCTCACCCCCGGCCGCGGCTGAGGCGGGGGAGGCGACGATGGCCCAGCAGCTCACAGTGGACGAGGGCAGCGTCCAGAACGCGGGTGTGCTGCTGCTCGGCGCCGCCCAGAAGGTGCAGGCGGCACTGGGCACCCTGGAGACGGCCCTGAGTGCGGCCGGCACGTGCTGGGGGAGCTCCGACGAGACCGCCAAGCAGTTCGCGAAACAGTACGTGCCCGGCCGCGACGAGGTGCTCCAGGCCAGCCGCGACCTGGAGAAGGTGCTGCGGCAGGAAGGCGAGAGGGCGCAGAAGGCGATCGGCCTCCTCGCCGGAGTCGAGTACGAGAACCTCCGGGACGCCAAGTCCACTCCGTCCACGTAGCCGCGCATCCGGGAGCGACGCATGGGTATGGAGGTCGACGAGTGGGTCGGCGACCTGTTCAAGGTCGTCGTCGGCGAAGAGTGGCCCGAGGCCGACGAGACGAAGCTCCGCGACCTGGCGCGTGCCTGGTACACCTTCGCCGACGCGCTGACCGGCGTCGACGCGGACATCGCCGCCGCGGCCAAGGCCGCGAACGGTTGGGAGGGTGACGCCGCCCAGCGAACCAGGAGCACGCTGAACGCGCTGCTCACCAGCGGGTCGCTGGAGAAGCTGACCGACGGCGCGCGCAAGCTCGGCCAGTACGCGGAGAACACCGCGCTGACCGTCGAGTACACCAAGGCTTCCATCATCGGCCAGGTGGTCATTCTCGCCACGCAGATCGTGTGGCTGCTGCCGATGCTGTTCTTCCCGCCCACGGCGCCCGGGGCGGCGGCGACGATGAGCTCGCTGATCGCGACGGCACGCGTCGTCGTCGTGAACCTGGTCAAGAACCTGGTGAAGGCGATCGCGTGGAACATGGTCATCCAGGTGGGCCTGGATGTGGCGATCCAGCTCGGGCAGATCGCCGCCGGCAACCGCACCTTCAGCACCTGGGACACGAAGAAGACCGGCGGCGCGGCGGTCTCCGCCGGGCTCGCCGGGATCCTGGGCGTGGGATTGCACGGCTTCGGCAACAAGCTGTTCGGCCACAAGTTCATGCAGTCCTTCTTCGGCCAGGTCACCAAGGGAGCCCTGCACGAATGGGGCACCGAGGGCCTGTCGGACCTGATCTACAACGGCCGCCGGGAGGCACCGTCGGGCTGGTCCGCCAGCGCGGGGGCGGTGGAAGGGGCGGTGGACTGGCTCGGCGGCAAGACCCGGGGCGGGTTCGCGCGCAACGGGGGACTGGGCCCGGGCCCGGACATCGGCGACATCACCATCCCCGGCCTGGACGGCCCGGGCGGCTCCACCACCCCGCGGATCGATCTCGGCGCCGGACCGGACACCTTCACCGGACCCGCCCGGATCATCGGGGACGTCAGCTTTGACGGCCATTTCGTGGACCAGGACACCTTCGTCGGTTCCGTCACCGCCACCGGCACGTTCACACCCTCCGGTGGGACCTCGGTCACCGGCACCTTCACCGGGACGGGCACGTTCCGCGGCCGGTTCGACGGCACCGTCGGCCCGGTGGCGTTCGGGTCCGTCGAGCACAACGCCGTGGCGGTGCGGCTGGCGGCCTCCGGCGGCCTCACCGGTCACTTCGAGCTGTCCGGCCAGTTCACGCCGGGACCGGCGAGCGATGCCCGCTTCACCGAGATGTCCGGGGACGTCGACGCCGTCAATCCGGCCCTGGTCGGCGCCGCCGCTGCGGTGACGACCGGCGACGGCGCGTCGGGACCGCTGGTTGCGGTCGGCGCCGGGGCGCCGGGAGGCCCGGGGACGGCCGTCGGCGGCGCCGCACCGCCGACGACCGTCTCGGGGAGCGCGGCGCCGGCGACGGCCGTGCCGACTGTGGCGTCGCCGCCCGGCGCGTCCGGCGCGATTCCGGCCGGGAACATCGTCGTGTCCCCGGCCGGGTCGTCAACGGCGGTGGCCCCGACCGCCACCCCCGTCACCGTGACCCCCACCGGATCAGCGGTGCCGCCGGTGCGCCCGGCCGCCGCCGTGCCCGGACCCCGAGTGGTGAACGGTCCCGCGCGGCAGTCCAGGCCGGACCCCACGCCATCCGGCGAGGGCCGGGTCACCGAACGCGGGGACGGCCGGGTGCCCGGCAGGCTGCCCGAGGAGGAATTCACCCGGGTGATCCGGGACGGCGATCCAGCCCCGACCGGTACAAAGTCAACGACCGGCACCGAGTCCACGACCGGCACCCGCCTTTCGGCCACCGCCGTGGCCCAGCCGCTGTCGCTGCGGGGCGACACCACCCCGGGCGGCCCGGCCCGGGAACCGGCGGGCGAGGCCACCGGGGCGGGCGCCCTGCCGCCGCCGTGGTCGGGCGCCACCTCGACCGAGCTGGCTACGCACACCGGCCCGCTGTTGCCGGACCCGCCCGCGACGTGGTTGGTGCTGGACTTCCACCGGCTGGACGGTGACGCGAGGGTGCAGTACCTGGCGTTCAAGAGCACCCATCTGGACTCCACCCAGGGCGACGAGCGGGTGCAGTGGGACGACGGCAACCACCGGCTGGTACTGAGCCTGAGTTATCAGACGCTGACCGACATCTACGCGCCGCTGAAGCATGCGATGAACGCGTACGTCGGGCGGTTGGTCGAGATGGACGCGCGGTCCACGCCCGAGCGGTTCCATGACGCCTTCGCCACCGACGAGTACCGCCTCCACTGGGATGCGGCCGACGCCGCGCTGGAGGTGGCATCCGCGCGGCGGGTCAGGGATTTCGCCCTGACTTCGGCGGCGCCTGCACCGCATCCGCTGGCCGAGCCGGTCCTGCCGCATGCGGCACTGGACGCCCTGCTGGGCGATCCGGACGTGCCCGGGTTCATCATCGGCGAGCACCACGGCCAGGAGGCGGCGTGGCGGTTCCTGGCCGAGCACATGCAGGACCTGCGCGCCGCCGGGGTGGAAACGCTCTACCTGGAGACGATCCGGCACGGCGACTATCAGCGCGATGTCGACAGCTACCTGGTGAACGGGGAGATGCCGGCACCGCTGCACAGGTTCCTGAATGCGTACGAGGCGAACCGCGGGCTCGGGCCCGACGGCGGCCCGCGGCGGGTGCTGGAGGAGGCCCGTAACAGCGGGATGCGGGTGGTGGGCATCGACGACGTCACGGCGCGGCGACCGGGAGTGGGACCGTCCGCCCTGACCACCCGGGTCCGGAAAATGAACGTGTTCGCCGAGCGCACGATCGACACCGACCGTTTCGGGCGTCCGTCGCCGGGCCGGTACGTGGTGCTGGTGGGCGCGGCGCACAGCCACACGCACCCCAACGACTACGTGTCGGCCATCGCCGAACCCACCCAGCCGAACGGTATCCCGGGGCTGTCGCAATTGCTGCGCCTGCCCGCAGTGCAGATCGTCCGGCAGGCCGACGGGACGCTGACGGTGCGGCCGCATCACGAGGATCCCGGCATGCGGGTGGCACGCCGCATCGATCCGCCGCCGGTCGCCGCGTTGCCCGCTGTCGTGCCCGCCCCGCCGGTAACACCACCGGATGGTCGTCGCCCGCACGCCCACCGGAGCGGCGGCCTGTGGCAGTGGATCAGCGGGTGCCTGTGCGGGGCATGCGCCAGCGTGGACTCCGATTCGGAGTCCGACATCCCGATGGAGGCGCCGAGAAACACTGCCGGAATCGGGCCACCACCACCGAACGCCTCGGCCACCACGGTGCCGGGCGCCGCCACCGGGCTGAGCGCTGGTGTGCCGTTGTCGGCGTCGCGACCGTTCGGGCGGACCGGCGGACTGGGGCCCGTCGATCCGGTCGACCAGCGGGCGTTGGAGGCGGCCACCCCGCGGGCAGACGGCGGATCGTTCCTGGTCCATCCCGACCCGCGGGTCGGCACCTGGGCCACACTGGTCAACGACGGCGGCCCCACCGTGGCGGGCCGGTGGAACAACTGCGCCGACACCGGGCTGGCGTTCCTGAACACGTGGTACGGGCGTCCGGAGGTGTCGGCGCCCCGGACCAGCGGGCCAGCCGGCACGAATCTGCCGTTCGGCGAGGCGGGCAGCACGGCCCGGCAGGAGACATACCTGGGCGCCCGGTTCGTCCATCACGGCGCGGGCATCCCGGGGCTGGACGCGGTGGCGGCGCAACTGCTCGCCGCGGGACCGGGGTCCTCGGTGCTGATCCTGACCACGGGGCAGGCGCCGCAGGCCGCGCCGAGCCACACCTGGGCCGCGGTGAACAGCGGCGGCACGCTGGTGTGGGTCGACCCGCAGAACGGCATGGTGTCGGACACCGGACCGATCTGGCGGGACGGGTTGACCGGGGTGTGGTCCATCGGACTGGACGCCCAGGGACGGCCGCTGCACCCGGGCGGGGTCTCCGACGCGCCGGGCCTCCCGGACAGCTCCGGCACTCACGAGGGCCCGTCAGCGCACCCCGAGGATCGGATCGAGGCGGTCGATGACTGGATCGCAGTGGTCGCGGAGGACTTCGACGTGACCGTCGAGGAGGCCATCGCCGTACGCACGAGCATGGAGGCGCGTGAGCGGGTGCAGATCTCCTTCGCCCAGGGCGAGCACGGGGTCAGCGCCAGCGAACGTGCGAGGCTCGAACCGTTCGCCCAGCGGCTGGCCGCCGAAGTGCTGAGCCGGAAGCGGACCGGCCAGGCCGAGCTGCGGATCCGCATCGAGGCCGGTGGGAACGGTAGTCGTCTCGCACGGTTCGGCATTGCGCAGACCCAGGCGACCGCAACCGGGCGGGCCCGCGCGGAGGCCGTCCGGCATGCGCTGCACGACGCGCTCGCTCGCGAGTTCGCCAAACACGATCCGTCGGTCACCCGGGCCAACCTGATCGGGTATTTCGAGCCGTTGGTCTCGCGCGGTGCCGCCCTGCCCCTCGGCGCGTCGGGTCACCGTGGCGAGGCGCCGGCCAGAGCGGAGGACGTCCGGCGGACCGCCCACGTGTCGGCGTCGCCGGAGCCGATTCCCCGGCTCGATCCCGCCGACGCGGCCACCATCCACGATTTCACCCAGCGGGCGGTGCGGGCCGGACGCTACGCGCCCGTCCGGCTGCTGGTGGAACGGCTGCAGGCCCAGCCGGAGATGGCCGAGCTCCGCGCCCAACTGCAAAATCTCCTCGCGGGCCAGCCCCGCGGCGCGGCGCGACCCGGGGCGGTTCCGGTTCCCCGGGACATCCACTTCGTCTGGTACGGGAGACCGCCGTCCGACGATGCCGTGCGTAACCTGCGCGCCTGGAAGACGGCCGCGGGCGAGCGCTGGACTCTGCACCTGTGGACCAGCCGTGACTCCGATGCCTGGCCACGTACGGTGCGGGACACACTTGCCGGTCTGCTTACCGTTCACCGTGACGCGCCCGCTCTGGTCCAGCGGCTCGGCGGCGTTGCCCTGGACGACGCGCTGCGGCACAGCCTGCGCGCGGGGGCGTACAACTCGGCCGCCAACATCACCCGGTACGCGGTGCTGTACCACCAGGGCGGCATCTACTCCGATGTGGATATTCAACCGGGAACCGTGGACCTGCAGAAGATGCCCGATATCTACCTGCGTCCCGACGACCTGCCGCTGTTCGCGCCCGAGCTGCGGGACGGGAAACGGGTGAGGCAGGTGCTCGGCGAGCACCACCGGCTGCCGGGTGAGTCGGTGCCGGGGACGGACCGGGAGCGGACGTTGCGCGCCGCGGAGTTGCAGTACGACAAGGGGGAGCTCAACAACAACTTCATCGTGGCGCCGCCGGGCTCGTTGCTCATGGAGCAGTTCCTGCGCACCATCCCCCCGAAGGTCGCCGCGTTCCGGCGCAAGTACCTCCAGGACGACGAGAGTCTGGCCGCCTCCTTCGAGGACCAGTACATGACAGACTTCAAGAGCGACTCTCCGTCGATCGGCGGCCCGGCGCTGCTGCTGCGCGCCCCCATCAGCACGCCGCTGTCATATCCCCTGGTGCAGTACTTCGCGATGGAGGTTGTCGGCGCGTGGAGCTTTGACGTCGTGGACAATCCGGTGCCGTCTCTCGAGCGCGGCGAGATCAAGGCGCTGTTCGAGCCCGACGTCTTCGCCCTGTGGCAGGGCCTGGACTGGGTCACCGCGGAGAGTGAACGCCAGCTGGACAAGGACCGGACTCCAGCGCCGTTCACGACGGCCGTCGGTCCGTCGTCGTCGGCCGTCATCCCGCCGCCGAGTTCGGCGGGCCCCGGCCCGTCGCCGTCGGCCTTCGCGCCGGCCGACCCGGTGATCCGCGTCGACGGCGCCCGCGTGAACAACCTCAACGACGTCCCGACTCCGCAGCCGGCCCCGGCCGCCGCGCCGCACGTACCCGTCCAGGGCGGACTCCCGGCGCCCCACCCGGACACCACCGGCCTGACGGGTGGCCCGCCGTTGCCGGCCTCCCGCCCGCTCGGGCGCACGGGCGGGCTCGGGCCGGTCGATCCGGTCGACCAGCGGACGTTGGAGGCGGCGGCGCCGCGGGCTGGTGACGGGTCGTTCGCCGTTCATCCGGATCCGCGCATGGGCACCTGGGCGACGCTGGTCAACGACGGTGGCCCGTCCGTGACCGGCCGGTGGAACAACTGCGCCGACACCGGTCTGGCGCTGCTGTCGACCTGGTACGGGCGCCCGGAGGTGTCCGCTCCGCGCCAGGACGGCGGGACCCCGGGCGCACCCTCACCGTTCGGTGAGGCGGGCAGCACGGCCCGCCAGGAGACGTTCCTGGGTGCCTCGTTCACCCATCACGGCGCGGGCGTCCCGGGGCTGGACGCGGTGGCGGCGCAGGTGCTCACCGGTGGGCCGGGCTCGTCGGCACTGATCCTGACGACCGGGCGGCAACCGTCCGCGCCGACGAGCCACACCTGGGCGGCGCTGAACGTCGACGGCACGGTGGTGTGGGTCGATCCGCAGAACGGCCTGGTGTCCGACGCCGAACCGATCTGGCGGGACGGCCTGACCGGTGTGTGGTCGATCGGCCTGGACCCGCAGGGCCGACCGCTGGCACCGGCCGCCACGATCAGCCTGCGCGACGGCACGAGGTTGCCAGCCGCCGGGTGGCTCAGCGTGCCGGAGGGCTTCACCCATCCCGGCAGCGGGTTCCTGGTGACGCCGCAGGGCCGGGTCACGGCACTGCCGCCGGGGTTGGCGGCGGCGAACGGATCGGCGGCCACCATCACGAACGCCGACATGTTCGGTCTCTACCTCACCGTCGAGGGCACCCCGGGTGAGCGCCACGTCGCCGTGACCGGCGGACCGCAGTCCGGCGCGCTCGGGGACGGGCTTCTCCCACCGCCCGGCTCCGGCGCGCTGACCACGGATCACGGGCCGGTCCCCAGCGACGCGGATTGGAGGACCTGGTCGGCGATCCTGCACCTGCCACGGTCGAACGCTCTGGTCGCCGTGGATAACGCCCTGGCCGGATACCACCGGATCAGGATGCGGCCGGAAACGACCGACCAGGCCCGACGCGACGCGCTAGCCGCGGTCCAGGAGGCCATCGCCGCCTGGCGGACCAGCAAGAACATGTACCTCGTCGGCCCGGTGACGAGCCGGCGCGCCGACGCCGTCGACCGTTTGGAGCAGGCCGTCGAGAACGAACGGCTGCGGCTGGAGAGGGCCCTCACCGATGCCCATTCCCCGGGAACGATCAGAGACGGGTACGAGCGCGTCGCGGTCTTCTCCGCCGGTGCTCTCATCGATTCCACGGGGACGTTCCTGGGCAACTCCCTGGCGGAGCGGGAGCGGGTCATGGCGGGTCTGCGCCAGGGCGCGACCGAGGCGGAGGTGCGGATCGCGATGCTGACCGCCAAGATCGAGGCGGCACATGAGAGGTTCCAGGAGCTGCGCGGGGAGGACCGGGCACCCGGGAACATGCTGGCCTTGTTCACCGCACCGGAGTGGTACTTCAAGCGTCCCGGCACCCCGTTCACCCAGGCCGACAAGGCGCAGATCGCTGGTGCCATCACGGCCTTGAGCCGGCGGCTCCCCGACATGGTGATCGTCCCCGGTTCCATCATGTGGTCCCAGGGCCGGGGCGACCAGGCGCGGCTGTACAACACCGCGATCGTCGTGATGAACGGCCGACAGGTGAACCAGACGAACAAGTACCACGAGGGGATGGACATCATCGGCTACTACCCCAAGGGCGACACGACGCTCGCGGAGGCGCTGAAAGAGGTCTGGCGGCGCGGCGGCAGCCCGGAACCGACCCATGCGGTCGACGTCGCCCCGGACCCCGGCGGCGATTCCAGCTTCTTCACCATCGGGGAGCGGACCTTCGCCCTGGAGATCTGCCAGGACCACAACTACAAACGGGCGGCCGAGCATTTCAACCGCCGCAACTTCGGAACCGACGAGGGGGCGGACGTCCAGATCCTGATCTCGAACGGGGCCAAGCTGAACACCTCGGTGCTCCGGCCGGGTGGCATCGCGGTGAGCAACGACGCCGCCCCGCAGTCGGGCACCGCCGGCGCGGTCCGGATGGTCTGGCACAACGCTCAGGGTGCGCGCCAGTACAAGGACAGCCGAACGACCACGTCCCAAGGAGAAGGCGGGAAGTATCCGGGGCACAACTACTTCGCGCGACAGCCCGACCACAAGATCGATCGGGCCGACCAGATCGGTGAGTCGTACCTGGGCACGTTCGGTCTGCCGCCCAGATCTCAGCCGCCCGGCGGGCAGGCCGGGTCCTCGGCGGCTACCGGGGGTGGGCCGTCCGGCAGCGCGCCGACCGCACCGTTGGACGAGATTCAGCCCCTCATCGAGTCCACCGCGCCACCATCGTGGGAATTCGATGATCTAGAGCAGACGACATGAGCAGGGAGGAACGGATGATCGACCGGGCAGCCGCGCTGGCACGCGCCGACCAGTGGATCAACGGCGATCGACCGGAGGACCAGCGGCACGACATCGGTGTGCACGAGTTCGGCACCGGCTACGTGGTGTGGGCGGAACCCCCTGCGCGGCCCGATCCGACGAGGCCACCGGATTCGGTCGGAGCGGGCTGCGGCGTGATCGACAAACAGACCGGTGACCTGTCGTTCTGGCCCCCGTTACCGGCCACGATGGTGGCACAGCGGTATCAGGCCCGTGCGGTGTGACGGCTGCGTCGCGACTGGCGGGCAGGGCGAGGAGGAATTCTTCGCCGCCGAGGCGGGCGGTGATGCCGCGCGGGTCCAGCACCCGCGCGGCATCACCGTGTAGCTCAGCCTTCCCGGCACGCCGCCCGCAGCGCCGAAACCCCCAGGTGCGCACCCTCGCGTCCGGAACCCCAGTCGATCCCCCGGGTGACCATCCGCACCGCGATCTGCCCCGACGCGATCCGGTAGCTGCCGGCGGAAGCCCAGCGGCCCTGATGGGCGGTCTGGTCGATGTCGAAGCTGGCCATCGGGGAGCCGCTGATCCCAGCCGAGGGGAACACGAGGTAATGGGCGGGCTTGCCGGCGCTGTCCAGCGGCTTGCCGGTGCCCGGTACGAAGACCGACAGGGTGCACGTGCCGCGAACGACCGGACCGGTGTGGAACCACCACACCACCGTGTTGTCGTTGTCGTCCTTGGTGGCGCTGCCGGACATGGGCACTGAGATGCTCTTGCCCTGGCAGCCGTCGCCGGCCCAGCCGCCACCACGGGTACGCCAGTCGGAGGACCAGCCGGTGCGATAGTAGCCCCGGCCCGAGGTGGTGGCGCAGCTCTCGCCCGTCACGCCGGTGTACGTGGCGACCGCGGCGCCGGAGTCGTGCGGGGACGGCGTCGCCACGACCTTGGTCGGCTTGGTGACCGGCGGAGCGGACGGCGCCCTGACCGGTGGCGTCGCTCCGGAGGGTGAGGTGGGTCCGGCGGGTCCCGGTCGTTCGGCGGGTCCCGGTCGTTCGGTGGGTGCCGGTCGCCCGCTGGGTGCCGGTCGGCCCATGGGTGCCGTCGGCACGCCGGGTGGCGTCGGCCCGGCCTGGAACTGCGGCCCCGCCGGTGTCCCCGCCGGTGTCCCCGGCGGGCGGGTGGTCGCCGGCCCCGCCGGCACCTCGGCCGGGGACGGCAGACCGGCGCTGCCGGAATGCGCCGGAGCCGCGGCGGGCAACTCCACCGTGCCCGGCGCCGCGTCGGCTCGCCGGGAGCTGTCGCCGGAAATCACCACGACGGTGGCGGCGGTGAGCAGGACCAGAACGGCGGCGGCCACGGCGACCAGCGCACTGGGCGGCATCCGGCTGCGCGCGGCGCCCGCACCGGACGCCATCGGCAGCAGGTGCGGCCGGTGCGGCTGCGGCAGCTCGTCCGTCCGCTCGTCACGGTCGGCGTGGTGCTGGGTCATTCGTCATCCCCGGTCCGTGTCGGTGAACCCCAACCAGATGGCCATCGCCTCCGCCCGGTTGCGCGCACCGAGCTTGGTGTAGATGTGGTTGATGTGGTTCTTGACCGTCTTCTCGCTGATGAACAGCGTCCTGGCGATCTCGCCGTTGGTGCGCCCGCGCATGACGTGCGCCATCAGTTCCGCCTCCCGCCGCGACAGCGGGTGGTCGGCGGGCGGTCGGGGCGCGCGCGCCGGAACCTCGGGTGGGACGGCGGTGCCCGACACCGCGGCGGTGACCCCCGGCAGCGAGGAGCGGAAACTCTCCACCACGGCGCTGACCGCACCGGGCGACAGGTACGGGCGCCGCTCGGCGGTGCTCACCACGGCGCTGATCAGGTCGGCCGTGGTGAACTGACCATGCACCAGATAGCTGGTCGCGCCGTCGCGGAACGCCTGTTCCACCAGCCGTGGCTCGTCGCTGCCGGACAGCACCAGGACCCCGGCCTTGCGGTTGAGCCGCGGCAGGATGCAACCGTCCGGCCCGCCCGTTCCCGCCCCGACGACGACCACGTCGGGGCAGAGCCGTTCGGCCCGCTGCACGGCCCCACTGCCGTCATCGACGTCCCCGACGACCAGGATCTGCTCGCTGGCGTCCAGCATCGCGCGCAGCCCGAGTCGCATCACCAGGTTCGCGTCGGCGATCAGGGTGCGTACCCGGAGCGTGGGCCCGGTGGCCGGACCGGTGCGTACCGGTCCCGTCGCCTGTATGGTCATCGCCGCCGCACCCCAATGTCCTCTCACCGTCGTCACCGGGTTCCCACCGCGCCGGCCCCTGACGTCGCGAGCTTCTCCGCGGCGATGGCGGCGACGAGGGACTCCAGCACGGCCTCGTCGGTGGTCTCGGCCGTCGCTGTCGGGGCCGTGCCGTGGGCGAGCTCGCGAAGGAACACCAACGGCTGCCCCGACTCCGGCGCGGCCCGGTTACCGATCACCTGGAACGCCGTGTCGGGGACGAACAGGACCTCGTCGCGCGCAGACAGGGAGCCGGTACGGCGGCCCGTACCGGACTGGATAACCAACGTCGGCGTGGCCACCGGCTCGAACGCCTGGGCGATGACGGTGCGGAAGACCGCGGATGAGGCGTACACGTCACCGGTACGCCAGCCGGCCGCGGAGTCGGGCCCTCTCGCGGCCACCGCACCGAAGTAGGTCGGCAGCCGCCACACGCCACTGACGAGGCAGGCGCCGGCCGGCGTGGTCACCGTGACGCCCGGCTCGTCGTCGCCGGCCACGAAGGCGGCGACCGTCGCGAGGTCGACGATGACCGCCTCCACCGGCTCACCCCACGCCGGGCGCAGGCCCGGATTGCGGGTGAGCAACTCGGCGACCCCGCGCGCGTGGGCGTCGTAGTGGACGCCGAGGAACTCGCGGGCCTGCTGCTGTTCCTCGCCGGTGCTGCGGCGCACCGTCGCGGCCGCGACGGTGCCGGCGTCCAGGAGTCGCAGTGCGGGGCGCGGACGATCCGGGTTCCGCCCGGCCACCCGCGCCGGCACCGGGACGGCGACCACACCGTCACCCGGCCGAACGGTCCGTGCGGCCCCCGTCGCCGGTCGCCCCGCCGCTGGCCTCGGGTCGTCCGCGGAGAACACCGAGACCGGGAGAAGACGCGGTTCGGTCGCCAGGGGAGTGCCCTGTTCGGTGGCCGGGGCCGGGGACGGGCACGGTACGGTGACGCCGGGTTGCGCACCGGACATCGACGGCCGAGCCGGTGCCCCGGCCGTCTCGGGATTCCCCACGCTCGCGGGAGGGGCGACATCGGTCGGTTCCGTGGCCGCTGCGCGTGGCGGGGTGCCCGCGGGCTCCGTGGTGGTCGGACCAGCAGTGGCGTCCGGCGTCCGGGCCCTGGAGCCCAGCGGCACCAATCGGCCGTTGTCCACGACGGATATCTCCGGGTCGGCATGTCGCGGCGTGGAGGGAGGGAGAAGGACCGACCCGTCCTGACCGAGTGTGACCGCCAGCCGCAGCGGCCGCGCCAGCCGGTCCCGCAGCCGGGCGGTGACCTGCCCGGCCAGACGCCACGCCTCGTCGGCGTGCGCCGGCTCCGCCACCTCCACGATCAGCGTCTCGGCGTCGGGTTGTCGCGTCAGCGTTCTGACCGCGTGCCGGTCGCCGTCCACACTGCGGAGCCAGAGACCACACGGGACGGCCTCCAGCAGCCAGCGTTCACTGATCCGCTGCACGGCGGCGTCCCGCACCGGGCGGCCGGTGAGCGGGTTGATCCACTCCCGGATCAGCGGCGGGTGTCCGGCGCGCCGCGCCCACCGCTGCACGACCGGCCGCCACACCGAGATGCCCGCGTTGTCGACGGCCACGTGGAACCGGGTTCCGTCCGCCGAGGTGACCGGCAGCCCCGCCGTCGTCTCCACCGTCACCGCGAAGCCGCGGGTGAGCCGTTCGGCGAGCGCCTCGACGAGCTGGCCCTGCGGACCGTACGGGATCAGCGTCAGCCGCTCGCGCACCGCCGCCGGCAGCCCGGCCAGCGTCCGGTACACGGCGTCCTCGGCGAGGCGGCGACCGCCGGGACGGCCCACGAGCACCCCGAGCCGCCCCGCATCCGGCGTGATGGCGTACGCCGGATCCGTCAGCTCGATCGGGCGCCCACCGGCGGCATGGAGCCAGACACCGCAGGGGATGGACCGCAGTGCCGCCCCTGCCCGCCACGGCGTGGCGGCGTTGACCAGGCGCCGGGCGGTGCCCGGTGGACGCAGCTCCAGCCGCCAGGCTGGGGCGGGGTGGCGTGGCCCCTCGCGGGTCGGCTCGGCGCCGCGCCGGTACGTCCACCACCCGCCGTCACCGGCGCTCGCCGCGACGAAGACCGCCCCCGACGGCTGGAGCACCACGGGTCCGTCCGGGGCGGTGACCGCCACGCCCAGCGCGTCGGCGACGGACTGCGCGGCGCCGGCCGGGCCGGCGTTGGACAGCAGCAGCCGCAGTGGAAGGTCCGACGGCGGCAGGGAGCCGGCAAGGAGATCCAGCAGTGCCGAGGTGTCCGGGGGAGGGTCGGCGGTGACGAGGACCGTGTACCGGTCGGGTTCGTCGGGGAGCCGAGCCGCGAGGTCGACCGGCGGCGGGACCCTCTCGTCGGCGATCAGCAGGACGTGGCCGCACCAATGCGACGCTGCCGGCGACACGTTGTTACTCATGGATCGGCCTTTCCCGCGTGATGCGTCCTACTGGTCATTGCGTGGGACGCCCTCATCCAAGCCGGGCTGCCGGATACAGCTCCACGAAGAACGACCGGCAGAACTGGTGTGGCGTTCTGCCGGTCTCCCCGCATCCGACCGGCGACCTCGCGCCGACGGCGGCGTCAGCCCTACCTCATCGGCGCTGAGGCGTCAGCCCTACCTCATCGGCGCTGAGGCGTCAGGCCACCGGTTCGGATGGCGCACTGCCCGAGACGCGGCGCCAGTCGCCCCAGCGCCCCGCGGTACTGCGGTCGCGTGCCCATGCGGTGCCTTGGCTGTCCCTGATGGTGACGCTGACGGCGTCCCGGCCGCGGTTGGTGACGATCGGGCCGATCTCCGACCGGCCCCCCAGCGTGGTCCACCTGCTCAGCTCGCCGCCGACGACGGTCCAGCGGGTCCACACGGCATGGTCGGTCCCGATGACGAAGATTTCCTCCGTGCCGTTGCTGAATTTGTAGAACGCTTTGCCCTCACCGTAGTTGCCGCCGCACAAGAAGGTGCCGCCGAACACCCGGTCCGTGCAGGTGCCCATGCCGGGTCGGGCGGGCACGTCGTCCGCCGCGAGCGCGGCGGCCGGGGTGGTGAGCAGTCCCACCGCGGTCAGCACCGCGGTGACGACGGTGGTGCGGATCTTACGCATGGTGATCTCCTAGAACGGTGGTGGAGTGGCGGCTCACCAGGGTGAGCGGGTCAGGGGGCCGGGCTTCTGCGCTGTTGCGGGTCCGACCCGTCACATTCAGCGGCGATTTCCGGTTCCTGCCCGGGAGGTAGCCCTGACCTGAATTGAGTCGACCATGAGGTCGCCGGGGCTTCCACGCAGTTTCACCGGCAGAAGTAGCGACCGGACTTCTGCCGGGAACACGTACCCGGGGCGGGCCACGCAGGCGCGCCCTCCACCCCATCGGTGTCACCCGGCTCATCGACGGGCTCGGCCACGACGAGTGCTGACGGCGGCGCGCCGGTTGCGGGTGGTGGCATTGGCAATGATGCCAATCGACGCGGACGGCTGGACGCGGTAATCCTGAGATGTCGGATGCGCCGGGGTCCCGGGCGGCCGCAGGCCCCTGACGGACCACATTGCGCGTCGTCCAACGAACATTTCGTAGCCGGCAGGAGGTGCGCGGTGGTCGAGGTCGTACGCGACCAGGAGGTCGTCCCGGTGCCGACACGCCGGGGGTGGTTGCGCATCTTCCTCGTCGGACTGGCGCTGTGGGTGGCCACGGTGGTGGTCGTGTTCCTGACCGGTAACCCCAACCTGATCCCGACGCTGGTTCTGCTCGGCAGTTTCCTCGTGCCGGTGACGTTCGTCGCGTGGGCGTTCGAGCGCCGGGGGACCGGTGAGCTGACCGCGGCTCTGGTGTTCTCGACGTTCCTCACCGGCGGCGTCCTGGGTGTGCTGGGCGCATCGGTGCTCGAGGCGTACCTGCTGCACCCGTCACCGTGGTTGTTCTTCGGCGTCGGGCTGATCGAGGAAGCGGTGAAACTCGTGGCGCTGATAGTGCTGACCCGTCACCTGCGGACCCGGTCGCTGCGCGACGGGATGATTCTCGGCGCGGCCGTCGGTTTCGGCTTCGCCGCCTTCGAATCCGCCGGCTACGCCTTCACCGCCCTCTTCACTGTCGACGGACTGTCGATCATTCAGCTTGTGCAGACTGAGCTGATCCGGGGCCTGCTGGCGCCGGTGGGACACGGCCTGTGGACCGCCATCCTGGGCGGGATACTGTTCGCCACTTCGCGGCACGGCCGTTTCGCGCTTACCGGCAAGCTGATCCTGGCGTATCTCGGTGTGTCCATCCTGCATGGTCTGTGGGATTCGATGCACAGCATCGCGTTGTACCTGACCTTGCTGCTGACCGAGGGTGAGCGGCTGCGCCCGTCGCTGCAGGGCTGGCTGGTGGAGCCGAGCGCGGAGCAGGTCAACCTGTTCTCGCTCATGGAATGGGTCGGCTTGGCGGTCATTTCGATCATCGGGATCGCCTGGCTGGTCGTCCTGTGGCGCCGGTCGGCCCGGCTGGACCGTGTCGCCCCGCCGATCCCCGTCCCGTCGTCGCGGTACGGCGGCGGACGCTGAGAAAGGACCCTCTCATGCCCGTCTTCGGAGTCGCCAGGTTCGAACGCTTCTTCCGGCTCGCCGCCGAACTGGACGTCGACAAGGACGACCTCAAACGCTTCTCCGACTTCGTGGAGCACAAGCTCTACGACCTGCTCGTGGTAGCGCAGGCTACGGCGTCGGCCAATCGCCGGGATCTGATCGAGCCGTACGATCTGCCCATCACCAAAGGGGTTCAGGAGAACATCCACACGTTTCGGAAGATGGACGACGACATCGAACTGCAGCCGATCCTGGACCGGCTGGCGACGTACCCGCCGCTGGACCGCATGCCCAGCGAAGACACCGAGGCGCGGCTGCCCGAGATCGTCGGGGGACTGGGCTTGGCTTTGGCCAAGATTGTCAAGGCCGTCGACCCCGAGGTGAAGAACCCGCAGAGCCAGCACTGGGAACGCGCCATGCGGATCTTCGACGAGCTGATGTGAGCACATGATGAGGAGCGCAGTCTGATGACGGACGTGGCGGCCATACTGAACGCTCATCCCCGTACGTTGCCGGGCATCGACGAGGACGCGCTGGTGATCGCCGTCCAGGAGTGCCTCAACTGTGCGCAGAGCTGTACGTCCTGCGCGGACGCGTGCGTCGCGGACCCGTCCGCGGCCCACCTGGGCAGGTCGACCGGCGCGGCCCTCAACTGCGCCGACATGGCCACGGTGGCGATGCGGGTGCTGTCCCGGCCCACCGCCTACGACCGCGCGGTGACCGAGGCGGTCCTTCGGGCTCTCATCGAGACCTGCCGCGAGGGTTACGAGGAACACCGGAAACACGCGCTGGAGAACGAAGCCTGCGGGATCTGCGCCGAGGCCTGCCGCAAATGCGGTCAGGCGTGCCGGCACCTGCTGGGCTCACTCGGATAAGCCGGCGGCCCACGAGCTCGGATAGGCCGGCGGCCCACGAGTGATCACGACGCCGGCGCCGGGTGGACGAGACGCTGGTCCGACCTGAACGGCACATACAGCCGCCGCGGTGCCCGTGATGGACGAGCACCGCGGCGGACGTACGGATCGCGGTTCAAGGGGTAATCGTGATCAGGTTCTCCACCTCGGTGACCCCGGGCGCCGACCAGGCGACACGCTCGGCCTCGCGACGCTCCGCCCACGACCGTACGCTCCCGGTCAGGATCACCTTGCTGCCCTGGGTGGTGACGTGGATCCGTTCCGCGTCTGTCTCGGCCGTGCGGACCAGGGCCTCCTCGATCTTCATCTTGAGCTCATGGGGCGACGGGCCGCTACGCGGCCGTACGGTGATGAAGTTGCTGACCCCCTTGACGCCGGTGAGGCTCCGGACCACCCGTTCCGCTTCCTGCCGCTGATAGTCCCAGTCCACCTCGCCGCGCAGCGTGACCCAGCCGCCGGATACCGAGACCTTCACCATGTCGTCCGGTACGAGCGAGTCCATCTCGAGCGCCCGCGCGACGGATCGGGCCAGGTCGACGTCTGTCTGCTCGTCGCTGGGCGCCAGGCGTACCTCGATGTTGTTGACGACGGCCTTGACCCCGCGGATACGAAGTGCCGCGCGTTCGGCGGCCCACTTCTTGCTGAACGTGCCCACCCGGCCCGTCAGGGTCGCTACGCCGTTCTCCACAGCCACGCCGATCTCGTTCGGCGCGACCTCGGCGTCCCACTTCAGTTCGCGCAGCACCTCACGCTGGATGTCCTCATCGGTCCGGGTCGTAGCTGTGCTGACCATGCCGGTCCTCCAAGACCTCTCGTTCGTCCGCCGTGCCGGCCCGCTCGCGCCGTGGTTGGCCGGGCCCTGCCTCGACCCTCGGCCAGGACCGGATGAGTGCGGCTCACCCGCGGCAGGGTAGAAGCACGCCCGCGCCTCAGGTGAGGTCGGCGAGCGCGTCGCGGACGCGGTCCGCCGCTTGTGCCACGGCCCGCGCCGGGTCCCGCGGACCCGCGTCAGCGGCGGCCGCCGCCTCGGCCGCGCGGACCGCCCGGCCCATCTCCCTGCGCTCCTGTACCGGCACGCTCCTGCGCAGCCGCGGGAACTCGTCATGTTCTTCGCGGCGGGAGTGAGCGGTCACCATGTCGCGCAGGCCGCCGACCGTGTCGTCGAGGTGGCCGTGGGCGGCGGCGCGTACGGCGTCGGACAGCGCGTCGCTGATCCGACGTTCCTCGTCGAGAAGACGGTCGGCCAGCTGGTCGTCTGGGCGCAGTCGCCGGACGAGCGGGTGGATCATCTGCTCCTCCGCGATCTCGTGCACCGCGATCAGCCGGGCCAGATCACCGAACGCCATGTGCGCCCCGTCTCCGGTGGACCCGGCGCGGCTGAACAGCCGGCTTGTCCGAGCGTGCTGCGCGGTCAGCAGTTCCAAAACGTCTGGCCCGCTGTCCGGGGGCTTGCGGTTCCGTTTCGGCCGATCCGGCTCGTGGACCCAGACCAGCGGACGGTCGGTTCGCAGAGTCACCGGCTCGGGCAGGCCCTCGCCGATCACCTCGTGCGAGTCGCGATCGGAGTACCGGCGTAGCAGATCCGAGGCCGCATGCAGATGCGCCAGCTGCATCTGCAGATGTAGTTCCCACATCGGCCGTAGCCGCGGGTCGTCCTCTTCGGCCATGAATGCGTAGTACAGATAGCAGCTCGCCGACTCGTGCACCACCAGTGCTTCCCAGCCACCCCCGCGGGCTTCGGGCCGGTACCCGGCTGCCCGCCGATCGCCCGCGTGCACCATCCAGTCGTGCAGGAGCGACAGCGGCTGCGTCACCGGGGCGGAGTACGTCCAGCTGCGAGGCGGCGCAGTGGTCCGCGGCGGCCACAACCCGTCCACCTCGTCGGCGACCTGACTGGCCCAGGGGAGATGTGCGCGGTCGCCCGACTCGGCGGAGCGGCGCAGGCGTTCCAGGTGCTGCCACGCCCGCTGCCGGTACGCCCAGGACCGGTCCGGTTCGCGCTCGTTGCGGGCCGCCCAGCCGGCCGTGTCGAACGCGGCCCGTTCACGGTTGATCGCGTACTCGGCCGCGCCGCGGACCGGTGCCCGTACCGCCGCTATGTGCCGTCGCCGTGCGGCGGTCGCGTCGCCCAGGCGGTTCACCGACCGGCGTGCGTCGGCGTCCTGGACACGGTTCGCGAACTGCCGGTCGAAATGCTCGGCATTCGCTTCGACGGCCGCCATCACGCTGATCCGGCGAAGGGTGAACGGGTCGGTCGCGCGGGTGTCGAGCGGCTCGACGTCGAATTCGTGCCAGTGGCGGCCATGGTGGTCGACCGGGATTCCAGGGTGCTCCAGCGGATCGAACACGAGATCTCCTCCGCGTCGCGGATGTGGCCGGACCCGTGCCTCCTCCGGTGGGTCCGTCGGCGACATCGTCGCGCCAGGGTGGGGGAGATCGGGTCACCTGGAGTGGGTGGTTCCCGGCGCCTCCTGCAGCGTCTGGTCGATTCGAGCGGCGTGCCGCCCGGCGCGGACCGCGGCTGAGATCACCAGACCGGCGGCGGCTCGGCGCCGGCCGGCAACGGGTCCAAGAAACTGCTCCGGGCCAGGTCCGGGATGTCGGTCCGCCCGGTGCGGAAGTAGTCCTGGTGGTACGGGTCGATCACCGACGGGTTCCAGGGCGGGTCGCCGGCGTACATCAGGTCGTTGTGGTTGTCGCCGACGTGTCCGGCCCGGGTGTGATGGGGCGCGCCCGGCGGGACGAAGCCCATGGTGTGCAGGATCTCGTGCAGCATCTTGAACTCGTTGATCTCCGGTGCCACTCCGTCCGGGCTGAACCGATCCTCGGCGCACACCACGTCGTCGTAGGCGCCCTGCAGGTACAGCGCCGCCACCCGGCCGCGAAGTTCCGGTGGCCAGGCGCCGCCGCCGCACGAAATGGTGCTGCTGCCGTCGTACCAGACCGCGTACAGCGTGCGCGGCTCGTGAAAGCCCTGCCGCCGCGACAGGCGCTCGATCCGGTCCCGGACGTACGAACCGCGGTCGGCGATCCGGGCGTCGGTCTCGGGCAGCCGGACCGTACGCACCGGTTCGTCGGCGAAGCGCAATCGGGCACCGGTCTGCGCGGCGAACCACGCCTGCATCGCCGACAGCGAGCGGCTGATCGTGCCATCCTCGCCGAGGCGGCGGTCGGTGCCGTCGCGAGGCAGCGCGTAGACGCACCGGATCACAAACGGCCCCACCGAGTCCAGGTCGTCGCCCGGCGGTAGGGGGAGGCCGTCGGTGCAGCGGTCGAGCGGTGGCCGGTTCATTGGTTCAGCATTGCCGACCGTACCGTAATCCGCAGGGTGTCCGGTGGGCGCGACGTCGTCTGGCGAAGTGTCCGGACAGCACATGACCGGATTGCATCTCCCCCACGGTGGGTGAGCCGCGCTCATCCGTCCCGGGTCCACCGTCCTGGGGATGCGCTCGTGCCATCCGAAGGCGCGACCGCAGTCGCAGGCTCGGAGGGCACCGACATGGCCACCACATCCACCGCCCCGCCCGACGAGGACATCCGGCGGGAGGTGCTCACCGAGCTGAAGTTCGACGTGGAGATCAGGCAGAGCGAAATCGGCGTCATCGTCGACGACCGGGTGGCGACGCTCACCGGGTGGGTGAGCAGCCTCCCCAAGCGGTGGGCCGCCGAACGCGCCGCGCTGCGCGTACGCGGCGTCAAGGCCGTGGCCAATGAGATCGAAGTACGCCTGCCGGCCGGCGACAAGCAAACCGACGCCGGCATCGCCGCGTCTGCCGTG
This sequence comes from Krasilnikovia cinnamomea, assembly GCF_004217545.1. Lineage (NCBI taxonomy): Bacteria > Bacillati > Actinomycetota > Actinomycetes > Micromonosporales > Micromonosporaceae > Krasilnikovia > Krasilnikovia cinnamomea. The sequence goes on from NZ_SHKY01000001.1 coordinate 5,932,445, forward strand.
CAGGTGCTCGCCTGGGACACCCGCATCCCGACGAACGCGGTGCAGGTGTCGGTCTCCAACGGCTGGGTCACCCTGCGCGGCGAGGTCGAATGGCAGTATCAGCGGCTCGCGGCGCATCGGGTGATCCGAAACCTGACCGGCGTCAGGGGAATCACGAACCTCATCACCGTACGGCCGGACAACACCCCGGTGCCCGACTACGTGAAGGACCGGATCGTGTCCACGTTCCTCCGCAGCGCGGATTTGGACGCGCGCAAGATCACCGTCACGGCCGACGGCGGAAAGGTCACCCTGGCCGGATCCGTGCGCTCCTGGGTCGAGGCCGCGGAGGCCGAGAGGGCCGCGTGGTCGACGCCGGGCGTGACCGAGGTCGACAACCACATCGTCGTGGGGCACTGAACCCCTCGGTGGTCGGCCGATTCGATCCCGCGCTGCAGGTGCGGGCCTTGATCGACACCAACCTCAGGGTCGGCGGGCTGAGCCCCGGGGCACCTCGTCCGCGCGTGCGCGAAGGTCTGCGCAGGTTCTGCTGCACCAGGGCTCGGCCCGCTTCGGCGATGACTCGTCGTCGGATTCACCCCCGTCAGGTGAGCCGGCTCCATCTCGGGCCTTCGTAGCGTCGGCGGTGGTGCAGAAGAAGGAGGTGACCGCGATGGCGGAACTGGCATTCATCGACAAGGTGGCCGAGCGGGCCGGTGTGTCCGAGGACACCGCCCGGCTGCTCACCGAGGGCACTCTGCTCACCCTCGCGGCCCGGATCAGCGGCGGTGAGGCCGAGGATCTGGCCGAACGCGTACCGGACCAGCTCCGGCCCTACCTGATCAAGCTGACCGAGCCGGCCGTGCCGTTCTCCTACGACGAGTTCATGCGCCGGGTCGCCGAATACGCCGGGGTGGACCGGCCGACCGCCGAGCGGGGCGTGGCGGCGGTGCTCTCGGCTCTGCACGACACGGCCGGGCACAAGGAGTTCACGGACGCGATGGCCCAGCTGCCGAGGGAGTTCGGCCAGCTGGTGGCGACCGGGTGATGACGTGACTTCTCCGCTGACGACAACTGGTGGCCGGCTCGCCGTACCTGTCGACGATCGAGATCATGTTCTCGGTCCCGAGGATGCGCCGGTTACCCTCGTCGAGTACGGCGACTACCAGTGCCCGTACTGTGCACGCGCGCACACAATCGTGCAGGAACTGCTGCGCCGACGGATGAACCTGATGCGGTTCGCGTACCGTCACTTCCCGCTGATCAACGTTCACCCGTACGCGGAACCGGCCGCCGAGGCCGCCGAGGCTGCGGGGGCGAGGGGTCGGTTCTGGCCGGTCCACGACTGGCTGTTCGCCAACCAGGACCGGCTCAGTCCGGTGACGCTCGACGCGGCGGCGCGCGCATCGGACACGACGAGTGCCCCTGAGGGACGCTTGTCCGCCATTTCGGCGGGAGCACGACCGTCACCAGACATCGATACAAAGGAGTGATCTTCGTGATGCAGCCGCAGCGCGACAAACGATCCGACGCCACCTCACCGACGCCAGTCGGCTTAGCGGACGGGCAGGTCGTGGTTGCCTCCTACCCCACCTATGCCGACGCGGAACGGGCCGTGGACTACCTGTCCGACCAGGGATTTCCCGTGCAGCGCGCCGCCATCGTCGGCCGCGGGCTGTCCAGCTTCGAGCGGATCACCGGCCGGCTGACGATCTGGCGCGCCGCCGCTCAGTCGGCCGTCTACGGCGCCGTTCTGGGCGCGTTCTTCGGCTGGTTGTTCGGCCTCTTCGATTGGGTCAACCCGCTCATCTCCGGCCTGCTGCTGGCCCTGTACGGGGCAATCTTCGGCGCCGTCGCGGGCGGCCTGCTCGGCCTGCTCGGCCACGCCCTCACCGGCGGCCGGCGTGACTTCAGCTCCGTTGCCGGCATGCGCGCCGAGAGCTATGACGTCCTCGTCGACGCTGAGGTCGTGCCGCAGGCCATCCAACTGCTCGACGCCCCCACCGCCCCGGGTCGTGGCCGCGCCGCAGGCCACCTTCGATAGAACGTTTCATGCGTAGCCTGCCACCCCCGCTTCGAAGCGGGGGTGGCTGACCGCACCGTCCGTGTGGCCCCCGCCGCCGATTGGCAGCGTCATCTGACCTCAGAGGGTTTCCAGGGGGCGGGCCTCGATCGGCGACGGGAACGCAAGGTCCAGTTCGGTCAGGTCCTGGGGACTGAGCCTGATCGCAGCGGCCGCCGCGTTCTGCTGTACACGGGCGGCCGATCCCGACTTGGGGATTGCACAGACCAGTGGCTGCCGGAGCACCCACGCCAGCGCGACCTGGGCCGGGGTGATGTCGTTGCGCTCCGCCACACCACGCACCGCCGGATGCGACAACAGATCACCCTGTTCCATCGGTGAGTACGACATCACTGGCAGATTCTGCTCACGACACCACGGCAGGAGGTTGTACTCGGGACTGCGGCGCGCGAGGTTGTAGAGCACCTGGTCCGTCTGCACGTCGAGTCCGCGCGGGATCTGCCACAGGTCGATCAGATCCATCACGTCGAAGTTGCTGACCCCCCAATGACGGATCCAACCACGCTCCTTCAGCTCCACAAAGGCATCGATCGTCTGCCAGAGCGGCGTGGAACCCCGCCAATGCAGCAGGTACATGTCCAGCCGATCGGTCCTGAGCCGGCGCAGGCTCGCCGCGCAGGCATCGGTGGTGCCCCGGCGCGTCGCATGCGACGGCAGCACCTTGCTGATCAGGAACACCTCGTCACGGCGCCCAGCGATCGCGTCGCCGACAAGCCGCTCGGTCTCGCCCTCGGCGTACATCTCGGCGGTGTCGATCAGGGTCATGCCGAGGTCGAGACCAAGCCGGAGCGCGCCGATCTCGGCCTTCCGCCGCTCGGGGATCTCCGCCATGTGCCAGGTGCCCTGCCCCAGCACGGGGATCGTCTCTCCGGCCGGCAGGGCGATGCGACGGATCACGGGTCCGTACATCCTTCCTCCTTGCTCGTTGGGCAGCGGTCCCGAGGTCGTGGCCGTGCGGTGGGACGATGTCTGTCACCGTCCGCCTCGTCGGCGAGCGCGCCGGGCGGCGCAGGTGCTACGCGCACTGCTGGGCGTCTGGCCGCATGGCCACCCAGCGTTTCGGGGTCCTGGCAACGTCGTGCACGACCTCAGCTCTCCCGGACCTCGATCTGTCGTGGTTGGCTGGCGGCCGCCTTGCCCAGACGCACGGTCAGTACGCCATCGTGCAGCGACGCTTCCACCTGCTCCGGGTCGATGTCCCCGGGGAGGGCCACCACGTACTGGAACTGCCCGACCCGCCGCATCTGGCGGCGCAGTATCCCTGTGCGCTCCTTCTGCTTGATCTCACCGGTGACGCGGAGCTCGTTGTCCCGCACCTCGATGTTGACGTCGTCTTTGCGGACACCAGGCAGTTCGAGCTCCAGGACGTAAGCGTCGTCCGTTTCCTCGAGGTCGGCCGCCGGCACCCAGAACGGTGCTTGGGCGGCGACACCGAGGTTCTGCTCTCCCCGGAGGAAGCTGCTGATGATCTGGCTCATCTGCTCCTGGAGCTGCTCGAACTCGGCGATCGGGTCGCCGCGGCGGGTCGGCACGTTGGGGGAGCGGCGGTAACGGCCGGGGACGGTGATGGTCACGCTAACCAGGTCCTTTCCGGGGCTGCGACGGTTACGGATCGGGTCCGTACCGGACGAAATGCGGTGCTGCACTTCCGTCATCGTCATCGTCATCAGCACCGGGGTGAGCACGACTCACCCTTCGGCAGGTGATTTCGCGAGCGGTGATCAGCTCAGCGAGGGCGGCGGCCGACAGCGAGCGGATGGACGGCCGGAGTGGGCACGTCGGCAGTGCACCGGCACGCCTTCGGTAACCGGGCGGCGGCCGAGAACACCTCACAGCAGTCGCAGCTCGCGGGCCAGCCGGACCGCCTCTTTGCGCCGGTCGGCGCCGAGCTTGCGGTAGATGTTCTTCACGTGCGTCTTCACCGTGTTGACCGAGATGTACAGCAGGGCCGCGATCTCGACATGCGACAGCGTGCCCTGCAGATACCGCAGCACGGTCCGTTCCCGGCTGGTCAACGGTTCTACCAGAGTGCCGACAATGGCGGACCCGGCGCCCTGGTGCGATGACAGGTGTGGCCCGGACGCCTCCGCGACCAGCGGGTCGATCGTGGCCGTGAGCGCGGCGACCACCGGCGGGTACGCGGACATCGCAGGCCCCACCGACTCGATCAGGGCCTGTACCGCGTGCCCGCCTGCGGTGAAGCAGCGCCGATGCCCTTCCTCGTCGGCCACCTTCATCGCGACCCCGAGACCATGCATGACCTGATCCCGGTGCCCGGTTGCCTTCCCGGCCAGCGCGGCGACGAGACCCGCGTGGGCCCGGCAGGTCAGTGACGTTCCGGTATCGGCGCGGGTCAGGTACGGCGCGACCACGGTGATCGCCGCGGCCGGCTGGCCCTCGGCGAGCAGGACGGATCCCTCGACGACCGCAGCCTGGGCCGGTAACGGCTCCGCGTCCGGCCAGGATCTCAGGCGCTCGTGGGCGGCGGCGGGGTCGCCGCACGCGAGCCGGAGTTCGGCCTCCGCCAGGGCGAGGGCGCGCCGGGCCGGCGCCGGCAGGTCCGCGGTGCCGCATTCGTGGTCTGCGGCTCGCAGCGCGTCGTGCGCCTCGGTCAGCCAGCCGGTGGCCACCCGGATGCGGGTCTGCAGGATCGTCCCGGTGAGCTGGATCAGCCGGTCACCGCAGGAGCTGTCCAGGGCCGCGTCGGCGCAGAACCAGGCGTCGTCGAGCCGGTCCCACTGGAAGTACGCCTCGGCCAGCGCCAGCCTGCTCCAGCTCAGATCGGTCACCTGCCCGAGACCCAGCCGGGCGGCCAGCTCGAGCGCCTTCCGGGCGGTCCGGACCGCGTCGTGCAGATGACCGAGCGCCGCATACCAGGCCGCCAGATGACTGGTGGCGCTGATCTCGACGTGAGCGAGGTCGCGCCGCCGGGCAAGGTTCTGCGCCTCACCGAGACACCGGAACGCCTCGGTCGGTTGGCCGAGGTGCAGCTTCGCCGCACCCAGGGACAGCAGGGCGAGCGGCCGCAGCATGTCCGCCGCGGAGGATTCCACCGCCGGTTCGGCCAGGATCTCGGCGGCCGTCGAGCACGCGCGGTGCAGATGACCGTCGAGTCTCGCGGTGGCCAGCCGGAAGGCGGTCATGATGGACGCCGCGGGTTCGCCCTCGTCCGGGTCGGCCTCGGCCAGGTGCAGCAGATACCGGGCGGAGGCGGTGTCGCCGGCGTCGAGCCGTTCCGCCGCCATCGCCAGGACCACGTGCGCCGGGGCGTCGGGCCCGGGCAGGGAGCTGACGATGGGCCCCACGTCGAGCCGACGGCTGCCGATCGTGATGTCGGGCCAGTGGCGGTGCAGCACGTCGGCCGCCCGCTCCCATTCGCGGGCCGCGAGCAGATGCCGCAGCGCCTCGATCGGTGGTCCTTGAATGAGATACCAGTCGGCCGCCCGGCGGTGGGCCCCGCCGACCCGGTCGCGGTCGTGCCGGGTGAATTCCCGGTACAACACCCGGCTGAGCATCGGATGCAGCCGATACCAGTCGCCGGGGGCGGGGTACCGGCGGATGAACGCGCCCTGCCGCTGCAGGTCGGCCAGGACGGCGGCGCCGTCGACACGGTCGGTGAGCGTGTTGAGCAGACCGGCGGTCAGGCGCTCGGCGACCGAGGCCTCCACAAGCATGCGGCGCACCTGGGGATCGAGCCGGGCCAGCACCTCGGCGCCGAGATAGTCGGCGATGAGGTCGATCGCCCCGGCGTCCAGCGGCGCCGGGGCCGGCTCGGCATGGTGCGCCAGGGCGGTGGCGGCGAGCCGGAGACCGGTGGCCCAGCCCTCCATCTGGGCGTGCAGATCTGCTACGGCCAGGCGGGGCAGCGCCACCTCCTGGCCCGCGAACAGGTCCGCTGCTTCGTCGATGGAGAAGGCGAGTTCGTCCTCGCCGAGCGTGACGAGCTGCCGGTCCATCCGCCACCGGTGCAGGGGGAGCGCTGGAGTCCCGCGACAGGCCAGCACCAGCCGCACCGGCCCGCTGCTAATCCGCACCACCTGTGCCAGATCTGCCAGGGCGTCCGGGCTGGCGACGTCGTTGCAGTCGTCGACCACGATCGCCAGCGGCGACGACGTGTCCCCGAGCATTCCGGCAAGCCGGGCTGGGCCGTCCGCCGGATCGGCGGTGGCGGCCGCCTCGGCCAGGATCGGTGTACTGGTGGCGACCGCGGTCGTCAGCCGGTGCCAGAACCCGGCCCTGCTGCCACCGGCCACCCAGGCGACAGGGCTCTGCTGGCGGTGTGTCCACGACGCCAGCAGGGTCGTCTTTCCCCAGCCCGCTGGCGCGGACACGACGGTGAGGCGGGCGTGCCGGGCCTCGAGACGGGACAGCAGCTGCGGCCGCGCGACATGGAACAGCTGCCGGCCGAGTGCGGGCACGCCGGCCGGCTCCGGATCGGGCGCTGGGGACGTCGGCAGCGGGACTGAGCGCCCCTCGGCGGTCGGTGCGTCTTCGATGGTCGTCATCCGAGCGGCCCTCACCCACGTCGCGGGACTACATCCTGTCTCGATCCGACCAGCGCCGCCGGAGATTGTCGATTGGCAGGACTACCGATCCGTGGTGCGGGCCCGGTGCCGCGCGAACGGTGCGCGGGCGTACGTGCTGGTGCAAGGCCCGTCTGGCCCGCTAGCAGGCGTTGAAGGGCAGCGACGGGGACGTCAGGACGTGACCACGGTGACCGGTAGGTCAGATGCCCCGTCGATCGAGACTCCGGCATCGCCGAGCCGGCGTCGCGCTCGGCCCGCATCCCAGGTCGCCGACAGGGCGTCGAACAGCTGAACCGCCTCGCGGCCGGTCGCCTGGGCCTGCGCGGACCGGGCCCGCCCGGCCAGTAGCACGGCGGCGTCCTCCAGGGCGGCGGCCAGCTCGGGTACCCGGCCCACCGCCCGGTACCGCGCCGCCGCCGCTAGCGCCGGATCTGGGTCGTCGCTCATCAGGGCGCGGCACCGGGCTGCTGCCGCGAAAGCCCGCGCCGGCACGACCTCCTTCGCGGCCTCGGCCGCGCAGATCGTCGCCGCCTGCTCGGCGACGTCGCGGCGGCCCACCGCGAGGGCCAGCCGGGCCGCGTCCGGCAGCCACTGGTGGCGCAACATCAGCGGGGCGTACGCGGGCGACAGCAGCGGGGCCAGCATGGACAGCGCCTCCTCAGGCCGGTTCTCCTGCTGGGCGAGCAGGGACCGGGCGACGATCAGGAAGTCGCAGCTCTCCCGCTCGGAGAATGACGCGGGCCGTGAATCGGCCTCCTCGAGGTGCGCGGCGGTCAACTCCGGGGCGCCGCGGTGTGCGGCGATGAGCGCGGCCAGGCCATGCAGCAGCATCGTCGTGGCGCCGGGTTCGCGGATGCCGTGGAAGGTGGTGCCTGGCGGGTCGGCGGTCATGGTGCTGATCTCGGCCATCGCCTCGTCCCAGCGACCCAGCCAGTAGTAGTGGACGGCGGCCGCCAGCGGCACCCCGGAGGCGATGCCATGCCGCTGGGCGAACCGGGCGGCCTCGTGCAACGTCTGCTGCGCTTCGTCCAGGCGGTCGAGGTTCTGCAGCGTGAAGACGCGGTTGTCCAGCAGGTCGAGATGGGTACCGGCCAGGCTGGGCTCGCGCACGATGGTCAGCGCCCGATCGACGTGCTCCAGCGCCCGTTGGTGGTCTCTGCGGACCGAGGCGGTGTGCCACAGACTCTGCAGGGCCCATGCCGCGTCGTACTGTTGCCCGGCCGCGACCGCCTCGGCGAGCAGTTGCTGCCCGCGGCGCTCCACCCGGTCGAGGTCGTCGAGGTTGCCGCGCCGGACGCTGGCCAGCAGCGCCCGGTGCCGGTTGCGCCAATGATCGGGTACGGCGGGGTCGTGCACCGCGTCGCGCAGCAGCACGATGGCGCCGGCGCTGTCCCCGCCCTGGAACAACTCGATGGCCAGCAGGTAGCGCATCTCCTCGCGGTCGGCGGGATCGGTGGCCACCGCCAGTGCCTGCCGGGCCTGTGCCACCGGATGCCGCTCCAGCCGGTACTCCGCCCGGACCAGCGCCGCGAGCAGCGTCGCGCGCTGGGCCCCGTCCGGTAGGTCCGTGTCCAGCGCCCCCTGGATCAGCTGGCTGGCCAGCTCCGGAGCCCGCCGGACCAGCTCGGTGTGATGGTCGGCCAACCAGGACACCACCCACGCGTCGACGACGGGTGCCTCGGCGGTCAGCTGCTCGGCGACGCGGGTGGCACAGCTCCCGCCGCGCGCCAGCGCCTGCGCCGCGTGCCGGTGCATGATCGCCCGGGCGAGTGCGGGGACCCGCTCGCGCAGGGCTTGCCGCAGGTACGGGTGCCGGAACGCCAGGTTCCGTCCGGCGTCCACGACGACGTTCGCGGCCACCGCCTCGTCCAGGCAGCTCATCAGCGCGGATAGGGGACGTCCGGTCACCGCGGCCACGTCGGCGACCGCGAACTCCATGCCGAGCAGCGCGGCGAGCTGCAGCACCCCCTGGGTGTCGGGTCCGAGGAAGTCCACGGTCCCGTGTACGGCCGCGAGCAGGGACTGCGGCGCCTCGGCGGCCGTACCGGCATCGACGTCGGCGACCCCGTCGACGATGTGCACCGCGCCCTGCCGGACGAGCGCGCTGGCCAGCTCGCGGGCGAACAGCGGGTTGCCGGCCATCCGTGGCGTCAGCGCCCGCAAGGACGTCCCGGGCTCGGCGCCGACGATCCGGGCGATCAGGGTCATGATGTCCTCGGCCGGCATCGGCCGCAGGGTCAGCACGTGGCCTTGCCGGGCCTCGACACCGCGCCGCAGCCGGGACAGGTCGCGGCCGTTGGGCTCGGGGCGGCCGGCGGCGACGAGCAGCAGGGGCAGCCGCCGGGTCGCCGCGGCAAGACGCTCCCAGACGAGCATGGTGGCCTCGTCCGCCCAGTGCATGTCGTCGATCACGAGTACCAGCGGGGCGTTCGCGCAGAGGCTGCGTACGTGTGCGATCAGCTGGTCGGCGGCGGCCTCGACCCCGTCGGTGAGGTCGTCCAGACCGAGCGTCCTGGTGATCACCTGTAGCGGGACGCGCTGGCCCAGCTCGTCCGCGACGCCCTGGACGAGCCGGCAGCGATGCCGGGTGGCGTCGCCGAACGCCACCGCCAGCAGCGCCGACTTGCCGATGCCCGGCTCGCCGCTGATCCACACCGCGCCGCCGAAGCCCTCGGCCACGTCCCTGACCAACCGGCGCAACAGGTCGCGCTCGATGCCGCGGCCAACGTACGGGTGCCCGCTGGTGCCCGGCTCAGGTGCCCCGGGCACCGGGCCTGCCTCCGCGTCCGGTTGGCGCGTGCCACTGAGCAGGCTGCGGTGCACCCTGCTCAGGCGCGGGCCGGGTTCCACGCCGAGCCCGTCGACGAGGGTGCGCCGCGCGTCGCGGAAGGTCTCCAGCGCCTCGGTGTGCCGGCCTGCCCGATGCAGCGCCAGCATGAGCAGCTCGTACGCCGGTTCGTGCAGCGGGTGTTCGCGGACCAGGCCGGTCAGCTCGGCGACCAGGCCGTCGTCGCCACCGGAGTCCAGGATGGTGCGGACGCGCTGTTCCACGGCGGTAAGGCGCAGCCCGGTGAGGCGCTGCCGGTCCACCTCGATGAACGGGCCGGTCAGTCCGGCGTAGGCGTCGCCGTGCCATACTCCCAGCGCGTGGTCGAGCAGGGCCACCGCGCCCGTGGGGTTCCCGGCTGCGAGCAGATCGGTCGCCTCAGTGCACCATCGTTGGAAGCGGTCCAGGTCCGAGGCGCCGTCCGCCAGCCGCAGGGTGTACCCGGCCGGGCCGGACGTCAGGACCTCCGGCCCACCCAGGGCCGGTGGGGTGCCCGGCCGCAGGCAGCGCCGCAACCCGGAGACGTACGTGTAGATGTTGCCGGCGGCCGTTTCGGGCGCTTCGGTTCCCCAGACCGCCTTGACGAGTTCGTCGCGGCCGACCGGGCGGTTGGCCTGCGCGGCCAGCACGGCGAAGACCGTCCGCTGCCGGGCCGGTCCCAGCGCCAGCTCGCGGTCCCCGCGCCAGGCCCGCACGGGCCCGAGCAGGGTCACCCGCAGATGATCGTCGGCGGTGCCAGGCACGTGCTGCTCCTTCCGCGTACGGGTGGCCGGAGGTCCAGGATGAGCCGGGTGGGAAGCGCCGGATCCGAGGTACGCGCCTTGACCCGGTTCGCCCCGGGGTTCGCCGCGAGGCCGCGCCGCAACAGGTGCCGGCCGAGGCATGCGGTGAGCCGCTGCAGCATCGGCTGCTCGAGCGCGGGCTGGGCGGTCGCGCGGCGCAGCGCGTCGGTGGTGGCTTCGGGCATCCGTACGGACAGGGCGTCCGCATGTTCCACCAGCCACCCGGCCGCCCAGGCGTCCAGGCGAGCCGGACCGGCGAGTAGCTGTCGAAGTACCTGTTCCGGGCTGCCGCCTGCTTTCGCGATCCTCTCCGCGTACTCGTGGTGCAGCAGTCCGCGTAGCGCGGTGGGTATGTGATCGCGCAGTACTCGCGGGACTACGGGGTGCCGGAACCACGCGTGGGCCACCGAGCCGGTGAGCAGTCCGGCGAGCAGCGCCTGATCGACGGTGTGGATCACCGCGGGTGAACTGCGGCCGGTCGCCGCGCACAGCTCCGCGATGGTGCTGTGCTCACCGAGCAGGGCGAGGGCGCGAAGGATCTGCCGCATCTCGTCCGTGAGCGGTTCGAGATGCCGGTCGACGGCCGAGACCAGCGCTAACGGTGCCCCGGTGGTGACGTCGGCGGCCAGCAGGTGAGTGAGGTAGCAGGGATTGCCGCCCGCGGACGCTACCGCGGAGTCCACCAGAGCGGGGCCGTGCGCCGGCGCGAGGGCACGGGCCAGCGCGGCCGCCTCGGCGGGCTCCAGTGGCGGCAGACTGGTCATCTCGGCGCCGTGGCCCGCCACGAGGCTGCGCAGGATGTCGAGCCGCCCGCGGCGGGGCAGGGGGCGGGTGGCGGCGATGAGCAATAGCGGCAGTCGCCGGGTCAGCCGGTGCAGGCCGTCCCAGACCAGCAGGGTGACGTCGTCCGCCCACTGTAGGTCGTCCACGACCAGTATCAGCGGTGAACGGGCACACACGCTCTGCACCAGGGTCAGGGCCTGGTCCACCGTCGCGGCAGGGTCGCCAGCCAGTTCACCGGCCGGGTTGCGCAGTGCCTGCACCAGCCCGGCGACGCCGCCCGACGCCGCGTCCACATCCGGGTCGAAACACTCCAGCAGGACGTTCAGCGGCACCTGCCGGGCCAGTTCGTCGCCGACCCCCCACCGCACCCGGCAACCGGAGCGCCCGGCGTCGCGCAGCGCCTCGGTGAGCACGGCGGACTTGCCGCTGCCCGGCTCGCCGTCGATCCAGATGCTGCCTCCGCGTCCGGCCCGCACCGCGTCCACCGCGCGGCGCAGCAGGCGCAGCTGCGCCGCCCGCCCGACGAACGGTGGCCGGCCCCCGGCTCCGGCCCCCGCCGCCCACCCGGCGGAACCGGCCGCGGACCGCACCGGCTCGCGCTGCAGCGCACCGGTGTCCGGTGGGCGGGGATCGGTGTCACCGGCAGCGATCCTCTGGTACAGCTGCCGCAGCGTGTCGTTGGGTTCCGTGCCGGCCTGCTCGATCAGCAGATCCTGGACGCGACGGTAGACGTCCAGTGCCTGCGTGCGCCGGCCGGCGCGGCACAGCGCGGTCATGAGCAGGCCGTGCAGATTCTCCCGGAGCGGATGCTGTTCGGCCAGCGCACGCAGCTCGGTGATGACGTCCTCGTGGCGTCCCACCTCCAGCATTACGGCGGCCTGCCGTTCGACGGTGGCCAGCCGCAGCTCACCGAGCCGCATCCGCTGGGTCTGCGCGAACGGGCCCGGAATGCCCGCCAGCGCCTCGCCCTGCCACAGCTCGAGGGCGGACCGCAGCACGGGCAGCTCGGCGTCGAGGTCACCCGCCGTACGTAGCTCGCGGGCCCGGTCACGCAGCGCGTCGAACTGGCACACGTCGATGTTTGTAGCAGGCATTTGCAGGCGGTAACTGCCGGCGCCGGAGCTGAGTACCTGGCCGGCCGACCAGCGGTCGCGCCCGGGCTCCAATGCGGCTCGCAGCGTCGAGACGTAGGTGTAGAGGTTGCCCACGGCGCTGGGCGGCGCGTCGGCACCCCACAACGCGTTGACGAGCTGCTCGCGGGAAACGGGGTGGTTGGCGTGCATCGCCAGGACGGCGAAGAGCGCGCGGCGGTACTGCGAACCGAGATCAAGCTCCGACCCGTCGCGTAGCGCCCGCACCGGACCGAGTAGGCGGACATGCATCTCGTGCCGCTTCCCGGCGCCTTCTCTGCCGACCATAGCGGTCAATGTAACCACGATGTTGCATCCCTGGATGCGCCTGAAGGGATCGTGGAGGCGCGGTGAAGTTTCCTTGAAGCTCCCGCGCCGCCGCAGGCGATCTGCCCGGCGAGACCCGCATTCGATGATCATCGCTCACCACTGAGACGGCCCGGACGTGCCGATGTGTTGCCCGAATGACACCAGTGCGCGGCCGTGGGGCGCCCGGACGGCCTCCGACCACATAGTTTCGACCGTCGATGTTCACAAGTCGCACGCGCGGAACGGGAAGGCTGGGCATGGGACGGCAGAATCCGCACGGCACGGACGCGCACATGACCCCCCAGGCCGGACCGGACCGGATCGTCCGCCAACGAACCCCGGATCAGCCGGCCACCCTCGGTCATCGCGACGATGGATCGGCGCCTGCTGATGCGCGGGGCCGGCATCGCGGTCTCGGGAGAAGCCGCCGACCACGGCGGCGCTGGACGACGGTGGCCGCACTGCTGGGCCTGGTGCTGCTGGGATACGGGACAGTGCGGTGGGCCGCACACGACGGACGGACCCCGGTCGCGAGATCAGCGCCTGTCTGGTCCACCCCGGCCGGCGGAGCCGGTGCGCCCGCTACGACGGCGGCGCCGGACGCGGCGGCGCCACCCGCGACCCGCACGCTTCCGGCGGCATCAGCGACGGGCGCGCCTCCGGTGGCATCGGCAACCAGCGAAGCGCCGGCGGGACCAGCGGCGCGGACCCCGCACCGGCCGGTGCGGTCCGCCACCACGGCTCCGGGCAAGGGGCGGGTCCCTCCGGCGTCGCCCGCGCCGTCGGACACGCCACGTCTGGGCGCCACCGAAGCCTCCTATTCCTTCGACACCGTTTTCGTCGTCAAGAATCAGGTCACCGGCAAGGCGCTGCAGGCCAGCGGCGCCCGAGTCTCTCAGGAACAGATCACCGCGACTTCCAGCCAGCAGTGGATGCTGACGGCCAATGAGGACAGCAGCCGGCTCGTTTCCGTCGCCACCGGGCAGTGCCTGCGAGTGTCGGACACCGGCAGCGGACTGGAACAGCACCCGTGTGACGGCGACGATGAAGAACGCTGGGACATCTACGCCGCACCGTCCGGCGGGATCGCGCTACGCAGCGTGGAGAACGAACGCTGCATGGGGGTGCGGCGCGCGACCGCCGACGGAGCCCCGGTCGTGCACACGACCTGCACGTGGGATCCGACGGACGACCAGGTGTGGTGGATGGTCAGGCTGGCGTAGCGGGCGACCACGGGTCCACCCCCGAGGCCGCGGCCAGGCGGAGCGCCTCGAACGCAGTCGCCGCGTCCTCGTCCGTCATCATCATCGTCTCGCGGATGAAATCACCGGTCAGCCGGAACAGCATCGCCCCTGCCGGGTTGAACAGCACGTCCACGCCGTCGGCGAGCAGCGTGACCAGTGCCACGAGGTCGACACGCCGCCAGCCGGGCGGGTTGACCCGGCGGCGGTGCGCGGCGCTCGTGACGACCACGACGCACGGCACGTCGTCGGGTGACCGGGTGACCAGCGGCCGCCCGTCACCGTTCATGGCCAGGTCGAACGGGGCCACACGGAGCAGCATCTGCAACGTCCCTGTCGCGGTCGGCGACTGCCCCGCCAGCCGTAGGAGCGCATCGACCGCGTCGGTCACGGACGTGTCGTCCCGTGGCCGGTAGTCGGGGCTGTTCCGGAACGGACCGATGCTGCCATCCCCGCTGACCGGCCAGCGGCCGACGATCGCGGCGGCGGACACCCCGGCGCCCGGCTCCGCCCTCCGGCCGGAATCCACCAACAGCACGAAGTCCCTCGTGACGACGCCGTACGGTTGCATGCTCATCCCCCATCCGCCCGTTCCGATGGCCACGCTGGGTGCCAGCTGCCCGATTCCAGGACCACGATCACCCGTTCCCCGTCGCGGGGACCGGCATGCCAGGCCCGGCCGTCCGGCAGCACCACCGTGAGGGGCACACCGAACGTGCGACCGACCGCCCCCATCCACGCGTCCAGATCGGCGGCGACCCCGGCGCCGGCCGCCCGGATCGCGTCGGCCAGGCCCACCGCGCCGGTCATCCCGAGACGCAGGTGCAGGTCCGGATCCAGGCGAGCGATGCCGGCGGCCACGGCGTCAACGAGATCCGGCAACCCGGTGCCCAGCTCGAATCCGGTCCGTCCATCCGGCGCCGTGACGCGGCCCGCTCCGGCGGTGACCTGCCACGACCCGGCCTCCTCCGCGTGCGAGCGGTCCGTGGGCAGCACCACTCGGTAGTGGCCGTCCTCGACGTACAGCACGACGGCCGGGTCCGACCCCGCCGGGGACTCCCCGAAATCCTGAAAGCCCAGGTCGGCGCGGATGACACGGACGGTACGTCCCAGCACGACGGCTGCGGCCACGGGTGCCAGGTCACCGCCGGTGTGGCCGCCCGGCCCGTTGGCACCGCGCAGCACGGACTCCGCGGCCAGCCGACCGCGGACCTCCGGCAGGTCCGCCAGATCAACCGCATCGGGTACGAGGGAGGTGTCCGCAAACTCGCGGCCTGCGCGATCGTCCAACGGAACCCCGGCGCGCCGCACCTCCGCGGCGTCGAAGCGTTCCTCGCGGTCCGGCGCGAAGAAGCCCGCCCACGTGTCGGTGGCACTCATCGCGCGTAGCTGATCCGCGAGCCGGTCCCGCATCCCGCTCATCCACCCCGAGGTGGGCGGGGAAGCCGTGGTGGCCTGGTGCAACGCGTACAGGAATGAATCACGGGCCGGCCAGCCGCCCACGATCCGGACCACACCGCCGCCCGGCGCGATCAGCTCGTCGGTGTTGTCGCCGGTTCCGTCCGACTGCGGCCTGCGATACCGCACCGCCACCTCCGGCACGCCCAGATCCGGCTCGGCGGCGCTGGCCCAGGCGGGCGGCGGCGTACCGGTGCGCTCGCCGGGCGGCGGGAAGTACCACGCCGTCAGCGCGTCCGCGGCGCGCCGAGCGGCGCGCAGGCCGGCTCCGGACCGGACCGCGGCGTGCCGGGCGGTCCGCAGGTCGTGCAGGGTCGCGGCCAGGTGGTCGCGGCGCGCGCGCAGCGCATCCTCGGCGGCACGCCGGTCCTCGGCCCGCGCCTGCTCGTATCCGTCGCGCGCCTGTTCGTACTCACGTGCGGCGACGTCGAGGTGGTTGCGTACGTCGTCGTAGCGGCTCGCGTGACCGGTCCAGGTGTCCGCCGTGTCCCGGACGGCGTCCCAGGCGGTGGCGACGCCGGTCGGGAACGTGTCGTCGTCGATCAGCCGCAGCTCCCGCGCCTGCCCGAATGTGAGCCAGACGTGCACCCCAGCGGCGACCTGCGCCACCACCGGCGGCGTGGCACGCCACGGGTCGCCGCCGGTCACCTGCGCCACCAGCCACCAGTCGGCCGGTAGCCGGAACAGCAGCGCACGCTCCGGCCCGAGTGTCACGGCGGACGTCTCGCCGGACGACCTCGTCTCACCGGTGTCGTGCGCCAGGGGGTCCGCTCCGAGGACAGTGGACAGGCCGGTGCCCACATCGACGTTCGCGCCGGGGATGCGCAGCACCGCTCCACCCGCCGGTGTGATCCCGGCGCCGTCCACCGCGCCGGCCGACCGCTCCGCGCCCTGCCGCAGCGCCAGCCGGTCCCGGGACTCCGCACCCGGCGGGACCAGCCCGACCAGCGTGACGCCGTCGGCGACAGTGAGCAGTTGCGCGCCGGTGCGCCGCAGCCGCGCGAACGCGTGCAACAGCACGTCGCGCCCGCCCAGCACGCCGTTGGCGGGCAACTCCACCCGCAATGGTGACGACTCCGGCGTCGCCGCGGCGGCCAGCGACGGCAAGGTGCCGCGCAGCACCGGGTCGCTCAGCGCGCCCACGAGCAGTTCCGCCGCCGGCTGGCCGGGTGCGAGCATCCGCGGCAACCCGGGCGCCGAATGCGGGTCCAGCGCCGCACCTGGCCGGTCCTGCGGGCGCAGGGTCGTCACCCGGACCGCCAGCTCGGCAGCGGTACGCAGGTCGGCGACCGAACCCACGTGCGCCGTGAACGCGCCCGGTGGCAGGGTCAACGCATCCGGGTCCGACCGCCAGGCGGCCAGGAGCTCACCGAGCGGCGTCTCATCCCCGGCGGGACCTGCGGGCGGGTACTGGGGCCAGGTGACCACGGTGTCGGGGCGCTGCTGCGGTGGGCCGCCGGGATCCGGCACGGTGCTGCTCAGCGGGATCCGCTCCTCGGCCACGCCCGCAGGCGCGGACGCCACCAGCCGGGTGTCGCCGAGGTCAGCCGTGATCCGCATGGTCAGCGGGCCCGCGAACGTCGCCGTGGGCCCGGTCGCCGCCAGTTCGGCGGCGCGCGACCACGACCGGGATTCGCCGGTGGTCCGGGCGGACTCGAACCCTCCGGAGCCGCCGATCCCGGCGCGGAGGTTGCGCACCGCACCGTCTCCGGGCCCGGTACCGCCGCGCAGCTCGAACCCCCACGAGCGGCCGCTGACGTCGCCGCTGGAGCGTTGGGTCGTCGCCGTCACCGCGATGGACTCGGACAACTCGACGCCGTACTCGAGGCCGGTGAACCGTGGTGCGCCATCGCGCAGCAGTTCCACCGTGACGCGGCCGTGCGCCAGCCGCAGCAGCCCGGAGCGTTCCACCCGCAACGTCACACCGTGGCGGTTCATCACGTCGGCCATGCTGCGGGAGGCGGGTTCCGACAGGGCGGTCAGGATCTGGTCGAGGCTGCCCCGCAGGTCGCGCAGCGGGTCGGTGGAGGAAAGGTGCGCAACTCCGTGCCGGGCTGCCTCGCTGCGCAGGGCTTCGACCGCCGCCTGCGTGTCGATCCCGCGAACGAGCGCCGCGAGACCCGCTGAGGAGCCGTACCACCGCGGCAGGTGCCATGGCGGCGAGCCGGGCGGGGCGTACGCCGGTGAGCCGTCCACCGAGTGCGCGGGCAGCAGGCCCTCGGATCGGGCGTCCTCGGCGAGGACCCGCAACAGGACGCCGTCGGGCGACGAGACGCTGCGGCCCGCGTACCGGGGCGCGGAGAACGACGGCCGCCCCGGCTGCGCGGCTCTCCGGCGGGCGAGTGCCTCGACCGGTCCGCTCAGCAGCCGTCCGGTGTCGGCGAGCCAGCCGGTGCGCCGGGCCACCGCGTGGACGTGGTGAGTGGCGGAGGTCCGGACCACGACCGTCGGCCGGGACACGCGCTGTCCCCGGGTGACGCCCACCGTGAGGTTCGTGCCGGCCCCGATGGACGAGCCCCGGTGGTAGCCGGCGCTGGCGCTGCCGCCGAGCACCGCGCCGCCGACCACGCCGACCGTACCGGCTGCCGGTGGGGGACCGACCGCGCGCCCGTAGGACGCGGAGGCCGTCAACCGCCACAGCGACCGGGTCCGGCCGGTGGAGGTGCCGAGCACGGTCTCCATCCCGTACCGGTACACCAGCGGGACGGCCCGGGTGGGCCGGGTCACCAGGGCAGTGCGGCCGGGATCGATCTCGCTCTCCACCACCAGTGTGGCCACGCGATCGGTGAACGCGCCGACGCCGAACAGCCCGGCCGTGGTGGCGCCGCCGGACAGGTACCTCGGCAGGTCCGTGACGGCGCGCAGCGGGGACAGCTCCTCCTCGACCGCGTCGTGGGCCGCACCGCCCGGCCGCTGGAAATCCCAGCGGCCGCCGGTGACCTCGCCGAGCACCTGGTGCGCCTGGGCGGTCAACAGTCCGGTGTCGGCCACCGCGAGCACGTCGTACGGGCGGCGCAGCAGGGGGATGTCGCGGCGCGGCCGTACCGGCGCTCCGGCCAGCAGCCGGCTGCGATTCGGGTCGGCGTCCGCGATGGCCCGTACGGTCGGGGCGGTCCGGCCGGGCACCGGCTCGCCCGCGGCGAGCGCCGCCGGGCTGAGCACGTGGAGCCGGCCGCTGACCGGATCGGCGGCCGAGACCAGGTCCCGGGCCCGGGTACGCGCGACGACCGCGTCGCGCAGGACGTACCGGTGCCGCGGTGTCGAGACCAGCTCCGACGACAGGTCCAGCCGGTAGCTCCAGTGGTGCGCGCCGGCCTCCGGTGTGCGGGCGGTGGTGGACGACGTGGAGTATCCGATGTCGGCACTCCAGGTGTGCTGCCACACCCGCCGGGCCCGGGCGGCGACGTCCAGACCCTTGGCCACCGCGGCCGACGCCTCCGGACCGGCGTCCCGCGTGGCGGAAACCGTGTGGGTCGCGCCCAGCCGGGTGGTCCGGGACACCTCCGACAGCGGCCGGCGATCGATGACGGTGCCCTCGAAGCGGCGTTCGCTCAGCCGCGCCCGGATCACCACGCGGGCGTTGCGGTCGATGAGGCCGCCGCCTTCCAACGCGACGGACCAGCCGCCGGGCTGACCGGCCCGGTCCAGCCGGGCGAGGACCGCATCGTGGTCCAGCTCCGCTCGCAGCCGCGCCAGGTTGCGCCGCGCCCGGTCGTTTCCGGTGCCGCTGAGCGGTCCGGCGATCAGGTCCGGGTGAGCTGCGTGCAGGGCCGCAACGGTCCGCTCGGCGAACTCGGCCACCACCTCCGCCTGGCCGCCGGGCTCCGCCGGCACCAGCTCGATCGGCTGGGCGGTGGTGCCCAGCCCGAACGGGGCGTCGACCGTCAGGTTCGCGGGTGGCCCGGGTTCGGCCAGCGCGGCGGCGGGGCGGTTCTCCGGGGCCCAGCCGGCGAGCCGCCGGGCGTCGGCGGCGCCGAGGCGCAGCAGCGCCCGCCCACCGGGGATCCGCTGGGTGGCACCCGTTTCGGCGTTGCCGATGTCGAGCGCGAAGCTGACGTCGTACCGTCCGGTCGGCCCGGCGGTCCGCGTGGCGCCGCGCCGGGCGGCGGTGCCCCCGAGCGTCGTGGTCGCGGCGGCCGACCGGGCCGCCCGCAGTCCCGCTCCCGCGCGGCCGCGGCCGCCCGGGGCCTGGAACGTGCCGCCGGCGAACAGGCTCCCCTCCACGGTGCGGGCGCCGGTGAGCCCGCGGGTGTGCGTGCCGCTGGTCGTCACCGCCACGTCCAGGCCGACCTCCGGGTCTGCGCCCACCAGCTCCGCGGTGACCGGTACGGCGCGCAGCCGGGCCAGCGTGCCCGGCACCGTCCACCATCCCTGCAGCATGTCGGGGAGGTGCTGGCGCAGCCCGTTCGAGCTCAGGTGCCGGTGCAGGTCCGCGATGCCGGTGGGGTGCAGGCCGGGGAACAGGTCGGCGGCGAAGTCCTCGAAGCGCCGGCCGGTGTGCTGCGTCAGCCGCGCGTGGACCGGCTCGACGCCCTCGACGGCGGGCGTGCGGAACCTGTGGCCGTCGGCGAAGCTCAGCACGGTGGGTAGCCGGTGCGCGGGTGGTCGCGGCGCGGTGACGCTGTCGGGCAGCCACAGCTCCAGTCCACTGCGGACGGCGAACGTCACGGCCGCGGTGGTCTCGCCGTCCGGGCCGGTGCGGGTCGCCATGTAGAACACGTCGTCGACGTGCAGGTGGGTGGAGGTATCGGCGCTGACCGTCCAGGAGCGGCCGATCGCCGACTGCCAGCCGTAGCGGTAACCGCGGTCGGCGGACACCCGGACGCCGATCTCCCCGAGCCCGCCGAGCACCAGGGCGGGACCGACCGAGACGGAGGCGCCGAGCGCCCGCTGGTCCGCCAGGGACACCGACCGGGTACCGGTCCTGGTGCGCTCGCCCGAGCGGGACGTGCCCGTGACGGTTGCGGTGCCCGCGTGATCCGGCGGGTGGTGCCGCTCCCAGTTGCCGTACGCGGCGATCCGGGTCTCGACCAGGTGGGCGCCACCGCCGTCGGGAAGCGACAGCGCGTGCCCGTCCCCGGTGAAGTCCTGCGGCTGGTGGCGCAGCGCCAGCGTGAGTGTGTCCTGCGCCTCGGACGGCAGGTCGAGCGCGGCGCCGATGCGTGCCGCGACCTCGTCGGGCAGGCGCAGGCCCAGCACTCCGGAGGACAGCAGCCACCGCGGGTCGTCGGGCATCCGGCTGCCGTCGGCGAAACGTACGGCAGGTGTGCTGTCGGGAGCCGGCGCGTCGTCGTCCAGCCGGGGCGTACGGTCCGTCCCGGCCCGGCCGACCGCCGGGTCCCCGCCGGTGGCCGGATTCTCGAAGCCGGCGCCGACGAGCCGCCCGGTATGGTCGCGCAGCGCCACCGCCCGCCCGCCCGCCTGGCCGTCCGGGGTGAGTGGGGGAGCGTGGGACCAGGTCTGCGGGCCGGGGTTCGGCGGTGGGGGATGCGGATTACGCATGTAGCTGTCGAGCACCTGGACCAGGCCCGTCGACACGTCCCCGGCGGTGGCGGTGGCGGGGAATCGTCCGTTCGCCCAGTCGAGGAAGGTCGGGGCGATGCCGAGCAGTCCCACGTTGAGCCGCCGGTCGACCGGGCGGGTCTGCTGCCGTTGCCACTCCTCGAAGTACGGGCGGTCGACCTCGTAGGTGTCG
Source organism: Krasilnikovia cinnamomea (assembly GCF_004217545.1). Lineage (NCBI taxonomy): Bacteria > Bacillati > Actinomycetota > Actinomycetes > Micromonosporales > Micromonosporaceae > Krasilnikovia > Krasilnikovia cinnamomea. Next base: position 5,953,258 of record NZ_SHKY01000001.1, read on the forward strand.
GCGATCTGGGTGAGCAGGTCGGCCACCTCCCGGCCGACCGGAATGGTGCCCGTCGGCTGGAACTCGCCCAGCACCTCACGAAGGGTGCCCACGATGCGCCGGTAGTCGCGGTTGCGGGACCGGGCGAGGCGGGCGTCGAGCCGTGTGGTCACGTCGCCCAGGAACGCGAGGGCGTCCGTGTCGCTGCGGCCGGCGACCCACCCGGCCATTCCCCGCAGCTCGTTCTGGTACGTGTTGATCAGGGTGTTCTCGTAGCCGGGGCCGCCCCACAGGTTGTGCGGGTTGCTGTTGAGCGTCCGCAGGCTGTCGGCGATCAGGTCCTCCAGTCCGGGGGTGGATGCGGTGCCGTCGTTGGCCGCCGGTGGGCGGGGCGGGCCGTACACATTGAGGAACGCCTGGAACAGGTCGGTCAGGTGTTGCCGCGCGGCGGCCTGCGCTCCGGCGGTGGCGGCCCGGTCGAGGATCTGGTTGACGGCGTTCTGCACGGCGCCGCTGATGCTGTGCCAGGCGATGATGTGCCGCCGGTGGAAGGTGCTCGCCATGCCGGGCAGGTTGCGTGCCACCTCGGTGAACGCCGGGCGGCCCTGCACCACGATCCGCCCGCCGTCGGTCCGGACGACCAGGGTGTCGGCCCCGGACCCGCGCGAGTACGGCAGCTGTTGGCGGGCCCAGTTCAGGGCCGCGTTCACCTCGGGTTCGGCGAGCACGGTGTCGAGCGGGATCTCCCGGTTCCGCACACCCAGCAGCAGGTGGTCCGACCGGTTGATCAGTTCGTCCAGCACCAGGGCGACGTCACGTGCGGACCGGTGCAACCCGGCCGGGCCCAGGTTGCGCAGGTAGTGCCAGGTCGTGACTCCCTGACCGGTGCCGTAGAGCTGGTGGGTGCCGGCGCGGGTGGCGGACCGGACCGTCCGGCTGCTCAGGTCCGGCCGGCTCCACTCGACCCGGTTCAGCGACTCCCAGAAATCCACGTACGTTTCGCGGTGGGCGGCCGCCTCCCCGGCGGTGCCGAACGTCGACTGGAACGGGTCGTCCCGGTCGGCCCACCGCCCGTCGGGTTGCTGGAAGACCGAGTCCGGCACCGCGTCCTCGATCTCCAGGCCGGACAGGGAGAGGTCGTCGGCGTCGTCCATCGGGTCGGCGAACCCCATCGGTGCCTGCGACGCCGAGTGCGCGTTCGCGGCGGCCGTGCCGGCGGGCGGCGGATCCGCCGGCATCGACGGTGCGACCGGTAGGTCGCGGACCATCCCGGCGGTCTGCGCCACGTCGTGGATGCGCATCAGGTCCTGTCCGGTCAGGTAGTCGGCGGTGCCCTGCGACCGGTGGGTGGGCAGGCTGTGCACCTGCGGGCCCATGACGCCGGGGCGGTCCGGGGTGCGGAACAGACGGGCCTCGGACGCGTACCCCTCGGTCGCGCCGAGGTAGTGCATCACCTCGTGTACGCCGACGGCCGGGCTGTGGCCCGTGTTCCACTGGTGCTGGTGGGTGTCGAGTCCCTGGCCGGCCACCACCTCGACGGGCGGGTTGCGGGACGGGTCGTCGGCCCAGTCGTTCAGCATGCCGTCGCGCCAGGGCGGGGTGTCGAAGGTCAGGTTCACGTGCATGACGTGGCCGTCGGGGAACCTGTGGTGCCCGTTGACCATCTCACCGATCGTGTCCTGCACTGACCGGGCGTACGCGGCACGGGCCTGCGGCGACAGCACGTCGCCGCGCGACACCAGGTCGAGGTGTACGTCGAACGCCCGTACGTTCGTGCCGTCCGGGGCCCGGAACTCGCGTACCTGGAAGTCGATCGTGGTCAGCTCGCCGCGCAGCAGGTGGGTGCCGGGCACGACCGGGTCGCGGGCCGGGTTGTACCGCTCGGTGCGCAGCCGGTGCGGCACCGCGTCGGCGTACGCCTGCCGCCACTCGGCGGGCAGGTTCGGCTGCGCGGCCCGCGGCGCGTCGACCTGCTGGGGGGTTGCCGCGGGCGGCACCGGGGGCGCCAGGGCGGGGGAGTGCGCCGCCGGATACGGGTTCGCCTCCAGCGCGGCGTGCGTCTCGGCGGCCAGCTGGCGCAGCGGCCGGGCCTGGCCCCGATAGCTTCTGAGCTCGGCCACGATCGCCCGCTGCTCGGCCTCGCCGACCGGCTCGACACTGTGGAAAGCCAGCCGGGACAACCGCTGGGCGAGATTCGGGTCGATCCCCTGGTATTCCGGCGCGGTCTGGATCAGGTGCTGCACCTGGCCCACCCAGGTGTCCCGGTCGGCGTGGCTCTGCGGGATGCTGTCCGGGCGGGCCGGGTCGAAGTTGCGCAGCAGCCGCTGGCTCTCCGTGCGCACCGCCAGCGACGAGTCGAACACGGTGAAGGCGCGCGGCTCCAGGTAGAGCTGCTGCCGGTTGCGCAGCACCGAGTCGACCAGACCGCGCCCCTCCTTCGAGGTGTAGTGCAGCGTGCCGGACTCCGAGCGCACCCCGAACGTGATGTCCTTCTCCAGCGTCGGATGGTCGACCCGGACGAACGTGTTCGGCTCCGGCAGGTACACCGAGCGCGGGTCGACCCTGGCCATGGCGTCACGTACGGCGAGATCCCGGGTGTTCGCCTGGCGCACGATCGCCGGGGCGTCCACCTCGAAGCGGTAGCCGCCGCTGACCAGCTGCGCGTCCGGGTTGCCGGCCAGCGCCGCGTCCACCCGGTTGAACAGCCCCGCCATCGAGTCGACGTCCGCGTCGCCGGTGTGCAGGAACGTCGGATTGTCCCCGGCCTGCGCCTTCAGGTCCTGGAGCAGTTGCTCGGCGGCGGGATGGCGGATCAGGGTCTCCCGGATCGCCGCGTACGGGATCGTGTCCTGCCCGGGTCCCGCCCCCGCCGGGATCCGGCTGTTGTGCCACGAGAACCCGAACACCACCACCGGGAACGGCGCCCCGATCCGGGTGACCTGCTCGACCGTCGCCCGGATCTGCGCATCGTCGAACGACCGGCCGAACCCGTTGACACCGATGACCAGCCCGAACCGCCCCTGCCCGGTGCCTTCGTGGAACCCGGCGGCGTACGCGTCGATCAGCACCCGCAGGTCGGTGCCGGGAGTGACCGGCACCGTGGCCAGGTAGGCGGGCAGGTCTGCGGTGGCCGCCGTCCGCTCACCGACCTCACCGATCCGGACCGGCTCGCCGAGTTGCCGGAAACCGAACCGCTGCTGGGCCTCCCGGAACGGCTGCGCACCACGCTGCCCGAGCACCACACCCATCGACGTGGCAGCCGGCGCCGGGCGGGTCGCCGACCTCACGGGCTTCGGCGCCCGCGACGGGGTTTGCACACCGTCCATCACAGGCACGACCGGGGCCGTCCGCTCCTCCACGCCCGCCGAGTCCGGGGTGTGTGTGCCGTCCGGGGTGCGTGTGCCGTCCGAGGTTCGCGTGCCGTCTGGGTGTGTGCCGTCCGGGTGTGTGCCGTCGACGGTGGGCGGTGTGCCGTCACCGAGCAGGGCGTGGTGCGGCATGGCAGAGGTGTCGGCGTCGTGCGGCATCGGCGGCCGTTCGGTGACCAGGCCTCTCGCGGACGACGGCGGCTCGATCGCACGCGGCATGGTGGCGCCCGACTCGTGCGCGGATGCGATCGGCTCACGCGTCGACGTCTCGTGCGCGGACGGCTTCGGCGTGCCGGTCTCCGTCCGGAGCACCTCCCGGGCTGCGGCGCCGGACGGGGCGTCCGGCTTCGTGGCTGCGGGGGCGGACACGTCGTGCTGAGCCGCCGGCACCTCCGTCAAGGGATGTACGGCGGGCGCAGTTGGTTCAGCACCGTGGTCGAGGACGGGTGCCTCGGTGTCACGCAACGCGGCGTGCCCGCCGGAGAATTCGGTGGTTAGGCCGCCCCCAAAGGCGGGCTCCGTCGGAATCCGGAGTGTCTCGGCGGTAGCGGGCTCGGTGCCCCGTGCCAGCATCTCGGCTGCCGTCGCGGGCCGACCGCTGGTCTCCGGCGCCGGGGCAGATGCCGGGGTCGGTGCAGGCGCCGGGGTCGGGGCAAGTGCCGGGGCCGGCGCCGGGGTCGGGGCTTGGACGGCGGCAGGTGTCAGGGTCGCGACCGGGCCGGCGGCTGGCTGTGGCATCCGCCCTGTCGCAGGCGGCGACGACTCGGGCGTCGGCGCGGGTATCGCCGCCCGCGCCGCGTTGTCGGTCTGCGCCACGGGACCCGGCGCCTGGGAATGGGCTGGGCCCACGGTCGACCCAACACTTGGCTGAAGGCTCGCCGGCCCCAGGTCCGGCGGCGGAACGACCCGGGCGGACGGCGCCGCGACGGCGGGCGGGGTGCTGGTCCCTGGCTGGGTGCTGGTCCCTGGCTGGGTGGTGGTCCCTGGCGGGGTGGTGGGGGCAGGGGTGGTGGCTGACGTCGTCGGCAGTGCAGGGGGACCGGCGCCGGGCGACTGCGGACCGGCCATTGCGACCGGGGAGGCCGCCGACGCCGGCTCGCTAGCCGGAGACCCGGACGGTACCGGAGCGTTGCCGACGGTGGCGACGCTGGCCGGTTGCGGTACCGGGTGACTCGCCGACGGGGTGGAACCGGCCGCCGGGGCTCCGGATGGGCCGGCATCGCCGGCCGCCTCCGGGGCCGCCAGTGTCGCGCCTGCCGCGTCGGACACCGGTCGTGCGCTGCTGTCCGGGCCGGACGCTGTGGGCGGGTTCGCCGCTGGCGATGTACCGGTGACGCCGGCTGGTGGCGCCGGGCTCGCGGCCGGGGCGGTCCCGGTGCTCCCGGCCGTGGCCGGTGGCGAGGGATTCGGTGCCGCTGGGTTGCTGGCGGCCGGGGAGCTGGACAGTTGCGCGGCGTCGGCCAGCACCAGTGGGGAGCCCGCGAGGGTGGACGCCGCGGAGGTGGCCGTACTGCCTGTCGGTACGGGCGTCGCCGGTGGCGGCATGCCGATGGTGCCCGATGGCGCGTCCGGGTTCTGCGTCGGGGCCGGGTCCGTGGTGGGTTGCGGCGATGTGGTGGTTGGGAGCGTACCGGTTCCGGAGGCCGGTGGCGGGCTGGTTGTAGGGGGCGTGGTGGTGGGTTGCGGCGATGTGGTGGTTGGGGGAATGCCAGTGTCAGTGGCCGGTGATGGACCGGCGGTGGGGATCGGGCCGGTGGTGTGGTCAGTGGTTGTCGTGCCGGGGTTTGGCGCAGGCTGTGTACCGCCCGTCAGCGGCGCCACCGGGTCGACGGTGGCCGCGGCCGGGGGTGCCCCGGTGCTCGGCGCGGCGCTGGCGGTTTCACCGCCGGCAGGCGTAGGCACTGCGGCGGTGGGCGTGCTGGTGCTGTCGCGGCGGGTGACACTCGCGTTCGGGTCTGCCGGACCAACGCGCGTGGGCTCAAGTCCGGGCAGACCCCCATCGCTGGTTGCCTTCGGGCTGCCGCCGGATGAACCGTTCGATGACGGTCCGTCGGGTTCGGCGGACGCCGCACGTGGCGAACTGGCGGCGGGCGTGCTGTTCGGGAGGGTGCTGCTGTTTGGCAGGGTGCCCGCAGGGCCGGTCGGGGGGCCTTCGACCACCGTGGCGGTGCCGGAGGGTCCGGTCGAGGACACCGAAGAACCGGCCGGGGTGCCTCCTTCTGCGCCGCCGCCGGCCGGGCCGTTGGAGCCGACGGCGGGTCCGTCCGGGATGCCGGAGGCGGTCGAGTCGCCGAATGCGTCGGATCCGCCGCCGCCCGTCGAGGACGGCCCGGTCGGCACCGTGAAGGTGGGATCTGTCGACGGTCCGTCGGGGCCGGTCGGGTGCGGCGGCCCCGGCGGTGGGGGGTTACCGGCGATCGCCTGACCCCAGTCGTGCGCCTTCTTGGAGGCCGCCCCACTCAGGACACCGGAGACGCCGGTGGCCAGCAGGTCGGGATTGCCGCCCAGGATGGCCGCCGCACCCATTTCCACCGGTATCTCGGCGAGGGCTTCCAGCCCGCCGTGGCCCAGGGCGCTGTGGGTGGCCTTCGGCGCAACCTTGTCGCCGACACTCTTGAGACCCGCGTGGTTGACGCCGACGAGTCCGCCCATCAGCACGTCCAGCCCGAACCCGGTGGCGTCGAATGTCTTCCGGTTGCCCTCGGCCCACTGGATCGACTGGGCGAGGGCGTTCTCCATGCCTTCCTCGATGCCCTCGTCGATGGCCTCCCAGGTCAGGTGCAGTGCGCCCGAGGCGGCCCGCCGCAGCTTGAAGCTCTGGATCAGGGCCCGCACGATGGCGCCGCCCACCTCGATGTGGAACGGCACCAGGAATGCGAAACCCGATGCCAGGGCTGCGAAGATCTCGATGACCTGGCTGATCATCGCAATCGCGACCGTGTACTTGGTCTGTTCGGTGTCGAGGGCGAAATCGCTTGCCTGCTGGCTGAGCTGGTTCGCCATCCACGCGCCCTTGGGTACGTCGTCCATGACGTGCCGGGTCGCCCGGTGGAACGCGTCGGCCGGCTGGCCCTCCATGGCGCCGAAGACATGGGACGACAGGTTGTTCACCCCGCCGGCCGCGCTGGCGAGCTGCTGCGAGAAGCCGGCCAGCTCCTGCGCCATGGCGCGCAGATCGGCCTCGTTGGCCTGCGGCCACTGCTCGCCGGAGGTGTAGAGGATGGCGTCGTACGCCCACTGCCATTCCGGATCGTCCGGAATGTACATGTTAACCACGTCGGCACCACCGGGGAGTACGTGCCGTCAGCAGGCAGTGGCACCCACCGGCCCGGTGCGGGCCGGTGCGAGATCCGCCGCCGTCCGATGCCGCATGCGCCACCCTCGGTCCCGGCCTAGCCTTCGTCCTGGCTCTCGTCCGGCTTCCATTCCACTCGTTGCTTCGCGACACCGATGGTCTCACCGCGCGGCTGGCCGGGCGTGAGGTTCTCCTCCGGTGACCAGGCAGCGATGGAGTCGGCGGGCATCCCCGGTACGGTGGCGTGCTCGGCGGGCATCCCCGGTACGGCGATGTGTGCGGCGAGCGTTGCCGGTACGGTGCCGTGTTCGGCGGGCATCCCCGGTACGGCGATGTGTGCGGCGAGCATTGCCGGTACGGTTCCGTGTTCGCGGGGCTTCAGAGGGCCCAGCTCCACCAACTCGTTGTGGATGACGTGGCCATTCGCCCGGGTCAGAGCCGCGTCGGGCGGGGTCACGTGCACGGCGTTGCGGGCGAGACGGACCTCGGCTCCCGGCGGTGCGTCCGCCCCACCGTCGGCGGCAAGGGCGCTGTTCAGGAGCGTAGTGATCCGCCGTGCGTCGTCGTCGGCCTCCCGGAAGGTCCGCCCGTTTGCCCGCAGGCCGTCGCCGTAGTAGCTCAGGGTTCGGCTCAGGATGTCGACGCGCCGCTGGAGGCCTTCGAGCCCGCTGACGAATGCCGGGCCGAACTGCTGGCCGAGGTCGTCGTTGCCCCACGCGTTCGCGTACCGGGATTTGATGCGCTCGACCTGGCAGCCGAGCGCGTGAAAGCGCTGGGCGGCGTGGTCATACGGGCCGGCAAGGAGTTCCAACTGTTCGGTGTCGACCGCGAGCGAGTGGTTGGGCATGGGGCTTCCTCCCTAGCGCGCCAGCTGTTCGCGGACCACCTGCGGCATGCGCGGGCCGCTGGACGGTACGAGTTGTTCCGTGCTGAGGCGCCCGGACACCACATCGCGGGCGTTCAGGCCCTCGGGGAGGATGGGCGCGATGATCCGTGCCGCCTCATCGGCCGCCTGTTCCCGGGCGTCGTGCAGGGTCCGCATGATCACGGCGGACAGTTCCTGCGGCGTCATGCGGCGATACGCGCTGCCGGTGAACTTGATGTCGGTGACGCCGCCGTTGTGGTTGACCGTCACGGAGACCTCACGGCGCGGCGAGACGGCGGTCGCGGAGACCTCCTGCATCCGGCGGTGCAGCTCCGCCAGTCCGCTGCGCTGCCGCTGGTACTGCTGAAGCAGGTCCTCGACGCACCGGTCCCGCTCACCGGACATGCGCACCTCCTCGTCGGTTCATGAATCCCAGTGGACCGGCAGGCCGTTGCGCCGGCCAAGCCCGGTCAGCGATTCCGGGTCGAATGTGCATCGGCTTTACCCGCCTGCCCCCACCCGTCACCGTTGCCGCGAACCATGACTGTCGATGCCATCAGATCGATGTGCGGCGTTACCTGCGGATGTAGGTGGCGTGGGGAACCGATGAAGGTTCCGTAGAGGCACCGTCTGCCACCGTGGAGGCCCACTGCCAGTGTCGGAGGTCACAAGTGGAACAGGTGCGCGTCGCCCTCGAGGCGGTTGACCCGCTCAGCCTTGCCGGACTCACCAAGTTCCTCGAGTCCTGTGCCGGGGTGACGGTGGTCGGCGCCGAACGGCGTGCCGACGCGGACGTCGCGGTGGTTGTGGCGGACCGGTTGACATCCGACCTGGTCGCCGACCTGCGCGAGGCCGCTGCGAAAGTGGGACCGTCCGTGGTTTTGGTCATCGACCAGATCTGCGAGGCGGAACTGCTTGCCGCGGTCGAGTGCCGGGTCGTGGCAGTCGTGCCGCGAGCCTCGGTGACGGCCGACAGCCTGGTGCACTGCATCACGTCCGCGGCCACCGGCGGTGGCGTCATGCCACCCCAGCTCGTCGGCGAGCTGATCAAGCACATTGAGCGGCTGCGGCGTGACGTCCTGATCCCGTACGGGCTCACCGCGTCCGGGCTCACCTCGCGGGAGGTGGACGTGCTGCGGCTGATGGCCGACGGTTTCGACGCCGCCGAGATCGGCGCGAAGCTGTGTTACTCGGAGCGCACGGTCAAGAACGTGATCTACCGGCTGACCCACCGGCTCGGCCTGCGTAACCGATCGCATGCCGTGGCCTACGCCGTGCGCTCCGGGATGATCTGACGCCCGCCGACACCCACACAGCAATTCGCGTATTCCGGAAGGTCTGGAATACGTCCCAACCAGTTGTCTCGGGAGGATCCCCATGGCCAGCAACGTGGTCAGTACCACCGAACCCGGCATGCAGGCGGCCGCGAATCTCTTCGGCGACACGGTGTCCACGTTCAACGGATACCTGAGCACGATCAACGGGGACATGGCCACCCTGCAGGCAAGTTGGGTCGGCACCGCCTCCAACAGCTTCAACCAGGCAATGGACACCTGGGAGCGCGCCTTCACCACCGTCATCAACGAGTTGATCGGAATGATGGACTCGATGGGGGTCAACACGAAGACGTACAGCGCGGCGGAGGAAACCGCCACGAACATGGCGCAGCCTTTCGCCGCCGCGCTCCCGGGCGTCTGAGCGCAGGCGCGAAAGCATCCGATCCGACCTCGCTGAAAGGGCACAGCCTTGTCATCGTACAAATTCAACTTCCAGGTCGCGGACTACACGTTGGACGGTATGGACGCCATCAACAGCAAGATTCACGAGGCGCTCAATAATCTCGAAACGTACGCCCAGAGTCACCTCGCCGAATGGACCGGCGCGGCGCAGGGGTCGTACGCCGAAGCAAAAGTGCGGTGGGATGCCGCCGCGGACCAGATGAACGTCGCCTTGGCCGCGGGCCGCCAGGCGCTCTTCAACATCTCCGACGGATACGGCACCGCAGAGCAGCGGGCAACCCAGATCTGGGACAACACGCGTACCGGTTTCTGAGCCCGCCGCTGGTGTCCGGTTGCCGGAGCAGACCCCCCGCCGGCAACCGGGCGCCGTCGTGCCCCTGGCGCATACGTCATTTGAAAGGAGCAGATCGTGAACGTGGTAGTGGACACCCGCGACATCGAGCCGAAGTACCTCGTCAATCTCGTCACCATCGTCAATGGCCAGCAGGTGCCACTGCCGGGCTGCCTGACGGCGGAACAGGCGGCACAAGCCCAGTCGTATCTGGACAAGGACGGTTACGGTCCGTACAAGGACGAGGAGAAGGCCGGCTACCTGGCGTATCTGAACTTCCTGAAGAATCACAAGACCATCGAGATTGTCCCGGCCAATCACGCTGCCTTTGATCCTTCCAAGTACACCACCCAGCCGGACATCGTGGACGACCCCGTTCTTCCCACCGTACCCAACTACGAGGGCGGCGACGCCGGCTCGGGTATTCAGGTCAACACCGATGCCCTGCGGACCTTCGCCAAGAACCTCGACGAGCTGAAGAAGTATGTCGTCCTGGCGCGCGACAAGGTGAAGCTCGTCGATGCCAAGCCGGGCTTCTTCAGCAACGCCGCCGAGCTCAAGAAGAACGTCAGCAACCTCAAGCGGGATTCCGAATTACTCCTTACCGGCATGGCGGAGTCGTTCGTCGACCTGCAGACGGACATCGGGACGCTCGTCAAGGAATACGACACGGTCGAGGAGCTCAATGCGCTTTCCTCGGAGGACCTGGCCGCGATCTTCAAGGAGTCGTTCGGGGACATCAGCGGGCTCGGTGGCAAGTCAGGCTAACAGATCTTCACGGTGTCGGAGCGGCGCGGAATCGACCGGCCGCCGAGCGGCCCGCCGTTGTCCGGCGGCCCGCGAACGTAAGAATTCGGGCTTTCCGTAGCGGCGAAGGTAACGGCGGTGGTTGGCTGTGGCGAGCGATAGTCAGTTCTATGAAGACGACGACGGCGACGACGACTACAAGGGGGTCGTCGTCAGCGGCACGTCGGGTACCCTGACAGATGACTGGAAGAACTGGGATGGATGGCAGCTGAAGGCGGCTATCCACGGTTCGGCGGGGGTGGGTGCCTCCAACAGCGACCACGCGCAGCTCCACAACGCAATGATCTCCCCGGAGAGCCTTCGCTCGGCGGGCAACACGTTCAATCTGGTGCAGGTCTACGTCACCAGCGTGTCGAAGAACCTTCGCGACCAGGCGAAGGCGCTGGTCGGAAAGGGTAAGCCCTGGCAGGGTAAGGCGGCCAATGCATTCCTCGCCAAGATGGATCTGCTGGGCGAATTTCTCGAACATCAGGCCGAAAAGATCAAGAACGGCGACGCCGCCGGACCGGCGTCTTCGATGCCCAGTCAGCTCTTCCACAGTGGCAATGTGCTGAAGTGGGCGCAGGATCAGTCTGCCTACATCGACGGCTACTACGCCTCCTGGGCCACGAAGCTGGGCGTGGAGACGGTCGACGGCCTGGTGAGTATCAAGGGCATTCCAGGCCTGCCCGAGCAGTTCACAAGGGATATGATCAAGATCATCGAGGTCCTCGCGAAAGAGTACGCGCTGTTCAGCGTCAACGAGGTGGAGCCTCCCGGCTCGAACGGCGGCCAGACCCCGCCGGATCTCCCGAAGAAGGACCCGACGACGAACCTGCCGGATCCGCCGGACAAGGACCCGTCGACGACCCTGCCGGATCCGCCGGACAAGGACCTGTCGACGACCCTGCCGGATCCGCCGAACAAGGACCTGTCGACGAACCCGCCGCCTACACCGCCGCCTCCCCCGCAGAAGGACCTGTCGACGAACCCGCCGCCTACCCCGCCGACGGGCCCGCCGCCACCATCGATTCCCTCGCCAGGGGGTACGCCTCCTCAGCCGTCTACGATCGCGCCGCCTCCGCCGCTGGGGGGTACGCTTCCTCCGCCGTCGACGATCACGCCTAATGGTGCGGGCGACCTGCCGCTGCCGCCGCCACCGGGTCTCGCCATGCCGCCGGGCTCCTCACCGCTCACCACTCCGCCGCCCGGTACAGCCCCGGGCGGGGGCATGGCTGGCGGGTCCGACGGCGACAGCCCGTCGAAGAAGGGGTTCACGCCGCCGAACGCCGCGATCTCACCGCCGCCGGCTGTCGACGTACCGGCCTTCGACGTTGGACAACCACCGGGCCTCGAGACGCCCGCCGGCGGCTCACCGGGAGGACTGCCGAATTCGCCGGGTGTGGAGCTTCCGCCGGGTGCGGAGTCGACGAAGCCGCCTGGTGCGGTGGTGCCGTCTGGTGTCGGGTTGCCGGGGTCGCCGGGTCTGGGTGGGTTGCCGCCGATGATGCCGTTGACGCCGCCGGGTGGGGATCGGGGTTCCGGTGTGGATCTGCCGGACTCGTCGGGGTTGGTGGGTGGTGACAGTGCGCCGTGGGGTGGTGGTGTGCCGGGTGTGGGTGTGCCGGATGCTCCTGGTGGTGCTTCGTCGCGGGATAAGGACGGGCTGGTGACGCCTCCGGGCGTGGGGCTTCCGCCTGGTGCCGGGCTTCCGCCGGGTGCTGAGTTTCCGTCTGGTGTCGGGTTGCCGGGGTCGGCGGGTCTGGGTGGGTTGCCGCCGATGATGCCGTTGACGCCGCCGGGTGGGGATCGGGGTTCCGGTGTGGATCTGCCGGACTCGTCGGGGTTGGTGGGTGGTGACAGTGCGCCGTGGGGTGGTGGTGTGCCGGGTGTGGGTGTGCCGGATGCTCCTGGTGGTGCTTCGTCGCGGGATAAGGACGGGCTGGTGACGCCTCCGGGTGCTGAGTTTCCGTCTGGTGTCGGGTTGCCGGGGTCGCCGGGTCTGGGTGGGTTGCCGCCGATGATGCCGTTGACGCCGCCGGGTGGGGATCGGGGTTCCGGTGTGGATCTGCCGGACTCTTCGGGCCTGGTGGGTGGTGACAGTGCGCCGTGGGGTGGTGGTGTGCCGGGTGTGGGTGTGCCGGATGCTCCTGGTGGCGCCTCGGCGCGGGACAAGGACGGGCTGGTGACGCCTCCGGGCGTCGGGCTTCCGCCGGGTGCTGAGTTTCCGCCTGGTGCTGGTGTGCCGGGGTCGCCGGGTCTGGGTGGGTTGCCGCCGATGATGCCGATGACGCCGCCGGGTGGGGATCGGGGTTCCGGTGTGGATCTGCCGGACTCTTCGGGCCTGGTGGGTGGTGACAGTGCGCCGTGGGGTGGTGGTGTGCCGGGTGTGGGTGTGCCGGATACTCCTGGTGGCGCCTCGGCGCGGGACAAGGACGGGCTGGTGACGCCGGGTGCTGAGTTTCCGCCTGGTGCTGGTGTGCCGGGGTCGCCGGGTCTGGGTGGGTTGCCGCCGATGATGCCGATGACGCCGCCGGGTGGGGATCGGGGTTCCGGTGCGGACCTGCCGGACTCCTCGGGCCTGGTGGGTGCCGGTACGGAACCCTGGGAACCCGGCACCACGCCAGCAGGCTCCCCGGACGCACCCACGGGTACGGTGCCCGGCCCGGCGACCGGTGCCCGGCCACCCGCTGCCGTACGTCCCGGCGAATCCGGACCGGACGCGTTCGGCGTCCAGTCGTCCGACGGGGTGATCTCGTCGCCCGCGGCCGTGCCCCCGGGCATGCCGCCCATCGGACCGCTGGCCCCATCGCGTGACGGCGCCACCGGCGCGGACCGTTCCGACGCTTCCGGGCTGCTCAGCGGCGACGACGTGCCGTGGCAGGACGGCACGGCGTCCGCCGCGCCGGACGCCGCAGGCGGTGCGCCGCGCGGCGGAGCGCAGGCGGATGCCGGGGCACCGGTGCCGGCGCGGGGTGCTGTCGGCGCGCCGGGCGGACCGTCCGACGGGGACGAGCTGGCCGACGGGGACGAGCTGGCAGCGGACCGGATCGTCGACGTCCCGCCGCCGCTGGCGCAGGGAGATGACGACGGCAGGCGCCGGCAGTTCGCGATGGTGCCGCCGATGGTGCCGCCGGCCCCGTCCGGTCGTACCGGTGGGCGCGACGAGACGCCGTGGCGGTCACGCGCCGGCGACGCCCTGGAGGAGGACGACAGCTGGCTGCCGCAGGGCGCGGCGACGCCGTACGCGGGGGACATGCCGGCACCGGCGGGTGAGCCGCCCCAGGTCCCCGGCGCGGGGCACGTGCTGAGCCCGTTGCCCGATGACCGGGTGCCGGTGGTCCGGCTGACCGACCAGGAGGAGGACGTCGAGTCCTGGGACAGCGACCCTCTGCCGTGGGACGACGACGCGCGACCCGGGGCGCCGAGGTCCGAGGATCCGCTGGGCAGGGAGTCGTTGAACCGGTTCGGCGACGACCACGGCGCTGCGCCCAGCGCCTCGGGCCTGTCGATGTGGCGACCGGCCCGGCCTGCCGACGGCGTCGCCCCCGTGGCGGACACCACGCGGCCGCTGCAGTGCACGTTCGTCGGCCCCACCGCCGAGGAACTGGAGGCGATCCAGGCCGAGCGCAGAGCGACGGTGGAGGCGAACCGGCGGCGTTTCCTGGGTGAGTCGGACGGGGACGAGGATCCGGACGACGACGACAAAGGCCAGGCCGAGCGTACGGCGATCGACCTGCTGCGCCAGGATGACGCGGCCTGGGGCGGCAGCGGCTCCGGGATGGGCGTTCTCGGATGAGCACGGTCACGGTCAAGCGGTTGCCGCGAGCCGGCGGCCCCGAGCTGCCCAGCGGGGAGGTGGAGCTGCAGGAGCCGCCGGTGATGGATGAGCCGTCGCCGCTGGACATCAGGTCGTTCATGATGGTCGTTCCGATGGGGCTCGGCATGGGCGCCATGATGGCGATGTTCGGCCTGTTCAACAGGTCGCCCGCGATGTCGCTGATGGGCGGCGTGATGGCCGCCGGCATGATCAGCATGGGTGTCGTGCAGATCGGCCGGGCGGCCGGCGAGCGCAAGCGCAAGATGAAGGCCGAGCGGCGGGATTTCCTGCGCTACATCGCCCAGCTGCGCAAGAAGGCGCGCGAGGCGGCCGATCAGCAACGCCGTGCCGTCTGCTGGGACAATCCGGAACCCGGATGGCTGTGGTCGATCGCGATGGGCAGTCGGCTCTGGGAGCGCCGGGCGAGCCACGACGACTTCGCCCGGGTCCGGATCGGCCTGGGCCGGCAGGACGCGGCGATCAGCTACCTGCCGCCGTCCACGAAACCGATCGAGGATCTGGAGCCGCTGTCGTCGATCTCGCTGCGCCGGTTCACGGAGACGTACCGTACGGTCAGCGGCATCCCGGTCACGGTCGGCCTGCGCAGCTTCACCAGCATCGAGCTGGCCGGTGACCTGGAGGCGGCGCGTGGTCTCGTCCGGGCAGTGCTTGCCCAGCTGGCGACGTTCCACGCCCCGGACGAGCTGCGGATGGCGGTCCTGGCCGCCGAGGGCGACGAATGGGAATGGCTCAAGTGGCTGCCGCACAACGCGCACCCCACAGACGCCGATGCGGCGGGCCCGGTCCGGCTGTTCGCCCGTGACCACGACGAACTCATGGAGCTGCTCGGCCCCGAGGTGACCGACCGCGGCGATCACGACAAGACGGCCCGGCCGGGCGTCGTCGAGCCGTTCACCGTCGTGGTGGCGGACCGCGCCGAGATCCCGGACGGTTCCCGGCTGCTCGGTGCCGGGCTGCGCAACGTCGTGCTGCTCGACGTCACTGGCGATCTGCCCGGCGGCCCGAAGGTGCTGCGGCTGACGCTCGAGCAGGACCGGGTCGAGTTCCCCACGGCGGACAGCGCCGGTGCGGCGCGCCGCGACGAGCTGGGCCCGCCCGAGGTGCGGGCGCTGGCCCGGCTGCTCGCGCCGAAGCGGACGAGCGGCACGCTCGAGGTGGTGGACGAGCCGCTTGAGTCCGACTTCGAGCTGACCACCCTGCTGGGCATCAAGGATGCGTACCACTTCGACGTGAGCGCGCTGTGGCGGCCCCGGCAGGCGCAGCGCGCGCGCATGCAGGTGCCGATCGGCGTGACCGAGGGCGGCGAGGTCGTCGAGCTGGACCTGAAGGAGTCCGCTCAGGGTGGGATGGGTCCGCACGGGCTGCTCATCGGCGCGACCGGATCCGGCAAGAGCGAACTGCTGCGTACGCTGGTGTGCGCCCTGGCGGCCACCCACTCGTCGGAGATTCTCAATCTGGTCCTGGTCGACTTCAAGGGCGGCGCGACGTTCCTCGGCATGGACCGGCTGCCGCACACCTCCGCGGTGATCACCAACCTGGCCGACGAGTTGCCGCTGGTCGACCGGATGCAGGACGCGCTCAACGGTGAGATGACCCGCCGGCAGGAGTTGCTGCGCGCCAGCGGATACGCGTCCCTGTTCGACTACGAGAAGGCCCGCTCGGGTGGCGCCCAGCTCGCGCCCTTCCCCGTCCTGCTGGTGGTGGTCGACGAGTTCAGCGAACTGCTCAGCAGCAAGCCCGAGTTCATGGACCTGTTCGTCTCGATCGGCCGCCTCGGGCGCAGTCTCGGCGTGCACCTGCTGCTGGCCTCCCAACGACTGGACGAGGGCCGGATCAACCGGGTGGAGGGGCACCTGTCGTACCGGATCGCGTTGCGGACGTTCTCCTCGATGGAGTCGCGCGCGGTGATCGGGGTGGGCCAGGCGTACGAGCTGCCGTCGGAGCCGGGCAACGGGTATCTCAAGATCGACGTGTCGAATCTGGTGCGGTTCAAGAGCGCCTACGTCTCGGGCCCGTACCTCCGTACCGGCCGCGACCCGCACGCGACGCACGAGCAGCGACGGACCTTCGACGTGGTGCCGTTCACCACCCGCACCGTGCTGGCGTCCCAGACCGCCGGTGCGGACGGCGCGGCGGCCGGCGAGGTGGTCGAAGGGCCGGAACCGGACGATGACGCTGACGGCGACCCCCGGCTCGTGGACGTCCTCGTGGATCGACTCGTTGGTTCGGGGCCGCCGGCCCGCCAGGTGTGGCTGCCGCCGCTGGCGGAGGCGCCCACCCTGGACGCTCTGCTGCCGAGCCTCGTACCCGATGCGGTGTTCGGCATGAGCGTGGGGAGCGCCGCCCTCCGGGGCCGCCTGCGGGTGCCGGTGGGGGTGGTGGACCGCCCGTACGATCAGCTCCGGGAGCTGCTCGTGGCCGACCTGTCGGCCGCCGACGGGCACGTCGGCATCGCCGGTGCGCCGCAGAGCGGCAAGTCCACGCTGGTCCGGACGCTGGTACTCGCCCTGGCCCTCACGCACACCCCGCAGGAGGTCCAGTTCTACGGGCTGGACTTCGGCGGCGGCGGCATCATGTCGATCGTCGGCCTGCCGCACGTCGGCTCGATCGCCACCCGGATGGAACGGGACCGCGTCGTGCGCACCGTCGAGGAGGTCCGGCAGGTGATGGAGCACCGGGAGGCGGTGTTCGCCGAGCGCGGCTTCGACTCGATCGGCAGCTATCTCGCCGCTCGCGCCCGCGGCGAGGTCCAGGATCCGCACGGGCACGTCTTCCTGCTGGTCGACGGCTGGTTCACGATGAAGCAGGACTTCAGCGAGCTGGAGGGACGGTTCGGTGAGCTGGCGGCGCGGGGCCTGTCCTTCGGCATCCACGTGGTGGTCACCGCGACCCGCTGGTCGGAGATCCGAACCTGGCTGCGCGACCTGCTGGGGACGAAGTTCGAGCTGCGGCTCGGCGACTCGATGGAGTCCGAGGTGGGCTCCCGCAAGGCCGCGCTGGTGCCCAACCAGCCGGGACGCGGCATGACGTCGCAGGCCATGCACTTCCTCAGCGCCCTACCCAGGGTGGACGGCAGCGCCGCCGTCGGCGACCTCGCGGAGGCGACCAAGGCCATCGTCGAGGAGGTCGGCACGTTCTGGCGCGGCCCGGTCGCCCCGCCCGTGCGCCTGCTGCCGACCCGGCTGCCGGTCGAACAGCTCGCCGAGCCCGAGCCGCCCTTCCGGGTGTGCGTGGGCCTGGACGAGCAGCGCCTCGCCCCGGTCTGGCACGACTTCATGACCACCCCGCACCTGATCGTGATGGGCGACAACGAGACCGGCAAGACGAACATCCTGCGGCTGGTACTGCGCGCCGTCGCCCGCCGGTACAGCCCGGCCGAGGCCAAGGTGGTCATCGGCGACTCGCGGCGCGACCTGGACCACGCGCTCACCGCCGACTACCAGGTCGGCTACGGCATCACCGCAGACGCGCTGGCGACCCTGGCCGGTCAGACGTCCGTGTCGATGAACCGGCGCGTGCCGGGCCAGGACATCTCGTCGGACCGGCTGCGCCGCCGCGACTGGTGGCAGGGACCGGAACTGTTCGTCGTGGTGGACGACTACGAGCTGCTCAGTGGTGGCCCCGGCACGGGTTCCGTCCTGGATCCGCTGCTGCCGCTGCTCGCCCAGGGGGCGCACATCGGCCTGCACGTGGTCGTCGCGCGCAGCACCTCCGGCGCGATGCGGGCCATGATGGATCCGGTGCTGCGCCGGCTGTGGGAGCTGGGCACACCGGCGATGCTGCTGTCGTATCCGAAGGAGGAGGGCCGGTTCCTCGGCGAGGCGGCCCCGCGCAAACTCCCGCCCGGCAGGGCACAGCTCGTCACCCGGAGAAGCGTCCAGTTGATTCAGACACCGGTCGTGGATGCGGCCGGGTCGGGGCAGCCCTTACTTCTCGGCGGGCCTGGGGGTGTGGTGTGACCAGCGCGCCGAACAGCGACGTGTGCCGCGTCACGGTGGTAGGCCCGGACCGGCGGGTCGATCTCGCGGTGCCGGTGTCGTCCACCGTGGCCGACCTGTTGCCGGTGCTGCGGGGGCATGCGGCGTCCGGCGACTCCACTGATCCAGGACAGTCCGGCACCTGGGTGCTGCAACGCCTCGGCGGGCCGCCCTTCGACGCGGCCGGCACTCCGGAGTCGCTGGACTGGCTGGAGGGCGAGGAGCTGTTCCTGCGCCCGGCCGCCGACCCGCTACCGGAGCTCGACTTCGACGACGTCGCGGACGGCATCGCCACGGTGGTGAATCGGCGGGCCGACCGCTGGCGCCCGGAGTGCCGCCGCTGGCTGTTCCTCACGCTGTCGGCGGTGGGGCTGGCGGTGCTGGCCGCCGTCCTGACGGATCGGGGACCGCTGGTGGTCGACGCCGCCGCCGGTCTCGCGGTCAGTGTCGGCCTCGCCCTGGCCGCGGTGCTGGTCGCCCGGGTGCTGGCCGACGGGACACTGTCGCTGCTGCTTGCGATGGCCGCCTGCGGGTACGCGGGGCTCACCGCGGCGAATCTGGCGGATGGCGTCGGCGACGCGTTCGCGGTGCACCGGGGCGCGCTGGTCGCCGGTGCCGGAGCCGCCGCCGGTGTGGCCCTGGTGCTGCTGGGCTGCCGGCGGCTGCGGGCGGCGGCCCTGCCGTACCCGCCGCTGGTGGCCGTGCCGGCGATCGCCGCGGCGGTGCTGCTCGTGTCGTGGTTGCAGGTCGCCGTCGGCATGTCGGGGCCCGGGGCGGCGGGCTCGGCAAGTGCCGTGCTCTTCGCCGTCGTTGTCCTGGCGCCGACGGTTGTGTTGCGGGCCGCCCGGCTGCGCGGGCCGCAACTGCCGAAGACCGGCGAGGAACTGCAGTACGACAACCAGCCCCAGCCCGCGCCGGAGCTGTCCACCATGGCCGACCGGGCCGACAACTACCTCAGCGTCGTGGTGGTCTGCGCCGCCCTGGTGCTGCCGGTCCTGTTGAGGATGATCATGGCGGCGCCGGGCTGGGCCGGCCCGGCCCTGGTGTCGGTGCTCTCCGGCGCCCTGTTGTTGCGCGCCCGGACGTTCCTCGGGGTGTGGCAGCGGGTCGCGCTGACAGCGGCGGGGAGCGCCGGCTGGATCATGATCATCTTCTGGTTGTCGCGGGTCGCATCGCCCGGCTGGCGGCTCACCCTGCTGGTCAGCCTCGTGGTCCTGATCGCCGTGCTGGTGACCGCCGCCCTGCGGCCGTGGCCACGCCGCCTGCTGCCGGTATGGGAGTTCACCGCGACGGTTCTCGACGTGGTCACCGGCCTGGCGATCCTTCCCCTGGTGCTGCAGCTGATCGGCACGTACTCCTGGGCCCGCGGGCTGTTCGGGTAGGCCGGCGATGCAGACCCAACGCGACCACGTGCACGCCCACCAGTTCCAGATGGGCCGGATGAGCTGCGCGCTGGTGCTCGGCGACCCGGACACCGCCGAGCACCCGTCCCGCCGTGCCTGGGTGGGCCTGCTCGTGGGGATCCTCGTGGCGGTCCTGGTCGCCGCTGGCTTCGCCGGGTACGGATGGCTCGTGCCCGGCGGCAACAAGCAGTGGAGGGCCGCCGGCGCGATCATCGTCGAGAAGGAGACCGGCACCCGCTACGTCTATCTCGACGGCGTTCTGCATCCCACGCTGAACCTGACCTCCGCGATGCTCATCCAGGGCAGCCGGTCCAGGATCACCCTGACGTCGCGGAACTCGCTCAAGGGCGTGCCGCACGGCGCACCCATCGGCCTGCCGGGCGCGCCGCAGGTGCTGCCGACGGCGCAGGACCTGGTCCGCGGCCCCTGGCTGGCCTGCCTCGCCGGATCCGTGCCCGGCGGCCCGGCGGACGGGGTCGGCATCAACCTGGACCCGGCCGCACCGTTCGCCGCGCTCGCCGGCGACCGGTTCACGCTGGTCGACGGCGCGGACTCCCACTACCTGGTCTGGCGTGGCCGCAAACACCGGATCACCGACCAGGTGGTTCCGGTGGCGCTGGGCGCCACCAACGCGGAGCCGGCGCGGGCGCCGGCCAGGTGGCTCGACACGCTGCCCGACGGCGACCCGATCGGCGTTCCCGAGATCAACGGCACCGGCGACGGCGGCCCGCCGGTCGCCGGTCGCGAGTACCGGGTAGGCCAGCTTTTCACCCAACCTTCGAGCGGTGCCGAACAGCTGTTCGTGCTGCGGCCCGACGGGCTTACTGCCGTCAGCCGGACCGCGTTCCTGCTGCTGAAGGCGGGCTCGCGCGGCGACCCGGTGGCGTTGGAGGCAGCCGACGTCGTGGCCGCGCCGCGCTCCGGCGACCGATCGCTGGCCGGCCTGCTCCCGGACCTCGACCGCGCGCGGTACGACGAGCCGGGGGACCGGGTGCTGTGCGCCCGCCAGTCTCCGGCAGGGGCGCAGGCCGTCGACACCGCGGTGGTCTTCACCGACCGGGCGCACAGCGCGCTGCGCGCGGACGGCACGCCGACGGTGCATGCCCGTCCCGGCACCGGCATGGTCGTCCTCCCGGTACCGGTCCCACCGCTGCAGCCCCTCCGGGACCTGTGCCTCGTCTCGGACGAGGGGGTCC
Source organism: Krasilnikovia cinnamomea (assembly GCF_004217545.1). Taxonomy (NCBI): domain Bacteria; kingdom Bacillati; phylum Actinomycetota; class Actinomycetes; order Micromonosporales; family Micromonosporaceae; genus Krasilnikovia; species Krasilnikovia cinnamomea. Next base: position 5,974,038 of record NZ_SHKY01000001.1, read on the forward strand.
GCTTCCGGCTGCCGGACAACGACACGCTGTCCGCGCTCAGGCTGGCCGGTACCCCGCCGGTGCCGTTTCCGGCGGAACTGCTCACGACCGTGCCCGAGGGACCGGTCCTGAGCCGCAAGGCCATCGCCACGAACCGAGAAAGGGTGACATCGTGAGATCACCGCTGAGCCGCCGGGGCCGGTCCGGCACCGTGATGATCGCCCGGCACACGGTCGGCAACGCTCTGGTCCTGCACACCGACGGCCCGATCAGTAAAGAGGCCCAGTCACTCGCCCTCGGCGTCCAGGAGGACGCGAACAACGACATCGTCGTCCTGGACCTGCACGGCGACATGCCGGTGGGCATCTGGGAGTCGGTGGCCGGTGCCCTGAATCGGCGCCGCCGCGGCATCCGGCTCGTGGTCTGCGGTCAGCAACAGGAGACCGTCGTCCTGGCCGGACAGTGGCTGTCCGACCGGCTCAACCGAACCGTCATCGCGCCGCACGGCCACCTGATCCGCGGTGCTGCCGGCGCCCTGTTCGTGCACGCCGACAAGGCCAGCGGCTGGGTACGGTACCGCCCGGGCCGGGTTCCGGCCTGGGAAGCGAAGCGGTTCCCGCAACCGGCCTGGGACGGCGCGGCGGCCGAGTTCACGCCGACCAGCTCGGTGCGGGCTGCGGAGCCGCTGCCCGGCGGCGTGTGGATCCGCGACGCCCGCGACGCCGAGCTGGTCCGGGAGCACTGGCAGTGGCTGGTCACGACGCTGCCCTGCCAGCCGGAGTCGCTCGCGGTCATCCTCGGCTGCCCCGGAACGTCGGACCTGCCGCTGGACGACATCGCGCGCTTCTGGCGCGGCCTCGACGACGAGAACCGGCAACGCGTCCGGTTCGTGCACTACGGCCCGGTGCAGGTGCCCCGCGGTGAGGCGCTCGGCCAGGTCCTCGCCGACCTGCTCGGCAGCCCGGTGGTCTGCTTCGGTGGCGTCCCCGTCGGCACCCCCGAGCAGCCGCAGATGCACACCGTCGGGGCCGACGGCCGCCTCGGCTGGCAGGTCTTCGCGCGCGAGCTCAGCTACACGCCGCGCAGCCGGCCGGCCGCACCGGCCGCGGTCCCGCAGATGCTGAGCCATCGCGCGCCGCTGGTGCTGGGCGAGCCGATCGCCCCGATGGTCTACTGGTACGCCAACGACGCGGTGGTCGAGGTGGTGCAGGCCGGCCTGTGGATGCGTCCCGTGGATCCGCCGAAGGGCGCCGAGGCGGTGCGCGGGGCGACGGCCGATCCGGAGCGGCACGTGTTCGTCTTCGACGACGCCACGGCAGCCCGTGCCGCCCGCATGCGGGCACTGGCCGAGGACGTCGTCGCCCGGTTGGACCCGGCGACCAGGCAGCGCAGCGTCCTGGTACCGGCGTCCACCCTGGCCGCCGCCGCGCCGATCACGGCCCCGTCGGTCGCGTCGGGCGTCGTGCAGCCCGGGCCGGTCGAGGCCGCCCCGACCGTCCCGGCCCCATGCGACGCTCCGGCCCTGGTGGCTGTCCCCGCCCCGGTCGGCGGGCAGGCGCCGCCGGCCACCGTGATCAGCGTTCTGCCGACCGCGGAGGCGGTCGCCCTGCCCGCCTGGCGGACGTCGTCGGTGTTGGTGCCGGAAGCTCCCGAACGGCCCGCCACGCCCCCGGCACTGCCGGAGCCGGGCCAGCCGCAGACATCCCGGGACACCGCCGAGCCGGCGCCGCTGTCGGCCGCCCCGACAGCACCGCGACCGTCCGAGGCGACGCCCGCGCGGCCCGTACCCGATCCGAAGCCCACTCGGCGAGCCCGCTACCAGCCGGTCCCCGAAGCCGCCGCCTGCGCGCTGATCTCCGGACGCGCCCTCGACGAGGAACGGAGCTGGTTGCGGCGCTCGTTGAGCCGCGAGTTCGACGCCGTGGCCAGCTCCATCTCCCGGATCCTGTCCGAACAGCCGGGACTGCAGGGCGATACCGCGAAGTCGGCGGCGGAGATCCTCAGCGACTCGGTGGCCGTACGGCTGTATCTGTCTTCTCGTGGCGCGGCGATCGACGACGCCCTCCGATCGGCACGCAAGGGTCCGCACGTGCCGTTCGCGCGGTGCGTGGCGGCCGGGCTGAGCCGGCTACCGTCGCACCGGGGGGCCACCGTCTACACCGCGGCCCCGTCGCCCGAGCAGTGGGAGCTGCTCGCGCGCAGCCGCCTGCTCACCGAGTGGGGGTTCACGACCGCCCTGACCGCGCCGTCGGCGGACCTGACCGGTGCGGTCGACGTGCTGGTCTGGTCGATGACGGCACGGCGTACCCGGCTGCTCGAACCCGACGGCGACGAGCAGGTCGACAACCGGGTGCTGTTCGTCCCCGGCACCAGCTTCAAGGTGCTCGACGTGGTGGAGCCGGGCCCGGCGGGCGAGCGGGGTCAGGTGCTCATCCGGGAGTTGTCCGCCAATGAGATCGACGCCGACGGCCGGGTGGATCGGGATCGGGTGTCGTTCGACGAGCTCGCCACCGCGTCGCTGCGTCGCTGCGTCGAACGCTGGGCCGACACGCAGCCACAGTCGCGGGTCGGTCCGGCGGCGCGGGGCCGCTTCGGTGCCTTGCCCGGCCTGGCCTGAATCCGGTGCACAGACCGGCGAACAGAGAGGTGTCAGGATGAACCGGCAGGTGCTGGTGGTGGCAGGCGGCCGGCCCGGCGCCTACCCGACGATCGCCGCGGCGCTGGCGCGGGCCACGGAGGGTGCCACCATCGCCGTGCACCAGGGGCGGTACGAGGAGAATCTGGTCCTGACCCAGCGCGTGACGATCAGCGCGGCGGACGGCCCCGGCACGGTGCTGGTGCACGCCGGTGCGGGCAGCGTCTGCGTCGTCAACGGAGCGGGCGCGCAGCTGCGCGGGCTCACCCTGTCCTGCGACGACGACCAGCTGGCCGCGGTCGACGTGCACCACGGCGAGGTGGCGCTCGACGACTGCCGGGTGCTCGGCGCCTCGTGGGCGACCCTGCTGTCCCGGCTGGACGGCTCGCTGGCGATGCGGGGCTGCGAGGTGAGCAACCGGGCCGGGGCGGGGATCGTGGTGACCTCCGCCCGGCCCAGCACCGTCGAGGACACGGTGATCAGCGAGGTGGCCTCGTCCGCCGTGGTGGTCACCGAGTCCGGCACGCTGACGCTGCGCCGCTGCGAGTTGCGTCAGGTCACCGGCAACGGGATCTGCGTCAACGGCCACGGTACGTGCGTACTGGAGCACTGCGAGATCGTGGCGGCCGCAAAGCCCGCGATCGTGGTCGAGCAGCACGGCGCGGCCCGGATCAGCCGGCTCCGGGTGCGCGACAGCGCCAACGTCGACCTGTACCTGCGCGGCGACGGGACGGTGTCGATCACCGATTCGACCTTCACCGGTGCCGCCGTGCAGTCGGCGCACCTCGCCGAGGGGTGCGCCGCGGTGTTCCGGCAATGCACGTTCAGCGGCGTCAAGCACACCGGTGTACAGGTGACCGGCGGCGCCGCCCCCCGATTCGTGGACTGCACGGTCGTCGACAGCCCGATCGGCGTACGGGTCGACGGCGCGGGAATGCCGACATTCGAGGGCCTGACCGTACGCGGCACCTCCGAGCACGTCGCAGTGGTGGCCGGCGCTTCGACGGTGGCGTTCGCCCGGCTGCGGGTCGAGACCGGCAACGGGGCCGGGGTCGTCGCGGGCGAAGGCAGCCAGGTGGACTTCGCCGACGTGGAGCTGGACCTGGTGGGCGCGGTAGCGGTGGAGGTCGACGGCGGGGCTCAGGCGACGTTCAGCGACGCCCGGATCACCACCACACAGCAGCCGGCCGTCAGCGTACGCGGCGGTTCCCGCGTGACGCTGGGCTCGGTGCTGCTGCGCGGGGGCGGCCTGGTGGTCGGCGACGGTGTCGAGGCGGTGGTCCGCGACAGCGAGGTCGTCGGCGCCGTAGGCGACGGGATGCGGGTCGCCGCCGGTGGCGCGCTGAGCGCCACCCGGTGCCGGGTGCGGGACTCCGGCGGCCACGGCGTCGGCATCGAGCCCGGGGGCCGGGCGACCATGACGGAGTGTGAGGTGCTGGGCAGTGGCGGGGACGGGGTGCATGCCGACACCGCGGAGCCGGTCCGGCTGACCCGGTGCGTGGTGCAGGGTAGCGCCGGCGTGCCGGTGTTCCGGCCCGACCAGCACCAGGTCACCGTCGAGGACCTGACGACCGGGGCGCGTCGCGAGCAACAGGCGGGACACCGGGCGGCGGTCGCCTTGCCGCCCGACTCGGGCGGTGACAGTGCGGCCGCCGGCGACGAGCACAACGAGGAGCTGGCGCCGGGGATGGAACTGACCGGGCCGCTGGCCGAGCTGGACGTCCTGATCGGACTAGACGGGGTCAAGAAGGAGGTCAAGGGCCTGATCAACCTGATCCGGATGTCGCAGCTGCGCCAGCAGATGGGACTGCCGATGCCGCCGATGAGCCGGCATCTGGTCTTCGCCGGGCCGCCGGGCACCGGCAAGACGACGGTGGCGCGGCTCTACGGTGCGGTCCTCGCCGAGTTGGGCATCCTCGAGAAGGGCCACATGATCGAGGCGGCCCGCGCCGACCTGGTCGGCCAGTACATCGGCTCCACCGCGATCAAGACCACCGAGCTGGTCACCAGAGCGATGGGGGGTGTGCTCTTCGTGGACGAGGCGTACACCCTCACTGCCGGGTCCGGTGGTTCGGGGCCGGACTTCGGTCAGGAGGCCATCGACGCGCTGATGAAGATGATGGAGGATCATCGCGACGAGCTGGTCGTGATCGTGGCGGGATACTCCGAGCTGATGGAGCAGTTCCTGCAGTCCAACCCGGGCCTCGCGTCACGGTTCACCCGGACGATCGAGTTCCCCAACTACCGCGTCGACGAACTGGTCACCATTGCCACGAACCTGTGCCGCAAGCACTACTACGAGCTGACCGATGAGGCGGTGGAGTCGCTCACCGCGTACTTCGAGCGGGTGCCGAAGGGGCCGACCTTCGGCAACGGGCGCGTGGCCCGCAAGCTGTTCGAGTCCATGGTGAGCAACCAGGCATCCCGCCTCGCGGCGGCGCCGCCGGCGCGGGACAGTGAGCTCAACCGGCTCACCGCGGCCGACCTGCTGCCGGAGCTGGCCCAGCTGGCGCAGGCGACGGATGAGCCCCCGCAACTGGACGCGGTCCTCGACCCGCACGCGGCGCTGCAGGCCAGCCGCGCCTGGCGGCGGATCAGCGACCTGGTCGGCCTCCATCCGGCCAGGCAGGCGCTGGTCGGGGCGGTGCTGCAAGTCGCCGCGGCGAGGGGCGCCGGGCAGCACGTGGGCCGGCAGGCGAACGCCGTCATTGCCGGCGCGCGCGGCAGCGGCCGCAGCGAACTTGCCAGACTGTACGGCCAGGCGCTGTCCGAGCTGCGGCTGGTTACGGTCGGTCACCTGGTGCGTGTCTCATCCGCTGGCGGCCTGGCGGCGCAGTGGCCGGGGCAAGCCCGCACCCTGGTGGCCGAGGTGCTGCGCGAGGCGGCCGGTGGCACCCTGGTGATCGAGTGGGGTGGCGGCGACGACGGTTTCCAGGCCGAGGTGGCCGAGGCGCTGGCCGACGCGCTGGCCTCGACGGGCGGCGACCCGGCCGTGACGCTGCTCGGCGAGCCGCCGGTGCTGGCGCAGCTGTTCACCACCGTGCCGCAGTTGGCGGAGTGTTTCGGCCACCGGTGGGAGGTGCCGGACTACGCGGCGGCGGAGCTGGCGGAGATCGCCGTCCGCTACCTGCTGCGGCGTGGCCATGAGGTGCCCGATGACGTCCGCGCGGCGGTGGCCGACATCGTCGTGGACCTGCCGGACCGTACCGTGCGCGGCGCCCACGCGCTCGCGGCGGGTCTCGCCCGCACGGCCGCGTCGCGCACCCTGACTGTCGCCGACCTGGGCTTCCGTCCGGGGCGCGGTGCGTCGATGGCGGGAGGCCTGGCCGGGGTGCCAGTGGACGGGGGCCTGGCGTCGGCAGTTCGTTTCTGAGCGCTCGGCCAGACATCTTGCGCGCTCATGCTCGCCGTGCCCAGAATCCCGCCATGGCTGCGATCGCGTTCCTCGGTGCCGGTAGTGTGGTCTTCACCCGGGAGCTGCTCGCCGACATCCTGTCCTTCGACGAGCTGCGTGACGTCACGCTGGCGTTGCACGACATCGACCCGGAGCGGCTGGCTACGGCCGAGACGATCGCCCAGCGCACCGCGGCGCAGCTTGACGCGAAACCGGCCATTGTGTCCAGTGTGGACCGGCGTGTGGCGTTGTACGGCGCTGACTACGTTATCAACGCGATCCAGGTCGGGATGCACGCGGCGACGGTGCGCGACTTCGAGCTCCCGGCACGTTTCGGGCTGCGCCAGACCATCGGCGACACCCTCGGCGTGGGGGGCATCTTCCGGGCCCTGCGGACCTTCCCCGTACTGGACGGCATCGTCGCCGACATGCGCGAACTGTGTCCGGACGCCTGGCTGCTCAACTACACCAATCCGATGGCGATGAACATCGCGTACCTCACGGCGGTCGCGCCCGACGTCAAGGCCGTCGGCCTGTGCCACTCGGTCTACTGGACCGTGCGCGAGCTCAGCGAGCTGGTCGGCGCGCCGTTCGACGAGGTGGACTACACCGGCGCGGGCGTCAACCATCAGGCGTGGCTGCTGCGGTGGGAGCACCGCGGCGAGAACCTCTACCCGCGGCTCGACGCCCGCCTCGGCGCGGACCCGGAGCTGCGCCGCCGGGTGCGCATGGACATGTACCGGCGCCTCGGCTGGTTCCCGACCGAGACCAGCGAGCACTCGGCCGAATACGTTCCCTGGTATCTGCACCACGACACCGAAATCCAGCGTCTGCGGATCCCGGTCGGCGAGTACGTGCGGATCAGCGCGGAGAATCTGGCCGCCTACGCGGCCACCCGGGCCGGGTTGCTCGCGGGCGAGCCGCTGGACCTGTCGCGCCAGGCGACGGAGTACGCACCCCAGCTCATCCACAGCATGCAGACCGGGACGCCGCGCAGGGTGCACGCCAACGTCGCCAACCACGGCCTGATCAGCAACCTGCCCGAGGGGTACGCGGTCGAGGTGCCCTGCGTCGTCGACCGCCTCGGCCTGCGCCCGGAGCGGGTCGGGGCGCTGCCCCCGCAGTGCGCCGCGGTCAACCGGGGTTTCGTCAACGTCGGCGAGCTCACCGTCCGGGCCGCGCTCGACGGCGACCCCCGGCTGATCCGGCAGGCGGCCATGGTGGATCCGAACACGGCCGCGACGCTGACCGTCGACCGGATCTGGCAGTTGTGCGACGAACTCGCCGAGGCACACGGCGACCTGCTGCCGGAACCGCTGCGCGGCCGGGTGTCGGCATAGGAGCCCGCTGACCCTGGCCGCACGGGTACGAACGGGCAGACCCGTTGCCGGACTGAACCGGGAGTGTTTGCCGAGCCGGCGCGGTCGAGAATAATCGACAGTCATGGATGATCTGGCCGGCGTCCGCCGCGCTCGACGACATGGTCCAGCGCCGAGCCGTCTGCGGTGGCCCCGGCACAAGTCGTTGCTCGCCGCGACCACGGCCGTGGTCCTGCTGCTCACCGCCTGCAGCACCCGGGACGATCGCGAGCGTACGCTCGCCGGCCACGCCCCGGACGAGGTCACCATCACCTGGTGGACCGGCCAGTCGGCCGACGCGGAGCAGCTCGCCGAGCAACTCGCCGCCGAGTACCAACGGCTCCACCCCCACGTCACCATCAAGACGTCGGCGGGCGCGTCGACCACCGACGACCTGCTCACCAAGTTGTCCGCCGGATTCACCAGCGACACCTACCCGGACATCTCGTACGCGTACGGCAGCTGGGCGGGCGAGCTCGCGGCAAGCGGCCGTACCCAAGACCTCACCGACTTCGTCGGCGACCCCGCGTTCGGCTGGCACCAGATGCCGTTCGCGGCCCGGATGACCGCGACGGTGGACGGCAGGGTCATCGGAGTGCCGGCGCTCGTCGACAACCTCGCCCTGATCCACAACAAGCAGCTGTTCGATGCCGCCGGGGTGGCGTACCCGACAAACGACTGGTCCTGGGACGACTTCCGCCAGGCAGCCAGGAGACTCACCGATCCGGGCCGGGGCGTCTACGGCACCACCTACTCCGTCTCGGGCAGCGAGGACACCACATGGCACCTGTGGCCGCTGCTGTGGCAGCGCGGCGGCAGGATCCTGGACGGCAAGCGGCCGGCCTTCGATTCGGACGCCGGGGTGGCCGCCCTGGAGACGCTGCGGGCCATGGCGGTGGACGACAGGTCCATGTATCTCGACCAGACCGACGAGAAGTACGGGCCACTGTTCAACAACGGCCGCATCGCGATGATGATGTCGGGGCCCTGGGCGATGCTCGAGCTGAAGCAGGCCCGCCTGAACTACGGCGTGACGATGTTGCCGGGATTCCACGGTGACCACCAGACCGTCTCCGGGCCGGATCTGTGGGTCCTGTTCGACCATGACGACGGGGCCCGGGCGAGGGCCGCCCGCGATTTCGTCGGCTGGCTGACCAGCAGACAGATCGACGCGAAGTGGAACCTGAGGCTGGGCAACCTGCCGCTGCGCAGCTCCGCGAACAGCACCCCCGAGTTCGCCGCCTACATCCGTGAGTATCCCGGCGGGCAGGCGTTCTTCGACAACCTCGCGAACGCCAAGCAGGCCCGGCCTACCATCGCCGGGTACGCGGAGTTGTCCCGCCACGTCGGTGACGCGGTCGCCATGGTGCTGCAGGGCGCGGCCACCCCGAAGGAGGCCCTCCACGAGGCCGCCCGCCGATCGGTCGGTGCGCTGGAGGATTCGTGAGCCTCACGTTCGCGGTTCCCGCCCGTACTGAACAGGCACCGGCGGCCCGGACGCGCCGCCGCCGCGGGCGGACGGCCCGGCGCACAATGACCGGATGGGCCTTCGCCGGACCGGCGACGATCGTCGTGATCGGCCTGTCCATCTTTCCTGCCGTCTGGGCGTTTCTCATCTCCCGGACGAAGTGGAACGGTGTAGCCCCGGCCACGGGCGTCGGCTGGCGCAACTACGAGCGGCTCGCCCAGGATCCGGATCTGGCCTCTGCCGCCCGGCACAGCCTGCTGCTGACCGCCGTCTTCGTGTCGGCCTCCGTTCTGCTGGGCATGGCGCTCGCGGTCGCGTTGAACCGGCGCATCCGGCTGATCGGGTTCTACCGCACCTGCATTGTCGTGCCGTATGTCGCGTCCGCCGCGGCCACCGGCATCCTGGCGAGCTATGTCTTCAACCCGCAGTACGGCGCGGCGAACAGCCTGCTGCGCCGCATCGGGCTGCCGGAGCAGCAGTTCCTCGAGAACCCGGGTCAGGCGTTGCTGGTGATCTGCGGCATCGCGTTGTGGGGGGAGATCGGGTTCACCACGGTGGTGTATCTGGCCGCGCTGCAGGACATCCCCCGGGAGTTGGTCGAGGCGGCGGTCGTCGACGGTGCGGGCCGGTGGCGGGTGTTCCGCCACATCACCCTGCCCGGGCTGCGCCCCGTGACGCTGTTCATCGCGATCTGGCAGAGCATCACCGCGCTGCAACTGTTCGACCTGATCTACACCACCACCCGCGGCGGGCCGATGAACAGTACGCAGACGATCGTCTACTACATCTACGAGGTCGCGTTCCAGACCCGGCGGCTGGGCTACGGTGCGGCCGTCGCGTACGTGCTGTTCGCGGTGACGCTACTGCTGTCCGGCGCGGTGTTGTGGCACAACCGGCGCGGCACCGCGGGGATGCGCTGATGTCGGCGCGGCGGCGCCGGCTGCCGTTCAGCGCCTGGCATCTGCTGCTCATGCCGATGGCACTGCTGTTCGTCCTGCCGCTGGTGCAGATGGTGTGCGCGTCCTTGATGAGCGCGCAGGAGATCAACCAGTTCCCGCCCCGGCTGCTGCCCAGCGCCCTGCACGTCGACGGGTACCGCTTCCTGTTCGCCCAATCGCACATCGTCCGCTGGTTCGCGAACACCGTGCTGGTGTCGGCTGTCGCGGTGGCTGCGCATCTGTTGCTCTGCTCGACGGCGGGCTACGGCTTCGCGCGTCTCCGCTTCGGCGGGCGCGGCGTGGCGTTCGTTGCGATTCTCGCGACCGTCATGATCCCCACCCAGTTGCTGATGATCCCGACCTATCTGATGTTCGCGCGGATCGGGATCGTGGACACGATCGCCGCGGCGATCGTGCCGTGGCTGGCCTCGGCCTTCGGCATCTTTCTCATGCGGCAGTTCTTTCTGTCCCTGCCCGTGGAGTTGGAGGAGGCGGCACGCCTCGACGGTTGCGGCACCCTGCGTACCTTCCTCAGCGTGGTCCTGCCGCTGGCCCGGCCCGCGCTGGCGACGCTGGCCGTCTTCACCCTGCTGTCGAGCTGGAACGACCTGCTGTGGCCGCTGGTGGCGATCAACGACGAGCAACGGTTCACCCTGCAGGTCGGCCTGGCCAGTTTCCAGGGCACCCGACGCACCGAATGGTCCCAGCTGATGGCCGGCAACGTGATCGCCACCGTGCCACTGGTCTTCGCGTTCCTGGTGGCACAGCGCCGGTTCATCGCCACAATGAGCCTCAGCGGGCTCAAGAGCTGAGTGGACGTCAGGGTATTGACATCGGTGCCTGCGCGACGTTGAATCGCTCGTAGCCGTCGCGGGTCGTACCGCGCCGCTCGATGTGATCAGGCCCAGCCGGTGGGGGAGCTTCAGCCCGAGCCCGGCATTCAGGTCGCCAGGATGCTCAGCGTCCGAGGCGGGGCAGATCCCGAGACCCTTCGGAGCCCTGTCGTGATCTCTGCACCGCAACGCCCCTCATCGCCGTCCGACCGCCGCGGTCTGCTCGCGGCTCTCCTGGCGTTCATTGTTGCCGTCGCGGTCTTCTCCGCCGTCGCACTGGCCGCCACCCACGCCGACGCATTCATCGTGTCGGCCCGGATCGCTGGATCGGCCCGGGCCGTTGAGCCCGTCCGGGTCGTCGAGCCCGCGCAGGACGGCTGGGCCGCTGAGCCCGCCGGGCCGGGCGCGCCCACCCGCGCTGTCGCTGCCCCGCCGCCAAACGCAAAGTTCGACTACCAGATCGGCGGCGCCTACCAGCCACCCGCCGGAGTGCAGGTGGTCAGCCGGGACCGCAAAGCCGCTCCGGCCGGCGGCGTCTACACCATCTGCTACGTCAACGCCTTCCAGGTGCAGCCCGACGAGTTGCCCTGGTGGCAGTCGCACCACGAGGAACTGCTGTTGAAAGACGCCAACGGCAGGTACGTGATCGACCAGGACTGGGGCGAGAACCTGCTCGACATCTCCACCGCGGCCAAGCGCGCCGCCGTGGCAGCCGTGGTCAACGGCTGGATCGACGGCTGCGCCGCCAATGGGTTCCGGGCCGTGGAACCTGACAACCTCGACTCGTACGACCGGTCCCAGGGCCTGCTCACCCGCGCCGACGCCATGGCGTTCGTGAACCTGCTCGCCACCCACGCCCACGCGGCCGGTCTCGCCATCGGCCAGAAGAACACCGCCGAACTCGGTACCTCCGGCCGCGACGCCGGGCTGGACTTCGCCGTCGTGGAGGAATGCGGCCAGTACAGCGAGTGCGGTGACTACACCGCGGTGTACGGCAACAACGTCATCGACATCGAGTACACCAAGCAGGCGTTCACCAAAGCCTGCCGGAGCCACGGTGCCACGCTGTCGATCGTCCGCCGGGACCGGGACGTCACGGTTCCCGGCAGCGGCTCGTACGTCTACGACGCCTGCTGATCACCGGGCGGACGGAGCCCGGCACATGATCCTCACCGTGACCCTGAACCCCGCGCTCGACGTGACGTACACCGTCGACGCGATCAGCGCCCACGCGACGCACCGGGTGCGACACGTCGTGTCCCAGCCCGGCGGCAAGGGCGTCAACGTGGCCCGGATCCTGCACGCGGTTGGCGAGCCGGTCCTGGTCACGGGGCTGCTCGGCGGCGTCACCGGCGCCTTCGTGATGACGCAACTGGATGCGGCGGGCGTTCCGGTCTCCTTCGTACGGATCCAGGGAGAGTGCCGCCGAACCGTCACCGTCGTCGATGCCGGTGAGGCGACCGGGTTCTGGGAGCCCGGTCCGACGGTCACCCCCGCGGAGTGGGGTCGCTTCGTCGAGCACTACGCGGCGCTGGTCCGGTTGGCGCGCGTTGTCGTGCTGTCCGGTTCGCTGCCCACTGGGCTGCCGGCCGACGCCTATGCCGTGCTCATCCGGACGGCGGCGGCGCATCGGGTGCGCACGATCCTGGACAGCAGCGGCGAGGCGCTGTGGCTCGGCATCGCCGCCCGTCCGGACATCGCCAAACCCGACGCTGAGGAACTCGCCGAGCGGCTCGCCGCGACCGCAACCGTGGTGTCTCATCCCTGCATCGGCGACGACGATGTCGGCCCGGCGCGGCAGGTGCTGCGTCTGGGTGCCCGTGCGGTGGTGGTTTCCCACGGCCGGCGGGGTTTGGTCGGACTCACCGGTGACCAGGCGTGGCGGGTCGCGGCGCCCGAGGCGATCACGGGCAATGCCGCCGGCGCGGGTGACGCCTGCGTCGCCGCGCTCGCCCGCGCGCTGCACGACGGCACGCCATGGCCGGCGCCGCTGGCCGACGCGGTGGCGATGTCCGCGGCCGCTGCCGGTGCACCGGTCGCCGGCGTGGTCGACCAGGACACCTACTGCCGGTTGCGTCCGTACATCGCTGCCACCGCTCAGGCGGCGACCTGATCTCGGCCGTGGCGTTTGGCCCTGTACATAGTGGCGTCGGCGGCGGCGAGCAGTTCCTCGGCTGTCATGCCGGGGCTCAGCTCCGCCACGCCGATGCTGAGCGTGACGTTCAGGTCGGGCGATACCGCGCCCCAGTCCAGGGAGCGGACAACCCGCCGGATCCGGTTACCGACCTCTACCGCACCAGCCAGGTCCGTGTGCAGGAACACGGCGAATTCGTCGCCGCCGAAGCGGGTGGCCACGTCGTTGTGCCGGTCCCGGCAGTTGGCCTGTAGCGCGGTCGCGATCTCCATGAGGACGCGGTCGCCGACCGCGTGCGAGTGGGTGTCGTTGACGGACTTGAACTCGTCCACGTCGATCAACAGCAGGCAGCGCGGCTGGTCGGCGGGTTCGCCGAGGCTGGCCATCATCTGCTTGAACCGGCGCCGGTTGCCGATGCCGGTCAGCTCGTCGCGCAGCAGCTCCGCGTCGGCGCGGCGGCGCTCCTCCTCCAGCCGGATGCGATTGGTTACCTGGCCTAGTACGGCGACGCGCTCCAGGCGCAGCTCCCACAGCAGCTGGGCCTGTTCCCGGAGGGCGTCCAGCAGGTCATGGGCCTGTTCCGCGTCCACGCCGACGGCGGCGAGGCGGGCCAGCTCGTACCGGATCTGCACCCGTTCTGCCCGGGTGCCGCCGTGGTCGCAGAGCTGCTGCGCCGCGAGCAGTTCGCGGCGGGCGCCGACCCGGTCGCCAGCGGCGTTCAGCGCCAGGCCAGCGGCGAGATGGGCGAGCCGGGCGTCCAGGTACTGCTCCTCCTGGCGCAGCGGCCCGATGATCTCGCGGGCCAGCGCGAGCGCCGCGGCCGGGTCGCCCAGCTTCGCCTGGGTCAGGGCGTACGCGCCCTTCATCACCAGCGTCGGCGCGGACTCGCGGCGTTCCAGCTCGGCGATGATCGCCCCCGCGATGGCCTGGCATCGGCGGAACCGGGCGGCCGCCTCTTCAGACCGGCCGATCTGCTCCAGGCGCAGGCCCCATTCCAGCAGGAGCATGACGTAGGACTCGTGGATGGGGCAGGCGAAGTTCATCCCGGCGCCGATCCCTTCCAGGACGCGGCGGCAGGCCTGCTCGCCGAGTTCGTACAACTCGACACCGTGGGCGGCGTTGGCCAGGGAGTTCACCGCGGACAGGTACCGGATGTCGTTGCTCTCGACCTGTGCCAGCACGGCGTTCGCCCGGGCCAGGCCGTCCAGGCCCTCCTCGAGGCGACCCAGCCGGAACTGCATCTCGACAAGATCCGCGCGGGTCTTCGCCTCGGCCACCGGGTTGCCGAGACGGCGGCGCAGCCGCAACAGTTGTTCGCCGACCGCGACGGCTTCGCGGTCGCGGCCGGTCCACATGTAGGCGAACATCCGGCACTGCATCAGGTAGCCGACGGTGATCTCGTCGCCGGCGAGCCGGACCAGGGCCTCGTAATGATCTGCGGCCTCGAGTGCCCGGTGGAACTCGCCCTTGATGATCATCTTGTGGACGCGGAACGCGAACGGGGTGAATGGGCCGTCCGAGGAGACCGGTACGGGAAGCTGTACCGACAAGATGACCCCCGATGGCGATGGCTTGCAGACCCCTCATCGGCACGGCCGGCGACGTTCTGAGGACCCGAGCCCGGCCAGCCCGGGCCCCGTCTCGGCTCCCGCATACCGGCCGTTCACACGGCGGTCTGGCAGCGGTCAGCAGCTCAGGTCGCGTCTGCGGTAGGTCAGGGCGCCGGCGGCCGCGAGCAGCGCGCTGAGAGCGATCATGACGAGGATGGCGGGCATGTCGGCCGGGGTGAGCGGGACGGGTGCGAGGTGCGCGAACGGGGACAGGTCGCGGACCCAGCCGGGAGCGCCGACGCTGTCGGCGATCGTGTACAGCAGGAATCCGCCGACGGTCGGAAGGGATCCGAGCAGGGCGACGGCGTGGGGCGCGCAGCCGGTCGCGAGCACCGCGGCGCCGAGGCTGAGCAGCGCGACCGGCAGCGTGTTCCAGGTGCCGCGCAGAGCCGCGGTCAGGCTCAGCTCCCCGCCGGAGGCGGTGACACCGGCCCAGGTGGCCAGCGCGGCGACGGTGACCAGCGCGGCCATGCCGGCCGCGCTCACGGCGGTTTCCGCGCCGAGCAGGCGTACGCGGCTGACCGGCTTGGCCGCCAGCAGCGTCAGGCGCCGGCCGGATTCGGCGGTGACGAACGCGGCCAGCCGCACCGCCGCGAACCCGCCAACGGGCAGAGCGAGCAACGCGAACACCACCGCGGTGAGTCCTTCCACCCGGTCGAGGCCGGCGAACCCGGCCTGCCCGGCCATGCCGGCGATGCTGCCGTTGTGGGTCATGAAGTCGGTGACCGCGACGGCGGTGAGCCCGATCAGCAGGAAGTAGGCGGCAATCCCTGCCGCCCACGCGGTCAGCGGCAGCAGCAGCCGCCGGATAGCGAACGCCTCGATGCTGCCGAGCAGGCCGCGGCTGCGGACCCGCCGCGCGGCCCGGTTGATCACGCCGTCGCCGGCGTCGCGGCGCGCGGCCAGGCGTAGCGCCCCGGCGGCGAACGCGACGCCGGCGGCCAGCAGCAGCAGGATCGGCAGCACGCGGTGATGGCCGTAGGGGGCGCTGAGTTCGAGCAGGCCGAACGGGGAGAGCCAGCGCAGCCAAGCCAGTCCGGTGACGCCGTCGGCGACCATCCGCAGGAGCAGCGCCGTGCCGAGCACGGCGACGGCAGTGCCGGTCGCGGCGGTACGGGACGCGAACAGTTGACCGGTCAGCGCCGCGGTCGCGGTACTGAACAGGCCGATCGCGGCGATGCCTGCGCCGTGCACGAACGCACCCGCGGGCCGGCTGGCGGTGAGCAGCAGGGCCGTGGTGACGGCGGCGCCGGTCGCCGTGGTAGCGGCGGCAACAGCGGCCAGATTACGTACGATGACCGTCCGCAGACCGACGCGGCCGGCGAGCAGGAGGTCCCACTGGTGGGCTTCCTCGGCGCCGCGGGTGATCCGGGTGGTGGCCAGGATCGCCCAGACACTGAGCAGGATCGCGATGACGGTGCCGACGCGCCAGACGGTGAACCCACCGGCGTGGTCGAGGGCGACCGGCTCACCGAACAGCGTACGGATCGCCGCGTTGCCGGCGATGCTGCGCAGCCCGGCGGCCGCGGCGGGGTCGGCCGCGACCGTGGCGAAGCTGGCCGCGACGAACGCGTTCATCCCGGCGCAGAGGGCCAGCACGATCAGGGCGCCGCGGCGGATCTGCCGGACAGCGAGTCGGGTCACGGCCGTCGACGGCCGCGGCAGGTCTGTGCGCAGCTGCGGTGTGCCGTGGACGGCGGCGGTCACGGGTTCACCAGCTCGCCGTAGTAGTCGAGGAAGATTTCTTCCAGACTGGGTTCACGGACGGTCAGGGCCGTGACGTCGGCGCCGGCCAGCGCCGCGAGCGCGGCGCCGGGCGGCCCGGACAGGGTGAACCGCAGCTGGGAGCCCCTGGTGGTTTCCACCGTGTCGACGCCGGGAACCCCGGACAGCTGGGGTGCGACGCCGGTGTAGGTGACGGTGACCTCGGTGCGGTGCAGCGCCCGCAGGTCGGCGACGGTGGCGACCTCGACGAGCCGGCCGGCGCGCAGGATCCCGACGCGGTCGCAGACGGCTTCCACCTCGGCGAGCTGGTGGGAGGAGAGGAACACGCTCTGCCCGCGCTCGCGGGCGGCGACGACGGCGTGCCGGAACTCGCGTTCCATCAGCGGGTCCAGGCCGCTGGTGGGCTCGTCGAGCACGAGCAGCGGCGCCCGGGTGGCGAACGCCGCGATCAGCGCCACCTTCTGCCGGTTCCCCGTCGAGTACGTCCGTGCCGGCTTGGAGAGGTCCATCTGGAACTGCTCGGTGAGGTCGTCGCGGTAGCCGCGGTCGGTGCCCGGCCCGGTCGCGGCCAGCAGCTCCAGGTGTTCGGCACCGGTCAGCCGCGGCCACAGGGCCACATCAGCCGGCACGTAGGCCAGCATCCGGTGGGCGGCGGCCACCTCCCCGGCGTCGACGCCGAAGATGCGGGCGTGCCCCGCGGTCGGGCGGGCCAGACCGAGCAGCATGCGGATGGTGGTGGACTTCCCGGCGCCGTTGGGGCCAAGGAAACCGAACACCTCACCCGCGGCAACATCGAGGGTGAGGTCGTCGACGGCGGTCAACCGCCCGTACCGTTTGGTGAGGTGGACCGCGCGCAGTGCAGCAGCGTCCATGGCGGCAGTGCCCTTCTGGTCGGAAACAGGTCATGACCGCCGACCAGACTTCCCGGCACACCTGCCGCTCACCGTACGCCCCGGCTGCTCGCGCCGGAAGCACCACGGCGGCGAGGCGGACGCTGGTCAGGCGCCGGTGGAGATCACCACCGGCCGGACGGCGGCGCGGGAGTTGGCGTTTACCTGCGGCCGGAGGGGCCGGGCGCGGGCACCGGATCGTGACGCCGCCTCGGCCGGGGGTGGCCGGGATCTCCGCTTGCCAAATCTTCTCGGAACACCGAATAGGAACACTTCAAATAGACAACATATTAACGGGACAAATAGCACCTAAGCGGTGGAGTGGCGTTTACGGTGAACGTGCGGGGGACCGGCTCCCGGCATCGCCGATGCCCGCGACGCTGATCTCTTGCTCACCCGCCCGGTAGGAAGACCGATACATGCAGACGTTGCGTCGGATACATGCCGGTGGGCGAGACAACGGCGCCCTCGGGCTCGTGGCGCTGCTGGTACTCACGATGATCGGCTTTGCCGTCCTCAACATCCTCGCGCAACGCCAGGCGAACCGACAGATCACCGAGGCCGCTGAGCTGCGCAATGACGCGCTCCGCGCCAAGTTCCGCATCGCCGACCTCAACGGCTGGCAGACGGCGTACGCGCTCGACACGGTTAGCGGCGTGCCGAACGCCACCGACGATGCGGTCGGGCAGCGCGCAAGGTTCCTCGCCTCAGCGGCGGCGTTCCGCCAGGATCTGGACCGGATGGCCGCCCACCCGCTGTCCACCGCCCAGCGGCAGCAGCTCACCGCCGCCGAGGACGCCTTCAACCACTTCATGGAGCTCGACGCACGGATCGTGTCCGGGTACCGCTCCGGCGTACCGGCCCGGATCGCGGCCTCCACCGAGCTGGTCACCGGCGAAGAACTGCTGTGGTACGAGCGGGCCGCCACCGCGGTCGAACAGCTCGCCGGACAGGCGCAGGCCGCCGTCGACGCGGGCGCCACCGCCGCACGCCGGACGAACTACCGAGCATTGACGATGATGATCGTGATCGGTGTCGCGTGCCTGCTGCTCGCCGCGGTGCTGGCCGTGCGAGCAGGCCGTGCCGCCGTCGCCACCGCACACCGCAAAATGATGCTGGCCACGATCGTCGACCAGTCCGCCGACGCCACCTTCGCGATCACCCTCGACGGCATCATCACGGCCTGGAACAGCGGCGCCGAGCGCATCTACGGCTACACCACCGACGAGGTCATCGGTCGTTCCGTCACGATGCTCCTGCGACCCGAGCGCGCGCGCCTGCTTCATCTCGTGCTCGCCGAGCTGGCCGAGGGCAACCAGTACCATCTCGACGACGCGCCCCGGCGTCGCAAGGACGGCAGCGAGGTCTTTGTCTCCACCATCCTGTGGCCGCTGCGCGACACCGACGGGGTGATCATCGGCGGCGCCGCCACCGAACGCGACGTCACCGCCCGCAAGCAACGGGAGGCGGAGGAGAAGATCGCCGAGGAACGCGCGGCGCGGGCCGCCCGCCTGGAAAGCCTCGGCCAGCTCGCCGGCGGCGTGGCACACGACTTCAACAACCTGCTCGCCATCATCCTCAACAGCGCCGAACTGCTCGCCGACGAAACCGGCGACCAGGGCGACCAAGCGGCACAGGACCTCAGCCGGATCCGCGCCGCCGCCGAACGGGGCCGGGAACTGACCAGCCAGCTCCTGCTGTTCGCCAAACGGGACACCCGCGAGGCAGAGACCATCGACCTCAACACGGTCGTCACCGACGCCACCGACCTGCTGAGCAGACCCATCGGCCCCACCATCACGCTGCGCTGCCAGCTCTGCCCCGCCACCGTGCCGGTGAGCGCCAACCGCGGCCACCTCGACCAGATCCTGCTCAACCTCGTCATCAACGCCCGTGACGCGATGCCCCACGGCGGAACCATCGACATCGAAACCGGCATCACCGGACTCGCGGAAGGCCCGGCCCAGCCGCTGCCCGCCGGAAGCTACGCCCAACTGACCATCCGCGACAACGGCACCGGTATGAGCGCCGAAGTCAAGGACCGCCTGTTCGAGCCCTTCTTCACCACCAAGCCGGAAGACCAGGGCACGGGACTGGGACTCGCCACCGTCTACGGCATCGTCGCCGACGCCGGCGGCACCATCACCGTGGACTCCACACCCGGCGCAGGCACCACCTTCCGGATCCTGCTCCCCCTCGCCACCCAGCAACCCCACACCTTCCCAAGCCAGCCACGCACGCAACAGCCTCACTGAGACACCGACCCAACCCGCCGCAGCGCTGGCCGCACCAGGTGCCTCGGCTGATCGGCGCGGCGATGACCCACCTCCCGGCGGTCTGGTTGGTGATCACCGTTGCGTGCTCGGAATCGGATGGTGGCCGCGATGGTCCGCCCGCATGACGGGTGGGTCGCCGGGGTAGGTCTGCTCGAAACGGGTCAGGGGCAGGCGCGGCCTGTGCAAGTGCGCTGGTCTGCGAGTGCCGCGCTCAAGGGCGCGATCGCGGGGTCGTTGGCCGGGTTGCGGTCGCGGAACAGGTTGGTCAGTTGCCACGGGTCGGTAGCGAGGTTGTAGTACTCGCGGTCGAGCACGGTCCGGTCGTCCCGGTAGATCTCCGTGTACAGGTACCGCCCGGCGACGTAGGTCGCTGCCCAGGTGGGGATGCCTGCGCCGTTGGCCGGGTCGCGCCAGTACTCGAACAGCAACCGGTCGCGGCCTCCGGCGGCGAGCAGGTTGCGTCCGTCGTACGTGTAGCTGGGGGTTAACCCGGCGGCGGCCAGCGCCGTCGGCGTGACGTCGATGTTCGCAGCCAGCCGGCTGTCCCGCGTTCGCGGTAGGTGTCCGGGCCAGCGCATGAAGAAGGGCACCTGTTCCGCCTGCAGGTAGGGCATGAACTTCGTCGGCAGTCTGTGCTCGCTGAGGAGCCTGCCGTTGTCGGAGAGCAGAAACACCAGGGTGTTGCTCTCGCCGAGTGCGTCGAGGTGCCGGTGGATGGCGTCCACGGCGTCGTCGACCGACAGCAGCGTGCGCAGCATCGCCTGACGGGTCGCCGCGCCCTGCTTCAGGGTCTGGTGGAAGTTGCGCACGTATGCCGGTTTGTCGGAGAGGTCCTTCTCTGCGACTGCCGGGTTGCCGGACCATGAGTACCGGATCTTGGCGTACTTCGGTTCGGGGATGAACGGCGGGTGCGGCGCGGTGAATCCGGCGTAGACGAACCATGGTGTCGCGTCGGACTGCTCGTACGCGTCCAGGTACCGGTTGACCTGCTGGCCGATGAACGTGGTGCTGTATGGCGCGGTGACGCGCTTGCCGTCGACGGTGAAGGTGGTGTTGTTGTAGCCAACACCCAGGGCGTAGTTGTCGAAGTACGGCGGCCGGAGGCGGTTGTTCCAGCCGTTGAACAGCTTGCCTAGCACGGCCGTGCGGTATCCGGCCGCCTTGAGGTCGTGTTCGAGCGTCTTGCCGTGGTCGTAATTGCCGATGCCGGTCTGCTGAGTGACCCCGGTGTTGTGCGCGTAGCGGCCGGACAGGATCGACGAGCGACTCGGGCAGCACGAGGGCGTGGTCACCACGGCGGCGGGGAAGGTGGTGCCGCCGTCGTTCATCCAGGCGGTGGCTTTGGGCATGACCGAGGTCATGCCGGTGCGTGCGTCGTCCATGAGCAGGATCAGTATGTTGGGCCGGGTGTTGGCCTCCTGAGCGGCGGCCGTGGCGGCCGACGGCGGCCCGGTCAGCGCAGCGGCGCACGCGGCGGCGACCCACCCCAGCGCAGCATGGTGGATGGCGCGGCCCATGGTTCTCCTCCGCCCGGATTGCCTCGCGTTCTCCATCGTCGTAAGTCCTCAGTGCTCGGTCATGTTGAGCGGCGCCGCTGCGATCCGATCCAGGTCGCTGCGCAGGGCCGTCATCAGGTTGTCCAGGTCCGAAACCCGGTGTGGGTCCGCCAACGCCGTCACGGTTAGCGTGTCGGCGTACGACAGGGCCTGGAAAGCGATGGTGATGTTGCCGGCTTCTCCGACGCCGAGGGGGATGATGCTGCGCACCCTGGTGCCCGCGATCCGGATCGGCGTGTCGGGGCCGCGCACGAAGCTGACCACGGTGTGCAGCCGGTGTTGCCGACGCAGGTACCAACGGTAGCCGCCCACCGCGGCGAACCACCGGAAGGCTGGCCCGAGCAGCGCGATCGGCGCCGGTCCGGTGGCCTGACTCCGGCGGCGGCGGACAGCCGTGGCAACCTCCCGGATGCGCTCCGATAGCGGACCACTGCCCCGGACGGTGAGCAACAGTGGGCTGACCTGGTTGCCCAGTTCCGCCCGGGTGGCCCGGTGCCGCGCGGTTACCGGTAGTGCGATCGAGATACGGTCCACCGTCTCACCGCGGTCGTGCAGCAGCGTGCACAGGCCGCCGGCGATGGCCGTCAGCAAGGCGGCGTTGACGGTGCCGCCGTGGGCGTGGGCGGCGATACGCACCGGTGGCAGGGCGACTTCCGCGATCGCCGCGCGGCGATCACGGCCGGTTGTCGCAAGCAGTGAGCACCGGGTTGCGGCCGGGGCAAGGAAACCACCGCCGGCGGTCATCGACTCCCGGAACTGGCGCCAGCCCGCCGGGAATCGGCGGATCGCCTGGAGCCGCCCGACCGCGGCATCAGCGGCGAGTTGCCATGTCGAGGGTGCCGGGGCGGGCGGTGGCGGTACGGACCCCGCCGCGCCGTCGACCAGGTCCGCCAGAATGGCCAACCCACCGATCCCGTCCGCCAGAACATGATGCAGTACCAGCACCACGGCGGCGCCTCCGCCGGACAGCCCGGTCACATACGCAGCCCGCCACAACGGCCGGTTCAGGGACAGGGGTGAGATGACCTGCGTGAGCGCCGTGTCGACCAGTGCGGTGAGGTCTCCAGGTGGGCGGCAGGGTAAATGCCGTACATGACGCCGTACGTCGAAGTCGGCGTCGTCGACCCACACCGGTCGTCCGCATCCGGGTGGCGTGCCGATCAGGCGCTGGCGCAGGCGTCGTACGGAGGGCGCCCGCGCGGCCAGCGTCCGCTCGACGACCGCCACGCCGGGGTCGGCGTCGAGTACCAGGACGGCGGCGAACTGTTCCGGCACCGTGCCGTGGCCCATCGCGAGGAACGCCAGATCGGCGTTTCCGGCCCGGTCCGGACGAGGCCGGGCCACCTGCTGGGAAGCTCGCACGAGTGTCAGCCTTGTCTGCCGAACCTTCACCGACCAGTGCTGAACGGCCCTCGCCCTGGGGGGCATGCGGTCCCTGTGGGCAGGCGCTGGATCGGCGCGAGTCGCGCACTGACCAGTGACTACCTGATGTGGCACTGACCGGCGACGGATCCGGAAGCGAGCCCGGCTCAGAGCGCATACGCCACCAGCGTGTTGCCGATGGTCATGTACAGCCGCCCGCCGGACACCACGACATGTGCATCGTTCAGGTTGGGAAGGTGCCGGGCCGTCGAAGCAATGCTGCCGTTGGCGGCGTTGAGGATTCCCAGCGGCTTGCCGCCGGACACGACGGTGTACAGCAGTCCTCCTGCGCGAACCGGTTGGCTGGTGCTCCCGGCCAAGCCCGTTGTCCAGAGTCGTCGCCCGGTCCGGGCGCTGAGAGCCTCGATGGCGTTACCGGACGCGCGGTAGACGCGCCGACCGTCCGTGGCGAGCTGCCCGTTTGGGTTGGGGTCACGCCACACTATCGACCCGTTGGACGACCTGAGACACAGCAGACCCGATTCGTACGCGGTGTAGACAAGGTCACCCGCCGGTGTGGCGGCGACGACCCCGCCGACGACCGACGAGCTGAGGTCCGGCGTGGTCCAGATGGTCCTTCCCGTGGTGATGGATACGGCCGCGACGCGGAAGACGTCGTAGGCGCCGGACACGAACAACCTTCCGTGCGCCGCGGCGCCCGCGAAATAGCCCTGCAGGGTCCACAGCTCCCTGCCATCTCTGACGCGGTAGGCGGTCACTCCGAGGGTGTCGGATGCACCGGAGGTCACGACGACGCCCTTGTCCACGAGCAAGGAATGGGCGGGCCGGGGGAGGCTCTGGTGCCATTTCAATCTGCCGGTGGCGACATTGAAGGCGAAGACATCGCCGCCGACCGAGGAGACGGACTCACAGTCGGCGACGCCGACCAGCAGCAGACCACCGGATAGGGCCATGCTGGGTGTCGATGCCTGGTCCGGGCTGTCCCAGCGATGGTGCCAAATCCGACGACCGGTCTTGGCCTGATAAGCGCCCACCCCGGTCTCGTCGGCGACGAACACCCTGCCGGTGGCCACCAGCGGCGGCGTGGTTCCCGAGCAGGACCACCCGCCCATGCGTCGCTACTTGGCGCGACGGCCTCTCAGTGCGCGCTCTCCAGGGTCGACAGGTCGCCCTCGGGCAGGCCGAGCTCGCGGGCCTTCAGCAGGCGGCGCATCACCTTGCCGCTACGCGTGTGGGGCAGGTGGGCGTCGAAGACGATCTCTTTGGGGGCCACCGCGCCGAGGCGCTTGCGCGCGAAGCCGAGCAGGTCCAGGCGCACATCGTCCGACTCGGCGACGCCGGGGCGCAGCGTGACGAACGCCTTCACGATCTCGCCGGCCACCGGGTCCGGGCGGCCGATGACGCCGGCCTCCGCGACGGCCGGATGCTCCATCAACGTGCTCTCCACCTCGAACGGGCCGATCAGATGACCGGCGGACTTGATCACATCGTCGGCGCGGCCGACGAACCAGACGTAGCCGTCCTCGTCCCGGCTGGCCAGGTCCCCGGAGAGATACCAGCCGCCCGCGAAGCAGCCCGCGTACCGGTCGGGGTCGTGCAGGTAACCGCGGAACATCGACGGCCAGCCGGGACGCAACGCCAGTTCGCCCACGACGCCGGGGCGGTCGATCGTCTCGACCGTGTCCCCGGTGACACGGGCCCGGCCGTTGTCGCCGCGTTCCAGCAGCGCGACCTGCACGCCGGGCAGAGGCAGACCCATCGAGCCGGGCCGGATGTCCAGCCCCGCGAAGTTGCTGATCATGATGGCGCCGGTCTCGGTCTGCCACCAGGTGTCGTGAATGGGGTGACCGAGCGCCTCCCGGCCCCAGTACACGGCTTCCGGGTTGAGCGGCTCGCCGACGGAGGCGACGAACCGCAACGCGGACAGGTCGTACTGGCGGGCGAGGCTGGTGCCGTGCCGCATGAGCATCCGGATCGCCGTGGGCGCGGTGTACCAGACCGTCACGCGTTCCCGTTCGAGGGTCTGGAACCAGCGGCGGGCACTGAACTCGCCCGCGTCCACGACCAGGGTCAGGCCGTGCGTCAGCGGCGCGATGATCCCGTACGACGTACCGGTGACCCAGCCCGGGTCCGCCGTGCACCAGAAGACGTCGTCGGGGTGCAGGTCCAAGGCGTACAGCGCGGAGGTGTGGTGGGCGACCACCGCCTCGTGCACGTGCACCGCCCCCTTCGGGCGGCCGGTGGTGCCGCTGGTGAAATGCAGCAACGCGATGTCGCCCGGGTCGGTGGGCCGCACCGTGAACCGGTCGGACTCCGCGGCGAGGCCCGCCTGCAGGCTGGTCGTGCCCGCTGGTGGCGTTGCGTCACCGGTGACGAGCACGTGCCGCAGGCCGGGCAGCCGGTCGCGGACCGGAGCCACCCGGGCCTCGTACAGCTCGGGTGTGGTGACCAGAACCATCCCGTCACCGAGTTCGATGCGTTCGCGGATCGGCTCCGGTCCGAACGCCGGGAACAGGGGGGAGAGTGCCGCACCGTAGCGCAGGGTGCCCAGAGCGGCCACGTACAGCTCGGGCCCGCGTGGCAGGAGCAGGAAGACTCGCTCACCCACGTGTACGCCCAGCCTGTCGAGCAGGTTGGCGAAGCGGCTGGTGTCCCGCCCGAGGTCCGCGTACGTCAACTCGCGCACCACCCCGGATCGGTCGACGCAGCGCAGCGCGGTCTTGTCCCGGCGTTCGGTGTCGAGATGCCGGTCCACCGCCTCATAGCCGATGTTGAGCCCGCCGTCCGGGAGACCGCGCAGCCGTTCCCGTGCGTGTTCCCAGCTGAAGTCGTGTTGGACCCACGGGTAATGGCTGAGGTTCGCCGCCGCTCGCTCCGCGTCGGTTTTCCTGATCGGAATCCAGCTCTGCATGATCCACCGCCCTTCGTCGAAGCACCGCCTCAGCTTCGCTGCGGCGCGGAGGTGAGGAATTCGACGGTGCCGGCGAGGGTATCCAGCCTCGGGTAGTCGTCCTCGTCGATCCGGACGCCGGTGCGTTCGCTGAGCACCTCCACCAGTTGCAGGAAGTCCAGCGAGTCCAGGCCGAGCGTCTCGCGGAGGTCGTCGGCCGGTGCCAGCCCGCGCAGGTCCGCCTCGGGTGCGATCTCGTGCAATGCGCCGCGGACCAGTTCGTCCATGTCGTGGGTACTCACAGCTCCTCCGGTCGGTTCAGGAGCCGGGCGACCTCGCGCAGGTAACGCGCGCCGGTCGCGCCGTCGGTGGCGCGATGGTCGCCGGCCAGACTTGCGGTGACGAGTTGCCGGACGCCGAGCAGCCCGTCGACGGCCCACGGCCGCTCGGTGATCCGGCCGAATCCGACGAGCGCCACTTGCGGCGGGTAGATCACGCCGATGATCGATTCGACGCCCTGTTCGCCCAGGTTGGACACGGTCAGGGTGGGCGAGGCGAGTTCGCTGCCGCGCAGCCGCCCGGCACGGGTGCGTGCGACCAGGTCCTTGAGCCGGGCCATCAGCTCCGTCAACGGCAAACCGTCCGCGTTCTCGATGGCAGGAGCCACCAGACCGCCGCCGCGCAGCGACACCGCCACGCCGAGATGCACCGCCGTCGACGGCACGAAGCCGTCGTCCTGCCAGAACCCGTTGAGTTCCGGCACGGCGCGGGCCGCCACGGCGCTCGCCTTCAACAACAACGCGGCCGCAACGATGCGTTGTGGCACCGGCAGCTCGCGGTTTCGGTCCCGCAGCCAGCGCAGTGAATCGGTGAGGTCGATCGTCTCGGTCAGGTAGTAGTGCGGGATCTCCCGCTTGGACCGGGCCATCAGCGCGGCGATCGTCCGGCGCATCGCGGCCGACCGGTCCGTGTCAGTCCGGCGCGCGGTCCCCAGGATGTCAGCCCCGGTCACCGAGCCGCGCGGTCCAGTGGGGTGGACCGTGGTGAGGTCCACACCAGCCTCGGCGGCCAGGCGGCGGGCCCGTGGCGAGACCCGTCGGCGTGCTGGGGCCGCCGCGGCGTGCTGTATGTCGGCACGCGTCACCCGGCCACCGGTCCCAGTGCCGTGCACCGTCCGCACATTCACATGCCGTGTGGCGGCCTCTCGCCGGACCAGCGGGGAGGTCACCGGCGACGAGTCCGGTGACGGGGGCGGCTGGGTGGGGGAGTGGACCGGTGTTCGCGGCGGCGGAGCGGGCGCAGCCGCGGCGGATTCGTCCACCGTGATGGTGGCCAGTGGGGTACCTACCGGTACCCGGGCACCGGGCTCCACGAGCAGCTGTTCGACGGTGCCGGTGTCGAAGCATTCCACCTCGATCGCGGCCTTGGCCGTGTCGACGACCGCGACCACGTCCCCGCGGTGCACGGTGGCGCCGGGCGACACCAGCCATTCGACCAGGACCCCCTCGGTCATGTCCGCGCCGAGCGAGGGCATGCGGAACTCAGCCATGGCCGACCACCTCGTGCACGGCGGTGCGGACATCGGACGGCTGCGGCAGCGCGGCTTCTTCGAGATGCCGGGCGTAGGGGATCGGCACCTCGGCGGTGCACACCCGGCCCACCGGCGCGTCCAGTTCGTAGAAGGCCTGTTCCATGATTCGCGCGCTCACCTCGGCCGCGAAGCTGCCGGAGCGCCATCCCTCGTCGACCACGACCGCCCGGTGGGTGCGGGCGACCGACCCGATCACGGTGGCGTCGTCCAGCGGGCGCAGCGTCCGCAGGTCGATGACCTCGGCATCGACCCCGTCGTGGGCCAGGTCCTGCGCGGCGGTCAGGGCGGTGCCGACGGTGCCGCCGTACGCCACCACGGTCACGTCCCGGCCGGGCCGGCGTACCACTGCCCGGTCCAGGTCGGCGCGGCCGTCGCCGTCGGGCACCTCGCCGGAGACGTTGTACAGGCCGCCGTGCTCGAAGATCAGCACCGGGTCGGGGTCGTCGAGAGCCGCGGCCAGCATGCCGCGGGCGTCGGCGACCGTCGCCGGGGCGATCACCCGCAAGCCGGGAATGTGGGCGTACCAGCCCTCGAGGCTGTGCGAGTGCTGGGCGGCAAGCTGGCGGCCGCCGCCGGTGGTCATCCGGATCACCAGGGGCACCCCGAACTGGCCGCCGGACATGTGCCGCAGTGTGGCCGCGTTGTTGAGGATCTGATCCAGCGCCAGCAGGCTGAAGTTCACCGTCATGATCTCGACGATGGGACGCAACCCGCCCAGCGCCGCGCCGATCCCGGCGCCCACGAACGCCGACTCCGACAGCGGCGTGTCCCGGATGCGCTCGGGCCCGAATTCCTCCAGCAGTCCCAAACTCACGCCGAACGACCCACCGTAGCGGCCGACGTCCTCGCCCATCAGGAAGACCCGGTCGTCGGCGCGCATCGCCTGCCGGATCGCTTCCCGCATCGCCTCGCGGTACGTCATCGTGGTCATGACCCGCTCCGCTCCGCGAGCACGAACCGGGTCAGGTCGCCGACCGGCTCCTCGGCCGCCTCATCCGCGAACGCGACCGCCGCGTCGATCTCGGCGGCGACGGCAGCCTCCAGCTCCTGCAGCGTGTCGTCGGGCAGTTCGCCGTCGTCGCGCATCCGGCCGGTGAGCAGGGTGATCGGGTCCCGCTGCCGCCAGCGGGCGATCTCGGCCTTGTCGCGGTACCGGTCCGGGTCGTACATGGAGTGCGCCCGGAAGCGGTAGGTGAGCAGCTCCAGGAACCGGGGGCCGGTGCCGGAGCGCACCGCCGCGACCGCCGCCCGCGCCGCGTCCTCCACCGCCAGGACGTCCATGCCGTCCACCGTGTCGGCGGCCACGCCGTACGAGGCAGCTCGCTTCGCCAGGTCGGTCACGGCCTGGGCGCGTTCAATGGCCGTACCCATCGCATAAAGGTTGTTCTCACAGCAGAACAGCACCGGAAGGCGCCACAGCGCGGCGAGGTTCAGCGTCTCGTGGAACTCGCCCTCCGCGACCGCGCCGTCGCCGAAGAAGCACGCGGTGACGACCGGGCGTCCGAGCATGGCGTCGGCCAGGGCGAGCCCCACGGCGACCGGCAGGCCACCGCCGACGATCGCGTTGCCGCCGTAGAACCGGGTTGTCGCGTCGAACAGGTGCATGGAACCGCCGCGGCCACGGCTGCAGCCCGCCGCCTTGCCGAACATCTCCGCCATGACGGCGCCGGGCGGGATTCCCCGCGCCAGCGCATGCCCGTGCTCGCGGTATGTCGAGACGACCGCGTCGGCGGGGGTCAGCGCGCTCATCACGCCGGCGGCGACGGCCTCCTCACCGATGTACAGATGCAGGAATCCCCGGATCCGAGCGGCGCTGTACAGCTCCACGCAGCGCTCCTCGAAGCGCCGGATGCGTACCATCTCGCGCAGCAGGTCCAGCCGGTGAGCGCTGGCGCCCGCTGCTGGCGGCACCGTGGACTTCTTGCTCATCGTGACGCCTCCAAGATCGGCTCGTCGCCATCGGGCAGGAGGTTTGTGCGTCAGGGCATGCCTTCAGCGTGTCCCGGCGCGCTGCCGCGGACCAGGGTCGAAGGCCCGGTGCCGCAAGGCCCCCTGGCGGCGCGGCGGCTCCGAGCTGCGCGCCCACCCGATCGGGAACGACCGGTCCTTGAGGGATGCCCAGCGGTCTGCAGCGGGCGGTGCGGCTGCCCGGCGACGCCGACGAGGAACACTCTCGTACCGCGATGGGATCCTCGAAGTGACCGTCCCGTTGAAGGCGGCCGAACCCACCGGCCGGAAGGTTCCGATCAGTTAGGAGGAGCGGCCCGCCCGGGCGGGCCATCAGTGGATGAGGTGCCACGGCTCCGCCGGGACCCGCTGACGCCCGTTGAGGTCGCTGCGCCGATGCTCTCAGGCTGGAAGCGCCAGGTCGCGGCGGCGCAGGGCGACCAGGCCGGCCAGCGTCAGCGCGGCGAGCACCACGGTCAGGGTGAGGACCGGCGCGACGGTGACCGGCATGGCCGGTGCCTTCGGCAGATGGGTGAACGGCGAGAGATCCTGTACCCATTGCGGCAACCGTAGGGTGGCGCCGAAAAGCGGACCGATGATGATGGCCGCGATGAGGCCGACCCACGCCAGCACGCCCGCGAAGCGGGGCAACAGGCCGACGGCCACAATGACCAGGGCGCCGACCGTCAGGACCGCGGGCAACTGCACCAGGGCCGCCAGGATCAACGTACGCACCTGTCCGACCGGACCACCGAGCACCGCCCCGGCGGCCAGGCCCGCGCCGGTCGCGAACAACAGCAGCAACGTGGTCGCGCCGATCCCCG
Organism: Krasilnikovia cinnamomea; assembly: GCF_004217545.1. Lineage (NCBI taxonomy): Bacteria > Bacillati > Actinomycetota > Actinomycetes > Micromonosporales > Micromonosporaceae > Krasilnikovia > Krasilnikovia cinnamomea. The sequence goes on from NZ_SHKY01000001.1 coordinate 6,003,469, forward strand.
CCATGAGTGCGTGGCTCAGCGCCCAGCGGCTCCGGCCGGCGCTGGCGGCCAGTAGGGGTTCCAGGGGCCCGTCGGCCTCTTCGGCCCGCATGCGCAACAGGACCTGCACGACATAGATGGCCGCGGCCATGCCGGCCATCTGCAGGATCGACGTACGGTACGCGTCGAGGATCACGTCGCTGCCACCCATCCGGGTGTAGAAGTCGCGGGCTGCGCCCGTGGCGTTCGTGATCTGTCCGGCCAGTCCGCCCATGATGAGTCCGAAGCCGAGCATCCCTGCCGCCCAGCCGAGAAACGCGCCGGTCTGCAGGCGCCACGCCAGGCCCGCCGAGCCGCGCAGCAGACGACCGGCTCGGGCCGGCCCGGCCGGCTGCGCCAGGACTCCGTGCCCGAAGTCGCGTCGCCCGGCCAGCCAGACGGCCACCCCGACGCCGGCCGCGAACAGCACCACCGCCATCGCGAGCGGCCACCAGTGGTCACCCGCGAACGGCCTGGCCTGCTGGCCCCAACCGATCGGGGAGAGCCATGCCGGCCAGGCACTGCGCACGTACATGCCACTGGCATCCACCGTGCCCGCCATGTTGCCGATACCGCAGACCAGGAATGCGGCGCCGAGGACCGCGGCGGCCTGACCGCTGGCGCCGCGGGCCGTGGTCGACAGCTGGGTGGTCACTGCGGCCACGCCCGCGAAGGCGAGACCGACCGCCGCGACCGCGGCCCCGGCGGTGAACGACCCGGCAACAGGTTGCCCGGCCACGACGAATGCCAGGCCGAGCATGACGGCCAGGACGACGTCGGCGACAACCGTGACGGTCAGGGCGGCGGCGAGGCCGGCGTAACGGCCGACGACGGCCGCACCCACGAGTTCGGCCCGGCCGGTCTCCTCGCCCTGCCGCGTGTGGCGCACCACCGAAAACACGCTCATCAGCGCGGCCAGCACCGCGAGCAGCACGAAGTTGCGGACCATGGCGTACGCGCCGACGGTGGGCGCCGACGTCAGCCCGAGCATGCGGATCCCGGGGCTGACGGCGGCGAGCCGGGTCTCCTGCACCAGGTCCGCGGGGTCGGCGAAGTCAGCGGCCCACAGGGCGGTGGTCGCGGCGGTGAACGCCGCCAGCCCCAGCGCCCAGGCGGGGATCGTGATCCGGTCGCGGCGCAGCGCAAGCCGGGTCAGCGGCAGAGCACCGGCGATGGCGTTCATCGGGCACCCGCCATCTCCGTATCCTCGCGGGCCGAGCCGCCGTCCTGCTCATACGTCCGCCGGAACAGCTCCTCGAGGGTCGGCGGTGAGCTGAGCAGGGCGTGCACGTCGAGCTCGGACAACTCGCGCAGGACCGCCGCAACCTGGCCGTCGTCGACGCTGAAATGCACCCGGCCGCCCTCGGCGTGCACGTCGTGCACGCAAGGCAGCGCGGCCAGCGCATCGATCGGGCGCATCGTCTCGACCACCATGCTCGTCCGGGTCAGGTGACGCAACTGGGCGAACGTGCCCGACTCGGCCGCCCGACCCGATCGCACGATGGTCACCCGATCACACAGGGCCTCGACCTCGGACAGGATGTGACTGGACAGCAACACCGTCCGCCCCGCCGCGCGCGCCTCGCGTACGACGTCCTGGAACACCATCTCCATCAGCGGGTCCAGGCCCGAGGTCGGTTCGTCGAGCAGGTAGAGCTCCACATCGGAGGCGAAGGCGGCAACCAACGCGACCTTCTGGCGGTTGCCCTTGGAGTAGGCGCGGCATCGTTTCGTCGGATCCAACGCGAAACGCTCCAGCAGATCGGCGCGGCGTGCCGGGTCGAGCCCGCCGCGCAACGCGCCCAGTAGGTCGATCACTTCGCCGCCGGTCAGGTTCGGCCACAGGTTCACCTCACCGGGCACGTAGGCCAGGCGGCGATGGAGCCGGACCGCGTCCCGCCAGGGGTCGCCGCCCAGCAGCGTCACCTGACCGGAATCACGACGCAGCAACCCGAGCAGGATCCGAATGGTGGTGGTCTTGCCGGCGCCGTTGGGGCCGAGGAATCCGTGGATCTCACCGCCGGACACCGACAGATCGAGTCCATCCAGCGCCCGTGTCCGACCGAAGGTCTTCACGAGGCCGGAGGCCATGATCATGTCCGTCATCGTCGTCACCTCGCCGGGTCGTCAGGCCGGACTCGAGCCGCTCGAACGGGTGTATTCGTCTACGGCCAGCGTCACGCCGTCGCGGTGTTGCCGCCAGGGCCGGTCGCCCTATGGCCACCAAGCCGTCGGACCCCAAGAGCCGGGGCTGCTCACATGCGACGGGTGGGTCGTCGCAGACGACCCACCCGGTCCAATCGCCGTCCAGGCTGCCATGTCTCAGGCAGGGGCGCCGATCAGAAGTACCACCGCTGGTTGGTTCGGCCGTTGCAATTCCACACCTGAACCTTGCCGCCGTTCTTGAACGCGGTCTTGCGGTCCGCGTCCAGGCAGAGGCCGGAGTACCAGTTCACGATCGTTCCGTCGGAGTAGATCGTCCATTTCTGGTTGACTCGGCCGTTGCATGTCCACACCTGGACCTTGCCGCCGTTCCTGAAGGCGGTCTTGCGGGATGCTTCCAGGCAGCGGCCGTCGTAGCTGCTCTGAATGGTGTAGTCATCGTAGTAGTAGGTCCACAATTCGTTATCGTAGTCGTTGCAGCGCCACATCTGCACCTTCGTGCCATTGTGAACCGGGCCGTGACGCAGGTCCACGTTCAAACACTTGTCGCTGTACCAGTTGTAGATGTTCGAGTCGTAGGGCTGGAAGGCGCTTGTCGCGGTGACGGCCGCACGTTGTGCGGTGGTTGTGGCCGTCGCTTGTGCGGGTCCCGCAACTCCCGACAGTACGAGGGTCAGGACGCCACAGACGGCAGCCGACATCGTCAGAAGGCGTCGCGTGATAAGCATGGGAAAGTTCCTACCTTTCTCGCTAAACGGTCCTGTGCTGAACAGTTCCATCCTGATCGGCGGCGATCCACGAAGTCGCGCAATTCCTCAAGTAGACGATCAGGCACTGGGAACTAGAGACGAAGGACCGTTACGGAGGCGTAACCCCGCCAGTCGGGAAGGTGCGGTGGTATTGGAGTTCGAACCACGGATTCTCAATGGTCACTCGCGTTCGGCCATGTCCCATCTGGTGAAGGGGCAGACGATTTGGAGACCTACTGCAGAATCCATCCTGGGTAATCCAGTGGAGCCGGGCGATCGTTCGGCATCAGATCGTCTCGGGACGCCGCGGGCGGCGCGCGGGCACCCAGGTCACCTCGCTCCCGGTCAGGTCGGCAGAGCTCCGCCCGCCGCGACGATGACGACTCCGGCCAGGGCGGCGGACAGCAGCGTCAGGACCGGGCCGCGACGCAGGCCCAGGGCGAGTACGGCGGCACCGACAAGTACGGCGTACTGCCATGGCTGGCCGAGGGCGCGGGCCAGTGGAATCGCCGAGCCGAGAATGGCGCCGATCGCCGTAGCGCCGGCGCCGTCGAGGAACGCACGGACCTTCCGGTTGGCGCGCAGCCGGTCGAATCTGTCGGCGCCGAGCAGGATGAACGCGAACGACGGGCTGAACGCGACGGCCGAGGCGAGCAGCCCGCCACCGATCCCGGCTGCCGCGTAGCCGACGACGGCGACGGTCTGGACGACCGGGCCGGGGGTGATCTGGCCGAGAGCGACGGCATTGAGGAACTGCGCTCCGGTCATCCAATGGTGCCGGTCGACCGCGTCGGCCTGCATGATCGGGATGATGACGAAGCCGCCGCCGTAGGATAGGGCACCGACTTTGAAAGCGACCCAGGTGAGCGGCAGCAGCACGCCACCGCTCAGGCCGGCGGCGGCCAGCAGAGGCAGGGCCGGTGCCGGTTGGCGCCTGGGCCGGGGTAGCCGCTGGGCGAGGATCTCGGCCAGTCCGCAGGCGAGCAGCAGCAGGACCAGCCAGGGGCCTACGGTGGCGGCCGCCACCGTGCCGAGCACCAGATACGCGGTCCAGCGGATCCGGTTCGGCGTACGTTTCCAGGCGGGGGGAATCAGTCCCGTCCCGGCCTGGGTGGCCACCGCGGCGACGGCCGCGCCCGCGCCGGCACCCGCGGCTTTGACCCAGACCGGTGGGTCGCCCTCGAGGAACAGGGCGGCGAGGGCGAGAATCACGATCAGGCCGGGGACGATGAAAGCCGCACCGCCCACCAGTGCGCCGGCGCGGCCGCGGACTCGCCACGCGCAGAAGATCGCGAGTTGGGTGGAGGCCGGTCCGGGCAGCAGGTTGCAGGCGGCGATCGCGTGTTCGAATTCCTGCGCCGTCAGCCATCTCCGGTCTTGCACGCACAGCTTGCGCAGCAGTGCGATGTGTGCGGGAGGCCCACCGAAACCGATGCAGCCGATGCGGCCCCACTCCCGCAGCACGGTGCCCAGTCGGACACGGGAAGCCTCGGGAGGCATTCAGGCGCCCGCCGGCTGGAACAGTTCGATCGGATTGCCGGCCGGGTCGTCCAGAACGATCTGCCGCCCACCCGGGCCAGATATGACCTCGCTGCGGAAGCTGACACCGGCGGCGCGTAGCCGGGCGACCTCGGTGTCGATGTCGTCGACCAGCAGGTGGATGCGGTTCCAGCCACCTGGCTGGGGTTTGCGTCCGTCGGGCATCGCCCGACCCGCCGAGCTGGCCGGGCCGGACAGCAGCAGCCGCAGGTTGCCGCGTCGCACGTCGGCGAACGCCGGCAGGAACGTGGTGTTCGGCGTGAAGCCGAGGTGGGTGGTGTAGAAGTCGATGGCCGCTTGGACATCGTCGACCAGGTAGCGGACGTGCACGGTGTTGTCGGTTGGGCTGATCATGATGCCTGCGTCTCCTTTCCGGAGCGGGCGGCGATGGTGTGCAGAAGGAAGTCGATCCGCCCGCTGATCTCTTCTGCCACGCGCTCGAACGCGGGCAGCCCAGCCGGGTCACCGGCCGGATCGGAAATGCTCCAATGCACCGGGCGGGGGCAGCCGGCGAACTCCGGGCAGATCTCCTTGACCCGGTCGCACAACGTGATCACGAGGTCGAACTCGGAACCGGCGAATTCGTCGAGATGCTTGGGCCGCGCACCGCTCACGTCGATACCCCGGGATGCCATCACGGACACGGCGAGCGGATGTACAGCCTTCGGACGGCTGCCCGCACTGTACGCCTCGACCACGCCCAAGCTGCGATCACGAAGCAACGCCTCGGCCATCTGCGATCGCGAGCTGTTACCCGTGCACAGGAACAGCACACGGGCGGCGACCGCGACCGCGGGTGCGGGCGGTTGCAGGTGCAGCCCCGGATGTAGGGCGCCACCGGCCGCCTCCAGCAGCCGCGCACAGCCTGCCAGGTCGAGCGAGTAGTAGATGTCACGACCGTCCGCGCTGCTGCGCCGCCCGTTCACCAGACCGGCCCGGCGCAACCGGCCCAGGTGATACGAGACCAGGTTCTGCGGCTCGTCGACCACGGCGGTCAGCTCGCGTACCGCCAGGTCACCGTTCGCCAGCTCACCCAGCAACCGCCACCGCAGCGGATGCCCGGCAGCTGTCACGAACACCGGCGGCGCCGGCGTGCGGGATCCCTTCGCGCGGCCCACGACCGCAGACTACATCAAACCGATTTGATGCAATATCCCAACCTCACTGAACTCTCTCGCCCTGTCCGATCATTGGCATCGCGGCGAGAAGTCGCGGTGATGAAGCTGGTCGGCGCGTCGAACTGGTTCGTGCAGGCGCCATTCGTCGTCGAAGCGATGATGGCGGGCGTGGCTGGCGCCGTGGCCGGATTCGCGCTGCTTCTCGCCGGGGAACTCCTCGTTCCGACGGAGTGGACGCGCGCGTTGCCGCCCGTACCGAACGGCCGGGTGTGGTTGACGCTGCCCTTGCTGGCGGCCGCCGGCGCCGGGGTGAGCGGATGCACCGCATGGCTCACCCTCCGATTCCACCTCCGCATCTGACGAAGAATGATTTCCCAACTGCTGATGACCGGTCCGCCCGCTCGTCGCGCGCATCGGCAGCGGAGCACCGATTCTAGGTCGATCTCGCGCGTGAGCCCATCGGTCGGGCGCTTTCCCACCCCGCGGCGTCTGATCCGCCGTCCGAGATGTCCCTCGGTGCCGATGGGCTCCAATTTCATTGTCGCGCGTTCCCGCGCACGCGGACGGGGCCATTAGTCTCCACCTCGCGGGTCGATGGTCCGCGAGGTTGGCCGTCCTGACAGGCCCACGCCCCATTGCCTGGGGGACATTGCGAGTGCCCCGGCAAGTCTGCCGACCCGGGCCGGTGCGCCGAGCGCCGGTGTCAATCCGCGTCCGGTTGCGGTACGACGAGGACGGGTCGGTGGGATTGGTGCAGGGTCGCCATGACTACGCTGCCCAGCAGGATCTCCGCGGCGGCAGTACGTCCTCGCGAGCCGACGACGAGCAGGGCGGCGTCGTGGTCGCGGGCGCCCGTGATCAGACCGTGGGCGACGGCCTGTGCTGTCGTCCCGTGCCCTCGTGGGATCCGCAGCCAGGTGGGGTCCGCGTCGCCGGTTCGTGGCGGGGCTTCGGGTGTGGTGTCGTCGTCCTCGACGGTGGCGAACAGCAGGTTCCTGCCCGGCAGCAGCCGCTGGGCAGTGTCGAGTGCGGCGCGAGCGCCGGGCGATCCGTCCCAGCCGAGGAGTACCGGTCCGTCGGTGAGGGCGTGATGTTCCGTGCTGAGTAGCGGATGCGGTACCACCAGGACCGGCTTCGGGCTCTGGTGTACGACGATGTCGGAGACGCTGCCGAGTACCGCTCGGATGCCGCGCAGGCCGCGGGTGCCGAGCAGCACGAGATCGGGCTGCATCTTCTCGACCAGTTGCGCAAGTTCGAGACCTTCGCCGCCCATGACGCGGTGGGCGAGGGTTTCGGCTTGCCATCCGCTGGCTCGTGCGAGCGTGGCACCGATGTCGGCGATGCGGTCGGCTCGCCATTGTCCTTCGCGTTCGATGGCCTGGATGAATTCGTCGAGGCTGCGGCTGCCGGTCCACAGGCGGCGACGCAGGTCCTCGTCGACCAGCGGCGGAGTCCACAGGTAGGTGATCCAGGCGTGGGCATGCGGGACGAGCCGTGCGGCGGCGTCCACGGCCGCGGAGGAGGGAAGGGTGGCGTCGTAGCCGACAACGACGCGTGTGACGGACATGGCGTTCATACTGCTGATCCTTCAGTTCGGTGTGAATGTTGGCCGAGGCGCTGATGAACGCGTCCTGGAGTTGGAGCGGCCGGCTTGAGTCCTAACGTCGTCGAGTCCGGTGGCCGTGAGCGCAGCAGCACGATGCTAGCCGCTGAGAGCCAGACGATGGAGATCGGGTAGAGGGCGTAGCTCAACCAGCCCCGCAATTCGAGTACGTTGCTCGGGAACGCAACGGACAGCGTCAGGATCGTCGCCGCGGCGGCGGCGACGTATGCGAGCCATCCGAGCCATGTGGGAAGCGCGCTTGTTCGCAGAACTGCGTAGCCAATGCAGGCGAACATGAGCGCGATCGGTGCGTTCGCCAATGTCAGCGTTGCGTAGCCGAGCGCGTCGAGCAGCGCCGCGGCCTGCGGCCGCAGGAATTCGCCGGGCAATGCTGCCAGCGCCAGCTGTGGCGCCTGTCCCAGAATGTTGGCGCTGTACCCGACCATTCCAGCCCCGAACGCGATCGTCGCGGGCATAGCAGAGTCGGACAGGACCGCACGCAGAGAGCTCAGGAAGATCAGTAGCACGACCGCACTGAACACGAAGAGGACGCTCTGCGCGACGATCAGTCCCCGATGCTCTGTCACGAAGTCTGGCAACGACTCCGGGCCTGGCCACGGCCTATCACACAGAGCGCCCGCCGCACCGAGCGCGACGGCGACCAGTCCGCTCACTCCGGCCACCTGTTGCGGTCGTTGCGTCCACGCGGTCATGACGGGATTCTCGCGATGGCTGGCGGGTTCCGAACGCGGCGCGCTTCGTTGATCTGAGTCCGTTCCATCCGCACGCCCGGCACGGCGATCACGAGACCGGCGGCCAGCATGACGGCTTGTAGCATCATCTGCGGGCCGATGACCGCGAGGTGCCAGGCGTCGATGACGAACATGACAGCGCCGTACATTGCGGAGGCGGCGATAGTGCCCTCGACGGCGGTCAACGTCAACGTCATCGGCCGGTAACGGATCGGCATGGCTACTCCTTCCGGCTCCAGTCTCTGCTGCTGGGGGCAAAGGTGGTCAGGGCCTGATGGCCCGTCATGGCTGGGTTCGTCGACCGGCTGGCGGCGTGAGCGTTTCGGCGATGGGCGTCGCGCATGCCCGTGCACAGGCCGCAGGCCCGCGCCGTGGCGCGGGCCGGCCGTTGTGTCTTGCTCAGCGTGCGGGCGTGGACGAGACGTCGAGGCTGATTTGCTGGGTGAGGCTGATCGTCTGCCACAGGACGGCGGGTGCGTCGGCGCCTTCGATGGTGTGGACGGTCTTGGTCCACCGGTGGCCGTACCGCACGACCACGGTGTAGACGAAGCGGTCGGCGCCCTGGGTGCTTGCGGGGTATGTGGCATCGAGCCGCCGGAACTGCCAGCTCGAAACGAGCTGCATCAGGCGCGGAGTGTCCGCGTGCACCGTGGTGGAATCGACCACGTAGCAGTCGTGGACGCCAGCGAATCCGCCCGTCCGGATCAGCGTCACCTGCGACGCGGAGATCGCGGCCGCGGAGGCCGGTCCGCCGATCACCGCTAGCCCCAAGGTCATCGCGACGACTGCGAGGAGCGTGAACAGATGTCGATTGATGGTGTGCAAAATTGTCGACATGGCACAACACCTTCCTCGTGGGAATGGGTGGTAAGGAGGCCGTTTCCCGCTTTCTGAGGCCCTTTCGACACGTTCCTTTTGAGACCGTGTCGGTTGGTGCTCATCTCGCTTCCAATTCATTTCTATCACTGGACTGGCGTCGCTCTCAGGTTCGAAAGTCCCTGAATTCACGGCCGGTTTCGGTCGATGTGCCTATATTTCAACCATGAACGCGACGTTTGGACTGGTCGCGTTCGCGGCGCCGTTCCATCGGACACTGCGGGGCCTGGCGGTTTACGGGTGTGCCTGGGCTGCGCTACTACCGTTTGCGGGCGCTGGCAAGAGGTCGGAGGACCTGGAACGTCCCGACTTTCATTGGCGGCATTGACGAATGTGAACGCCATGCGACGACAGGCGCGCTGGACACACATCCAGGCAAGGAGTAATCGCACAGCGCACCGGGTCATCCTCGCCGGCCGCTCGACGGAATCGCCGTCGCGTCCGCGACCGGGCGTGGCTGCTCCGGCGTCCTCTTGGCGTCCGGCGTGAACGACCCGGTGGCGTGTCTACCGTGGCGTCCCGACAGCCGCGACCGGCTCCATCATCAGTACCTCGCAGAGTGGGCGGCGAGGGGTCGCGTACGTCGGAGGGCCGATGCCCAGTCTGATCAGGATCTGCGCATGCCGGCCCTGTGTGGTCAGCAGTTCCCGGATTGCCGGGATCTCCACCGGCTGACTGAACGGAGTTGTCGCCAGGTGCAGGACGGTGGCGGTGAGCAGCACCCGCTGCAATGCCTGGCCGGCGGCGAGCCAGTCCGCGGGGGTGTCGCCCGCGGTCGACAGTGTGACGATCGTGGGAAACGGCTCGAATCGCTCGGCAGGCCGGGTGAGCTGTGGCAAGGCCAGACCGAAGTCGCGTACCGGCGTGGTCTCGAGAGCGTCCCACGGCCCCATCGCGGCTGTCGGCACGCCGTCGCGCCGGCCGGGAGAAGGCAGCGTCCACTGGGTCAGCTCCGCACGATAGCCGTGATCGCCGCGCAACCGTTGTTCGGCAGTTCTGGTCAGGCCGAGGATGGCCGCGCGAGCCACCGCGCCGGCCACCGTGAGGCTGGCCCCTTCGCGGTGCGCCGCACAGGCCAGCTCCTCAAGGTCGGGCGCGGCAACCACCGACGGAGCGAACGGCCAGCGGTTGGTGTGACGCTCCGGGACGGCGTCGAACAAGGCTCGCACGACGCCCGTGACGGCCTCGGCCCGCTCCGGAGTGACTCGGGCGACCAGACGGGGATCGTCGGGGTCCTGAGGAAAAGTCAGCGACGGCCGGCGCCCGTCGTGCCGAATGGCGAGCCGAAGGGTGAACAATGCCGCACCCACGCTGATCAGCAGCTCACGTCCGGACGGGTCGATCACCGCCAGCTGGCGTGCCCAGTCCGCGATCACGTCGACTCCGCCGTCGCGGATACGGAAACGCCAGGGTTGGCTGTTGTGCAGCGACGGCGCGGCAGTCGCGGTCGCCACGTAGCTGGCCAGGCGTTCGACATCTGCCCCACCCGACGGTTCCCTCATGAAACCAATGGTGGTCCGCCGAGCCGACCGCTGCCAGGGCCGATATCCCCCGGAGCCGGTGACTGCGGTCCCACCCTTGCCCGGGTTGCGGGTGGTGTGTTGCCGCGCCAGCGGGACTCGCCGAGCCCGGCGAGTCCCGCTGAAGGTCATTATCCGACGCTGTGCCCGGGGTTGTCGGGGAAGGGCGCGCGGATCACCATGGTCGGGCAGGCGCTGTGGTACATCGCGTGCTGGCTGACGGAGCCCAGCAGCAGACCGGTGAATCCGCCGCGCCCGCGGGCTCCGACCACCAGCAGCTGCGCGCGGTGTGACCAGTCGATGAGGTGGCGCCTGGCGGGACCGCGCACCACCTCCTGGGTGATCTGGAGATCGGGGTGGTCTTCGGCGACACCGGCGATCGCTTCGGCAAGTAGCAGCTGTTCCTCGGTGTTCACCGCGTCCGGGTCGTAGACGAGCGGAAGCATGTCACCCGGCCCGGTTGACACCGGTGAGGTCCAGGTGTGCACGGCGACGAGATCGCAGTTGCGTAGCTCGGCGGCCCTGGCGGCCTCTTGCAGCGCGCGGGCCGAGACCGCTGAGCCGTCTATTCCGACGACGACGGGACCATCCGGGCGTGCCTGTCCTCGAACGACGAGCACCGGGCAGGTCGCATGAGTCACGGTCTGCACCGCCACGGAGCCGAGCAGCAGGCCGGAGATCCCTCCTATCCCGCGGTCACCGAGGACCAGCAGCTCAGCCGACTCTGCTTCGTGCAGCAGCACCGGCACGGCGGCGCCTTCGACGATCGCCGAAGACACGGAAAGCTCTGGTGCCGCCTTGTGTGCGTGGTCGACCGCCTCGGCGAGGAAGGTGTCCGCGTACTGTCGTGTGTCCTCGGTGGACGGCGGCAGTGCGCCCTGCAGGACGGCTGCGGATAGCGGCCAGAGGAAGGCATGCACGATGCGAAGCGGCCGCTGGCGCATCGCGGCTTCGGTGGCCGCGAACCTGACCGCTTCCAGGCTGTTCTCGGAGCCGTCCACGCCGACCACGATGGGCGTGACTGACGTCGCGTTCATGGGAATGATCCTCTCTCAGGGCGCCGTGTGCGGGCTGGGGGTTTGGGCTGGCGGGGTCTTGGTCGGCGTAAGTCTGAGGCGGCGTTGCAACAGCAGGCCGATTCCGGGCAGCAATGAGACGGCGGCGCAGGCAAGCAGTTCTGGCGCGGTCAGCGCGACGGTGCCGAGCAGTTCCCGCAGCACGGGAACGAGGACGCCGCCGACCTGCAGCAGCGCCGAGACCGCCACCGCCACGATCAGTGCGGGGTTTCCTGGCCCGCCATGGACCCGCCGGGCGCGGACGGCCATGGCTACGCCGAGTTGGGACAGGCCGAGGACCACGAAGACCACTGACTGCCAGGGCCGTCCTTGATGGTGTGCGACGACTCCGGCGCCGAGCACGGTGAGGGTGATGGCCAGGCCGCCGAGCAGGACGTCGCGTAGCAGGCCGTCACCGAGTACGGACTCTTGCGGGGAACGGGGTGGGCGCTTCAGCACGTCCGGGCTGGCCGGCTCGGCCCCGAGGGCCACGCCCGGCAGGCCGTGGGTGAGCAGGTTGACCCAGAGGATCTGGGCGGGAAGGAGCGGTACGGGCAGACCCAGAAACGGGCCGAACAACATGATGAGGATCTCGGCAGTGCCTCCGGAGAGCCCGTAGCGCAGGAAGCGGCGGATGTTGTCGTAGATTCGCCGGCCCTCGCCGATGGCATGCGCGACCGTGGCCAGCTCGTCGTCGACCAGGACGAGATCGGCGGCCTGCCGGGCGACCTCCGTGCCGCCGCCCATGGCCACGCCGATGTCCGCCCGCCGCAGCGCTGGGGCATCGTTGACGCCGTCCCCGGTCATGGCCACCACGTGGCCGTGCTGCTGGAGTGCCGAGATGATGTCGAGCTTCTGCTCCGGCTGGGTGCGAGCGTACACCCGGGCATGTTCGGCGGCGTCGCCCGGCGCACCGGTGTCACCGTTGATCACTTGATCGTCCCGATCGAGCAGGCCCAGCCGACCGGCGATGGCCGCGGCGGTGGCGGGGTGGTCACCGGTGATGAGAACGAGCCGCACGCCTGCTTCTGCGAACATGGCGGCGGTGTCCGGGGCGCCGGCCCGCAGTGGGTCACCGATCCCGACCACGCCGAGGGGGCGCAGTCCCGCCGGGTTCGCGACGTCGACGGAACCGTCGGCTACCGCTGCGGCCACCGCCAGGACGCGTAGGCCGTCGGCTGCCATGTCGGCCGCCGCCGTCCGCAGCGCCATGATGGTGGCGGGCGGGCCGGTCACGACCGGCTCATGCAGTACGGCTTCGGGAGCCCCCTTGCAGACGATCAGGTGCGAGCCGTCCGGGTTCTGGTGGACGGTGACCATGCGACGCTGCGCTTGGTCGAACGGGTGTTCCGCGACTCTGGGGTGGGCGGTGCGCTCGCCGTCGACGTCGAGGCGGCACCGCGCGGCGAAGGCGATCAGCGCCGCCTCCAGCGGATCGCCGACCGCGGTCCATTGCGGGTGGTCGGTGTCCGGGGGGAGTAGGGCGGCGTCGTTGCACAGCAGCACGGCACGCCCCAGCTCACGCAGCATCTCTGGGGGGTCGACCGGCTCAGCGTCGTGGCGTACCTCTCCGGCGGGAGAGTATCCGGCACCGACCACGGTGTAGCGGGTGGCGTCCGTGACCGCGGCTGTCTGGACGGCCATGCGGCCTTCGGTGAGGGTTCCGGTCTTGTCGGAGGCGATGACCGTCACCGAACCGAGGGTCTCGACGGCGTGCAGACGGCGGGGGATGGCTCGGGCCTGTGCCATCCGGTGGGCGCCCAGTGCCAACGCGAGGGTCACCACCGCGGGTAGCGATTCCGGTACGGCGGCGACCACGAGGCTCACGGCGGTCACCGCCATGGTCACGACCTCGCGTCCGGCCAGCAGGCCGAGTGCGAAGACCACGCCGGACAGCACCACGGCGGTGAGGCCCAGGACGCGGCTCAGCCGAGCGAGGCGACGCTGCAGCGGAGTCAGGGTCGGCCGCGTGCCGACGACCAGTTCGGCGATGCGGCCCAGCGCGCTGGCCGGCCCGGTACGGACGACCTCCCCGGTCGCCCGGCCCACCACGACGACCGTCCCGGCGTACGATTCGTCGCCGGGCTTGCGCTCGACGGGCACCGACTCGCCGGTCAATGCGGCCTCATCCAGCCGGAACCGGAATGCGTCGCGCAGCTGCAGGTCGGCGGGTACGACGTCGCCGGCCTCAAGGCGGACGACATCGCCTGGCACGAGGTCGGCGGCGGGGATCACCACGTCGTTGCCGTCGCGGATCGCCCGGGCGGTCGGGGCGGCGAGGCGGTCGAGTGCCGCGATGGCCCGGTCGGCGCGGACTTCCTGCACCACACCGATGCTCGTGTTGAGCACCACGACGAGCGCGATCACGATCGTGTCGGTGAGGTCCTGGAGTGCCGTGGTCACCACGGCCGCGGCGATCAGCAGCGCGACAAGTGGGTCGGTGAGCTGGCGCAGGATCCGGCTGGGAAGTCGCTGCGGTCGTGGCTGGGCTACCGCGTTGGGCCCATGGACGCTGAGCAGCTCCGTGGCCTCCGCGGAAGACAGTCCTGCCGGTCGGGGCCCGGCTTGCGCAAGGGTCATCGGTGACCGACGTTCCCGTGCTGGGCCGGCTCCACGTGGGCCTCCGGCCCGGGGAAGACCAAGGCGTACCGGCCGTCGTCCAGCCAGCGGACCTCATACGGTGGGCTGCCATCGGCGTGCCGGACGGCCGTGATCACCCCGACGTGTGGCAGGTCGCCTAGGTGAACACCCTTGAGGACGAGCCGATCCCCTACCCGCGCGATCATGATGGTCTCCGTTCGGTGGTGCCCGCCGAGTGGACGGGCTGTCGGACCACCTGAGTGTCTTACCGCTCTGGCCTGCGGGTGCCTGCCACTGGTGGCCCCTCCATGATCAGAATCAGCCATGCCCGGGTACGCGCGGCAGGGCCGTAGGTCCTCGCCAAGTGGGCCGCCGTCCCCCACGAGGTGGGACCTGGACAAGACGCACAATGACCGCTATGCCGAGTGGCGCGCGTGGCGTGGCGTGGCGAGTGTGCTCTGTCGCGGGAGAGCGGTGGTCGCCGTGTCGCCGGCAGGCCGGCGTTCGGCGCGCAGCAGCAAGACGAACGCGACGATCATCGCGATCGAGAACGGGTAGTACAGCCAACCGAAGAACATCAACCCGACATGGAAGCCGATCGCCGCTACCAAACCCAGCCTGGTCCAGCGGTCGCCGCTGACCATCAGCACGCCCACCCCCAACTCGAACGCGATGAGCAGGGCGATGAACAGGTCCTGATGTGGTGCCACGACCGCACGCCAGGTGTCGGTGACGAACGGCAGGTAGGAGGCGTCGGCGAAGCCGGCGTAGTCGCCGCCGGTCGTGAGATGGAGGGTGTTGAACAGCGCACCACCCGCGATGAACAGGGTGGCGACAGCGACCCGGCCGACGTGCATCGCGCGTGGACTCCACCACGACCACACGGCCGCAACGATGATCACCAACTCGGTGACCGACCAGAAGATCAACCACGGGACCGGCATGGCCCCTCCTTCCAGAGTTCGCCCCGCCAGACGCCAGGAGAGCGGCCGAGCGGACGCGGGCGTGGCTGGAGCAATGCGTTCACACCAGGACCAGGCCGGCCTCGTCGAGTGCCGCGAGCGCGGCGTTCATCGACGCCTCCGGTGTGGTGTCGGTGGCTATGGTTCGAGCCTGCGGCCACGGGTCCGCCTCGGCGGCCAGCACTGCAGCGATCATCGCGTCCGCGTCGGACACTTCCTGCGGGTCGCCCGTGCGGCCGGCGATCCGCTGCGCGACCGTGGCCGGGGTGGCCGTGCAGCGCAGCTCGGTGAGCATGCTGTGCGTCGCCGTGGCCACGTCCCGCGCGCCGGACCGCTGCGCCGCGTCGGTGAACGACGCGTCGAGCAGCACCGTCTCACCATGGTCGAGCAGGCGGCCGGCCCTGCGGAACAGTTCGTCGTAGGTCCGCTGGGTCCACTGCGCGGTGTAGATTCCCTCGCGGTACGGCGCCGCGCTGAGCTGCCCCGACGCGACACCGGCGAGCTCCTTGCGGACCCGGTCGCTGGTCAGGACCACCGCGCCGAGCCGGTCGGCGAGCCGGCCGGCCAGGGTCGACTTCCCCGTGCCGGGCGCGCCACCGACGAGGACGAGACGCACCGCACCGGTGCTCAGGTGCCGCATCGCCAGCTCGGCGTGCAGCGTCGCCTCTCCGGCCGCGGCGGCGTCGCCCTGCGCGTGACGCAAGCAGGCGATCTTCGCGCGGACGTACGCCCGGTATGCGACGTAGTGGTGCCGCAGGGACGCCGGTGCGGGGTCGGCGGTGAACTCCGCGTACCAGTCCAGGAAGGCCGCGCCGAGCCGGGGCGCGCCGAGGCGCTCCAGGTCCATAGCAAGAAAGGCCGCGTCGTCGAGCCCGTCCACGTAGCGCAGGCGGTCGTCGAACTCGATGCAGTCGAGAACGCGGGGACCATCGTCGAGGCAGAAGATGTCGTTGGCGAGCAGGTCCGCGTGGCCGTCCACGATCCGCCCGGCCGCCACCCGGTCGGCGAACAAGGGACCGCGGCCGGCCAGGAAGTCGTGTGTTAGCCGTTCGACCGTGGCGGCGGTGGCCTCCGGAAGGACCGAGCCGTAGAACTGGTGGAGCTGCGCGAACGTGGCATCCCATCGCCCGCGCAGCGCGTCGCGGCCGCCCTCCGCGTCGACCTCCGGGCCGCGGTGCGCTCGAGCATGGAACGCGGCGAGCATCCGGGCCAGGCGTCGCAGCGCCTCATCGACCGGCGCCTGCGCGGCCAGCAGCGTGGTGAGACGGCGGTCGGTCGGCATCCGTCGCATGACGACCAGGTGGTCGCACACGCTCCCGTCGGGGCCGTGGACGTCCGCGACGCCGAGGTAGACGTCCGGTGCGAGGCGCCGGTTGAGCTCGACCTCGCGATGACACACCGACTCCCGGACGGCGCGTTCGCGGAAGTCCAGGAAGCCGAGGTCGACCGGCTTCTTCAGCTTGAATGCACGGTCGCCGGCCAGATACACCACGGCGGCGTGGGTCTCGATGGCCGCCGCGAACGCCGTCGCGGCCTTCGTGGATCGCATGATCGATCCTCTCGGTCAATCCTTCGGTACCCGATTCCGGTCGGGGCGACATCGGCCAGCCGGGCGCCCCATTGCCGGGCCCGGGCCTGCTCGTCGGGTTCCAGCCGGCCCTGCTTGGTAACCAGGAAGCTTTCCGGCTCGGCCACCGTGTGCAGCCCGTGCCGACGCGGTCGGCGTCCTCAGTCACCACCTTGAGCGTTCGCCCGCCCGAGGGACGGTGAACAGGGCCGAACGTCACCGCGTAAGACCCCGGTACCAATTCCGCCTCCGCGACCGCGGCGGCCTCAGGGGCGGCGGAGGTCTCGCAGGATCGGGTCGGGCTCGCCGGTCGCGGGATGCAGCCGCAGCTTGGCGTCGAGGGCGACGACACCCGCCGGACCCGCGAGCACCGGGTTGAGGTCGAGTTCGGCGACCTCGGGCAGGTCCTCGGCGAGCCGTCCCACGCGCAGCAGCAGATCCTCCACCGCGGCCGTGTCGGCCGGTGGGCTCCCGCGGTAGCCGGTCAGCAGCGGCGCGCCGCGCAGCGCCCGCCACATGCGGCCGGCGTCCAGGTCGGTCAGCGGGACCAGCCGGAACACGCGGTCGTCGAGCAGGTCGGTGTGTACGCCGCCGAGCCCCGCCATGACCAGCGAGCCGAAGAGCGGGTCGTGGACGATGCCGCAGCTCAGCTCGACCCCACCGGAGAGCATCGGCTGCACCACAGCGCCGTACCCGGGCCGTCCGGCGGCCGTGACCCCGGCGAACGCCGAGCGCACCTGGTCGGCATCGGTCAGACCGAGCCGGACCCCGCCCGTGTCGCTCTTGTGCACCAGCTCGGGGTCGGCGCATTTGAGCGCGACCGGATACCCGAACCGCCCGGCCGCGGCCACCGCGGCATCGGCGTCGAGGGCGATCGCGGCGGGGGCCAGCGGGATGCCGTAGGCGGTCAGGATGCGGGCCGTACGCTCGTGCGGTTGCCATCCACCGCCCGCGGCGAGTCCTTCCGCCGCGCAGGCCCGGGCGGTGTCCGGGTCGAGGTCGGGCAGCGCCGGCCATCCGCCGAGAGGCTCGCGTCGCCAGGCCGCGTAGCGGGCAGCGTGGCGCAAGGCCCGGACGGCCCGCTCCGGCAGGTCGAACACGGGCACCCGTCGTCGGCCGAGCGTCGGGGGAGTGCCGGGGGCGCCGATGACGACGGCGGCGATGGTCAGCGCCGGATGCGCGTCGACGATCGGGGCGAGCGCGGCCAGCGTGGCCGAGACGTCGTTGGCCCGCGTGGCGACCAGGACCAGCAGCACGGCGTCCGCCTCGCCGCTGGCCGCCACCGCGCCCACCGCGTCCGCGAACACCCGAGGTGTGGCGCCGGCGCCGAGGTCGAGGGGATTATCGTGCCCGGCGGCGCCCGGCGCTACGGTCGTCAGCCGCTGCCGCAGGTCTGCGCTGGGCGCGGGCACCCGCAGATGGCCCGCCTCGGCGGCGTCCGCGGCAAGGATGTTGAGGCCACCCGCGTTGCCGACGACGGCGAGCCGGTCACCCGCCGGCAGGGGCTGGTCGGTGAGCAGCCTGGCGGCATCCAGCAGATCGCCCAAGGTTTCGGCACGGACCACGCCGGCCTGCGCGAACAGCGCGTCGACGGTGACGTCGGGGACCGCGGCCGCCGCGGTGTGCGAGGCACCGGCGCGCTTGCCGGCGATCGACCGTCCGCTCTTGACCGCCAGTACGGGTTTGCGGCGCGACAGGGCCCGTACCAGCCGGCCGAACTTGCGGGGGTTACCGAACGATTCCAGGTACAGCGCGATGGCGGTGGTGGCCGGATCGTCGAACCAGTACGCGAGCAGGTCGTTGCCGCTGACGTCCGCCTTGTTGCCCAGCGAGACGAACGCGGACAACCCGCACCCGGTTCGTGCGGCGTGCTCGATCACCGCGATGCCGACCGCGCCGGACTGCGACGCCACCGCCAGTCCGCCGGCCGGCGGCACCATCGGCGCGAAGCTGGCGTTCAAACGCACCTCCGGGTCGGTGCTGAGCACGCCGAGGCAGTTCGGTCCGACCAACCGGATGCCGTGGTCACGAGCGAGACGCACGAGTTCGGCCTGCCGGGTCCGGCCGAGCCCGTCGCTCTCGCCGAATCCGGCGCTGAGAACCACCGCGGCGCGGGCGCCGGCGGCCGCCGCATCGGCCAGCACCGGGACGACCATCGGTGCGGGCACCGCGATCACCACCAGGTCGACCGGGCCGGGCAGCTCCTTCAGCGAGGGATGGGCCGGGACACCGGCGATCGTGTCGGCATGCGGGTTGATCGCGTACAGGTGGCCGGTGAAGCCGTACTCGCGCAGCGCGCGTAGCGTCTCATGCCCGGTGCCGCCGGGGTGGCGGCCAGCGCCCACGACGGCCACCGCGGACGGTCGCAGCAGAGGGCGCAGGGAGGCGCGCTCAGCGTGGCGTTCGCGGTCGGCGATTGCCCGCTGCGCGTCCTCGTCCTCGGTGGGCACCGCGACGTCGAACAGGCCGTCGTGCAGTGTCGCGCGGGAACCTGCCGTGAGGTCACGGGCGACATGCAGCATGGCGGTGTTGCCGGGCAGGACCTCGCCGACGAGATGGGTGATGCCGCAGCGGCGGGCCGTGTCGGCGAGGTGTTCGAGCAGCAGCGTGCCGATGCCGCGGCCACGCTGCGCGTCGTCGATGAAGATGGCGAACTCGGCCCGCGGGCCGTCGTATGGCTCGTAGGAGGCTACGCCGACGATGGATCCCGCCAGCTCGGCGGCGATGGCCTGGTGCTCGTTCGTTGGCGGCTCGCAGAGCCGATGGACCTCGTCGTCCAGGGTGCTGCCGGACGGGGCGGCGAAGAATCGCATGCGCAGGCCGTCGGCCGAGGAGCACCGGTACAGCGCGCTCAATGCCGGGGCGTCGTCGGGTCTGACCGGGCGCAGGTGCACGATGCCCCCGTCCGCGGTGAGGGCGTCCACGGTGGTCACGCAATGACGAGGCACGGTGCTGGTGGTCACGGTCGGATTCCTCTCCTGGATCTCCCTTCAGCCAAGCGGAGCGAGCCGGTCCGGCGCAGGGTCGTCCGGCCCCTGGATCTCCTCCGGAGGTCCTGCCGGACCGGCCTGCCCTCGGGTCAGCTCAGGGCGGATCCGCGCCGCGACCGGACGGACATCCGGTTCAGCACCGGGCAACCAGCCGGTGCGCCCGGAGCAGGCGGGCCCACCATGGCCGGTGACCGCCGTCGCGCAGGGGCGGCAGGCCGGTGCCCTTGAGGCTCACCCAGCCGCCGGGGCCCATGGTCACCGCACCGATGGCCGGCCGCCGCCGGACGGCGGCGGCCGTCGCCACGGCCACGGCGGTCACGGTGGCGGCGGTGATCGACGCCATGGCGATCCGGGTGACGTCCACGGCGGGTACGAATGTGATCTTCTCGGACGCGAGGTGGTAGGCGCCGAGTTCGCGATCACCGTGGCGCACCGGGATCAGATCGGACCGGTGCATGGTGGCACTCCGGTCGTCGACAACGGTAGACATGGCGTCCTCCTCACCTACTGTCCGAGGCGGCGGACCCGCCGATGGCGGCGCGTCCCGCCTCGAGGCGGGCGATGGGTACACGGAAGGGCGAGCAGGACACGTAGTCCAGCCCGGTGGCGTGGAAGAACCGCACCGAGGCGGGGTCTCCGCCGTGCTCGCCGCAGACGCCGACGGTCAGGTCCGGCCGGGTTTTCCGGCCCCGTTCGACGGCGAGGCGGACCAGCTCACCCACCCCGGACACGTCGATCGTCTCGAACGGCGACACCGCGAAGATGCCCAGGCCGAGATAGCGGCTGAAGAAGGCCCCCTCCACGTCATCGCGGGAGAAGCCCCAGGTCATCTGGGTCAGGTCGTTGGTCCCGAAGGAGAAGAAGTCGGCGGCGGTCGCGATCTGCGCGGCGGTCAGCGCGGCCCGCGGCACCTCGATCATCGTGCCGATCCGGATCGGCGGTGCGCCCTCGATGCCGGACAGCACAGCCTCGGCTTCAGCGCGTACCGTCTCCAGTTCCTGCACCGTGCCGACCAGCGGGACCATGATCTCGGGGCGCGGGTCGCCGCCGGCGGCGACCCGCGCCGCCGCGGCCTGCGCGACCGCGCGGACCTGCATCGCGAACAGGCCGGGCACGACCAGCCCGAGGCGTACGCCGCGCAGGCCGAGCATCGGGTTGGCCTCGTGCATCCGCCGCACCGCCGCGAGCAGCGTCGCGTCGTGTCCCGGATCCTCGCCCAGGGCTTCGGCGCGCGCTACCCGGGCGGCCAGCTCCTCCAGCGGGGGAAGGAACTCGTGCAGCGGCGGGTCGATCAGGCGTACGGTCACCGGCAGGCCGTCCATCGCCGCGAACAGTTCCTCGAAGTCGGCGCGCTGCAGCGGCAGCAGCGCGGCCAGCGCCTGCTCCCGTTCGGTGTCGTCGTCGGCGAGGATCAGCCGTTCCACGAGTTCCCGGCGCTCGCCGAGGAACATGTGCTCGGTGCGGCACAGCCCGACGCCGGTGGCGCCGAAGCGCCGCGCCCGCGCGGCGTCGGCCGCGGTGTCGGCGTTGGCGTGCACCGCGAGCCGGGCGACGTGGTCGGCGTGGACCATCAGCCGCTGGACCGCTGACAGCAACGGGTCGCCCAGCGCGGTCGCCTCGCCCTCGAAGTACCGCACGACCGCCGAGGGCCGCACCGGTACCTCTCCGGCGTAGACCCGGCCGGTGGTGCCGTCGACGGAGATGACTTCGCCGGCGTGGACCGTGCGGCCGCCCACGGTGAACGCGTCCGGCCCGATCTCCACGTCCTCCGCGCCGCAGACGCACGTTTTTCCCATGCCGCGGGCGACCACGGCGGCGTGACTGGTCTTTCCGCCACGGGAGGTCAGGATGCCCTCGGCCGCGACCATGCCGGGCAGGTCATCGGGATTGGTCTCGCGGCGTACCAGGATGACCGGTCCGGTCGCGGCGGCCGCCGCGGCGGAGTCGAACACGACGGCGCCGACCGCCGCGCCCGGCGACGCGGGCACGCCGGTGGTGAGCGGCGCCGGAGCGGCCGCGTCGTCGAAGCTGGGAAACATCAGCTGGGCGAGCTGCTCACCGGTGACCCGCTGCAACGCCTCGCCGAGAGTGATCGTGCCCTCGTCGACGAGTTGCGCGGCGATCACGAACGCGGCGGCCGGGGTGCGCTTGCCGACCCGGGTCTGCAACATCCACAGCGTGCCGTCCTCGACCGTGAACTCGATGTCGCACAGGTCGCGGTAGCGCTGCTCCAGCCGTTCCATGATGGCCAGCAGCTGCCGGTAGCTGTGCGGGTCGATCCGTTCGAGTTCGCTCAGGCCAACGGTGTTGCGGATACCGGCGACCACGTCCTCGCCCTGGGCGCTGGGCAGGTAGTCGCCGTAGGCGCCCCGGCGGCCGGTCGCGGGGTCACGGGTGAACGCGACCCCGGTGCCGGAGCGCGCGCCGAGGTTGCCGAAGACCATGGCCATCACGTTCACCGCCGTGCCCAGGTCCTGGGGGATGCGTTCGCGGCGGCGGTAGAGCACGGCGCGTTCGGCGTTCCAGGACTTGAAGACCGCGGTGATCGCGAGGTAGAGCTGCTCGTGTGGCGCCTGCGGGAAGTCACGGCCGGCGTGCGCATAGAAGATCTTCTGGTAGGCGCCGACCAGATCCTGCAGCTGCCCCACGCCGAGTTCCGCATCTGTCGCGGCTCCGGCGCGGGCGCATGCGGCGGCGAGCTCTGCCGCGAATGCCTCGCCCGGTACCCCGAAGACGGTCTTGCCGAACATCTGGATCAGGCGCCGATAGGAGTCCCAGGCGAAGCGTGGGTCACCACTCTTCGCGGCGAGGCCGAGCACGCTGGCGTCGGTGAGACCGATGTCCAGGATCGTCTCCATCATGCCGGGCATGGAGTATCTGCCGCCCGAGCGCACCGACAGCAGCAGCGGGTCGCGCGGATCTCCGAGCCGCTTGCCCATGCGGTCCTGCACGAGCCGCAAGTGCTCCTCGACCTCGGTGAACAGGTGCTGGGGCACCGCGCCGGTCGCCAGGTACTCGCGGCACGCCGTGGTGGTGATGGTGAAGCCCGGCGGCACGGGGAGGCCCATCCGGGTCATCTCGGCCAGGTTTGCGCCCTTGCCGCCCAGCAGGTCCGCGAGATCCTTGTTGCCTTCGCTGAAGTCGTACACGTAGCGCGACATCTTCCCCTCACCTTCGTCGCCCACTCCTGGCTCAGTGGTATCCCCCGTGACAGATCTGCGGGTAGGGCCGGATGCCACCACCGATCGGGACAGTTAGGTCCTACCTACCTGCGCGCCGATACCGGCCGCCAGCGCCGGGTTCTGGACGGCCGGTCGGCCACCTGTCAGCAGATGCGGGGCAGTTGTTCGCCGACGAGCATGTCGAGGATGCGGCGGGATCCGACGGAAGTCCGCACGACCACCCGGCCGGGTTCGGTGTCGCGTACGGTGCCGATGTTGACCGCGGCCCGGCCCTCCGGCCGGGAGCGCATCGCGGCCAGGACCGCGTCGGCCCGGTGCGCCGCGACGAACGCGACGAGGCAGCCCTCGTTGGCCACGTGAGCCGGGTCGAGGCCGAGGATCTCGCAGGCCGCCTGCACCGGGGCGGGTACCGGCAGCGCCTGCTCGTCGATCTCGATGCCGACGCCGGACGTGACCGCGATCTCGTTGAGCGCCGAGGCGATGCCGCCGCGGGTGGGGTCGCGCAGCGCGTGGACGGCGTCGCCACCGGCGTCGACCATGGCCGCGACGAGCCGGTGCAGGGGCTGGGTGTCCGAGCAGATGTCGGCGTCGAAGCCCAGCCCTTCCCGCACGCTGAGGATGGTGGTGCCGTGGCTGCCGATCGGTCCGGACAGCAGCACGGCGTCGCCGGGTGCGGCGCCGGTCGCCGACGGCGCGGCACCGGCGAGGCGCTGTCCCACGCCAGTGGTGACGACGTAGAGGCCGTCGGCGGCGCCGCGGCCGACCACTTTGGTGTCGCCGGTGACCACCGGGACCCCGGCCGCTCGGGCGGCCGCGCCGACGGACGCGGCGACCCGGCGCAGGTCGGCCAGGGGGAAGCCTTCCTCCACGACGTAGGCCACGGCGAGGGCCACCGGCAGCGCGGCGCGCATGGCCAGGTCGTTCACGGTGCCGTGTACGGCGAGGGCGCCGATGTCGCCGCCGGGGAAGAACAGCGGGCTGACCACGTACGCATCGGTGCTGAGCACGACGTCGACCCCGTCGATCGGGACCACCGCGGCATCCTCCAGCGCCCCGGCCGGCGCGGCCGACCCGAGCGCGGGCACCAGCACGTCGCCGATCAGCTCGGCCGACAGCTGCCCGCCGGAGCCGTGGCCGAGCAGGACCCGTTCCGTCTCGGCCAGCGGTAGCGGGCAACTGGCCGCGAGCGGATCCACCGCGGTCACCGGGCACCTCCGGAGACGGCAGCCCCGGCGGGGCGGCGACGGCCCGCGCGGTGGAACGCCGCGCAGGTGCCCTCACTGGACACCATCGGCGCACCCAGCGGGGACCGGGGAGTGCAGGTGGTCCCGTACGCCGGGCAGTCGGTCGGCACGCTCAGCCCGGTGAGGATCCGCCCGGCGATGCAGCGCGGGTCCTCCGCCGCGGTCAGCCGCCCCACGTCGAAGCGGCGGGTGGCGTCGAACGCGGCGTACGCGTCGGCCAGTTCCAGGCCGCTCGCGCCGATCGTTCCGATGCCGCGCCAGGCCCGGTCACTGATCCGGAACACCCGCCGCACCGCCTCCTGGGCGGGGCCGTTGCCGGTTCGCTGAACCGCGCGGGCGTACTGGTTCTCCACCTCGAAGCGGCCTTGTTCGAGCTGGCGTACCGCCATCAGGATGCCCTCCAGCAGGTCCAGTGGTTCGAAGCCGGTCACGACGATCGGCACCCGGTACCGGGCGGCCAGCGGTTCGTACTCCGTCCAGCCCATGACCGTGCAGACGTGCCCGGCGGCGAGGAAGCCCTGCACCTCGCACTCGGCCGCGTCCAGGATGGCGGTCATGGCCGGTGGCACGAGCACGTGGCTGACCAGCATGGTGAAGTTGGTCAGTCCGAGTGTCGCGGCATGCAGCACCGCCGTCGCGTTGGCCGGCGCGGTGGTCTCGAACCCCACGGCGAGGAACACCACCTCGCGATCGGGCTGCTGCTGGGCGAGGGCGACCGCGTCCATGGGGGAGTACACGACCCGTACGTCGGCGCCGCGCGCCTTGAGGGCCAGCAGGTCGGTGTGCGAGCCGGGCACCCGTAGCATGTCGCCGAAGCTGGTGAAGGTGACCTCGGGCCGCGCCGCGATGGCCATCGCCCGGTCCAGGGTCTCCAGCGGGGTCACGCAGACCGGGCAGCCAGGCCCGTGGATCATGCGGATGCCGGGGGGCAGCACCTCGTCGATGCCCTGCCGCACGATGGTGTGGGTCTGGCCGCCGCAGACCTCCATGAGGCTCCAGGGCCGGGTCGTGGTGCGGTGCAGTTCGTCCAGGAGCACCCGGGCGAGCCGGGGGTCTCGGTACTCGTCGAGGTATTTCATGCTGTGCGATCCTTCGCGGGCAGGGGTTCGCCCAGTTCGTCACGTACCGCGTCGCCCATCGCCCGCAGCACGTCGAGGGTGCGTTCGGCTTCCCGACGGTCCACCTTCGTGATCGCGAAGCCGACGTGGACGATGACGTATTCGCCGGGGCGGACGTCGGGGACGTAGGTCAGGCACACGTCCTTGCGGATGCCGTCGAAGTCGACGACACCCATGAGCAGCCCGTCCCGGTCGGTCACCTCGGTGACCCGGCCGGGGATGCCGAGGCACACGCCGATCAGCCTCCCTCGTCGCAGGTTGCGGCCGCCACCACGGCCTGGCCGTAACTGATCCCGCCGTCGTTGGCGGGCACGTCATGGTTGAGGTGGCCGGTCAGCCCGGCCGTGCCCAGCTCGGTCAGCAGCCGGGAGGCCAGGATGCGGTTCTGCATGCACCCGCCGGACAGGCACACCGCCGTCACCCCGGTCTGTTCGGCGGCGCGGACGCACAGCGCGACGGTCACCGCGACGATCGTGGCGTGGAACCCGGCCGCCAGCTCGCTCGGGGGCGTCCCGGCGCGGGCGCGTTCCAGCGCAGCGGTGAGCGTGCCGCTCCAGTCGTAAACCCACAGGCCGTCCACCTCGGTCAGCCGCCACGGCAGCGGTTCGGTGCCGCCGGATGCTGCTGCGGCAGCCTCCAGCAACACCGCCGCCTCGCCTTCGTAGTCCGCGTCGTCGCAGATGCCGAGCAGGCTGGACATCGCGTCGAACAGCCGGCCCGCGCTGGAGGTGTGCGGGCTGTTGACCCCGCGCGCCACCATCCGCGCGATGGTGTCACGTTCGGCGGACGGCATCCGGCCGAGGAAACCGGCCGCCGGCCCGGCGGGCACGGCGAACTCGCCGCCGAGCAGGTAACCCAGCGCCATGCGGGCCGGGCGGCGCACGGCCGCCTCCCCGCCCGGCAGCGGGGCGGTGCCGAAACGGCCCAACCGGCGGAACCCGGTGTACGAGGCCAGCAACAGTTCACCGCCCCACAGCGTGCCGTCCGCGCCGAGACCGAGCCCGTCATAGGCGACGCCCAGGAACGGGCCGCGCACGCCGTTCTCGGCGGCACACGACACCACGTGCGCGTGATGGTGCTGGACCGGCACCCGGCGCAGGCCGGGCGGCTGTCCGGCCGCGTACCGGGTGGACAGGTATCCCGGGTGCAGGTCGTGGGCGAGCACGTCGGGCGTGAACCGGTGCAGCCGGGTCAGTTGCCCGAGGGTGGCGTGGAACGCGGCCAGGGCGTCGGCGTCGTCGAGGCTGCCGCCGTGCGGGCCGACCAGCGCCCGGTCGGCGCGGGCCAGCGTAAACGTGTGCTTGAGCTGGGCACCGACCGCCAGAATTGACCTGTCGGTCGCGACGGGCAGCGGTAGCGGGTCCGGTGCGTAGCCGCGGGCGCGGCGCACCGTGAAGCGCCGCCCGCCGATGACGCGGACCACGGAGTCGTCGTAGCGCGCGCGGATCGGCCGATCGTGGAGCAGGAACCCGTCCGCCACCGGCGCGAGGCGGGCCGTCGCGTCGGTGTCGTCGATGGCGATCGGTTCGTCGGAGAGATTGCCGCTGGTCACCACGAGCGGCCGGGCCAGTGCCCGCAGCAGCAGGTGGTGCAGCGGGGTGCCGGGCAGGAAGAGTCCGACCCGGTCGGTGCCGGGGTGCACGCCGGACGCCAGCGCCGTCGGGGCGCCCGGATGGGTCGCCAGGAGCACGATCGGGCGGGCCGGGCCGGTGAGCAACCGCAGCTCGGCAGGGGAGATGCGCGCGAGAACCCCGGCGGCGGCGGTGTCGACGACCATGACGGCGAACGGCTTGCGGAGCCTCCGTTTGCGCGTGCGCAACCGGTGCACCGCGGCGGTGTCGGTCGCGTCGCAGACCAGTTGGTATCCGCCCAGCCCTTTGACGGCGACGGTTCCCCCGGCGGCGATCGTGGCTACCGCGGCGGCCAGCGCCTCCTCGCTGGTCGCGCCCGGGTCGCTCGCTTCCCCGGCCGGTCGCCAGGACAGGCGGGGCCCGCAGGCGGGGCAGGCGACCGGCTCGGCGTGGAACCTGCGGTCGGTCGGGTCGGCGTATTCGGCGGCGCACGCCGCGCACAGCGCGAACCCGGCCATCGCCGTGCGGGCCCGGTCGTACGGCAGCGCGTCGACGATGGTCGCGCGGGGGCCGCAGGCGGTGCAGTTCACGAACGGGTACCGGTAGCGCCGGTCGGCCGGGTCGAACAGCTCGCGTATGCAGTCGTCGCAGGTGGCAAGGTCGACGGGAAGGCCCGCGAAGCCCGGCCGTGTGGTGGCTGCGCTCGTGCTGAGGGCCACGGTGAACCCGGCCCCGAGGGCGCCTGCGTCTCCGCCGCGCGTGACGGTCACGTGCGCCACGACCGCGTGCTGTGGCGGCTGCTCCCGCAGGGCACGAACCAGGGCCGCGAGGGTGTCGGCCGGTCCCGCGACCTCGACCACCACGTCCCCGTCGACGTTGCGGACGGTCCCGTCGAGCCCGAGCCCGCTCGCCAGCCGGTGCACGAAGGGCCGGAACCCGACGCCCTGCACCGTGCCCCGGACCCGGATCGACCAGACTTCCCGGGCCGGTGCTTCCCGTGGCGTCACGGCCATCGCTCAGCCCACCAGCTCGCGGACCCGGGCGACGACGGGGTCCACCTCCGCGGCCACCTCCGGGCTGAGCCCGGCGCCGAAGCCGAACTCGATCGCCCCCACGGCCAGCACCACCAGACGCCGCGGTAGCCGCCCGAGGGCCCGGCCGAGTTCGACCGTGCTGCCCAGGCTGACCCCGTGGGAACTCGCGGAGCGGGCGTCGGCGAGCTCGGCGACCTCGTCGAGGACCAGTTCGTACCGGTGGCCGCCATGGTCGTTGCCGTCGCGGACCGCGTCGACGACCACGGCGAGGTCGGTGCCGGTCCACAGGTCCAGCAGCCGCGTCGGTTCCCCGTCACACGCCCGCAGCTCCACCGCGGCCAGTGCCGGGTCGGACTGCCGCAGGACCTCCAACCGGGCCACCACGGCCGGGCCGAATCCGTCGTCGCGGCGGTACTGGTTGCCGACCCCGATCACCACGCAGCGCTGTCCGTCCACGCGGGTCAGCCCCGGTCGATCGTCAGGTCGAGGAAGTGGGTGGAGCAGGAGATGCACGGGTCGTAGTTGCGGATCGCCTGCTCACACTCCGCGGTCAGCCGCTCGTCGTCGAAGTCCAGCCGGGCCGCGACGAAGCGGCGCAGGTCGTCCTCGATGCTGGCCTGGTTCTGCGAGGTGGGCGGCACGATCCGGGCCGTCGTGATCAGCCCCTCGGCGTCCAGACCGTAGCGGTGGAACAGGATCCCGCGCGGTGCCTCCGTCGCGCCGAAACCGACCCCGGCCCGGGGCGGCACGTCCACGGCGGGCCGGGCCGGCGGCTCGTACGCGTCGATCAGCCGCAACGCCTCCTCGACCGCGTACACCACCTCGACGGCACGGACCAGGATGCTGCGGTACGGGTTGCGGCACTGTTCGCCCAGCCCGGCCGCGTCGGCGGCCTCGCGGGCCAGCGGCGACAGCCACCGCCGGTTGAGCGTGTACCGGGCGGCCGGGCCGACCAGATACCGGCCGCGGTCGGCCAGCCGGGCGTGCAGCGCGGTGGAGTGCGGCACCTGCTCCTCAATGACGTGCTGCTCGAAGTCGCCTGGCCCGAAGGTCAGGCCGCCCGTGGTGGCCACCGTGCCACCCTCGATGGCGTACCGGCCGTCGGTGGTCAACGCCAGCATCTCGTGGTCGTGGTGGAAGTCCGGGAACTCGAACCCGGCCGCCCATTGCACGGTGTCCAGGGCCTGATCGAGCGCCACCCGCAGCGTCCGGGCCAGCGCGGCCAGCTCGCTGGGGGCGGGGGCGCGGTAGAAGCCGCCGACCCGTACGTTGATCGGGTGGATGGCCCGGCCGCCCAGCAGCTCGACGATCGCGTTGCCGGCCTTCTTCAACGCCAGACCGCGCTCGACCAGGTCCCGGCGGTCCTTCGCCAGCTCCAGCGCGCTCGGGTAGCCCAGGAAATCCGGCGCGTGCAGCAGGTAGATGTGCAGGGTATGGCTCTCGATCCACTCCCCGCAGTAGAGCAACCGCCGCAGGTCCGCGATCGGCCCGTCCACCCGCACCCCGCACGCGTCCTCGATCGCCGCGCACGCGCTCATCTGGTACGCCACCGGGCAGATCCCGCAGATCCGGGCGGTGATGTCCGGCGGCTCGGTGTACCGGCGCCCCCGCAGGAACGCCTCGAAGAACCGCGGCGGCTCGTAGATCTCCAACCGGACGTCCTCGACGGCGCCCCCGCGGACCCGTACGTGCATGGCGCCCTCACCCTCGACCCGGGCCAGCGCCCGTACGTCGAGGGTCCGATCCGACCGGTGAGTCATCGACGCTCCGTTTCCACCTCTCCGGGACCCGCCGCCGGGGGAGGGCCGACGGTGACCCGGGACAACTCGACAAATGCTGGGGCGGCCGCGTTGAAGGTGCGGTAGGCCCGGACGATGTCGGCCTCCGACATGCCGGTCGCCCGCAGCAGCCCGGCCTCGGCGGCGGCGTTGGGGGACTCCATCGGTCCGAAACAGCCGTAGCAGCCACGCTGGTGGGCCGGACACAACGCCCCGCAACCCGCATGGGTGACCGGGCCGAGACACGGCGTCCCGTGCGCCACCACCACACACACGGCATGGCGCTGCTTGCATTCGAAGCACACGCTGTGCGCAGGGATGTTTGGCTTGCGGCCTACCAGCAGCGCGGTGATGACCTCCAGCAGCTGGCGGCGGTCGATGGGGCAGCCGTGCAGCTCGTAGTCGACGTCGACGTGTGCGGCGATCGGGGTGGAGGTGGCCAGCGTGGACACGTACCGCGGCTGGGCGTAGACCACCGAGGTGAACTCGTCGACGTCGGCGAAGTTGCGCAACGCCTGCACCCCGCCGGCGGTGGCGCACGCGCCGATGGTCACCAGCGTCCGGGACATCTGCCGGACCCGCTGGATGCGTTCCGCGTCCTCCGGCGTGGTGATCGATCCCTCGACCAGGGACACGTCGTAGGGGCCGGGCAGCACCGCGCGGCTCGCCTCCAGGAAATGCGCGATGCGCACCCGCCCCGCCACGGCCAGCAGCTCGTCCTCGCAGTCGAGCAGGGTCAGCTGGCAGCCGTCGCACGAGGCGAACTTCCACACCGCCAGGGTCGGCAGTCCGTCGTCGTCCATCACAGCTCCCGTACGCTCAGCAGCGGTTCCGCCCCGGCCCAGTCGACGACCGGCCCGTCGCGGCACAGCAGCAACGGCCCGAGCTGGCAGTGCCCGCACCAGCCGGCGCCGCACCGCATGGTGCGTTCGAGCGACACCCTGATCCGGTCGGCCGGGACGCCGCGGGTGAGAAGCCCCTGTGCGGTGAACCGCATCATCACCTCCGGGCCGCAGATGAACGCGACCGTCCGCGCCGGGTCGAACGCCGCGCGGGCCAGCAACGACGTCACCACACCGACGTGCCCGCTCCAGTCGCCGTCCGGCCGGTCGACGGTGACCTCGACGTCGATGCCCGCGTCGGCCCACGAGCGCAGCTCCGCTCCGTAGAGCAGGTCGGCCGGGGTGCGGACGCCGACGAGCACGCTCACCCGCCCGTACCGGGCCCGGTCGGCGAGCGCGGCCAGCACGACCGGCCGCAGCGGGGCGAGGCCGATGCCCCCGGCGACGATCACCACGTCCGCGCCGGTGGCGTCCCGCAGGTTCCACCCGGTGCCGTATGGCCCGCGGACCCCCACCGTGCCGCCCGGCGCCGTGCCGGTCAGCGCCCGGGTGACCGCGCCGACCGCGCGGATGGTGTGCACCAGGCGGTCGCCGCTCGCTCCGCCGCCGCTCAGTGAGATGGGCACTTCACCGATCCCGTACGCGGTCAGCATCGCGAACTGTCCGGCCGCGAACGGTGGGAGCGGGCCGGAGTCGCGTGCCAGCTCCACCGTCACGGTGTCGTAGGTGTCCACCCGCCGCGACACCACCCGGTACGGCAGCGGCAGCGCGGCCGTGGTCGCGACGGACGTGGCGGCTGGCGCGGTCACGACGGCACCTCGGTCGAGGGCCGGCCGGCCTGCGCTGGGGTCGCGTACAGGTCCAGCACCCGCAGCCGGGTCGCCATCAGCCGCTCGATGATGACCGGCGTGAAGCAGCGCAGGATCGCGTACCCGAACGCGGGGTCGTCCGCGCAACGATCCCGGACAGCGGCGGCGTCGAACACGACCGTCGTCGTGTCCTCGCGGGCCACCGCGCCGAAGTGCCACCGGTAGGGCGGGTGCAGCCAGGACCAGCCCAGGACGGTGTCTGCGGACAGTGTCTCGATGACCTGTTCGCCCCGGCCGGGCACCCGCATGTCGAGAGCGACGCTACCGGAGCCGATGAGCCAGAACCGGTCGGCGTCCCCGCCCTCGGCGAAGAGCCGTTCACCAGCTCGGTACGACTCCGGCGTGCCGTAGGCGGCCAGCTGCGCGCGCTGGGCGTCGCTGAGCTCGGCAAAGACGGTGTGGGCAGCAATCGGGTCGCTCATGTCCGGTCCTCTCGGTCGGGGGTCTCCGGCGAGGGGAAGGCTTCCTGCAGGGAGAACAGGGCGGCCGCCTCCTGGGTGATGTCGATGCCGGTCGGGCACCACGCGATGCAGCGGCCGCAGCCGACGCACCCGGAGGAGCCGAACTGCTCATGCCAGGTGCCCAGTTTGTGGCTGATCCACTGCCGGTAGCGGGACTGGCCGCTGGTGCGCACGCTGCCGCCGTGCAGGTAGGTGAAGTCGAGGTCGTAGCAGGAGTCCCAGCGACGCCACCGCTCCGCGTGCTCGCCGGTCAGATCGGTGACGTCCTCCGTAGTGGTGCAGAAGCACGTCGGGCAGACCATGGTGCAGTTGCCGCAGGTCAGGCAGCGCGAGGCGACGTCGTCCCAGTGCGGCGACTCCCGGCTCGCGGCCAGCATCTCCGGCAGGCCCTCCGTGCGTAGCTCGCGGCCCATCCGGGTGGCGGCCGCGGCGACGGCGCCCTCGGCCTTTCGGACGGTCGCGTCGTCGGCGACGTGACCGGGTACGGCGCCCAGTACCTCCGCCCCGACTGGGGTAGCGGCCCGCACCAGGAACCGGTGCCCCGCGTCATCAACGAGCTCGGTGAGGGCGAGATCGAAACCGGATTCGGCATGCGGGCCCGTGCCCATGGAGGTGCAGAAGCAGGTGGCGCCCGGCTCCGTACACTCCACGGCGATGATCAGGTTGCCGTCGCGGCGACCGGCGTAGATCGGATCGACGTGCCGGCCACCGGTCAGTACCCGGTCCAGCACGCCGATGGCGGCCAGGTCGCAGGGGCGGACGCCGAGCAGCGCGTACCGTTGCGGCTCTTCCGGTTCGGTGACCACTGTCCCGGTGGACCGGTCGGCCGACCACATCCGGGCCCGGGCCGGGTGCAGCACCTTCTTCCACGATTGTGGACCGGCCGAGTGGGCGAAGGCGGCATTGTCGTCGCGGGGGCGCAGCCGGTAACGGCCCGCCTCGCTGTCGACGCCCCAGCCGTGTGGCAGATCCGCGGCGGACGTGAGCTCGTCGAGCACGATCGCGCCGTCACGGACCGTCGGGCCGACCACCGTATAGCCGCGGCCGTGCAGCGCGTCGAACAGGTCCTGCAGCGCGAGCGCATCGATAACCGTTGGCGGCTCGTGCCGGGCGTCGCTTCCTGGCTGCATGTCACACCCCTTGACATCTCGAGGCCGTGCGGGGTCCGGCCCAGCCTATGCCGGTACGGCGGTGTCCCTGGTTCCATTCCTACCGAGATTGGCGGGTCGGGTGACATTCCGTGGCCTGCCGACTCCCACGGGATTGCGGCCCGTCGGCCCGTGGGGCATCCACAACGGATGACCTGTGTCCACGCGGCAATGACTGGCACCAGTGTGCGGAGGTCAGGATCAGTGGCCACGCCTAAGGATCATCGCCCGGTGAACGTGCGGACATGGACCGATGTCACGACTCCGAGGGACCTTCGGCTCAGGCGCCCTTCACCCCCGGGGGTCTGCGGTCGAGGTGGAATCCCTGCCGGGACGGTAGGCCCGCCCGGCAAGGACGCTCGACTCTGCCGGCCCGCGTGCGGTGGACCGTAGCGTGACGGCCGACGGCTGAGGAGGGTCGCATGCTGAAGAACCTGACCGTGGACGACGTGATGACGACGAAGGTCATCTCTGTGCCACCGGATGCTCCGTATCGCACCGTGGTCGACACCCTCATCGCACACCGGGTCAGCGCCGTGCCCGTCGTGGACGACTTCCTCCGCGTTCTCGGTGTGGTTTCGGAAGCAGACCTGCTCAACAAGATCGAATACGCCGGTGACGAGCCGCGCCTGTTCGAGAGCCGCAAGCGCCGGCGCCAACGGGGCAAGAGTCAAGCTGCCACGGCGCGCGATCTCATGACCGCGCCGGCCATCGAGGCGATCAGCGGCGTCACCACCATCGCGGCCGCGGCTCGCCGAATGAACGAGCACGATGTCAAGCGCCTGCCGGTCGTCGACGACCTGGGCAGGCTGGTCGGCATCGTGTCGCGCGGTGACCTCCTCAAGGTTCATCTGCGCCCGGACGACGACATCCGCGTCGACGTCGAGAACGACGTTCTCGGGGTCTTCCTCGCGGAGGAGTCGACCGGTGTGGGCGTGACGGTGAGTGGCGGCGTCGTCACCGTCACGGGCGCCGTCGAGCGGTGGTCCACGCGCGACATCGTGGAACGGCACATCCGGCGGATTCCCGGTGTCGTGGACGTCGTCAGCCAACTGACCTACGAGTTCGACGATCGGACGATGGCCGGACCCGGCCTGGGCTTCGGTATCAGCTGACCCGCATCGAACAGCGCACCCTGCGCGACCGGCGCCTTCCTCAATTCAGCGGGCCCTTCGGCCCCGGAGGTGACCTGGAACCTGGCAGCGGGCCTGACGCAGGCCCGCAAGGCCGGGACGGCAGTCCGACGGTGCCACCGGGCACTCCGACGCTCTCGGAGCGAATCATTGGTCCCGCTCCGGCGGGGCCTTTCGCCTCGTGCCTGAGGAATGGCTGATGATTCACAGTGAGGGTAAGGCGCCGGCACTGGAAGTAGGTGTGCTACCACCATGACGATCCGCACCAGCTCGACGGCTGCGGTGCTCGCACGGGCCGCGGCGATGGCGGGCTACGCACCGTCGGTGCACAACACGCAGCCCTGGCGGTGGACGATCCGGCCGGACCGGATGGAGCTGACCGCCGTGCGGAGCCGGCAGCTTCCGGCGATCGATCCGGACGGCCGGCTGCTGATGATCAGCTGCGGAGCCGCGCTGCACCACGCCCGGACGGCGCTGACCGCAGCCGGCTGGGACTACACCGTCGACCGGCTCCCGGTCCCGGATCAGCCCGATCTTCTGGCGGTGCTCACGCCGACCGTGCACCGGGAGCCCGACGCCGCCGCGGCGCGGCTGGTGCAGACCGTGGAGCTGCGGCACACCGATCGGCGCCCGGTCAGCGACACCCAACTCCCGGAAGCCACGCTGACGCAGGTCGTGGCGGCGGCCGAGGCGGAGGGCATCGCGTGTGGCCTGCTCACCGGCGAGCACGTCTTCGACCTGGCCGCAGCCGCTTCGCGGGCCGACGCTGTGGAGAAGGCAGACCCTGAGATTCAGGACGAGCTTACGTACTGGATCGGACGCCACGACAGGCTGGGCATTCCCCCGGGCACGCTGACCGGTGAACAGCCGGCAACGACGGTGCCGGTGCGCGACTTCGGGCAGCCCGGGGCGCTGCCGTCCGGTCCTGGGCATGACCGGGCGGCGCGGTATGCGGTGCTGTTCGGCGCCTCGGACGAGCCGTCGTGCTGGCTGCGGGCGGGAGAGGCGCTGTCCGCGGCCTGGCTGACGGCGACCCGGCTCGGCGCCTCGGTGCTTCCACTCAGCGCGGTGATCGAGGTACCGGTGACCCGCACGGCTCTGCGCCGCGCCATCGACGACCTGGGCTGGCCATTTCTCGTGCTCCGGATCGGCATCGCGGACCCGGACCACCCCGGCGCGGCACATCCCCCACGGCTACCCATCGCTCAGATTGTCGACCTGGAAGAGGTACGTCACCTGCTGGGCCGCGACTGACTGAGTGCGGCATACATCCGCCACTCCCTTCGGGCGCTACCGCAACCCGTCGCAGAAGGGGACCGGTTCTGTGGCCGGCGCCATTCGGACGGCTTACACGCCCTCTGGGTGAGCGCGGGGCAGAACCGGCGTGTGTTGCCGGTGACGGAGGCGGGGGCGCGTTCCGCCCCCGCTCCGTCGGGAGGGTCGAGACCCTCGATGCCCGGCGGGCGCGGGGCAGCTCAGGGCAGAGTTACATAGCCGTGGCGTGCCTTCCAGAGGAAGTACTTCTCGAAGCCGAGCTTCATCAGATGTGCCTGCGGGCCAGGGATGAGCACGCCGTGCTTGCGGGGCGGCAGCATCTTGTCCGCGAGAATGATGACGCCGTTGTTGCCAGCGTCCATGACACAGACGGCCTTGATGTCGCCGAACGCCTTGGTATGCGCAGGCTCGGCGCCGCGGATCTGCGCGACGATGTTGGCGGCCGCAGTGTGCGCCATGACCTCGGTGGGGAAGCCGGTCTTCGGGATCCCCACCGGGGTGGGGGTCTGCCATGGAACGTCGACCGCAGCAGCCACCCCGACGGCGTAGACGTCGTCGTACTTCCGACTCTGATACGTGTCGCGCACCGGAACGTACCCCTTGTCGTCGGAGAGTGTCCCGGTCCGGGCCACGACCTCCTGCCCGGCGAACGGCGGCACGATCATGGCGTACGAGAACGGGATCTCGGTGCCGTCACCCAGCACGACGGCGTCGGACGCCACGTGGTCGATCGGGCCACCGAGGTGGGCGTCGATGTTCTCCTTGCGTAGGAACATCTTCAACAACGACTCGCCATGCGGCAGGCCGCCGATCCCGAAGTGACCGAGGAACGGCTCGGCGGAGACGTAGGTGAGCTTCACCCGCTTCTTGATGCCTGCCTTGCGCAGCTGGTGACTGATGTTGAACAGGAATTCGTACGCGGCGCCGAAGCAGCCGGCGCCCTGGGTGGCCGCGACGACCACGGGTCCGGGATCGTGCAGGAACCGCTGCCACGCCTCGCCTGCCTTGATCGCGTCCGGCAGGGTGGTGATGGTGACGGCGTTGTCGGCAAGGCCGGGAACGACGTCGAGGCGGTTGCGGTACCCGGTGGCGATCACCAGGTAGTCGTAGCGGTGGGTCGTGCCTGCCGGGCCGCCGGCGGCGACGGTCACGGTCCGGCGGTCCGGGTCGATCGCGGTGGCCCCGGCGTGAATGAACTCGATTCCGTGCCCCTCGAAGGTCGGCGCCACCGGGAAACTGATGTCCTCCGGGCGGCGCTTGCCGAAGGGCAGCCAGATCAGGCTGGGGTTGAACAGGAACCGGTCACTGGTGGACACGACCGTGACGTCGACGTCGCCGTGCAGCTCGTGCTTGACGGCGAGCGCTGCGGTGAGCCCGCCGAAGTTCGAGCCGAGGACGAGAACCTTCTTGCGCATCGCACACCTTCCGAGGTCCAGCACCGTGGCGGCCGACCGGATCGACCCTGGTCGCCCCGGTCGTCGCCTATACCCCTGAGGGTATCCAGGTGGCCGGGTGGACGTAGGGGCAGGAAGTCCCGTCAACTCCGGCACCTTGGCCGGCTCGGCGCAACGATTCCGTGATTTCCGAACGCCCTGGCTCTTCAGCGGCCGAAGAGCCGGTGGATGAGACTGCGGCGGGGCGCCGGTTCGTCGCTGTTATGTCCGGGACAACGTTGGCCGCTGGGCACGGTTCGCATGATCTGGTCAACATGCTGGCCGCAGCCGGCCCAGGTGGTCTTCCCGCAGGTGCGGCAGGTTACTGATCGGCACATGGCAGTCTCCTTGGTGGGTTGCGGTGGTCAGGCGGTGGGGACGCCGGCGGACTTGAGCTGGTCGTATCCGCCGCCGTTGACGAGGTCGGTGAAGCCCAGGTCCCGCATGCTGGTGATGGCGGCTTCGGCACGGTGGCCGGAGCGGCAGTAGACGAGGTACTTTCCGGACCGGTCGAACCGGCCGACCTCCGACGCGAAGGCCGGCGACTGCACGTCGAGGTTGAGGGCGTTCCGCAGGTGGCCCCCGGCGAACTCGGCCGGGGTGCGTACGTCGATCAGCGTTCGTGCCGCGGCCTGGTCGACGATCGCCGGGGTGGTGTCGGAGCAGCCGGCCGTGGCGGCGAGCAGGCTCGCGCTCATGGCGAGGGTGGCGGCGACGCGTGGTCGTGGGTTCATCGTGGCTCCTGAGGGATGCGTGGGGTCAGGCTGTGGTGGGGTGGAGCATGGTGTGCCAGGCGTTGTAGCCGCCGATGAGGTCGGAGACGTCGGGGTGGTCGTGGGCGCGCAGCAGGCTGGCGGCGACCGAGGAGCGGTAGCCGCCGGCGCAGTGCACGACGACGGGCCGGTCGGCGGGGATGTCCTTGAGGCGGTGGGGTAGTTCGGCGAGCGGGATGTGCAAGGATCCGGCGATCGATCCGCCGTCGCGTTCGGCGGCGTTACGTACGTCGAGCACCACCGGCGGGCTGGGCTGCCGCAATGCCGCGTGTAGGTCGGGCACGGTGAGCCGGCTGGCCGGTACCACCTGGTCGGCCAGTTCGGTGAGGCTGGTTTCGGGGTCGGTGAGGTAGCCGGTGACGGTGTCGAAGCCGACGCGGGCCAGCCGCAGGACGGTCTCGGCGGCCTGCTCGGGTGCGGCGACGACCAGGAGTTGCCGCCCGGGTGCGATGACCGTGCCGGCGGTTTCGGCGAAGCGCCCGTCGGCCGGGACGTTGACCGAGCCGCGTATGTGTCCGGCCGCGAATTCCTGCGGGTCGCGGGCGTCGACGACGAGTGCGCCCGCGGCGCGGGCTGCGGTGAACTCTGCGGTGCTCAGGGCACGGGGTGCCGTGGCGGGGTCGAGCAGCGCGTGAGACTGGCGGTTGAGGGCGGCGTCGTAGGCGAAGTAGCCGGGCGCGGCGGGTTGGCCGCCGGTGACCAGGGTCAGGAACTGCTCGACGTCCATCGGAACGCAGGCGTAGTTGGTGCGGCGCTGTTCACCGATGGTGGACTGCCGCTCGGTGGACAGATTCTTGCCGCAGGCGGACCCGGCGCCGTGGGCGGGGAACACCCGCACCGCGTCGGGCAGGCCCATCAGCTTGCGTTGCACGCTGTCGTAGAGCATGCGGCCCAGTTCGTCGGCGGTGACACCGGCGGAGGCGAGTAGGTCGGGGCGGCCGACGTCGCCGATGAACAGGGCGTCGCCGGTGAGCACGCCGTAGGGCACGGTGTCGTGGGGGTGTTCGTAGACGAGCACGCTGATCGACTCCGGCGTGTGCCCCGGCGTTTCCATGATCTCCAGGGTGATCTCGCCGAGGCTGATGCGGTCGCCGTCGGCGAGTTTGCGGATGTCGTATTCGGTGTCGGCGCGTCGTCCGTAGCCGATCCAGGCGCCGGTGGCGGCGGCGACCTCCAGGTGCCCGGCGACGAAGTCGGCGTGGAAGTGGGTGTTGATCACCCCTTCGATGTGCAGCCCGTGCGCCT
Organism: Krasilnikovia cinnamomea; assembly: GCF_004217545.1. NCBI lineage: Bacteria > Bacillati > Actinomycetota > Actinomycetes > Micromonosporales > Micromonosporaceae > Krasilnikovia > Krasilnikovia cinnamomea. Next base: position 6,042,067 of record NZ_SHKY01000001.1, read on the forward strand.
GGGCGTCGGCGAGGTACTCGGCGATGTCGCGGCGCGGGTCGACCAGTACGGCCCGTCCGGTGCTCTCGTCGGCGATCAGGTACGACGCCTGCGACAGGCAGTCGAGGTAGTACTGCGTGAACAACATGCCCTATCCCTTCAGAGTTCGGCGTTTCGGCTGCTCGGCCGGCGGAGCTGGTTCGTGACCGCCAACCTCAGTATCGGATACCCCCAGGGGTATATGAGTCAACGATAGCTGCCGCCGCTGCCATTGTCAGCGGAACCCCCGGGGGTATCGCTTGGCTCACATGACGTTCCCGAAACCATACCCCCCGGGGTATCGTGGCTTCGTCGACAACCCGACCAGCCTGTGGAGGCGATGATGGCAAGCCTGACCTTGACCAGGGACTCTTTCGAGCAGACGGTCACCGACAACCCGATCGTGCTGGTGGACTTCTGGGCTGGCTGGTGCGGGCCGTGCCGCAGCTTCGCGCCGGTCTTCGAACGTGCCAGCGAGCAGCACCCGGACATCGTGTTCGGCAAGGTCGACACCGAGGCCGAGCAGGCGCTGGCCGTGGCCGCGCGGATCACCTCGATCCCGACTCTGATGGTGTTCCGCGACGGCGTGCTGGTCTTCTCCCAGCCCGGGGCACTCCCGGCGGCCGCTCTCGAACAAGTGATCCGCGGCGTCCGCGACCTCGACATGACCGAGGTCCGGGCCGCCCTCGCCGAGCGCACCGCCGCCACGCCGGCCTGACCCCACCCCGCCATCCTCAGGGCACCCACACGCTTCCCCGACTCAGGAGAGTTCCGCCCCCATGAGCAACACCGGCAGCCCCACCACGCTCGACGTCGCCACCCTGAAAGAACTCGTCGCGGCCGATGACGCGCCCCGGCTGATCGACGTGCGCACCCCCGCGGAGTTCGAGACCGCGCACATCCCCGGCTCCTACAACGTGCCGCTGGACCTGCTGCGGGAACACCGCGACGAACTCCGGCACCACCTCGACGAGCAGGTCGTGCTGGTCTGCCGCTCCGGACAACGCGCCACCCAGGCCGAACAAGGGCTCAGCATCGCCGGACTGCCGAACCTGCGGGTCCTGCAAGGCGGCATCACCGCCTGGCAGGCGGCCGGCGCGCCGGTCACCACCGGTACTCCCCGCTGGGACCTGGAACGACAGGTCCGCCTCGTCGCCGGCGGCATCGTTCTTTCGGCCGTACTGGCTAGTGTCGCGTTCGAATCGGCCAAGTGGATCGCCGCGCTGATCGGCGGCGGGCTCGCCGTCGCCGCGCTCACTAACACCTGTGCCATGGGCATGCTCCTGGCCAGACTGCCCTACAACCGCGGTCCCCGGACCGACCTCGACCAGGTGGTCGCCGTCCTGAGCGAAGACCCGCGGTAGGCGCCGGTGTGCAACGACAACACCGCAGCGTGGTCGGCCCGCCCGGGCCGGCCACCGGTCGGCGACCCGCATCCCGGGGACCCGTCATGAGCGCGGCGATCGGGTTCGGCGCGCTCATCGGGGTCCTGCTCGGCCTGCTCGGCGGCGGCGGATCCATCCTCGCCGTCCCCGCCCTCGTTTACGGCGCCGGCCAACCCCTCGCGGCGGCCGTGCCGACCTCGCTGCTGGTCGTCGGGATCTCGTCAGCCACCGCTCTTCTTCCGCGGCTGCGTGCGGGCCTGGTGCAGTGGCGCATCGCCGGCATCGTCGGCGCCACCGGCGCTGCCGCCGCCTTCGCCGGCGCCGCGGTCAACCACCTGCTCGACCCGCGCATCGTGCTCGTCGGATTCGCCGCCCTGATGGTCGCCGCCGGCTTACGCATGCTGCGCGAGACCGGTGACAGCGGGGGTGACTGCGCCCTGCCCGGCGGCGGCATCAACTGGCGCGGCTGCCTGCCCAAATCCATCGGCACCGGCATCGCCGTCGGCTTCCTCACCGGCCTGTTCGGCGTCGGCGGCGGCTTCCTCATCATCCCCGCCCTCGTCCTGCTCCTCGGCCTGGACATGCCCGCCGCCGTCGCCACGTCACTGGTCATCATCGTGATCAACTCGGCTGCGGGGTTCGCCGCGCACGCCGGCGACGCGGCCATCGACTACCGCATCGCCGCCGCCTTCACCCTGACCGCCATCGCCGGGTCACTCGCGGCCGCCCGGATCGCCTCCCGGATACCCACCCGGCGCCTGCAACGCCTCTTCGCCTACCTGGTCCTCGCCGTCGCCGCGTTCGTCATCATCCGAACGATCTAAGAAGACCACCAGAGCCGGCGCTCACCGGACACACGACGACGAGCACTGCCCACACCGAGCTCACGGGTCAGGCCAGCGAGAGGAACAACTTCTCCAACTGGGCCACGTCGATTGCCTGCTCTTCACCGGACTCCTGGGCGGTGACGCACTGCCGCAGCCCGGCGGCGATGATCTTGAAGCCGGCGCGGTCGAGCGCCCGGGACACCGCGGCGAGCTGGGTCACCACATCGGCGCAGTCGCGGCCGGATTCCAGCATGGCGATCACGCCGCGGATCTGGCCCTCGGCGCGGCGCAGCCGCTTGATGACATCGCCCACCGCGTCAGCGTCGATCTCCACGCTCGTCTCCTCCGTGTGTTTGACCTAGCAATATACCCCACGGGGTACCTGTCTCGCGACGCGGTCGCAGACTGGTCAGGCTGTTCGCGGCGCCGTACCGCATGGCGTCGCGGCGGCGGGAGCTCGGTGGTGGAGCAGGCGGGCAGTTGCGACCGGTGCGGGCGTGGTGGGCAGGGCACGTGGCGCCGCGTGCGAATCCGGCAGGCTGGTCAGGGTGGCGGTGGCGGGCAGGGTGAAGGTGAAGCGGGAGCCGCCGCCCGGGTTGTCCTCGGCCGTGATGGTGCCGCCGTGGCGGGTGACGATGCGCTGGCAGATGGCCAGGCCCAGTCCGGTGCCCGTGTAGGTGGCGCCCGGGTGGGCGCGGTGGAAGCTGTCGAAGATGGCGTCGTGCTGCCCGGCCGGGATGCCGATGCCGTTGTCCGCGATCGTGACCTGCACTCTGCCGTCGAGTGGGGTGCTGGTCACTCGTACGTGCGGGGTGACACCGGGCGCGGTGTACTTGATGGCGTTGCCGATCAGGTTCTCCAGCAGCTGCCGGACGGCGCCGGCATCGGCGTGTACCGGGTGGAGCCGGCCCAGAGCGACCTGCGGCACCGGCTGGCCGGCCGCCGTCGCGGCGTCGGCGCGGCCGGCGGCGACATCGGTGACCATGCCGGTCAGGTCGACCGTGGCGGGCGCCAGGTCGGCGTCGCCGGCCGCGGTGTAGGCGAGCAGGTCGTTGATGAGCCCGCGCATGCGCGCGGCGGCGCGTGCCACGCGGGCGAGGCCGTCGCGCGCGAGGCCGATGGCGGGCTGATCGGCGTCCAGCGCGTCGGTGGCCGTCTCGGTCCAGCCCTCGACCGTGGTCAACGGGCTCTGCAGGTCGTGCGCGACGACTCCGGCGAATTGGGTGAGCTGGTCGCGGTGGCGGCGTTCGGCGGTGACGTCGTGGTAGAGCACCACCGCGTTGCGGGTGCCGTCGCAGCCGGGTAGCGGGGTCGCGGATACCCGCAGGACGCGGACGTCGCGGCCCTGCGGGTCGGTGAACAGCAGGTCGACGGGGTCGACCTGCTGGCCGGCCAGGGCTCGAGCCGGTGGTAGCGCCTGAGCGGTGATCGGGCTGCCGTCGAGGTGATGTACCCGGGTCTGCATGTCGCGTATGGTGCCGGCAGGCCCGAGCAGGCGGACACCGGCGGGGTTGCGCAGCAGGACTGTGCCGTCGGCATCGACCAGGGACAGGCCGTCGGCCATGGAGTCGATGATGGCGCTCAGCAGCGCGGCGTGTCGGGCCTGTTCTTTCTCCTTGGTGGTCAGTTCGGCCACCAGCGCGGCGCGTTCGTCACGGCCGAGGGCGAGGGCCAGGCCGACGGCGGCGATCAGTACGACGTACAGCTGGGCGAGCAGGGCACGGGTCTGCGGGTCGGTGACGGCGGCCATCGGGCCCACACCGTGCACGGTGAACCCGACGACCGCAGCCCCGAAGATCAGGTGGTGGGCGACCACGAACCCGGTGCGCAGCCGGACGGCGGCCCATACGGTCAACGCGATCAGCGGGAACGCCAGCGGCAGATTGCCGTCGAAGACGAACCCGAGCAGATAGGCGGTCACGGAGCAGATCGTGACGGCGAGGTACTCGACGACGCGCCCGGTGGGCATGTCCCGCAGCGCCCGGTCCGTGGCCCGCCACCATCCAGCCAGCGATCCATGCCGGGCCCGGAAACCTGTGACGGCGGGACCGAACCACAGTCCGGCGGTGCCCAGGACGAAGATTCCGGCGACCTGCCGGGCCATCCAGTCCGCCACCATCAGCCACGAGGCCGGCCCGCCGGCGACCCACAGACCGGTCAGGCCCACCGCCCCGCTCGCGGCGGCGGCGGCGAGGGTCGCGCCGAGCACGTAGGCCAGGTCGCGCGGCGCGGACAACCGGGCGCTGCCACCAGCGCCCCACAGGAACGGCCGCCAGCGTCCCAGCAGCCACACGAACACCATCGCCTGCACCAGGTTGGCCCCCGCCAGCACCGCGCTCGGCATCAGGGCGATCCCGGTCGCCGCGTTGCCCACCAGGGCGATCACGGTGAGCGCGCACACGTCCACCCACCGCGTGCGGGAACGGCGCTGAACGCTGAACCACACCACCGCGACACCTGCGGCGGGCCACACCAGCGCCAGGCCGCTGCCCTCGATGACGGTCATCCGCCCGACCACCAGCGCGACCGCGTACACAGCCGCGAACCCCGCGGTACGTGCCAGCGACACCCGCAGGCGTACCAGCCCACCCCCGGCCCCGTACGACGTCGTGTCCGAGCGCGCCACACGGGCGCCGTCCGAAGGTGTGGCTGCCGTGCTGGGTGCGCTGGTGCGCTCCACGTGAAGTCCCCGTTCCGGCCCGCCTCGTCAGGCCCACACTCAAGATTCGGAGACCATGGGTGTGGTCCCGATGCGGCGCGGTTGTCACAAAGGTGCAGCTCATCCCTTCAGCCGGCCACGTCACCGAGACAGGCGACCGCGGGCTGCCGAACAGCCGACGGCATGCCCTAGGGCTGATCGTTCTCGGCTGCTGGACCGGGTCGGTGATCACCGGACTCCGCCGACCGAGCCGAGTGGTCACTCTGAAGAGGGCTACCGCTGCTTGCCCGGGCTGGTCGGTCGAGGCTTCAGCGGTCGAGGCGGGCCGCGTACACGTCAGGGGTGCCGTCTTGGTCGGCGTTCACGCCTTGCTCGGCATGGATGCGCCGTACGCCCGGTTACGCGGCCGGCGTGTACCCCAATCAGCGATCCAGTGCCCGGCCGAGCGGTCGCCCGTAAGCGCGGTGATAGTCGGCCGTAAACCGGCTGAGGTCGGCGTAGCCCCAGCGTGCGGCGATGTCGGCGACGGTGGTGCCGTCGCCGGGCACTCGGTCGCCGAGTTGCTGGTGGGCGCGGTCGAGCCGTACCCGGCGCAGGTATGCCATGGGGGTGGTGTCCAGGTGGCGGCGGAAGGCGCGCCGGACGGCGCGGACGCTGACCCGGGCAGCGCGGGCCATGTCGATGACGCTGATGTCGATGTCGGCGTTGGCCTCGATGAACGCGGTCGCGCGGGTCACGGCCGCCGGGGTGGCGTCGGTGCGATCCTGGTAGCACGCCTCGGGGATGTAGGTGTTGGGAAACGTGGTCAGCACGGCCGCCGCCAGCAGCCGGGTCATCGGCCCGATCATCAGGGGGTGGGTGATGAACTCGGCGGCGGTGTTCAGGCTGTCGGTGACGTAATCGACGACGTACAGCCAGCGGCGGGCATCCGCGGGGTGGGCGGGGCGCCGGGCGGTGAAGCGCAGCGGGGGCAGGGGCTCCTCGGGGCGGTTGCCGGCGGCCTCGGCGATCGCCTGTGGCGCGATGCCGACCAGCGAGCCCAGGAAGGATTCCTGCCGCAGGTGACATGGCCTGTCCGCGTCGGCTTGCAGGACGAGGTCGCCGGGGCCGAACCGATCGTCATGGACAAGGTCGGTGCGTAAGCCGCGATGGACCCGCACCACGCTGATCGGCATGAAGTGGCGACCGCGGAACTCGGTTGTCGCCTGGTGTTCCATTGTGTCGAGATGAAACGGTCCGGGATCCAGCCGCACGTGGCGGAGACGGTAGGTGGCGGGGTCGCGCTGGATGGTCAGCATCGTGTCGTACGCGGCGGTGAGATAGGTCCGGGCGCGGTCCGGGTCGGTGGTGGCGAACTCGATCCGGTGCCGGTCCGGGTCGCGGAAGACGCACCCGGCAGGCACGCCACCCCCCTCGCGATGGGTGGTCATGAGCGCAGCGTCCGGCTCGGAGCCTGGCCGTAGGGCTGCTGGTAGGCGGCGGCGAAGCGGTGGGGGCGGGCGAAGCCCCACCAGGCGGCGGCAGCGGCCACGGTGACCCCGTCGCCCGGCTCGGCGGCAACCAGCCTCTCACGGCTGTAGATGCCGCGCCGCGCGAACGTGAGGACGGCAGGAAATAGCCGCTGCGCCGCCGCCGAGATCCGCTGTAGCGCGGTGAAGTGGACCCGCCAGCCGTCCAGCCCGGTCCACCCCTCGGCCACCCGCACCTCCTCACCGTCCCAGCGCGTGATGATGTGCGACGGCGGCCCGGTGCCGACCGTGCTCCCATCGCTGACCCGCCGGCAGGCGATAGGGTCCTGCTCCGGCATCACCACCCCCAGGCTGGGCACGACATCTCGGCACGGCGATCCATGTCTGTCCGAGGCAGACATCATCAACCTTTCCACCCCACCCCGCATGGCGGTAGGGGCTGGAGGGCCGGACCGCACGCCCGAGTAGCAGTCGAAGTCGGCCCGCGCGATCGTCTCCCCGACGCTGTCCGGGCAGGCTCGTGCGCCCGGATCGTCGGCATGTCGCCGGAATCCATCCGCCCCCGACGCAAATGGGCCTGACTGACTTCATTGACAAGGGTGTGTGAGTTCTCCATATAGAAAACCATCTATATGAAAGCCGGGTGTGCGGGCGTTCCATCGACGTACCCCCTTCACACCTGGAGGCACGATGTTCCGGACCGCACTGGCCTGCCTCGCGCTGACCGCGACGCTGCTCGCCGCGCCCACCCCGGCCACCGCCCTCACCGCTGCCGATGCCACGGACCTGGCCCGGCGTGCGGCCACCCTGGACGAGACCGCTCCCGACGACACCTCGGCACCGGGCGCTTTCGCCGTCGGCACCACCGACGTCACTGTCACCGTCGCCAGACGATCTTTCGGCGCGAAGGTCTGGTATCCAGCCGCGTCGGCCGGTGCGAATCGGCCGGTCGCCGACGGCGCGTTCGGCGTCGTCGCCTTCGGCCATGGTTTCCTGCAGAGCGTCGGCAGGTACGCCTCAACCCTGTCCCACCTTGCCTCCTGGGGCTTTGTCGTCGCAGCCCCCACGTCCCAAGGTGGCCTGGCGCCCGACCATTCGGCCTTTGCCGACGACCTCAACGCCACCCTGACCTGGTTCGTCGACCAGGGCACGACGCCGGGATCACGGTTCGCGAACCACGTCGACCCCGCCGCACTTGCTCTGTCCGGCCATTCGATGGGCGGTGGCGCCAGCGTGCTGGCGGCGGTCCGAAACCGAAACGTCCGCACCGTTGCCAATCTCGCCGCCGCCGAGACGAACCCGTCCGCCAAGACCGCCGCAGCCAACCTTCCGATGGCTGCCATGCTGGTGGCTGGTGATCACGACACAATCGCACCGCCGGCCGACAACCAGATCCCGATCTACCAGGCCAAACCGGCACCGAAGCAGCTGCGCACCATTCTCGGCGGCTGCCATTGCGGTTTCATGGACAGTGGCACCCTGTTCTGCGACAGCGGATCGATCGACCGCGCCGTGCAGCTCAAGCTGACCCGACGGCTACTGACCGACTGGTTCCTGTACACGCTGTCCGGCGATACCAGCCGCTACGACGCTGTCTGGGGCATTCAGGCGCAGAACGATCCCCAGATCCGCTTCGAGGGTGCCCGCTGATCACCCTTAGCCGGAGGGCTCCTCGGCGCGCTGGCGAGCCCTCCGGCTCACCAGAATCCTCGAGCGCCGTCCGCCGAGGGCTATGCGGCAGTGCCCAGCCCCTGAATGTCACGAGTTCGCAGCCCTAAGAAGTGGCAGGGTGTAACCGATCTAGTTCTGGGGTGGCGGCGGGGCGGAAGGGGTAGGCATGGGGTTGACCTCTGCCATGCTCGTGCCCCTGGCGCATTTGGGACCACTCGGGCATTTAGCAGTACATCCGCATCGGCTCTACGCTCATGGCCGGTTCGGCGAGGTGCTCGACCTCGTCGATGAGAACGAGTGGATCGCAGACGCCTTTGGCGACCGGGACACGGCACGTGGCGTCCTGCAGATCCGGGCATACGTGCTGACCGAGCTGGGCCGCTACACCGAGGCCGAGACCCTCGGACGGGAACTGCTGCGCCGCGCCACCTCCCGGGCCGGCAAGGCAAAGGCCAGCGCTGACCTCGCCGACGTCCTCGTCCGGATGGGCCGCTTGGAGGATGGCCTGCACCTGCTCGCGACAGCCATGAACATCCTCGAAACGTGCCCCCGGAACTGGCGGTACTTCTCGGCAATGTCGTCGGTCGTCGAACCGGCCCGCTGGGCAGAGCTGTACGAGCTGTCCGACCTGGCTTCCCGGGCCGACCCACAGTGGCTGGAGGTCGACCCGAACCGGCGCGTCATCATGGACGGCCAGCGCGCGGAATCGCTGCTGGAATGGGCGCTGCGGCTGGAGCACGTGGGCTGCCTCGACGAGGCCGGCGCCCGGTACCGGGACGTCATCGCGTTGACCAGGCCGTGGGCCGACCTGAGCGCCGAGCCCGACCTCGAGTCCGACCGTGCCCTGGTGTCGGCGGTGCTCGCGTGCGCACTGGTGAAAGTGGGCGAGGCCACGCAGGCCCGGGAGATGGCCGCCAGCGCGATCTCCACGCTGCGCGCCGATGACCGCCTCTTCGACGCCCGCCTGGCGCATCTGGCGTACGGACTGGCGTTGCGCAGTGCCGGTGAATTCCAAGACGCCGCCCGCGAGCTGACCGCGGCCGAGCAACTCTGCGCCCTGGCGGGCGCCCCGCGACACCGGCTGATATTCCAGTTCGAGCTCGGCCTGCTCGCTGCGGAGGCCGCGCCCGGCCCGGCGACCACGCAACTGGTCTCCGCGCTGCGCGCACACGCGGAGCAACTGTGGCGGCTGCGGTTGGACCGGGTGGCGATGCTGCGGCAGGCTAGCCGCCGGGTGCAGTTGGAGGCTGCCCATGCGACCGCGGACGCCGCCGCACAGACGGACCCGCTGACCCAACTGGCGAACCGGCGCGCCTTCGACCGGCGCATGGCAGAGCTCGGCACCCAGGATTCCCCCACCGAGGAGGTGTGCCTGCTCCTGGTCGACCTGGACAACTTCAAGCAGATCAACGACGGCTTCTCGCACGCGGTCGGCGACACGGTGCTGCGGGAGATCGGCTACGCACTGCGCTCCGAGAGCCGCGTCTCCGACCTGCCCGCCCGCTTCGGCGGGGACGAGTTCGGTGTTTTCCTCGCCACGGACCTGGCCGGCGCCACACGAATCGCCGCCCGCATGCGTACCGTCATCCGCGACCGTGACTGGCACATGGTCGCGCTGGGCCTGCACGTCACAGTCAGCATGGGTCTCGCACCGCTACAGCCCGGCATGACCGGCGAGGATCTGTTCGCCGCCGCCGACAAGCAGCTCTACGCGGCCAAGCGCGCGGGCAGAGACCGCCTCGCCGCATAGCGCACCCGCCCCGATGGGCCCCGTGAAAGCCCGGAGCTACAGGCCGGTCGATGCCGACCAATCGACGTGCGTGGTGTGGCCGAGGTTGCCGTACCAGTTGTTGGGTGCCGGATGGAGCTGGAGGTAGGGCAGATCCGGAACACCGTAGGCATGCAACACATCCCACACGGCATCGGCGCAGTTGTTGCCGATGACGGCGTAGCCTCGCCCGGCTGCGGCGGCCGCCGCCGAGTTGGCCGGGCCAGGGTCGAACCGTGAGCTCGAGGCGGTGGTCGACTTGTAGGAGAGGTAGCCGCGGGACCTCATCGCGCTGAGCATCTGTGATTCTGTGCCGTTCTGCCGCCAGGAGCCGTTGTCGGCCCCGGCCTTGATGTGCGGCTTGCCGTGGGGATTCTCCACCGAGCCGAACGAGTAGCTGTCGCCGCACGTGGTCCGGTAGCCCCAGCCCACGTGGCCCAGGCCGTTCGCTCCGCTGGGCCGGACGAACACGTAGGCGCCCTTCGCTGCGCCGCAGCCGAGCGCGGACGCGTTCGCGAGTTTCGTCAGCGGCCCAATGGACGCCGCAAGAAACACTACTGACAATGCGACTAACAGTACGAGCCGGCGACGTCGCGCCGCGGGGGCTGTGGGCATGAATGTCTCCCTGTCTCAGCGTGAGGGCGGAAGCCGTCAGCCGCGAACTGAGTCACCCTTGCGGCCGGCTGCCGCCAGACATCCTGTACGGGAAACACCGGCGTAGCAATTGCCGTCATCAATGGTGCCGCCTCGACGAGGGGTCAATGGCGCCCCTCGCTACGGTCTGTGAACAGGTATGTTCACGTGAACACACGATAATTGCGGACGGTGACGAGGCCGTCGCGGGTCGGTTGGACAAGGTGTCATCCCGGGTGGGATCTGAGAGAGTTCTCCCCTTCATCTCATTTCTCGCGCAGCGTCAATTCGCATTGACCATCGCCCTGTTCAGGCCAGGGATCGGAATTCGGGTCGAAGTATTGACGTCCGCTCGGCACGGGATATTCTGGCGGTGCACGGTTCGCCCTCACGAATGGTGAGGAGCAACGTGTCCGCACGACCTTCATTCCTGCGCGTGGTTCCGGCGCTGCTGTGCGCCGCGACTGTCGCAATCGGACCGGTGGCAATGCCGGGCCAAGCCCACGCCGCACGCCAGTCCGGCGGCAGCCTGGTCCTCGTCGGCGGTGGCCTGTCCGACGACAACGCGGCCGTCTACGGCGACATCGTCCGGCTGGCCGGCGGCGCCGGCCGGGCCCGGATCGGCATCATCACCGCGGCCGCGCCGGTGCCCGCCGAGGATCCCGACGCAGGCACCCCCGACTGCAACAACAGTGTCTGCAACGGTGACTACTACGCGGCCCTGTTCCAGCGCTACGGCGCACACGCGGAATGGATCCCGATCGACCTTGACCACATCGCCGCCGCCGACGACCCGGCCGTGGTCGCGCAAGTCAACCGGCTCAGCGGCTTCTTCTTCGGCGGCGGCGATCAGTACCGGTACGTGACCACGATGCAACGGGCGGGCGGTGCGGACTCGCCCGCCCTGGCGGCGATCCGTGCCCGCCTGCACGCGGGGGCGGTGGTCGCCGGGACCAGCGCCGGAGCCCAGATCCAGGCGGGACGGGACATGGTCACCGGCGGCGAGTCCTACGAGGGACTGCGCGACGGGAGCACGCCGGGCTACTTCGACGACGCCTCCAAGCTCGGCTACCTGCCAGCCGGCGGGTTCGGGTTCTTCCGGGCCGGATTGCTGGACACCCACTTTTCGCACCGGGGACGGTGGGGCCGCTCGGCGCGTCTCGCGGCAGACACCGGCCACGACCGCGTCTTCGGACTCGACCAGGACACCGCGCTGGAGGTCACCGGGGTCGGCGGGCGGCACGAGTCGATGCGCGTTCTCGGCGCTTCCGGTGTCCATGTGCTCGATCTGCGCCACGCCAGGGCGCGCACAGGCGTGGACGGCTGGAGGATCCGCGGCGTGCGATGGACCCGGTTGAGCGACGGCGACGGCTATGACGCGCGAGCGTGGCGCCTGAGGACCAACAAGCCCGGATACCGGGGCACCGCGCCGGGCTGCCCGGCTGCGGCGGCTGACGTGTTCGGCCGGGAGGTGTTGTCGACCCTCGCCGCGGATCTGGCCGGGCGACGCGAGTGCCGTACCGCAGCGGGCCGCACCAGCGAGCAGCACCCCGCGTTCGTGGTGGATCTGCGTCGCGGCCAGCGGTTCACCGCCTACGGGGTGGGCAGCGCGGCGACGTACAGCGGGCTGCGCGTGAGCATCCGCGGGGCATGAAAGCCTGGGGCGGGTTCCCGGGCGAGTGCCCGGGAACCCGCCCCGATCACGAGGCGACGGTGTCCACCAGCCCGGCGAGCAGGGCGACCCGGGGTGCCACCGAAGCCAGGTCCAGCCACTCGGCGGCGCTGTGGTCGTCGCCGCCGACCGGTCCGAGTCCGTCGAGCACGGGGACACCGGCGGCGGCCAGCAGGTTGGCGTCGGCGCACCCGCCGGTCTGGGCGGCCTGCACGGGAACGTCCAGTTCGGTCCCCACCTGCTTGGCGAGCTTGATCAGCTCGTCGGTGCCGGCTGAGCCTTCCCACGGCGGGGTCGGGGCGATCACCGACACGACCGCCGAGACGCCGGGTACGCGGGGTTCATGGGCGGCTGCGGTGATCGCCGCGAGCGCGTGCTCGAACGCGTCGGTCCGGTCGGAACGCACGTCGACCACGAGCGTGGCCTGTTCGGGCACCACGTTGGCGCGCTCCCCGGCCTGTAGCACCCCGACATTGACGGTGACCGACGGCCAGCGGCCGTTGAGCTCCTGCAGGGCGATCGTCAGGCGGGCGGCCGCCAGTGCGGCGTGGGCGCCACGTTCGGGCTCGATGCCCGCATGCGCGGCACGCCCGCGCAGCGTCACCTTGATGTCGGCGACGCCCTTGCGGCCCGACACCAGATCGCCGTTCTCGCGGGCGCACTCGAGGCACAGGGCGACGTCCGTCTCGCGGGCGAGGCGGTCGAGCAGCGCACGGCTGCCCACCGAGCCGATCTCCTCATCCGGCGTGGCGAGCAGGACGAGTTCGCCGAAGGAGGTACGGCCGCACAGCAGCAGACTCTCGATCGCGGCCAGCCCGGCCAGCACGCCGCCCTTGTCGTCGCACACCCCGGGACCGTATGCACGGCCCCCGTCCACCCGGAACGGACGGCTGGCTGCGGTGCCGGGTGGGAACACCGTGTCGAGGTGCGCGGCGAGCAGGACTCGCCGCGTGCCGGTACCGCGGATGCGGGCGAGGACGGCGTCGCCGAGCGGGGCGCCCGTGGCGTCGCGCAGGGGGATGCGACGGGTCTGCAGCCCGGCCTTCTCGGTCCAGGCCGCCAGCAGGCCGGCGACCCGGTGCAGGCCCGTCACGTCGCGGCTGCCCGAGTCGATGTTCACGAGCCGGCCCAGCCGTTGCAGGTACGCGGGATGGCGCTGCCACGCCGCGTCGCGCAGGTTCACAGGACCTTCGACAGGAACGCACGGGTGCGTTCGCTGCGGGGGTTGCCGAGGACCTCGGCTGGTGTCCCGGTCTCGACGACCGCGCCGCCGTCGAGGAACACCACCTGGTCGGCCACCTGGCTGGCGAAGCCCATCTCGTGCGTTACCACGATCATGGTCATCCCGTCGGCGGCCAGGTCTCGCATGACGTCGAGGACCTCGCCGACCAGTTCCGGGTCCAGCGCGGAGGTCGGCTCGTCGAACAGCATCAGCTTGGGCCGCATCGCCAGGGCGCGCGCGATGGCCACCCGCTGCTGCTGCCCGCCGGAGAGCTGGGCCGGGTAGGCCCCGGCCTTGTCGGCCAGGCCGACGCGTTCCAGCAGGACGGCCGCCTGTTCGCGGGCCTGTGCGACCGGTTCGCGCAACACGTGTACGGGAGCCTCGGTGATGTTCTGCAGCACGGTCAGGTGCCCGAAGAGGTTGAACCGCTGGAAGACCATGCCGATCTCGCGCCGCCGGGTCGCCACCTCGCGCGGGCGCAGCGCGTACAGTCGTCCGCCGTGCTGTCGGTAGCCGACCGGGGTTCCGTCCACCGTCAGCGTGCCGCCGTCGAGGGTCTCCAGGTGGTTGATGCAGCGCAGGAACGTCGACTTGCCGGAGCCGGAGGGTCCGAGCAGGCAGCAGACCTGGCCGGGGGCGACGTTGAGGTCGATGCCGCGCAGGACCTCGTGAGCGCCGAAGCGTTTGCGCACGCCGTCGGCATGCACCATCGCGGTGGTCATCGCAGGCCCTCCCGTGGGTTGGTCACGCCTCGCCCGAAGCGGCGTTCGACGAAGTACTGCCCGACCGACAGCACGCTGACCAGGGCGAGGTACCACAGCGCTGCGACGACCAGCAGCGGGATGACCTTGTAGTTGCCGCCGTAGACGCCCTGCACGACGGTCATGAGGTCCCGTCCGGCGATGACCGACACCAGCGCGGTCGACTTCAGCATGGTGATGGTCTCGTTGCCCATCGGCGGGATGATGACCCGCATCGCCTGCGGCAGCACGATGCGCCGCAGGGTCAGCCCGGGTGGCATGCCCAGGGCGTGTGCCGCTTCGGTCTGTCCCCGGTCGACGGCGAGCAACCCGCCCCGGACGATCTCGGCCGCGTAGGCCATCTCGTTGAGCGACAGCGCCAGGACCGCCGCCGTGGTTCCGGAGATGACGACGCTGGTGGGCTGGTCGAACACCGCGCCCAGCCCGGGCAGCGCCACGGTGATGCGGGGGAACAGCGCGCCGAGGAAACCCCAGAAGATGATCTGTACGAGCAGGGGCGTACCGCGGAAGAACCAGATGAAACTCCACGCGAAGCCGCGCAGTACCGGGTTGGCCGACAGGCGCAGCACGGCCAGCACGATCGCCCCGGCGGTGCCGAGGACCATCGCGACACCGGTGAGCGCCAAGGTGACGCCGACGCCGCGCAGCACGTAGTCCTTGAACAGGTAACTGCCGATGGTCGCCGGTTCCAGATTGGGGCTGCGCAGCAGCGTGACGAGGAACAGGGCCGCCACCGCGAACAGCACCGCCGCGGTCACCCAGCGGCCATAGTGGCGCACCGGCACGGCCCGCACACTCGTGATCTCCATGGCTATCCTTCGCGAAGAGCAACCGCCGGGCACGGCCACGGTCCGCCCTCAATCGGAAATCGTGGCGCCGCGCCCGGCGGCCGCGGTCGGTGTGCGGATGGTCAGTCGATCGCCTGGTCCACGGTGATGCTGGTCAGGGCGATCGGCTGCTGCTTGTAGTGCGCCAGGATCTTGGCGTAGGTGCCGTCGTCGATCAGGGCCTGCAACGCGGCTCGGTACGCCTCGGCCAGGTCCTTGCGCGACTTGAGGAAGCCGAACCCGTTCGGGCTGGCCCGCCAGCCGTTGGGTTGGGTGGGATCCTGGACGAGTTCCGCCTTGCCGCTCAGCCCGGCGGCGATGTCGGTGAGGTTGACCTGGGTCGCGGCGACCGCGTCGGCGTTGCCGGCCAACAGGGCCTGCACCGCCTGCGGGTTCTCCGGGTATTCCTGTACGGCGATGGGGCGGGCGGCGCAGCTCTGGGCGCTGTACTCGGCCAGGTGCTTGGCCTGGTTGCTGGCCTTCTGCGCCGCGACCTTCCGGCCGCACAGGTCGGTGACCGTCCTGATGCCCTGCGGGTTGCCCGCGAGGACGAGGAAGCCGGTGCCGGAGGCGGAGTAGTCGACGAACGTCGCGACCTGGTGCCGTTCCTTCTTGTCCGTGATGCCGCCCGCGATGGCGTCGTACTTGGCGGCCTGCAGGCCAGGGATCAGCCCGTCGAACGGCTGCTGGGAGAAGGTCGTGGCGAGGCCGAGCTTGGCGGACGCGGCCGTGAGCAGGTCGTGGTCCAGGCCCTTGAACGCGTCCGTGCGGCCCTCGGCGGCGAAATCGATGAAGGGCTGGTAGGGCGCGTTGGTGGCGATGGTGACGGTGCCTTTGGCGCGGACGTCGTCGGGCACGTTGGACGCGAGTCGCGTGTCCGTGGTGACCGTGCCCGCGCCCTCGACGGTCACGGTCACGGTTTTGGCCGGGGTGGCGGCCGCGCCGCCGTCGGTGGTGGAGCCGCATCCGGCGGCAAGGAGAACGGTTATCGCCGTCACGGACGGCGCTACGGATTTGAGGCGCATGAGCGGGACCTCCCCGGGTCACCTCGTGGTGTCCGGTGACTGTAACGCACGTTACGGAATCTGTGAAGTTACGGATTCATGTAACGTCAGAGGTAGGGCTGGCTGGCCGCCTCGATGGCGGCCAGGCGGCTCTGCGCCACGGCTCCCAGCTCGTCGATCACCCCGGCGACGAGGGCCTCGAGCAGCGCCAGGGCGGGCACGAAGCTGTCGTACAGCGACGGTGAGTCGACCCGGCTCGGCAACACCACCTCGGCGAGGCCGGCGATCGGGGACAGCCACCGGTCGGTACACAGGATCACCCGTGCGCCGCGGTGCGTGACCGTGCGCGCCAGCTCCAGCGTCGACGCCTCGTAGCGCCGGAAGTCGAACAGCACGAACAGGTCGCGGCGCCCCACGTCAACCAGGGCGTCGACCCGCTCCACCGGACCGGCGGGCAGCAGGCGGCTGGTGCCACGCAGCTGCATGAGATGAAAGACCAGGTACTGCGCGAGCAGGGCGGAGAACCGGCCGCCTGCCGCGGTCACCCGTAGCTGCCGGTTGGACAGCAGCCGCACGGCGCGGTGCAGCTCCGCCTCGGGCAGGTCGGTGAGGGTTCCCGCGACCGCCCCGGGTAGCACCTCGGCGGCACGTGAGAGTGGGCTGGACGTCGTGCCCGGCGCCGCCGCGTACGCCGCCAGCGGCGAGATCTCCCGCTCGGCGAGCTCCTCGCGCAGCACCCGCTGAAACTCGGGGAAGCCGCCGAAACCCAGCCGGGACAGGAAGCGCAGCACGGTCGGCGCGCTCACCCCGGCCCGGTCTGCCAGCGCCGCGACCGTCTCCAGCCCGGCCGCCGGGTACGTCGCGAGCAACGCCCGGCCCACCTTGCGCTCACCCGGGCTGCACTCGCCCAGCCGGGCGCGAATGACCGCCGCCACCCCCACCCGCTCCGTCATGCGGCCAGCGTAGACGGCACGCGATCTAACGCGTCGTCACGGTGCGGGTGTAGGTCCGGGCCCGAACCGCGGTAGCCTCCCAGCTCGGCGCGGACCGGACCGGGGCCGCCGGGGTTCAGGCGTGGGTCGTTCGGCTCGCTCTCACTGAATGCCGTGGTGCCGCCGCAGGCGGCCGCCGGGGCGCCGTCGTACAAGTCGCCGCCGGGCACTCCATCGACGACGTCGCGCAGGTAATAGCCACAGGTGGGCCGATGCCGGAAGTCGAAGGTCGAACCCGGCGCCAGTTTCCAGATCTTGAAACCCCGGTAGCTCAGCGGGCGCCCGGGCTGGATCCGCTCGGGCGGATGGTCGGCCAGCACCACGTACGCATTCCGCGCCACCACCGCGGCCAGCCCGTCACGGTCGAGGTAGAGCGAGCCGCCTTCCTCGGCGCCGACCCCCCACGCCGCGCCGCCGGTGGTCCGGCCATCCCGCACGGCGCGGGCGACGAACGCCATGGTGCGCCCCATCCGGTCGCGGGTGACGAAGTGCGAGTCGTTGATGGTGTTGCGGTAATCCGGCCAGGCGAACATCCCGTACGTGAACGTCATGTTCGGGCCGTACGGGTCGGCTAGCGCCGTGGCCGAAGTGACGCTGCCGCCGCATGCGTCGTACACGATGTCGCTGTTGATGTGCATTCCCGCGCTGCCACCCCCGGCGCCGCCACCTTTGGCGACAACGGACTCCACCGCGGATTCCAGGGCGGTGCCGCGCCAGGCCGCGTACCGGCACTGGTCGCCGCCCGCGAAGTAGACGAATTCGGCGTTGCGGATGTCGGTGTTCGCCCGGGTGTCGTTGCCGTCGGCCGCCCGGGTGAGCGTCAGGGTGGTGCAGGAGTTGGTGCCGGCCAGCGTGATGATGACATCGCATTCGGGGGTTCCGGTGCCGGATGCCGCGATGACCGCCACGTCCAGCGATCCGCTGCCGCCACGGATCTCGTCGATCGCCCTGGTCATCGACGCGGGCACCACGGCGCCGCCGCCGTTCATGACAAACGCCGGGCCGGCCCACGAGGTGCGACTGACGTCTGCGGGGCTGCCCTGCCGGGCGCGCGTGACCGCGGCGGAGGCGGGCGCCGCGAGCACGGACCCGACTAGGGCGGTCACGGTCAGGGCGCACCAGCTGGCTCCGGCCATGCGCATGTGATGCTCCGCTTCGATGTCAAGGGCGGATCCCGAATGAACTAACTGTTACATCGATGACTGACATTCACAAGGTTGTAACGACGGATCAGGGGCCTCGCCGGCCCCGATCAGATCGCGGCCTGAACCTCAATCCACGACGCGGTGCAGGCGGATCAGTGAGCTGGCGTGCGCACCGTCCGGAAGGGTCACCGGCAGGCCCGGCCCCGACAGCAGCGATGCCGGATACGTGGCCCCGGTGTCCTCGTCGCGGTACACCGCCTGGGGATCCAGTGCCGTCAGCGGCAGCGACTGTAGGCCGGGCGCAAAGTCCGCGTCGACCCGGAACGTGAAGACGGCGATGCGGTTCTCGCGGACGTACTGCAGGGCGGACGTCGCGGAGTGCGGCGGGCGCAGCCGGTACAGGTCGCCGTGCTGCACCACCTCCCGGATGTCGCGGTACACCGCGACCATCTCGCGCGCCTCCGCCAGCTCGCCTGGGCTCCACCGGGTCAGATCGCCGCCGATGCCGAGCACTCCGGTCATCGCCACGTGGAAGCGGAAGCGCAGCGGCACCTCACGCCCGGTCAGCGGGTTGGGGCTGTCGGTGACCCAGGCGACCATCGTGGCGGGGGCGTAGACCTGGGCATGCCCGTGCTGGATCTCCAGCCGGTCCACGGCATCGGTGTTGTCGCTGGTCCAGCATTGGTCCGTGCGCCGCAGGATGCCGAGGTCGATCCGGCCGCCGCCACCTGCGCAGGATTCGATGCGCAGGTCCGGGTGGGCGGCGCGGAGCCGGTCGATGACCTCATACAGGCCCGCGGCGTGCTGCGTCCAGGCGGGGTCGGCGGCCTCGGTGAGCGGCCGGTTGAAATCCCACTTGAGGAAGCCGGCAGCGGTGTCGCGGACGAGCTGGTCGAGCCAGCGTGCGGCCCATTCGCGGACGTCGGGGCGGCCGAAGTCGAGGACCAGCTGGTGGCGCAGCTCGGTGCGCCGGTGGCCGGGGGTGTGGTGCACCCATTCCGGATGGCTGCGGTACAGGTCGCTGTCGGGGTTGGTCATCTCCGGCTCGACCCAGAGCCCGAAATCCATGCCGAGGCCGCGGATCTCGTCGGCGAGGGGACGTAGACCGTTCGGGAACCGGTGGGGATTCGCGAACCAGTCGCCCAGTCCGGCGCGGTCGCTGGTTCGGCCGCCGAACCAGCCGTCGTCGACGACGAACATTTCGACGCCGAGGTCTGCGGCGAGTCTGGCGAGCGCGAGCTGGCCTTCGGCCGTGACGTCGAAGGTGGTGGCTTCCCAGGAGTTGTAGAGGACCGGTCGCAACTCGCCTGGGTGCGGCAGCACCTCCCGGCGCTGGTAGGTGTGCCATGCTCGGCTGGCCGCGCCGAATCCGCCGCTGGTGTAGAGCCCGGCGAACAGGGGAGTGGTCAACGATTCACCGGGCCGCAACTCGTGCCGTACGCCGTCGTGTCCGGCCCCGCCGGCGACTGCGCAGCGGCCGGCGTGGGTTCGGGAGGCGACCAGGCGCCAGGATCCGCTGGTGGCCAGCGCCATCGACCAGACCTCGCCGCGCTGCTCCTCGGCCGTACCGTCGTCGATCATGATCCAGGGGTTGGCGTGGTGTCCGGTCACTCCGCGCCGGCTGGTGAGGTGGGTCTCGGCCGTGGGCAGCTGCGTCCGGTGCAGGCGGCCTTCGGCCGACCAGGCGCCCGTGACGTGACTCATGCGGTAGTCGTCGCGTGGTGGTACGCACCAGGCTCCGGAGTCATGCCGGTGCAGCACGACCGCCCCGGTCCCGGCGGCGTTCCCGGCGTCGCCGGTGTGCCGGACCACGGCCCAGCGCTCGATCACGTCGGTGCCGGGAGCCGGACGGTAGTGCAGGTCGACGGCGAGCGGCTGGTGCCGGTCCGCCAGGCTGACCGTGAACTGGTCGGCGGTGGCGTGGTGGGAGACGATCCGCAGTTCGAGTCCGGTGCTCCCGTCGGGGAACCAGCAGCCGAGCGCCGCCGGTCCGAACGCCCGTCCACCCTGGACCGGATAGTCCTCGGCGGCATCCCAGGGGGCCTCAAAGGTGTCCGGGTGCGGGGACGGGCGCGCGGGCACCGCAGCGAGCGCGTCGACGCCGATGCGCGCTCCCCAGTGCATGGGGCGGACGCTGCCCGCCTCGGGGTCGAGGCGCAGCGCGTAGGTCGTGGCGAGGGTGTGGATCGCCACGGTGGTGCCGTCGCCGGAGAGTTCGACTGCGGTCACGGGTACTCCCGGTGGTCGGGGGTCAGGCGGAGCCGCGCCAGACGATGGGGGTGGGTAGCAGAATGCCCTCGCTCGCGTAGGGCTCGCCGCGCAGCTGCCGCAGCACCAGGTCGGCGGCCTGTGCGCCCAGCTTCGCCGCGGGTTGGTGGATGGTGGACAGCTGCGGCTGGGTGCGAACGGCCCAGGCGCTGTCGTCGAAGCCGACCACGCCGACGTCGCGGGGCACGGACAGCCCGGCCTCGCGCAACACCTCCAGCGCCCCGGCCGCCAGCGCGTCGGAGCCGGCGAAGACACCGTCGATCGCCGGTTCACGTTCGAGCAGTGACCGCATGCCCTTGGCGCCCCACGAGTAGTCGTAGAGCGGGACCTCCGCGACCAGGTCCGGGTCGAAGCGCGGCCCGAGGGCCGCGCGGAAACCGTCGACGCGGTCGGCTCCGGAGTCGCGGTCGACCGCGGCGGCGATCATGCCGATCCGGCGACGGCCGGTGGCCATGAGCCGTTCGGTGATCAGCCGTGCGGACCCGGTGTTGTCGATGCCGACGAACGGGATACCTCGGTCCAGGTCGCGTGGATGCCCGACGAACGCGGCCGGTATGCCGACCTGGGCGAGCACGCGGATGATCGGGTCGTGGGTGCGGGCGGAGACGATGATCACGCCGTCGACGAAGCCGCCGCTGAGGTAGCGGCTGACCCGTTGGGTGTCGCGTTCGGAATCCACCACGAGGTTGACCATCTGATAGTCGGCATCGGACAGCGTCGCGTTGGCGCCGAGCATGATCGCCCCGATGTTGGGGTCCTCGAGGAAGAGGACATGCGGCTCCAGGACGACGAACCCCACGGCCTGTGAGCGCTGGGTGACGAGGTTGCGGGCGGCGGTGTTGGGCACGTATCCGACTTCGGCGATGGCCGCTTCGATCGCGGCCCGGGCCCGTGGCGAGACGTATCCGCCGTTGATGACCCGGCTCACCGTCCCGCGCGAGACGCCGGCGGCGGCCGCGACGTCATGCACGGTCGCGCGCCGTGATGAGGATCCAGACGGTGGCACGGCGTTACCTTAGCCGCTGCTCTTGACCGGGACGAGCGTCCGAACCTACTGTGTGCACGTTCACACACCGGATCACACAATCCGAGGTCAGGCCGATGTGTGCACGTGCACACATCGGCTGGACCGGGACGGGATGAAGGAGGTGATGACCATGGCTGATCACCAGGGTCGCGGCCGCCCGGCGTTGGCCGGCATCACGCTCGGATGCGACTACAACCCCGAGCAGTGGTCACCGAGCGTATGGCTCGAGGACGTCGCGCTGATGACCGAGGCCGGCATCGACCTGGTCGCGATCAACATCTTCGGGTGGTCCGACCTCGAAACCCAGCCCGGCCGGTACGACTTCGACCGCCTCGACGCGGTGATCGAGCTGCTGCATGCCAACGGCATCGGGATCAACCTGGGGACCGCGACCGCGTCGCCGCCACCCTGGCTGACCGCGCAGCACCCCGAGATTCTGCCGGTCACCGCCGACGGCACCCGCCGGTTTCCCGGCGGGCGCCAGGCCTGGTGCCCCAGCTCCCCGGTCTACCGCCGGCACGCGCTCGCCCTGGTCGAGCAGGTCGCCAAACGGTACGGCCGCCACCCCGGCATACTCCTCTGGCACGTCTCCAACGAACTCGGCTGCCACAACGCGCTGTGCTACTGCGACGTCAGCGCCGAAGCGTTCCGGGATTGGCTACGTCAGCGCTACGGCAGCATCGCGGCGCTGAACTCGGCCTGGGGCACCGCATTCTGGAGCCAGCGCTATCACGACTGGGCCGAGATCCAGCCACCCCGCGCCACGCTGTCCGCCGGCAACCCGACCCAGATCCTGGACTTCCACCGGTTCAGCTCCGACGCCCTGCTCGACTGTCACCAGGCCGAGGCCGAGGTGCTCCGCCGCCACTCCGACGTACCCGTCACCACCAACTTCATGGTCACCGCCCACATCCGCAACCTGGACTACTGGAGCTGGGCGCCACACGTCGACATCGTCGCGAACGACCACTACCTGGACCACCGGCTCGACGATCCCACCGCCGAACTCTCCTTCGCCGCGGACCTGACCCGGGGACTGTCCGGCGGCGCACCCTGGATGCTCATGGAACAGGCTGCGGGCGCGGTGAACTGGCAGCCGTACAACCTGGCCAAGACGCCGGGGCAGATGCTGCGCAACTCGCTGACCCACGTCGCCCGCGGCGCCGACTCCATCTGCTTCTTCCAATGGCGGGCCGCACCGTACGGGGCGGAGAAGTTCCATTCGGCCCTCGTGCCCCACGCGGGCACCGACACGGCGGCCTGGCAAGAAGTCCTGCGCCTGTCGGCGGTACTCAAACGCCTCCGCGAGGTCGCCGGCACCCGAGTGCTGGCCGACACCGCCCTCATCTTCAGCTGGCCGTCGTGGTGGGCTGCCGACGGCGAAGGCCGCCCCTCCGAGGCGGTGCGCTACCTGGACCAGGTGCACGCCGTGTACAACGAGCTGCGAAGCCTTGGCGTGACGGTCGACATCGTCGCGCCCACCACCGACCTGAGCACCTATCGCCTGGTCGCCATCCCCTGCCTGTACGCCGTATCGGACGCGGCCGCCACCCGAATCAACGAGTACGTCGCGGGCGGAGGTCACGCCGTGGTGACGTTCTTCAGCGGCATCGCGGACGAGAACGACCACATCCGGCTGGGTGGATACCCCGGCGCGTTCCGCGACATGCTCGGGATCTCGGTAGAGGAGTTCTTCCCGAGCGAACCCGGCCGCGCGATGGGGCTGAGCACCGGCGGCCACGCCAGCCTCTGGGCGGAGAACCTGCGACTGACCACGGCCAGGGCGCTGAGCCGCTACACCGACGGTCCGCTGCCCGGCGTACCGGCGGTTACCCGCAACACCTACGGCGACGGGACCAGCTGGTACATCGCCACCGCACTCGACACGACGACGCTGCGCCACGTGCTGAAGCAGGCCGTCGAGACCGCCTGTGTCCCGGCGACGGGCCCGGAGGGCGACGGCAGCGTCGAGGTCGTGCGCCGCGCCGACGGCGAACGCCGCTACCTGTTCGCCATCAACCACGGCACCACGACCGTCGAACTTCCGGCGACCGGACACGAGCTGGTCGACGACCAACCGATCACCGGAACGCTGCGGGTCGGTGCCGGGCAGGTCCGCGTCGTCAGAGAGGACCGGCCCCGATGAGCACGAGCCGCACCACGCCTGCACCCGTGCGCGGTGGCACCGCGAGCAGCCCGCACGCGGCGACGTCACCCGGCCGGGGGAGTATCAACCCCAGCCCACCGGTTCAGGTCCGCCGGCGGTACACCCGCGCCGTGTTGTTCTTCGTCCTACCGTTCAGCACACTGTTCGGGCTGTTCGCCGTCATCCCGATCGCGTACGCCGTGGTGCAGTCGCTCTTCATCGTGCAGCGCACCGGCACCTTCGGACGCGCCCGAGAGGTCTTCGGCGGACTCACCCAGTACGGCCGGGTCTTCTCCGACGTACCGTTCTGGACCTCGGTGGGCCGCGTGCTGATGTTCGGCGCGGTACAGGTGCCGGTCATGCTCGGACTCGCCCTGCTGTTCGCGCTGCTGCTGGATTCCGGACTCGTCCGGGGCAGATGGTTCTTCCGGCTCGCCTTCTTCCTTCCGTACGCGGTACCCGGCGTGATCGCCGCCATCATGTGGGGCTACCTGTACTCGCCGCAGCTGTCGCCCTTCACCGCCGTGACCAGCAACGTCGACCTGCTCTCCGCCGACCTCGTGCTCTGGTCGATGGCCAACGTCGTGACTTGGGTCTATGTCGGCTACAACATGCTGATCATCTATTCGGCGCTGCTCGCCATCCCGCCGGAGATCTACGAGGCAGCCAAGCTGGACGGTGCCGGACCGGTCCGCACCGCCATCTCGATCAAGATCCCCCTCATCCTGCCTGCCCTCGTGCTGACCACGGTGTTCTCGATCATCGGCACGCTGCAACTGCTTGCCGAACCCCAGGTGTTCCGCAGCTTCAGCTCGGCGGTCTCCAGCACGTACACCCCGAACCTGACGGTCTATTCCACCTCCTCGGTCCCGAACTTCAACCTGGCGGCGGCCTTCTCGGTGGTACTGGCCCTGTCGATCTTCCTTCTCTCGTTCACCTTCCTCAGGTTCACCCAGCGCAGGGGGATCCGATGACCGTCACCGTTCCCGCCCCGGTCCGGACACCTTCGAACAACCATGGCGGCGCCGTGCAGACCAGCCTGCTCTCGCGCGTCGTCCCCATGGGCATCATGACGATCGCCGCCGTCTATGTACTCCTGCCGCTGTGGTGGCTGCTGGTCGGTGCGTCGAAGGACCAGGGGCAGCTGGCCGACGGTAACCCCCTGTGGTTCAGTGACCTGCGTCTGCTCAGCAACCTGGACCAGCTGTTCGCCTACCGGGACGGCATCTTCCTGCGGTGGATGCTCAACAGCCTGGCCTACACCGGTGGCGCGGCGCTGCTCGGCACGCTTCTCGCCGGGATGTGCGGCTACGCCCTGGCGAAGTACCGCTTCCCCGGACGCGAGGTGCTGTTCAACGTGATCCTCGGCGGCGTTCTCGTGCCGGCGACGGCGCTCGCGCTGCCGCTGTTCCTGATGTTCAGCACCGTCCACGCCGCGAACACCTTCTGGTCGGTCTTCCTGCCCAGCCTTGTCAACCCCTTCGGGGTCTACCTGGCCCGGATATACGCGGCGACGAGCGTGCCTGACGATCTCATGGAAGCCGCCCGAATTGACGGCGCTGGGGAAGTGCGGACATTCTTCACCGTCTCCGCACGGTTGATGGCACCGGCTTTCCTGACGATCTTCCTGTTCCACTTCGTCGCTATCTGGAACAACTTCCTGCTCCCCTTGATCATGCTCGGGAACGAAAAGCTCTTTCCGGTGACCCTGGGGCTCTACACCTGGAATTCGCAGGCCACGCAGAATCCGGAGCTGCGCGGGCTGGTTCTGATCGGCGCCCTCGTGTCGATCGTGCCGATGATCGCCGTCTTTCTCCTTCTCCAACGCTTCTGGCGAGGCGGCCTCAACGCCGGCTCACTCAAATAACACCGATCGCCCCCGCTCAATTCAGGAAGAAGACAACCATGCGTCCTCCCTTGCGTGCCACCGGCATCCTTCTCATCTCCGCACTGACCCTCGCGGCGTGTTCCGGCACGGACAGCGAGTCGTCCGCAGCCTCGGACAAGTCGGCCTGCGCCCCGTCGCAGGGCAAGGTCGAACTGACCTTCACGTCGTGGGTGCCGGAGATGCAGACCGTCGTCGACGCCTGGAACGCCAAGAACCCGAACATCCAGGTGAAGCTGCAGACCGGACCCGCGGGCAACGCCGGTACCTACCAGAACTTCTTCAACCAGCTCAAGGCTGGCAACGCCCCCGACCTCGGCCAGGTGGAGTACGACGCGCTGCCCAGCTTCCGCCTCCAGGACGGCCTAACGAACCTCGGTGGATGCGACATCGTCGCCAAGGCGAAGGGCCAGTTCGTCGACTGGACGTGGAACCAGGTCAGCTTCGGCGAGCAGGGCGCCGCGTACGGAATTCCACAAGACGCCGGACCGATGGCGATGTTCTACCGCAAGGATCTCTTCGAGAAGAACGGCATCAAGGTCCCGACCACCTGGCAGGAGTACGCGGACGCCGCGGTGAAGGTCAAGGCGGCCGGCGGCTACATCACCAACTTCTCGCAGCTCGACATCAACCAGTTCGCGGGCCTGGCCTGGCAGGCAGGCGCACACTGGTTCGCCAACGACGGCACCACCTGGTCGGTGAGCATGACCGACCCGGCCACCACCAAGGTCGCCACGTACTGGCAGGATCTGCTCGACCGCAAGCTGGTGTCCGCCGTGCCGCCGTGGACACCGGAGTGGAACAACGCCTACAACTCCGGCAACGCCTGGACCTGGGTCTCCGCCGTCTGGGGCGCGAACTCCATCGCCACCGGTGCACCCAAGACCGCCGGCAAGTGGGCTGTCGCCCCGATGCCACAGTGGACCGCCGGCGAGACCGCCGCCGGGAACTGGGGCGGATCGAGTACCGCCGTGTTCAAGGGATCCAAGCACCCGTACGAGGCCGCGCAGTTCGCGCTGTGGCTCAACACCTCCGACGAGGCGCTGACCCTGCTCAATGAAAAGGCAAACATCTACCCGGCCACCACGGCCGGGGCGCAGTTGCCCGCGCTCAAGAAGGGCGTCGCGTTCTACGGCGGCCAGCAGATCTACGACGTGTTCGCCGAGGCATCCGGCCACGTCAAGGCGGACTTCGTCTGGGGACCCACGATGACCAAGACGTACGCCGACGCGTCCGACGGGTTCAAGGCGGCAGTATCTGGTAGCAGCACCCTGACCAAAGCGCTGGAATCTGCCCAGCAGTCGACGATCGCGACGCTGAAGTCGCAGTCAATCCCGGTCAAGGAATAGAGATCCCCGAACCGCCACGCCGCCCCGGCCAGGCGGCGTGGCCCGCGGGCCAGCGCTGAAACGACCCCCTACCCGCAAGGGTCAGCGCTGGAACGGACCCGGAGCCCGGCGAGTCGAACGTCCCCGTTCGCATCGGCACGCCGGGCTCCGGGTCGCCCCGCAACCTAGATACTCCGTGGCGTCGAGGTCTGGGAGGACCTCATGCCCGGGAGCAGGAACTCAACTCCCGGGGGCTCTCACATGGTGTCGAGCGCCACCGCGACGTCGGAGACGTCCAACGGGAACACCCCGACGTGGGTCGCCGTTCCGGTCAGCAGGTCGACGGTGTAGAACGTCTGGGAGCCGCCTGCCGGGGTGAGCGTCGCGAACGCGGTCGCCGACACCGTCTTGCCGTTGCTCAGGTCGCTGTAGATGTCGAGGCCCGCGTCCAGCCCGGCGTCCACGCCCAGGCTGCCGGTCGCGACCAGGAAGCCGCTGTTCGCCGGCGACTGGATGACGACCTGGTCGGTGGCCGTGTTGACATCGACCAGCGTGGTGTTGGTCGTGGGGTTCAGGTCGTTGTTCGTGTACGCGGCGGCGGTGACACCTCGGGCCGGACCGGTCCCCGGCGGGGTGGTGAGCGTGGTGTCCTCGATCGTGGAATGGTCGGCGAGGTTGTGCCGCAGGTTCTGGCCGTTGTCACTGGTGAGGCGCAGCCGGTCGGCTGCGGGATTGAAATCGACACCGAACTTGGTGCCGTACAGCGCGACGCCCAGCTGGGACACCTTGGTCGCGACGGTGCTCGGGATCCCGATGACGTAGATGCCGCCCTGGTTGCCGACGGCGTACAGCTTGCCGTCCTGCACCCGAAAGTCGATCCCGACCACATAGGTGTCGCCCACCAGTCCGGTGATGCGCCGGACCCAGTCGTTCTGCTCAGGCGTATTGGTCTTGAAGGACAGCATCAGCGTGCCGGAACCCGCGATCCCGTACGCCTGCAGCGACGGGGTGGCGGCGGCCGAGCTGCTGCTGCCGAGTCCCATCACCACCGACGCCGTCGCGGTGATCAGAATGGCCGCCGAGGCCGTCCACTTCGTCCGTGTCCTCATCAGTGTTCCTCCCCGATTCCGTCGAACTGGCCCGGTTCAGGCCCTCGATCGAAAGCTAGGCAGGCGCAATGGATCCGGACTGGAGTCGCACTGGCATCCGGAACAACCCGGACAACCGCTGCCGGCCGGTGAGCGATGGTCAAACTGGCGCCGGACCTGAGGTGTCCGGGCCGTCGACCTCGGCTTGGCGCTGCCGCCGGCGCCACGGTGAAGCAGGTTCGATGATGGCGCGGATGTCCTCGGCCTCCGGCGCACCGATCTCGGCGTAGCGTGTCCAGGCCTGCGTCCAGTGCCGCCCGGCCGTGTCCGGGTCGTCGAGCATCTCGGCCACCCGGGCGAGACCGGCGTGCGCCCGGCCCTGCTCGTACCGGTCCCCGGTCTCGATCGCCAGGGTGAGCGCCGCCCGGTGCTCCTCGCGCCCGTACCGGGGTCGTCCGGTCGTCGTGAGGACCTCCCCGAGGCTGTTGGTGGCCCGGGTCTCACCGGAACGCTCACCGAGCTGCCGGAAGATCTCCAGCGCCTCGCGCAGGAAGACGGTGTCGTGGGTCGCCGTGCCCAGCCCGTCCAGCGCCAGCGCGGTGCCGGCGCGTTCGTTGGTACGCCGGAAGACCGCCAGCGCCTCGCGGTGGCAGCGCACCGCCCGCTGGCTGTCGCGCTGGCGTGCGGCCACATCGCCGAGGCTGACCAGGGCGTACCCCTCGCCGACCGGATCGCCGATGCGGCGGCAGATCCGGACCGCCTCGCTCAGGTAGGCCGCCGCCTGCTCGTCGAGACCCTGGCGCCGATACACCTGCCCAAGGTTGCCGAGCGCCCGCGCCTCCGCCGCCTGATCGCCGGTGCGCCGGCACAGCGCCAGCGCCTCCCGCAGCCGCTCGGCTGCCTCGTCGTACCGGCCCCGCCACTGGTCGACATGGCCGAGGTTGCCCAGCGCCCGCGCCCGCGCGGAGTCGTCGCCGCACTTGCGGGCCAACTCGACCGCCCGCCGCAGCAACCCGTCCGCCTGCTCGTAGTTGCCCTGCTGCACATCCATGACCGCCACGTTGGTCAGCAACTGCGCCTCGGCGGCGGCGTCATCGCAGAGCCGGGCGGCCCGCACCGCGTGCTCGTGCATGGCGACCGCCTCGGGGTAGTGGCCGCCGCTCTCCAGGTAACGCAGCAGGATCAGCGTGAGCTGGACGGCATACATGGGCCGGCCCTGAGTGGCCGCATGCGCCACCAGAGCCACCAGGTTGGCGCGTTCGCGGTCCAGCCAGGTCTGGGCGCTGACGACGCCGCCGACCGGTGGAATCGGCGACTCCGGCCGCTTGACCCGGGCCCGGCGGTGCTGCTCCACCGGGTAGAGCGTGTCCATCGCCGCGGTGGCGGTGAACAGCGTCGCATCGAACAGGCGGTCGAGCGCGGCGTCCGCGGCACCGTCACCGATCTCCGCGCTCAGGTTCACCGCGTACGCCCGCAGCAGGTCGTGCAGCGTGAACCGGTCGGCGGCGGTGCGCTGGATCAGGTGGGCGCGGGCCAGCACCTCCAGCAGCTCACCGGCCTCGGCGACGCCGGTGTCCAGCAGCGCGGCGGCCGCGTAGCCGGCCACGTCCGGGCCGGGGGTCCGCCCGAGCAACCGGAAGGCGCGCGCCGCTGCGGGCGACAGCTGCCGGTAGGACCAGGAGAACACGGCGCGGACCCCGGTCTGCGGGTCGCCACCGGCGTCGAGCAGCTCCAGCCGACGGCCCTCGTTGGCGAGCTCGGCCACCAGGTCGCGTAACGGCACGTCGGGTCGCCCGATCGCCAGTTCAGCGGCGACCCGCAGCGCCAGCGGCAACCCGGCGCAGCGGCCGATCAGGTCGTCGGCGGCCGCGGGATCGCCCCGTACCCGGTCACCGATCAGCCGGGTGATCAGGATCAGCGCCTCGTCCCTGGGCAGCAGCGGCAGGAGGAGGCGGCCCGCGCCGTTCCGGGCGACCAGGCCAGGCAGCGTGTCCCGGCTGGTGACCACCACGGCGCAGGTCGGCGTGCCGGGCAGCAACGGCCGCAGCTGGTCGACCGACGCGGCATTGTCCAGCACGACCAGCACCCGGCGGCCGTCCAGCAGGCTCCGGTACGTCGCGGCCCGCTCGTCGCGGGAAGCCGGAATGTCGAGACCGGACATCCCCAGCGCCCGCAGGAACCCGGCGAGCGCGTCCTCGGGCGCCGTCGGCTGCTCGACGTCGTACCCGCGCAGGTTCACGTAGAGCTGACCGTCGGGGAACCTGGAGCGGGCGCGATGCGCCCACCGCACCACAAGCGCCGTCTTGCCGACACCCGCCATGCCGGACACCGCCGCGATGACCACGGCGGTGAGCTGCTCGTGGTGATCCGTGACCAGCAGATCCAGGACGGCGAGCTCCTCCTCGCGCCCGGTGAACCCCGGTACGTCCGCCGGCAACTGGGCGGGCACCGGCCGCACCGGCGCCGGAGGGGTGGGTGCCGGGCCCGGCAGCGCGGCCGGGACGGCGGCGGGAACGCCGGGATCGCCCAGCGCGGCCGCGTGCGCGGCGGACAGCGCGTGACCGGGATCGACACCCAGCTCGTCGGCGAGGCGCCGGCGCGTGTCGTGGAACGTGGCGAACGCCTTCGCCCGGCGGCCGGCCACCGCATAGGCGCGGATCAGCCGGGCCTGCCCGACCTCATCCAGCGGCTGGGCCGCGGCGGCCTCCTCCAGGGCCGGCAGGGCCTCGGACACCGCGCCCAGCGTGATCATGAGCTCGCCGTAGCGGCCCAGGGCGGCATGTCGCTCCTCGGCCAGGGCGATGACCTTCGGGTGCCCGGCCAGCAGCGGCACGTCCATCAGCGGCGCGCCCTGCCACTGCGCCAGTGCCTCGGCGAACAGATCGGCCGCGCCCCGCGGGTCCCCCCGCTGCTGGGCGGCGCCCGCCGCGGCGAGCAGCTTGCGGAAGCGCAGGAGATCCAGATTGTCGGGGGAGACCCGCAACGCGTACCCGTCGCCGACGCGGGGCAGGCGGGCGCTGTGCGAGCGGGACACCCGCCCCGGCTCCAGCAACCGGCGCAGATGCTTGATGTGGGTCTGAATGATGTTGGCCGCGGTCGGCGGCGGACGGTCACCCCAGAGCGCGTCGACGAGTTCGGCCTGGCTCAACGGCTGTCCGCCGGCCATGGCGAGCAGGCCCAGCACAGCGCGCCGGCCAGCCGAGGTCAGTTCCACCGGCACCTCGCCGAGCCAGGCGCGGACGGGCCCCAGCACCTGAATCCGCACGTTCTCCCCCCGGGCAGGACAAAGACGCAGCTCCATCCAGCCACCGTCCAGTCAGGATCCAGTACGGCGATCCACCCTGCTGAAGGAACCATAGGGCGGCCCGAACTGATACCACAAGCACGGGAGTTGCATTGTCATGCATCAATTGCTCGGGGCCTCCGCCGGTCTCACCGCGGCCCTGCTCATGCCCACCCAACCGGCCACGGCCGAGGTGCCGGCGGTCTGCCATGTCGCTTATGAACGGACTGGCGACTCCTGGAGCTTCGACGGGAAGATCACTATCACCAACACCGGGCCGTCCACCCTGTACGGATGGACACTGAAGTTCTCGCTGCCGGTCGGGCAGACGTTCCGCAGCGGCTGGGAGGCGGACTTCCACGTGAACGGCCAGGACATCACCGGGTACAGCCGGCCATACAACAGCGTGGTGAGCCGGGAGAATTCCGTGCAGGTGGGTTTCCACGCCGCCGGCAGTGTCAGGGGACCCCGGCCCGCCGAGTTCCGGATCAACGACCACGTCTGCACGACCAGTTGACCGGCGATGGTCATGGGCGCTTGACCCGTCCGGCCAGCGTACCGGCGTCCGCTGAACCGTGCGCGCCGCCGCGCCTTGGCTCGACGCGTGCGCACTCAGTAGTGGATGGCCGCAGCCACAGGTCGAGTACAAGCTGCGCCGGTTCGTCAACGACTACGTGGCCCCACCCAAGGCCGCGGCCAACCTGGAGATCGCGGTCGAGACGTTCCAGCGCATGACCGGGGAGATCGCCGGCATGGGCGCCCGTACCCCGCACGAGCTGATGCGGTGTGCAGAGGTGACGTTCATCCGCGACTGCGCCGAGATGGCGGCACGGGCGTCACTCGTGCGCACCGAGAGCCGCTGGGGCCTGTACCACGACCGCACCGACCATCCCGGACGCGAGGACGCCGACTGGTTCTACCATCTCAACCTGCGGCGCCGGGCGGACGGCGACATGGAGTTCGTGAAGCGGCCGGTGCACGAGTACCTCGTCGCAGTCGACGACCTACAACCCCCGGCCGGGCCGGCGGAGACGCTCGTCGCGGAGGTCCACCGGTTCGCGGTGGCAGCGCCCGGCCGTGCCGATGCTCGACCGGCCGCGCGGCCCGGCGAACCGGCCGGCGATCGGATCGTGGCGGTGCTCGCCCTGACCGAACACGCGGCGACGCTGGCGGAGTTCCGTCCCTTCCTCGCCGATCCCGACCCGGAGGTGCGGCGTACCGCGGTGGCGACCCTGACCGAGGTGGCGCCCGAGGGCGTCGCCGACGCCCTCGTCGCCGCGCTGCATGACCGGCACACGGAGGTCCGCTCGGCTGCGACGGCCGGATTGCGGGAACTGGCCGATGTCCTGCCCGGATCGGCGGCGCTGGCGAAGCGTCTGCGCGACGCACGCACGAGTCCGGACCCGCTCGTGCGCCAGGTCGTCGTGGAACTACAGCGGATCACCGGGGTCGGCCACGCCGACGACTTCCGCGCTGCCCTCGGCGACTCGGCCCTCGGCGTACGTCTGCAGTCCGTGCGAGGCCTGGTGCGGTGCGACGACGTCGCCGGACTGGCCGCGGCCGCGGCCGATCCCGCCCGCGAGGTACGCGTCGCGGTGGCGCACGGCGTCGGCACGGTCGCGGATCCGCAGGGTGCGGCGGTGCTCCAGCGGCTCGCCGCCGACGTCGATCCCCTTGTCCGAGCCGCGAGTTTGCGGGCCGCCGGGCAGGTCGGGTGCGACGGCGACCTGGCCATCGTGGCGCTGGGCGCGATCACCGATCCCTCGTGGCAGGTACGGGAGGGCGCAGCGACGGCCCTCGGCGGTGCTGCTCCGGACGTCGCCGTACCGGCCCTGACCGAAGGTGCCCGAGACCCGAACCTTGACGTGCGGCGGGCAGCCGTACGCTCGTTGGCCGCATGGGTGCACCGCGCTGATGTGACCGCTGTCCTGCGGTCCGCCGCGGCCGACCCGGACGCCGACGTTCGTGCCTACGCCCGGCGGGCGCTGACAGCCGCTGCCGCGACGCCGTAGGCGTGAGTGGATGGGTTGTGGTGACGTTGCGGCGGCCGCGACGCTCCGATAGGGCGTTGGTTCCGGGTGCCGAACACCGCGGCGGGTTGACCACGAGCGGTGCGGATCTCGTCGATCACGGCGGGTCGGCGGGGAGCAGGTCGGTGAGCAGGCTGAGGATTTCTGCCGAGTCAAGCAGCACCGACAAGATGGTCGGCTCTGGCCGAGACCACCCCCGGGCCACTGATCATGGTGGTGCAGTTCGTCGCGTTCCTCGGCGCCTACCACCACCCCGGCCCGCTCAACCCGTGGACCGCCGGGGTGGTCGCCTCGCTGCTGACCACCTGGGTGACGTTCGTGCCGTGCTTCCTGTTCATCCTGCTCGGCGCCCCCTACGTGGAACGGCTACGTGGCAACCACGCCCTGTCCGCCGCGCTGACCGGGATCACCGCGGCGGTCGTCGGCGTCATCGCCAACCTCGGCCTCTACTTCGCCGTGCACACCCTGTTCATCGAAGTCCGGGAGGTGACCGTGGGGCCGCTGCACCTGCAACTGCCCGACCTGGCCACCGTCCGCCCGGTCCCCGCGGTGATCGCCGTCGTTGCCGCGGTGCTGACCTTCAAACTGAAATGGTCGGTGCTCCGCGTGCTCGGCGTGTGCGCCGCTCTCGGCCTACTCGCCGGCCTGGCCGGCATCTGAGTACGTCCTGGTCGACTGACCGAACCCGCAGAGGCGCCCACTCCCAGCCAACGCTCAGCCCGACTTGCTACGTTGCGCCCCGACCGGCCTGAATGGCCGGTTCTGACCTCGGCGGGTGCGGGGGGACCACCGCTGCGCCGCACGGTCGGAGGGCTCGACATTGGAGAACACCGTGGTCTTCAAGAAGATGCTGGGCGCGTTCGGGGTCGGGGGGCCCACCGTGGACACCGTGCTCACCGACCCGAACACGCACCCCGGCGGCACACTGGCCGGGCAGGTGAACCTGACCGGCGGCAACCATGACGTCGACATCCAACACGTCACCCTCGGCCTGGTCACCTACATGGAGGTCGAGGGCGGCGACGGCGACCACGGCGCCCGCGCCGAGTTCCACCGCCTCACCGTCACCGGGCCGATGCGCCTGGCACAGGGCCGGCACACCACCGTCCCGTTCACTCTGGCGATGCCGTGGGAAGCCCCGATCACCGCCGTGTACGGCCAGCCGCTGCACGGCATGACCATGGGTGCGCGAACCGAGGTCGCCGTCGCCAGGGCGGTCGACAAGGGCGACCTTGATCCTGTCGTGGTGCACCCGCTGCCGGTCCAGCAGCGCATCCTCGACGCGTTCGCCCAGCTGGGCTTCCGGTTCAAGAACGCCGACCTGGAGTACGGCCAGATCGCCGGCGTGCACCAGACGCTGCCCTTCTACCAGGAGATCGAATACTTCGCCGCCACGCAATACGGACCGGCCCTCAACGAGGTCGAGCTGACCTTCGTCACCAACCCGCACACCGTCGACATCGTCCTCGAGTTCGACAAGCGCGGTGGCATGTTCGACGGCGGCCACGACACGTACGGGCGCCACACGGTCGCGCACACCGACGCCGACACGATCGACTGGACCCAGCAGGTCGACGCCTGGATCCGCCAGGCCGTCGAACGCCGGCAGCACCTGCCCGGCCAGGGGGCACCCGGCCACGGATACCGGCACCACGGCCACTACGCCACTCACGGCCACGACAGTCACCACGGTCACGGATCCGGCGTGGGAGGCGTCCTGCTCGGCGCCGCCGGAGGGCTGGCCGCCGGATACGCCGCCAGCGAAGTCGTCGACGAGGTCTTCGACGACGAAGACAGCGAGGATTAGCCGACCGGTCGCCGCGGCCGGATCAGTGGTGAGTCCGGCGATGGTGGGACGGCTCGGCGTGGTGATGGGTGGCGGGGCTGGTGTGCACGGTGACGGCGGCCAGCCGGGGCACGGCGTGGGTGAGTCGGAGGCGGTTGATCATGGGGGTTCGGGGGCGGGTTGTCGGGGGAGGTGGACGTGGAAGGTGGTTCCGGGGCGGTGGTGGTTGGGGGCGACTGTGATGTGGCCGTGGTGGCGTTCGGCGATGGTCTGGGCGAGGGACAGGCCGAGGCCGGCGCCGGGGATCGCTTGTTCGAGGGTGATGGCGCCGCGGTGGAAGCGTTCGAAGACGCGGGGGCGTTCATGGGCGGGTATGCCGACGCCGGAGTCGCTGACCTGGATGTGGGCGTCGGTGTCGGTGGCGGTGACACGGACGTCGATGCGCCCGCCGGCCGGGGTGTAGGCGACGGCGTTGTCAAGCAGGATGCGGACCAGTTGGGTGATCCGGGCGGGGTCGGCATGTGCGGGCAGCGTTTCCGGGAGGTCGGCGGTGAGGGTGAGGTGCTTGGCGGTGGCGGCGGCTTGGGTGTCGCGGACGGCGCCGGCGACCAGCGCGGCGAGGTCGACGTCGACGGGTTGGATCTGGGCGTGGCCGGAGTCGAGTGCGGACAGGTCGAGCAGTGCGTCGACCAGGCGGCGGAGCCGGTCGCTGCCCCGCCGCATCGCGTCGATCATGGGCAGGATGTCGCTGACTCTGGCGTCGGGGTCCTCGGCGACCAGGTCGAGGTAGGTCGCGATGATGGTCAGTGGGCTGCGCAGTTCGTGGCCGACGAGGTTGAGGTACTCGTCCTTGCTGGTGGCCAGTGCCTGTTGGAGTCGCTCGGCCCGGCGGCGTTCCAGGAACTGGCCTATCTGGGCGGCGACGCCGGTCAGCAGGGCCAGCAGGTCCTGCTGGGGGTCCTCGGCGACGTCGGTGAACAGGCTGATCACCGCCAGGACTTCGCCGCCGCTGG
Source organism: Krasilnikovia cinnamomea (assembly GCF_004217545.1). NCBI lineage: Bacteria > Bacillati > Actinomycetota > Actinomycetes > Micromonosporales > Micromonosporaceae > Krasilnikovia > Krasilnikovia cinnamomea. The sequence continues at coordinate 6,077,974 of NZ_SHKY01000001.1, forward strand.
GGACCGGCACGGCGAGGGCGCTGCATAGTCGGCCGGCTGCGGCCGTGCGCGTGGCGACCGGGCTGTCGGGGGCGTGCACGTCGGGGATCACGACAGTTTCGCCGCGTTGCCAGGCGGCGCCGGCCAGTCCCTGATTGCGGTGCAGCCGGTCCGGCACCGGCAGCGCCTCGGTGAAGCCGGGGGCGCGGTGGATGGCCACCGGGCGAAGCTCCTGCTTGCGCGCATCGACCTGCCACAATTCCGCGTACGGCCATCCGAGCGCGCTGGCGATCGCGTCCAGCACGGGCGGTCCGGCCTGTTCGAGGCTGGTGGCGTCGGCCAGCACCCGGGCCACGGTCAGTTCTGCGGCGTGCAGGCGTTCGGCGCGCCGCTGCACGGTGATGTCGTGAAACGCCGACACCGCGCCCAGCAGGTGACCATCATCGGCCAGGATGGGGTGGGCGTTGACCCGGTACAACCGTCGGCCGTCGCCGGGCACGTCAACGAACTGCTCCACGCCGCGCACGTGCACGCCGGCCATGGCGCGGATCAGCGGCACTTCCTCGACGGACAGCGGCCGCCTGTCCAGGCCGGTCACCGGCAGCCGCGGCACCCACTGCTCGGGCGGCTCCTCGCCCGCCTGCACGCCGAGAGCGGCGCGCAGGGACCGGTTGACCACTACCAGCCGGCCCCGTGCGTCGCAGGCGGCCACCCCGGTGTCCAGGCTGTTCAGCAGCGTGTCGAGGAAGACGCGTTGCTGTTCGGTGATCTGCCGGCCGCGTTGCTCGTTCACTAGGGTCGTACACGCCTGTGCGCCGATGTCGACCCCGGCAAGATCCGCCGGGTCCCACTCGCGCGGCTCGTAGTCGGCCACCGCGCACACACCGACCAGCTCGCCGTCGGGAGCGCGTACCGGGAAGCCGGCGTAGGCGCGGATGCCGACCGCGTGCGCCGGCGCGTCCGCCGGCACCCGGTCGTCGTGCTTCAGGTCGGCGATGATCAGTGGGCAGTCATAACGGAGCACCATGCCCGCCAGGGTCGAGCCCAGCGGCGCCGGCCTCATCTGCTGGAATCCGGCCGGCAGCCCGGAGCCGCCGATCACCCGCAACTGCCGGCCCTCCGCCAGATGGATCATGGCAGTCGGCACGCGGGCAGCGCGCGCGATCAACGCCGCCAGTTGGTCCGCGGCAGCGTGCGACAGCGCACCGGACCACATCTCCAGCGCGTCCTGCACCCCCGCGCCACCTCGCGGCCCGGGCGTTCGCCGCACAGGCTCCATCGCTCCGCCATACCCACATCAACCACATCAAAACCACGAACAGGATCCGCCTCGCCGGAACATCCGGAACTCGAGCACCACCAGACACGCGCGCATTCATAGGTCCGGCTGGACGCCTGAGGGCGCGGCCTGAACCCGACCGGCGCCCAGCGGTCCCAAGGCGCGCCTATCCGCCCTACGGTCGCCGAAAGATCGGACGAATCTCAGAGGCCGAGTTCGGCTGACGATGGGGTTGGGGAAGACAACTGTCGGGAGGCCCAATGCACCTGTTGGTCGTCGACGATGAGGTCGACATCCGGGATCTGATTGCCCGCTGGCTGCGCGCCGACGGCCACCACGTGATCGTCGCCGACAGCGCCGCCTCCGCGTTGGCCGCGGTTGACGAGTACGGCATGCCCCAGGCTGCGGTGCTCGACGTCAACATGCCCGACGTCGACGGTATCGAGCTGTTGCAGCTTCTCCGGGACCGCGACCCCGAGCTGCCCGCGCTGTTCGCGACGGCGGTGTGGGACTCCGGGGTCCTCGAGCGCAGCGGTGTCGCAGCCGGGCGGCATCTGCCCAAGCCGTTCACCCGCGCCCAGTTGTGCGCCGCGGTGCACGACCTGACGACGTCGGCGCAGTGATCGGCGGCATTACACCTCTAGTGGATGCGGACGTGGTCCGGCCGCCCGGGTTGGAAGCCGCCGGGATCCTGATCTCTCCTTGACCCGCTGATGACCTGCGCGGTCGAACGTGGGGGCATGACGCCGACGTTGTCCGCCGACCCCGCAGCTCGCTGCACGGTGCGGCACGTGCTGGACGCCCGGGCGGTCCGAATGGCCTTCCAACCGGTGGTCCAGCTTCAGGACGGGTCGGTGCTGGCCTACGAGGCGCTGGCTCGCTTCGACCGGGAGCACTTCGACAGCCCAGTGCAGGCGTTCGCGGCCGCCGCCGAGGCGGGCATCGGCGTGGAGCTGGAATTGCTCGCCTTGCAGCAGGCGCTCAACAGCATCGATGACATCCCGCCCGGGGCCTGGCTGACCACGAACCTGTCCGTCGAGGCGCTGCTGAACCGCGTGGTGCGCACGACATTGATCGCGCACGCCGACCGCAACGTCATCGTCGAGATCACCGAACACAGCGAGGTCCGGGACTACTCCGTCCTGCGCGAGGCCACCAGCGAACTCCGCGCCGCCGGGATCCTGATCGCGGTCGATGACGCCGGCGCTGGCTTCGCGAGCCTCAGCCACATCCTGCATCTACACCCCGACATCATCAAACTCGACATCATGTTCACCCGCGGTATCGACGCCGACCCGGTCCGGGCGGCCCTCATCCGGGCGCTGGTCGCGTTCGCCGACGAGGCCGGCGCCATGCTCATCGCCGAGGGCGTCGAAACCCCCGCGGAATACGACACACTCATCGAGCTCGGGGTACGTCTCGGACAGGGCTACTTCATGGCCCGCCCCGGACCCCTGCCCTTGTGCCGGTGACGCCTTCCGAGTTTGCCAGCGACCGGCCGTCGTCTCAGGCGTGCGCGGGGTTGCTGACGTGGGCGGTGATGATGCGCCAGCCGTGCGGCAGGCGTACCCAGGTTTGCGACTGGCGGCCGAGGATGTCGGTGTCCGGGTAGCCGAACAGTGTGGTAACCACGGCGACGTCCGCGCCGTACGTGGTGATGATCGTGTCCTTGAGGCGGCGGCCGGGTGGCAGCGGCGGTTGCGCGCGCCGCCAGGCCGCCTGTTCGGCGAGGCCGACCTGCCGGTCCGCGATGCCGATGCGTACGGCGTCCGGGGCGAAGAAGCCGACGATGCGGTCGACCTCGCCCGCGACGAGGGCCTCCTCGTAGGCCTCGAAGACCGCGCCGACCTCGGCCACGATGGCGGGCTGGTTGACCTGCATGGCGCCTCCGATGTGCGGGCCGGTGGTCCGGGTGACCCGGACCACCGGTCTGGGGTGGTGTTCAGACGGGAGTGCTGGCGGCCTTCTCGCGGGGTTCCGGTATGCCGCCCTCGGGTGCTTCGGTGAACTGGTTGCCGCCGGTGTGCAGGCGTTCGAGCGCGAGTTCCTCGGCGTCCGGCTGCCGGGGAGCGGGCTTGCCCAGGGCGAACAGCACGCACACCACCGCCAGGAACAGATAGCCGAGCGTCACCGGGCCGTCGGCGTTCCATTGCACCTTCTCGGCGTGGATGAGCCCGACGAAGGTCAGCACCGCGCCCGCGCCGGAGAAGATCGCCGCCTGCCAGAACCGTTTGTCGATGATGAAGGCGACGATCGCGCCGAGCACCAGGCCGGCCAGGATCGCTCCTTCGCCCAGGGTCCTGAGGCCGTCGTAGACGACGCCCGCGCCGGCGAGGGCGCTGATGCCGACCTGGGCCGCGCTGGTGCCGGCCGCCGCCAGGGCGTTGTCGAGCAGGCCGGTGGCCCAGGCCGCGATGTTGGGGATGAGCGCGGCGACCACCGCTGCCGCGTGTGCCCGGGGTGTGGCCTGGAACGCCTGTGCGCCGATGAGCAGGCCGATGTAGAGCAGGATCGGCACGATGGCCGCGGTGGGGAAGATCGTGCCGAGCAGGCCGAACATCCCGAAGAAGCACAGCAGCGCGATGACGACGCCGGTCGCCATGGAGTATCCGGTACGGCCACCCGCCGCCTTCCAGCCCGGGTGCCCGACGTACACGGCCGGCGGGAACGGGGAGCCGAGCATCGAGCCGATGACCGCGCCCCCGCCGTCGGCGAGGAGCACGCTGCGCAGGTTGTACCGGTCGCCCGCGCTCGCCGCGCTCTCCACGTTGGTCATCGCCTCGGTGAAGTTGTAGACGCCCAGCGGAATCGCCGTGGCCAGCAACGGGGCCATGTCGCGCAGGCCGTCGACGAGCAGGTCGACCTTCAGGTGCGGGAAGGCGAATGCGATGTCCTTGGCGGCGGCCTGGACGTCCGGCACCGACATGGCGCCGCCGAGCCAGCCGATCGCGGTGCCGACCAGCAGCGCCACGAGGCCGATGGGCAGGTTGAACGGCAGCCGCACGTCGGTGAGCAGGCCGATCAGCAGCAGGCCGAACACGGGCAGGGCGATCCAGGCGGCCTGCCACATCCGGCCGGCGGGGTTCATCGAGATGAAGGTGATCGAGATGCCGGCCAGCGTGCCCAGCAGCGCCGCCCGGGGCGCGTACTTGCGGATGTACGGGCCGACGAACGCACCGATCAGCACGATCACGCCGATGATGAACGCCCAGGCGATGCCGGCCGTCCACGCCTGGATCGGATCCTTCGTGCGCAGGTAGATGGGCAGCATGATGACGAAGATGACGATGAACATGTGCGGGACGCTCGGCCCGTACGGCATGGCCGTGACGTCGGTGCGGTTCTCCCGGCGGGCCAGCCGCCGCGCCAGGTAGGTGTAGTACATGTTGCCCAGCACCAGCGCGATGCCGAGGGCCGGCAGGATCACCCCGAAGACGTCACCCGCCGGCATCTGCACGACGCCGATGCACAGAGCGGTCAGGGTCAGCACGTTGACCAGGACGTTGATGCCGAAGCCGAAGAACGCGTTGGTGTCGCCGCGTACCCAATAAGGAAGTTTCACCATGTGCTCCTAGAGATGGTGCTTCTAGAGATGGACCGACGTGGAGTCCGCGACCCAGCCGAAGATGCCGCCCTGGGCGGCGATCATGTCCAGGCCGACGCGCTGGAACTCGGGGAAGTAGGAGCCGACGCAGTCGGCGAGCACGAGGCATTCGTAGCCGCGGTCGTTGGCCTCGCGGACCGTGGTGTGCACGCACACCTCGGTGGTCACGCCCGCTACGAGCAGGCTGCGGATGCCGAGCTCATCGAGGAGTTGCTGAAGTCCGGTGGCGTAGAACGCGCCCTTGCCGGGCTTGTCGACGACGGCCTCGCCCGGTGCGGGGCGCAGTTCGTCGATGATGTCGTGGCCGTGTTCGCCGCGGATGAGGATGCGGCCGAACGCGCCGGGGTCGCCGATGCGTTTGCTGGGCGCGCCGCGTGCGAGTTTGGCGGGCGGGCAGTCGGACAGGTCCGGCAGGTGCCCTTCCCGGGTGTGGATGACCGGCAGGCCGGCGGCGCGCCATCGGGTCATGAAGGCTGCCAGCGGAGCGATCGTCCGGCGCAGTTGCGTGACGTCGTTGCCGAGGCTCTCGCCGAAGCCGCCCGGTTCGAGGAAGTCCCGCTGCATGTCGATGACGAGCAGCGCCGCACTGTCCGGCGCGAAGGTGAAGGCCGACGGCTGCGCCTCGACGGTGGGCATCTCAGGCCTCCGTGCCGGCGATGACGTCGTCGCTGGTGGCGACGGCCCCGAAGACGCCACCCTGCATGGTCACCATGTGCAGGGCCGCGGCGTGGTTCGCGGGATCCGTGGCACCGGTGCAGTCCGACAGGATCAGGCATTCGTAGCCGCGGTCGTTGGCCTCGCGCATCGTCGTGTGGACGCACACGTCGGTGGTGATTCCGGTCAGCAGCAGGTGGGTGATGCCCCGGGTACGCAGCACGAGGTCCAGGTTCGTGGCGTAGAAGGCGCCCTTGCCGGGCTTGTCCACGATCACCTCACCCGGCGCGGGGGCGACCTCAGGGACGATCTCCCAGCCGGGTTCCCCGCGCACGAGGATCCGACCGCACGGGCCGGGGCCGCCGATCTCGGCGCCGATCTGGGCCGAGCGCCACCGCTTGTTCGCCGGCAGATCGGACAGGTCGGGGCTGTGGCCCTCGCGGGTGTGCACGACGAGCATGCCGAGGCGGCGGGCGTGCGCGAGGAGCCTGGCGGTGGCGGGCAGGCCCGCCCGGGTGAGCGCGATGTCGTAGCCCATCGCGTCGACGTAGCCGCCGGGGCCGCAGAAGTCGGTCTGCCAGTCGATGCAGATCAGGGCGGTGCGCTCGACGGGCACGGTGCCGTCGTACGGCCAGAGGTAGGGGGTGGCCTTGACCGGGCCGATGGTAACGTCCGTCATTCTGTCGATTGTCGACCGTTCTGTTTCGACGGACTTCACAGTCTGTGTCGCGGAGATGTCCTGACGTGATCTACGGCAGATAGGTGCGGGAGCCGTGCCCGGTCAGTGCCGAGATGATGGCGTTCACATCCTTGCTGGCGATGGCGGCCAGGAGGCGCTCGTGCCGCTGCACCCCGTCCGCTGGTGCGGCGACCTCCGCCTCCCGGTGCAGATTGGCCGCCATGTAGAGCTGCAGCCGCACCAGGACCGACTCGTACAGCCGGCAGAGCTGACGATTGCCGCCGAGCGCGACCACCTCGACGTGGAATCTGCGGTGCGCGTCCGCGACCGCCGGGCGGTCGCCCGACTCGGTGGACTTGCGCATCGCGTCCAGCGCGTCCTGTAGTGCGGACAGGTCGGCGTCCGGCGGGATGCTCGCGGCCGCGTGCCGTTCGAGAACGGTACGGATCTCGTAGAGCTCGCGGACGTCGTCGCCGGACAGGGTGGCCACGCGTGCGCCGCGCCGCGGGACGTGTTCCACGAGCCCTCGCTGGGCCAGCAGCCGCAGGGCCTCGCGCAGCGGTCCGCGGCTGATGCCCAGCCGCCGCGTCAGCTGCTCCTCGACCAGGCGCTCGCCTGGATAGACGCGACCGCTGAGGATCTCGCGGCTGAGCCGGTCGAGGGCGAGATCGACGAGGCTCTGGCTCTGCAGCTTCCCGTCGCCCACCTCTCGAGTGTGCCAGTCGTGCGCGTCGGCGGGATCGACGGCTCTGGGGGCCGCGCGGTGAGACCTTTCTTACCTGGCTGTAACAACCGTGACCCGCCGAGGTGACCGGCGGCCGGTGGAGTGGACCACGACCCGCCGCACGGCGGGGCGCCCCTAGGGTTCCGCCGTCGGCGACGGGTCCGCGACCGAGAGGGGCAGGCGGGCCGACGAAGGCCCGTTCCACGGCGGGACAAAAACCCGGGAGGCCAGGTCGACCCGCAGCTCGCGGGTCCCGGTCCCGTGGAGTGCCGCCGATGCCTTACCGCTGATCCCTCGGAACACCCGTCACCGCGTGGGCCCCACGCGGCGATGGCGCGTACCCCTGGGCCGCCGTGAAGGGCGGCCGCCGCCCCTCACGGCGGCCTTGAATCCCCGCCGTGCGGCGGGGCGCACCGCCTTCCCGCAACAGAAAGGCCGTCAGATGGTCGCCGTCACCCCCACGGTCGCTGCGGACCGTACGGACACTGACAGCTCGGTGCTCGCCGAGTTCGGGTACCAGCAGCAACTGCACCGCAAGCTCGGTCCCTTCGCGGCGTTCGCGTCCGGGTTCTCCTTCGTCTCCATCCTCACCACGGTCTTCCAGCTGTTCGCCTTCGGGTTCGGCTTCGCCGGTCCCGCCTTCTTCTGGACCTGGCCGCTGGTCTTCTTCGGTCAGCTGATGGTCGCCCTGGTCTTCGCCGAGCTCGCCGTGCGGTACCCGATCTCGGGCTGCATCTACCAGTGGTCACGGCGGCTCTCCAACGGGATCACCGGCTGGTTCGCGGGGTGGTTCATGCTGATCGGTCAGATCGTCAGCGTGGCCGCGGCCGCCATCGCACTGCAGGTGGTGCTGCCGTCGATCTGGCCGGGCTTCCAGGTGGTGTCCGGGGACCCGGCGCTCTCCTCGACCAGCGGCGCCACCAACGCGGTGCTGCTCGGCGCCGTGCTGATCACGCTGACCACGGTCATCAACGCGGTCGGGGTGCGGGTGATGTCGCTGGTGAACAACGTCGGCGTGGTCTGCGAGATCGCCGGTGTGATCCTGCTGGTCGCACTGCTGTTCCAGCACGCCGAGCGCGGCCCGTCCGTGGTCATGGACACCGGGCACGCGGGCGGCAGCGGGTACGCCATGGCGTTTCTGGCTTCGGCGCTGATGGCCGCGTACGTCATGTACGGCTTCGACAGCGCCGGTGAGCTCGCCGAGGAGACCCGTGCCCCGCGCCGTACCGCGCCGCGGGCCATCATCCGGGCGCTGGTGGTGTCCGGTATCGGTGGTGGCCTGCTGCTCATCGCCGGCCTGATGGCCGCGCCGAGTCTCACCGACGGCGAGCTGGCGGCCGGTGGCCTGCCGTACGTGGTAACCAGCCAGCTCGGCACCGGCCTGGGCCGGGCCCTGCTGGTGGACGTGGCGATCGCGGTGTTCGTGTGCACGCTGGCCATCCAGACCGCCGCCACCCGGCTGATGTTCTCGATGTCCCGCGACGGGGTGCTGCCGTTCTCCGCGCGGCTGGCCAGGGTGAACGACCGGACCGGCACCCCGCTGCTGCCAGCCGTGGTGATCGGGGTGCTGGCCGTCGCGATCCTGCTGGTCAATGTCGGTCAGGGCGCCCTGTTCACGGCCCTGACCAGCGTCGCGGTCGTCGTGGTGTATCTGGCGTACCTGCTGGTCACCCTTCCGGTGCTGGTGCGCCGGATGCGTGGCGGCTGGGCGTCGTCCGCCCCGGACGGCTATTTCGGACTGGGGCGCTGGGGTCTGCCGGTGAATCTGGCGGCGGTGCTGTTCGGCGCGTTCATGGTCGTCAACATGGCGTGGCCGCGGGAAGAGGTGTACAACCCGACCGGCGGACCCGCGTACCTGCGGTACTTCGCGGGGATCGCGCTGGCCGTGATCGTCGGGCTGGGCCTCGTCGCCTACGTCGGGCGCCACCGTCAGCGGCGCCCGAACGCCGCGGCGGCGATGCCGGGTGGTGCGGCCTCATGACCGAGGGATATCGGCACGACGTGCCCGGCGGGGCCGCCTGGTCGCTGACGCTCCGGCGTGGTTCGACCCTGCGGCTCGAGGCCCTCGGCACCGATGCGGTTGCCAGCATGCTGCTGTTCGCCGCCGCGAACCCGGGGGAGCGGCTGAACGTCCCGGACACGCTGAAGGCGCAGATGTCCGCCCGGATCACCCCGCCCATGGTGCTCATGTCCGACCTGGGCCGGGCCCTGGCGTCCGTCACCGGTTCCTCGCTGGACTGGCACGACGCGATCACGGGGCACAGCATCGACGCCGATCTGGACCGTTTCGGCCCTTCCGACTACGGCCGCGACCGCAACGGCTGGCGGCGCAGCGCCCGCAGCCTGCTGCTCGACGAGCTGTACGTGCACGGCCTGGGCGAGCGGGACCTGCATGCGTGCGTGAACTTCTTCGCCAAGGTGGCGCCCGCATCCGGTGAACGGGCGGCGCTGGCGTACGCGCCCGGGCACGCGGGCACCGGCGACTGGGTGCGCCTGCGCGCCGAGCTGGACCTGCTGGTGGTGCTGGCCACCGCGCCGCATCCCCTGGATCCGGCACCGCACTGGGACCCGGCCCCGGTCCGCGCCGACGTCGCCGCGGGTGAACCGGGCCCGATCCCGGCCGACGACCCCAGCATGACGTTTCGCGCCGAGTCCGCCCGCGCGCTGGCCGCCGCCGAAAGGAGCCTGCTTTGACCGGTACCCGCGAAACGTTGCGGCTGCTCGACGTGACCGTGGCCGCCGGGGACGGCTGGATCGGGGAGATCCCGGCCGGTGGCCGGCTGCGCATCGTCGACCTGCACGGCAACCAGGCCGTCGACACGCTCATCTACGACGCCCGGGACACGGCCAACCGGTACAGCGCGGTGGACACGGTCCGTGCGCAGGGGGCGGTCTACCTGACCACCGGGTCGGTGCTGCGCAGCGTCCGGCACGACCCGCTGGCGACCATCGTGGACGACACCTGCGGGCGGCACGACACCCTCGGCGGGGCCTGCGCCAAGGAGAGCAACGTGGTCCGCTACGGCGAACACACCCGCCACCAGCACGCCTGCCGCGCGACCTTCCTGCGCTACGCGGTCACCTACGGGCTGGACAAGCGCGACCTCACCCACAACATCAACTTCTTCATGAACGTGCCGGTCACCCCCGACGGCGGACTCACCTTCGCGGACGGTGTCTCCGCGCCTGGCAAGCACGTCGAACTGCGTGCGGAACGGGACATCCTCGTGCTGATCAGCAACTGCCCTCAGCTGAACAATCCATGCAACGGCTACGACCCGACCCCGGTACGGCTGCTGGGGTGGGCGCGATGACGGGCGCGTTCGAAATCCTCGTGCCGGGCATCCAGACCACCGTGCAGGACCTGCCCGGCCGGACCGGGCTGTGGGGGGTCGGGGTGCCGCCGTCGGGTGCCTGGGACGACCTGTCCTTCGGCCTCGCCAACCGGGCGGTCGGCAACCCGGCCGGGGCTGCCGGCCTGGAGGCGGTGCTGCGCGGGCCGAAGCTGCGCGTCCTCACCGACGCGGTGATCTGTGTGACCGGTGCCGCCACCGCGGCCACACTGGACGGCGTCGCGGTGACGCCCGGTCACCCGACACCGGTCGCGGCCGGGCAGGTCCTGGATCTCGGTCCCGCCAGGGGGCCGGGGTTGCGCAGCTACCTGGCCGTCCGGGGCGGACTCTCGGTGCCCGCGGCCCTCGGAAGTGCCGCCACGTTCCTGCTGGGCGGGTTCGGCGGGCACGAAGGGCGGGCGCTGGCCAAGGGCGACATCCTGCATGCGGGAACCTTGGTCGCGGCGGAGCCGTCCGAGGTGCTGCTGCCCGAGCTGACCGGCGACTGGCAGCTGCGGGTGGTGCCAGGCCCGCACGGCGCACCCGAGCACCTGTCCGAGGAAGGGATCGCCGAGCTGTTCGCCGCGCAGTGGCGGGTCGACCACCGCGCCGACCGTACCGGGGTGCGCCTGGCCGGGCCGAGCCCGCGCTGGGCCCGCAGCGACGGCGGCGACGCGGGGCTGCACCCCAGCAACATCCACGACAGTGCGTACCCGGTCGGCGGGATCATGATCTCGGGGGACACCCCGGTGATCGTCGGGCCGGACGGGCCCAGCCTCGGCGGTTTCGTGGTGGCCGCCGTGGTGATCCGGGCGGACCGGTGGAAACTCGCCCAGGCCCGCCCCGGCGACCGGATCCGGCTGGTCCCGGTGGCACCCGAGGACGCCGACGCGGCCAACGAGGACCACCGGGCCCGGCTCGCGGGACAGCAGCCCCGGCCGCGCCCGGTCACCGTCCGCGACGGGCGACGGCCCGCGCCGCTGGCCGAGCTACCCGCCGACGGGGACCGACCGACGCTGACCGTACGGCGAGCCGGTGACCACCACGCGCTGGTGGAGGCCGGCCCGGCCGCCCTGGACCTCGCCGTGCGCCTGCGCATCCACCTGCTGGCCGGTGCGCTGGCCGGCGACGACCGCATCGTCGAAGCCGTGGAGGGGGTCCGTTCGTTGCTGCTCGCGGTCGACGAGCGGCGGCTGCCGTTGCCCGCACTGGCTGAACTGGTCGCGGCCGCGTGGGCCGGACTGCCCGATCCACGTACGGTGGAGCTGACCGCCCGCGAGGTCACCATGCCGATCGCGTTCGACGACCCGTCGGTGCACGAGGCGATGGCCCGCTACCAGTCCGGGGTACGGCCCGACGCGCCGTGGTGTCCCGACAACGTCGAGTTCATCCGGCGCATCAACGGGCTGGACCGGCGCGGGGACGTGTTCGACATCGTGCGCTCGGCGGCGTACCTGGTGGTGGGGCTCGGCGACGTCTATCTCGGCGCCCCCGTGGCGGTGCCCCTGGACCCGCGGCACCGGCTGGTCACCACCAAGTACAACCCGCCGCGTACCTGGACCCCGGCCAACGCGGTCGGCATCGGCGGCGTGTACCTGTGCGTGTACGGCATGGAAGGACCTGGCGGGTACCAGCTGGTCGGCCGCACCGTACCGGTATGGCGCTACGACCCGGACAGCACCGATCCGCCGTGGCTGCTGCGGCAGTTCGACGTGCTGCGGTTCACCCCGGTGACCCCGCAGCGGCTGGTCGAGCTGCGCGCCGACATCGCTTCGGGCCGGTCGACGCTCGAGACCCGGCCGGTGACCCTGCGGCTGGCGGACCTGCTCGACACCGCGGACGCGGCGGCGTTCACCGCCCGGCGCGCCGAGGCGTTCGCCGCCGAACGCGACCGGTGGGCCGCCCAGGCGCTCTCGGCGGACGGTCCTGCGGGCGCCGGTGCGTTCGGCGAGCGCGCCCAGCAGCAGCCGGTGGGTGCCGCATGACCGGGTCCACCGAGCGCAGGCCCGGAGGTGGCGCATGACGGCGACCGAACCGTGGCGCGACGCACCGGCGGCGGCCAGCCGGCAGCCCGTATGGATCACGGAGCTGCCGGCTGACGAGGTGGACGCCTTCGCGGCCGCCGCCCCGGACGGGCCGCTGACCGGCCTGCGGTTCGGCATCAAGGACAACCTGGCCCTGGCGGGACATCCCACGACCGCCGCCTGTCCCGGGCTGGCCGACTCGATCGCCGCCACGTCCGCGGTCGCGGTGCAACGGCTCGTCGACGCGGGTGCCGTGCCGGTCGGCAAGACCAACATGGACCAGTTCGCCACCGGGCTCGTCGGAACCCGCAGCCCGTACGGTGCCTGCCACAGTGTGCACAGCCCGCAGCACATCAGCGGCGGCAGCAGCTCCGGCAGCGCGGTCGTCGTGGCGAGCGGGCTGGTACCGCTGGCCCTGGGTACCGACACCGCCGGTTCCGGCCGGGTGCCCGCCGCGTTCAATGGCATCGTCGGGATCAAGCCGACCCGAGGGCTCGTCTCCACCCGCGGGCTGCTGCCCGCATGCCGATCGCTGGACTGCGTCACCACCTTCACCCGTACGGTTGCCGAAGGCGCGGCGGCCCTGACCGTCCTCGCGCAGCCCGATCCGGGTGATCCCTGGTCGCGGCCCGCGCCGCCGGCCCCCGCCCCTGGGGTGGCGGCACGGATGCGGGTGGTCGCCGTGCCCGCCGGGGACCTCGACCTCGACCCGGTGCACCGGGTGGCGTGGGAGGAGGCGCTGCGCCGGCTCGACACGGTGGCCGCCCACGTCGTACCGGTCGACGTGACCGCGTTCCTGGAGACGGCCCGGCTGCTGTACGGCGGACCCTGGCTGGCCGAACGGTGGGCCGCGTTCGGTGCGTACCTGTCCGCGCCCGGGGTGGATCCGACCGTGCGGGCCGTCGTCACCCCGGGCCGGGACGTGCCGGGGCCGGAGGTGTTCCGTGGGCTGGACCGGCTGGCGGGGCTGCGCCGGCGGACCGAGGCGGTCTGGCCGGACGTGGACGCCTTGATGCTGCCGGTCACCCCCGGGCATCCCACCCTGGCCGAGGTAGCCGCCGACCCGGTCGGGGTCAACAGCCGGCTGGGCACGTACACCAACTTCGTGAATCTGCTGGACCTGTGCGCCGTCGCCGTCCCGGCCGGCACCCGGCCGGACGGGCTGCCGTTCGGAGTGCAGTTCGTGGCGCCCGCCTTCGCCGACCGGCCCCTGCTCGACCTGGCCGCGGCGTGGTGCGGCGAACCGGTCGCCGCACCCTCCCCGGCCGCCGGGACCAGCCTGGTGGCGGTCGCGGGAGCGCACCTGAGCGGGATGCCGCTCAACCCGCAACTGGTGGAACTGGGTGGGCTGCTGCATGCCCGGGGACGCACCGCGCCGGGCTACCGGCTGTACCGGCTGCCGGGGCCGGGAGTGGCCCGGCCGGGACTGGTGTACACCGGCGACGGACCGGCCACCGGCATCGCGCTGGAGGTGTGGCAGGTGCCGCACCAGGCGGTGGGACGGCTACTCGACACCGTGCCGCCGCCGCTCTGCCTCGGCACCGTACGGCTGGACGACGGCACACCGGTCACCGGCTTCCTGGCCGGCGAGCACGGGGTGCGCGACGCGGTGGATGTCACCGCATCCGGCGGTTGGCGTGCGGCCTGCGGGTGAACGCCACCGTCGGGTCGTTCCTATCCCTTGCCCTCTCGTTAAGGACCCGCCGTGACGGGCGCGGGCCGGCTGTGCTTGTGCAGCAGGGTGTGGAGGTCCGCGACGGGGCCGGGCTTGGCGAAGTGGTATCCCTGGGCGAGGTTGCAGTCGAGGGCGCGCAGGCGATGGGCCTGGGTGTCGGTTTCCACAGCTTCGGCGATCGTGACCAGGCCGAGGCTTCGGCTCAGGTCGAGGATGGCGCGGATGAACGCGATTTCGCGGGTGCCGCCGTTGTCGATCTGGTGGGCGGTGAAGGACCCGTCCATCTTGAGGATGTCGACGGGCAGTTCGCGCAGGTAGGCCAGGGAGGAGTAGCCGGTGCCGAAGTCGTCGATGGCGATGCGTACGCCGTGTTCGCGGAGTTGCTGCAGCTGGGCGGTGACCGTGGCGGCGTCGGCGACGGAGGTCACCAGAACGGTCTCGGTGATTTCGACGATCAGCGCCCGGCCCGGCACGGCGCTGGTGTCCAGCAGGCTCAGCAGGTGCGCTGCGAACAGCGGGTCACGCAGCTGGTGGGCCGACACGTTCACGGTGACGGCGACCTGGTGCTCGGACCAGAGGCGGCGCAAGTCAGTGCAGACCTGCCGCAGGACCCAGGCGCCGATAGTGGTGATGGCGCCGCCCTGCTCGGCCAGGGGGATGAAGCGGTCGGGCGGGATGCGGGTACCGTCGGGGCGCGTCCAGCGCAGCAGCGCCTCCGCGGCCGCGACGTCGCCAGTAGCCAGGTCGATGATCGGCTGGTAGTGCACCTCGAATTCGCCGGCCTCGACAGCATGGTGCATCTGCGCCACCAGCTCGGCGTTGGCGAGCCGCTCGGCGTGTACCGCAGGATCGAACACGGCAACCTGATCGCCGCCCCCGGTGCGGGCGACGCGCAGCGCCAGGTCGGCGTCCCGCAGCGCCGGCGCGCACGGCTGCCCGGCCGGTAGGGCCACGGCACCGATGCTGGCGCCGAATCGGCGGGCGGCCAGCCCCCGTACCCGGTACGGCCGGTGCACCGCGGCGAGGATGCGCTCGGCCATGTTGCTGCCGTCGCGGTCGTCGTCGGCGGCCGGCGCGCACACGGCGAACTCGTCGGCGCTCAAGCGGACCACGGTGGCGTTGGTGGGCACCTGCGCGCGGACCCGGGCACCGGTCTCGACCAGGATGGCGTCGCCGGCCTGGTGACCGAAGGCGTCGTTGAAGTCCCGGAACCCGTCGAGGTCGACCAGCAGGAGCACCCGGTGCTGGGGGCTGACTTCGTCCAGGCGGTCCTGCAGCACCACGCGACTGCCCAGGCCGGTCAGCCCGTCGAGATGGGTACGGCGGTTGAGCAGCGTGGCCAGCTGCGACAACCGGACGATCAGCAGCACGGACATCGCGGCGCCGAGAATCCCCGGCACGATCAGCCGCGCCGACTGGCTGGCGGGCAGGGCGGCCGCGAAGCTGACGATGCTGAGTGCGCTGACACCCACGGTCAGCGACACGTAGGTCGCCAACCGGCGGCGTGACGCCGGTGACGGGTTGGCCGGCATGCTGCCGGTACTACGTGCCATCGAGGGGTGCAGGGCCGCGCCGCCGAGGAGCAGGTACACCCCGAGCCAGCCGAGGGCGGTAAGGGTGTCGTGGCTGGTACCGGCCAGCAGCAGCACATAGTTGGTGGTGTCGGTGGCCACGAGCAACCCCGCCGCAACGACCATGAGCCGATAGGCGGGCGTGCGTACCCGAGAGATCACCACAACGCGTACGGTCAGGACCAGGATCAGCAGGTCCAGGCCCGCGTACAACACGTAGCTGCCCAGGCGCAGCCCGGTGAAACGGCCGTTGAACAGCATCGGTGCGACCACCAGCGTCCACAGCACGGCGCCGGCGCCGAGCGCGACGATCCCGGCGTCCACGGCGCCGCCGCGCCGCTCGGCGGGCCGGACCCACCAGTAGATGCTCGACGCGGTCAGCACCAGCATGATCAGGTAGCAGGCGTCGCCGACGGAGGGGAACCGTGGCACACCGGTGGGACCCATCGCCAGCGCCCAGCCCACCTGCGCCAGCAGCGACATGGCCACCGCCCCGGCCATGAGCCACCAGGTCGCCGGCCAGACCGGCCGGTGCCGTCGCACACCCACGGCCACCGCTACGACGAGCGAGGCCGCCAGCGCCACATACACCCAGACCCGCACGGCCGGGGGCAGCAGCGCCCCGCCCACCAACGCGGCAGCGCCGACGCCGAGATACCAGCGATGCAAGCTGTCGTCCCCACCGGTGCGTGCCTGGCTGGGCATCATGTCGCGGGTCACATCTCATGGGTAGCGACCACCGGTTGTCACCGGGTTGCGGGCGCGTGATGCCAGCGGTGCGTTCCGGTGATTCCGGTTCGGCAAGCCGGATGTGGCCTGCTGTCTTGTTAGGCGCGGGTGCGGGGTTCGGGGGGTGCTCCGGTCACGACGCGGTTGCGCCCGGCATGTTTGGCGGCGTAGAGATTGCGGTCGGCGGCGGCCAGGGCGCCGGTCTGGTTGCGGGGTGTGGTTTCGCGGACGGCTGTGACGCCGATGCTGACGGTGACGGGTAGTCCGCTGGTGGTGTCGTGCCAGTCATGTCCAGCGACGGCTTGCCGGATTTCGTCGAGTTGCCTGACCGCGGTGGTGATCAGGACTGAGGACCTCATCGCATTGCCGCATCGAACCCGCGATGTCACCGGACTTCCTGAGCAGGAGCGCGCGGACGTGACGTGCGCGCATGAGCAGATGCTCGTCGCCCAGCGCCGCAGCTCGCCGCTCCAGCAGGGCAGCCGAGAGTTCCTGCGCGTCAGCCTCACCGCACGTCACCAGCCCCCCAGTCTTCACGGCCTTGTCGGCGCCGGACGGCCCCAGCTGACCCAAACCCCACGCGTACGAAATCGACACGTCCAAGGTGTTGACGTCTCGTTACAAGCTCCGTAAGTTCTTGCATCAACTTTCGTGAATTGTTTCACGGGGGTTACGGCTGGCGGGCAGCGGCCGACGATGAGGAGGAGCGATGGCCAGGAGACGGTGGACCGCGGCGGGGACGATCATCGCCGCCTTGATCGCAACCGCGGCGGCAGTGCAGTCACCCGCCCAAGCGGCGCCCGGAGCGAAGGACGTCATCGTCACCCTCTTCGAATGGAACTGGACGTCGGTGGCCCGCGAGTGTCGCGACTACATCGGCCCGAAGGGCTACGGGTACGTGCAGGTGTCACCGCCGCAGGAGCACCGCCGCGGTGGCCAGTGGTGGGTCGCCTACCAGCCGGTCAGCTACAAGATCGAATCCAACAAGGGAACCCGCGGCCAGTTCGCGGACATGGTGCGGGACTGCCACAAGGCCGGGGTGAAGGTGATCGCGGACGCGGTCATCAACCACATGGCCGAGGGCTCGGGTACCGGTTGGGCGGGCAGCTCGTACGGAAACCGTGACTATCCCGGCACCTACGCGAGCTGGGACTTCCACAACAGCTGCCTGATCAACGAGTCCGACTACCGCAACGACGCGTGGCGGGTGCGCAACTGCGAGCTCGTCAAGCTACCCGACCTCAAGACCGAGAGCGACGCCGTGCGTAACCGGCTCGCCGGCTACTTCAACGACCTGCTCTCCCTCGGCGTGGACGGCTTCCGCATCGACGCGGCGAAGCACATGACACCCGACGACATCGCGGCGGTGAAGGGTAAGCTCAGCCGGCCCGCGTACCTCGTCCAGGAGCAGATCCAGGGCGACGGCGAGCCGATCCAGCCGGAGCAGTACGCGTGGGTGGGCGACGTGCACGAGTTCCGGTACGGCCGCGACCTCAAGCGGGTCTTCCACCAGGAACGGCTGGCCTACCTGCAGAACTTCGGCGAGGGCTGGGGCCACCTCAACGGCACTGTCGCGGTCCCCTTCGTCGACAACCACGACACCCAGCGCAACGGCTCGACCCTGACCTACAGGGACGGCGCCACCTACACGCTGGCCAACATCTTCATGCTCGCGTGGCCGTACGGGTCGCCGTCGGTGATGTCCGGTTACGAGTTCGGCGACAAGGATCAAGGAGCGCCGCAGCACTCCGACGGCCGCATCCAGGACGTGACGTGTTTCAACGGCCAGTGGAAATGTGAGCACCGCTGGCCGGAGATCGGCAACATGGTGGCCTTCCACAACACCGTCAAGGGCACCGGGGTCAACGATTGGTGGAGCAACGGCAACGACCAGATCGCGTTCGGCCGGGGAGACCGCGGTTACGTCGTCATCAACCACGAGGACGGCTGGTTGACGCGTACGTTCCAGACCGGACTGGCGCCCGGCCTCTACTGCGACGTGGTACACGGCGAACGCGGTGCGAGCGGCTGCACGGGCCCCTCCGTCACCGTCGACAACGCGCGACGGGCGACCCTCACCGTCGGTCCGCACAACGCGGTTGCCATGCACGTCAACGCCCGAGCTGGCTGATCGCACACCGCAACCGTCGACAGAAACGGATCAAGCCCACATCCAGACCGATGACTTCAACGAGACGGGGCGCGTACTCGAGCTCGCTGACGCCTTTCGCCAGGGCCGACGCGGTCGTGACGTTAGACTCGCCGGACATGGGACTGCTCATTTTCAGCCTCAACCTCACCCTGGACGGTTGTGTCGACCACCAGGAGGGGATCGCCGACGACGAGACGCACGCCTTCTTTACCCGTCTTATGGACGAGGGCGGGGCAATGCTGTGGGGTCGCGTGACCTACGAGATGATGGAGAGCTACTGGCCGGCCGTCGCTCGCGGCGACGAGCAGGCGCCGCCGGCCATGCGCGAGTGGGCGGTCAAGCTGGAGGCCAAACCCAAGTACGTGGTGTCGTCGACGCGCAAGGAATTCCCGTGGGCCAACAGCCACCACATCGCCGGCGATTTGCGTGAGGGCGTGCAGAAGCTCAAGGACGCGACCCCGGCCGGGGTCCTGCTCGGTAGCGGCAGGCTCGCGACCGAGCTCGACCGGCTCGGCCTCATCGACGAGTACAAGCTGCTCGTCCATCCCAGGATCGCCGGCCACGGCCCGACCTTGTACCAGGGCGGGCTGCCGGGCACGCGCCGGCTCGAGCTGCTCTCGGCGCAGCCGCTCCGCAACGGCGTGGTGGCCATGCATTACCGCCGCGCGCGCTGAGTCACAGGATCTATCTCCGCCAGTTCACCGGCAACGGTCGTGCGCGGCCTGGATGAGGCACCCTGCCCGAGGGAAGATGGCGGCGATCTTGCTGGACGGTGAGGAGTTGATCGCCGTAGCGGTTCACAGTCCCCGCCGTCGGCGTCAGCCGGCGACTACCTCGTGTACGCAGAGGATGTTGCCGTCGGGGTCCTCGAACCATGCCGCCTTCTCCGCGCCCAGCACACATACGTGGTCCACGGTCTTGAGTCCAGGCAGGTCGTAGTCGGCGAACACCGCGCCGCGGCTCTTCAGGTCCTTGATGGATGCATCGATGTCGGAGACCTCGAAGCTGATCGCCGTGTGCTCGGCCTGGGCGCCGGCCGGCTTCTCCATCAGAGCCAGCGTCGCGCCGGAGCCAACGTCGAAGAGCAGGTTGCCGTCTGCTGATGTGCCACGGTAGGGCAGGCCGAGGACGTCGGTGTAGAAGGTCCGGGCGACGTCGGGTCGGGTCACGGGCAGGATCATGGTGACAGCGGCGGCGGCGAGAGTCATGACGGCCAGCTTTCCGAACGGGAGATCGATCGACCCTTTCACGCCTAACGTACGGTGCATGTTCGCGCAAGCGGCGGAAATCCGGCCAGCTTACCGCTATGGTCACCCGCGTCAGTGACCCGCCGCCTGCGCCCTCGCGGATCTCGATCGCGACGCCGGTGCCCTCACCGCGGCCGGGCCCGCCGCGCCTGGAGGATGTCGAGGCACGGGCCGACCTCGTGCGCACGCAGGAGGCGGCTTTCGTGGTTGCTGCGGCCCCGGTCGATGTCGGTCAGGATGTCCGAGCGCACCCAGCCGCCGTCGGCGGCCACGTGCTCGTCGATCGAGTGCCCGTCCGGGGTTGCGGACTGGCGCACCACCTGCGAGAGATCGTCGAGCGGCGTCGTCGTGCTCGCCAGGACGGCGAAGTACCGGTAGAGCGGCGGCGCGCCGGGGGCCAGCAGCCGGCGGACGTGGGCGACGTCCGCCGCGGCGGCGGCGCGGGCGGCGTCCCAGCGCAGCCGCAGCGCATCGCCGGGGGCGGTCAGGGCGGGCCACAGCGTCATGCCGGGATGCTCGACGAGGGTGCCGAAGACGAACGCTCGGGTCGCGAAGGCGGCGACCTCTGGCTCGAGGGCCAGGGTGAGCAGCACCCCCATGAGGTGCCCGACGGCGTTGCGGTGGTCGCTGTGGTCGCCGAACTCGAACCGGCACGGCCCGCCGTCGACCAGCGAGGTCGGGAACGGGTCGGCCCGGACGGCACCGCCGTCCTCCGGGGTGAGCACGAGCAGTGGCCCGGCCGGGGCATCGGGGACCGGGCGGTCCGCGGCGAGCACGCTGTCATCGGTCCACGCCGCGGCCACCGCGGGATCGCGGGGCCATTCCGCACACATCCAGGGCGGACCGGACCCGTGCGCGTCGGTGAGCACCAGCACGTACCGGCCGGTCCGGTCCTGATATGCCGCGCAGACCTCGCCGGGGCGGGTGAACTTCAGGAGGTCGGCGATCCGGTGCAGCCGCAGGACCGCGGGCAGGTCAGGCAGCGGGGCAAGGGTACGCAGCCATGTCTGCACCACCGGTCCGGCCCATGTGGCGACGGCCGGGACCGAGCCCGCGGCACGGACCCGGTCGAAATGTGCCGGCTGTGGTGCCCGAGCGACGATCTCGGCCACCCGATCCTGGAACATCAGGTACGAGAGCCGCTCAGCGGCACCGGTGTACACCTCGATGCGCGGGTCGTCGCGGTCCATCGCGCCCGCGGCGGCCCGCAGGCCCACGACCTCCGCGGCGGCCCGTTCCCCTCGCTCGGCGGGTACGGCCACGTCCGCGAGCAACCGCCGCAGCCACTCCCGTGGCTCCGGCAGCGGGGGACGCGCGACCAGATACCAGCCGCTGCCGCCGTCGGGCACCCGAGCGCGACGCGCCCGCATGTGCTCCAGTCGTTCCGCGCGCTCCTCGGCCAGCGCGGCCCAGGCCAGCGGGTACGACTCCGGCATGCCCTGTTCCCCCGCAAGCAGCAGAAGAGCCTCGAACCTTGCCCACTTCGAGTCGTCCGCCACAGTGAGAGTGCGTCCCGGCTCGGCGAGCGCCGCGCGCGCCGTCGCGATCGTCTCGGTGCCGCCGAACCACACCGGCAGGTCGGCGCCGAGGGCCGAGCCGACCTGCTCGGCGGGCTGGATTCCACCCCTTTCCAGCCGCGGGCGGCCGGCCTCCGAGGGGGCAGTGAAGCGGACCGGGTGCACGGAGACCTGCGGGCCGGCGGCCTCCAGATCGTTGACGGCGACGGGGTGCGGCTCGATCAGGAGCGCCTGGACCCAACGGTCACGATCGAGCAGGCGGTCGCACAGTTGCCACACGAAATCGTCCCAGCTGACCCGCGGACATTCGTCGAGCGCCGCGAAATAGAGCACCGGTCCGTGCGCCGTCTCCCACAGGATCACAAAGGCGGTGCGGGTGACGCCGTCGACCGCCACGTCCACCAGGTCACGCATCACCTCGTGCGGACGCGGCACGTGATCCGGGCGCCGCCGGATCAACCACGGCTGTTTCCACGCGTCGGGCATGCGACTACCTGCCGATCGGGGGACGGGGCTGGTCCGGACGATCACGGTACGGCATGGAGCCGGTGGGTTTCTCGCAAAGGAAGCGGTCGGCCCGCGTCTTGGCTGGCCGGACCTGACCCGAACCGGACCTGTCCGCGGCGTCGTCGCGCACCGTACACGGAAAGTTTGGCACCATGCCGACGAAGACCTTCCGGGGCGGAGCGACGGATGCGTGTGAGCCGCCGCGCCGTTCTGGCGTGGGGAGTGGCCAGTGCTGTCGGGGCCGCCGTCGGGTGCGGGGGACAGATTGCGGGTCGGCGCCGCCCGACGCCAAGACCTTCTATGTCCCCAACGATCCCAGGCCGCTATCGTGCCGCCCACAGGGTGTCGTTACGGCTGGCGGTCCAGGTGGTGGCGGTGGGCCAGGACGATGGCCTGGGCGCGGTCGCGGAGCCCGAGCTTCGTCAGGATGCGCGTGATGTGTGTCTTGACGGTCGCTTCGCTGATGTACAGCTCGGCGGCGATCTCGGCGTTGGACTGTGCCCGGGCGAGGAGGATGAGGACTTCGCGTTCCCGGCTGGTGAGCCGGTCGTAGCCGGTCGGTGGGGCCGGGTCGGGGGCGGACAGGCCCGTATAGCGGTGGATGAGTCTGCGGGTCATCTGCGGTGAGAGGACGGCGTCGCCGCGGTGAGCGGACCGGATGGCTTGCTGGATGAGTTCGGCCGGGGCGTCCTTGAGGATGAAGCCGTCGGCACCGGCGTCGAGGGCCTGGTGGAGGTAGGTGTCGAGGCCGAAGGTGGTGACGATGACGATGCGGGGGCTGGGCGAGCGGTCGCGCAGTTGACGGGTCACGGCGATGCCGTCGCTGCCGGGCATCTGAATGTCCAGGAGAATGACGTCGGGGCGCGTGCGGTCGGCTTGGGTGAGGGTTTCGAATCCGGAGCCCGCCTCGGCGACGACCGAGAGGTCGTCGGTGGCGTTGATGATGAGGGACAGCCCGCCGCGGACGAGGGGTTCGTCGTCGGCGATCAGAACGCGGATGCGACTCATGCGGGGCTCCGGGGCAGGGTGGCTGCCAGGGCATAGCCACCGTCGGGCTGCGGCCCGGCGGTCAGGACACCCCCGAGGGCGGTGACTCGTTCGCGCAGTCCAGCGAGGCCGGTGCCGCTGCCTGTGGTTGGCGACGACCGGTCGCCGGGTGCCGGGGCATTCGTGACGGTGACGGTGAGCTGTCGCGGTGTCGTACGCAGGGTGATGCCGACCGGGGCGCCGGGGGCGTGGCGGGCAGCGTTGGTCAAGCCCTCCTGGACGGTGCGGTAGGCGGTGACGGCCAAGGGCCGGGGCAGTTCCGCGGTGAGCGCGCTGGTGTCGAGGACGGCGTCGACGCCGCTGCTGCGGGCTGTCTCCACCAGGGCGTTCAACTGCTCGAGCGTCGGGGGAGGCGCCGGCCGACCGTCCGGCTCCTGGCGCAGGACGTGCAGCATGGCGCGCAGATCGTCCATTGCCTGCCGGCCGGCCTTCTCGATGGAGGCCATCGCGGCGGCGGCCGCGGCGGGGTCTTTTCGGGCGATCAGGCGGGAGCCGGTCGCCTGGAGCACCATCAGGGTGACGGCATGGGCGACGGTGTCGTGCAGGTCTCGGGCGACCGCGTGGCGCTCCGCGGTGACGGCACGGCGGATCTGGGTGGCGCGTTCCCATTCGGCTTCGAGCCGCGCCCGTTCCGCCTGGGCCAGGTTGGCGCGGGTCAGGAAGGATCGGCCAAGCAGCCAGACCGCCCACAGGGCGAGGCTGACGAAGAGGCCGTCCCAGACTGGGTCGCGGTTGACCGCGATAGGGCCTGTCCATTCCTCGGCCAGGCACAGCCCGAGGAGTATCAGCGCCACCCGACGATGAGGTGCGTACCGCCCGGCGGTATAGGCGGCGATCAGCATGGCGAGAAAGGGCATCGCCAGGTCGGTGGAGGGGGTGAGCCAGATCGTCTGGACCGTGGCGGCCGCCGCGGCCGCCGCCACGGCCGCCGTCGGATAGCGGCGGCCCGTTGCCAGCGGTACGGCCATCGCTGCCGCGCAGAGACCGTTGAGCCACTGTGGCCCGGCGAGGTCGGCTGAGGAGGCGCTCTCCGCGGTGGCGACCGCTACGAACGCCACCGCGAGCAGGCCACCCCACCAGGTCGTGCCCTGGGACTGCGGGCGCTGCGACGGTCCGTTGCTCACCATCCCAGTCTAGGAACCCGCAGGCCGTTGGCGCGTACGACGAAGGTCGGATCCCCGCCGACGCGAGCGCGGGTCACGTCCGACGATGGTCGCACCGCAGAACCCGATCTCCGCCAGACGCCGGTGCCGCCAGCGGTTCCTAGGGTCGAAGCGACATCCGACAACGCCTCCGAAGGAACCTGACCATGGGTCGCACAACCAGGAGCCAGGGACCGATCCCGCTTCCGTAGCCCGCTTCCGCGCAGCCCGGGGTGATGCCCTGGTCACTTTCAGTGGAGGAGCAACACGTCATGCAACGGCCCCTCGATGCAACTGCCACGCCCGTGAGCGAGACAGCCCGCTCCCGTCTGATGAACCTGGACGCCCTGCGCGGCTTGGCGCTCCTGGGAATCTTCGTGGTCAATTCGACCTACGTCGCCTCCGCCTTCCACGGGACCGGCGTCGAAGACCCTGCCTTCACCTCAACCGCCGACCGCACCGTCGGCTCGGTCCTCACCCTCCTCTTCGAGACCAAGTTCTATCTGCTCTTCTCGTTCCTCTTCGGCTATTCCTTCACCCTGCAGCGGGACTCCGCCGAGCGCCGCGGGACCCCGTTCACCGCGGCGTTCCTGCGCCGCCTTGCCGCCCTCTTCGCGCTCGGCGCGGCCCATGCCGTGCTGCTGTTCCCCGGCGACATCCTGACCACCTACGCCCTGCTCGGAGTAGTCCTGCTGGTTGTCGGAGGCATGCAGACCCGCACGGCCGCCACCGCCGCCGGCACGCTACTGGCACTCACCGCCACCGCCTATGC
The DNA here is from genome assembly GCF_004217545.1 of Krasilnikovia cinnamomea. NCBI lineage: Bacteria > Bacillati > Actinomycetota > Actinomycetes > Micromonosporales > Micromonosporaceae > Krasilnikovia > Krasilnikovia cinnamomea. The sequence goes on from NZ_SHKY01000001.1 coordinate 6,102,608, forward strand.
GGGTCTCGGCACGCTGCAAGCGGCCTTCGGTCCCCCGAGCACCCTGGACGCCGGGAACCTCACCGCCCAGGCAGATCAGGCCGCGGTTCTGCTCAGTGGCGGACCGGTAGACGTCATCGATGCCCACCTGCGGGAGCTGCCCGACGTGGCCGCGTTGCTGTTGCTGTTCCAGGCCCCCTGCGCCCTGGCGATGTTCCTGTTCGGCCTCGCCGCGGGAAAGCGGGGTCTGCTCGCCCGACCCATCCACGCCACGGTGCTGCGCCGCACCCAGCTGATCGGCTTCCCCATCGGCCTGGCCGGAGCGTGCCTCTACGCCCACGCCACCACCCACTGGACCGGTACCGCGGGCGAAGCGTACGCCGTGGCCATCGACGTCCTCACCGCCCCGGCCCTGGCCGCCGCGTACGCTGCCACGTTGCTGCGCCTCATCCGGGGCCGACACGGACAGCGGATCGCCGACCTGCTTGCCCCCGCCGGCCGTATGGCCCTGAGCAACTACCTCGCCCAGTCGGCCGTGCTGGCCTTCATCTTCACCGGCTACGGCCTCGCCGAAATCGGCCGGCTCAGCCCCGCCTCGGTACTCGTTCTCGTTCTCGTCCTCTACACCATCCAGCTGTATGCCTCGGCCATCTGGATGCACACCCACGCCTACGGACCCCTGGAGTGGTTCCTGCGCGCTGCCACCCACCTGACAGTCCCGCCGTGGCGCAGACACAGACAGCCGGCAGCCTGATCCGCCCATGGGGAGATGCCGGTGGTGGGCGCCGCCTGCGTGGTTCAGCCCTGCAGACCCATGAGCTGGAAGAACTGCGGCTGAGCCGCACGCCACGTGCTGATGAAGGTGGACCGGGCTACCTTCACCCGGGCCCACACGCCCGGCGCGGGTGCCCATGGCGGTGGATCCCCCCACACGTGGGCCGGGCGGGTAGTGAACGTGAAGAACACGTCCGCGTTCGTCAGCCTCCAGTTGAGGTCAAGGTGATCGAAGGTGTCACCGAGGATCAGCCGTTCCCGTTCCCGGACGCCTGGCTTCTGGGCGAGGTCGCACAGGCGCTGGAAGTCCCGGTAGTGCGGATGCAGGGCTGTGGTGCTGCCGTCGCCGATTGCCAGGCCCCCTACGTAGACCTGGAAGATTCCGAACCGCTGATCCTGACTGCGCGGGGTGAACTCCACCCGGAAGTCAGCGATAGACCCGGCGCCCACCGTGCCGTCAGTTTCCGCACCCATGCGGCGAAGATACGTGACCCGGCGTGGCAGCCACCGGACGGGTACGGCTGGTCAGCAAGCGGTGTTGGCTCAGTGCGGGAGGAAGACCGCCCGCACGCAGTTGTCCTCCTTCTCCTTGAAGAGGCGGTAACCCTCGGGCGCCTGCCCCAGCGGCATGACGTGGGTGGCCAGGTGCTCGGTCACCAGTTCGTCGCGGGCCATCCGCTCCAGCAGCATCGGGATGTAGCGTTGCCCGTGCATCTGCGCGCCGCGTACGGTCAGGCCCTTGTTCATCAGGGCTCCGAGCGGGAACTTGTCGACGAATCCGGCGTAGACGCCGAGCACGAAGACCGAGCCGCCCTTGCGGCAGGCGTGGATCGCGTCGCGGACCGCGGCGGGCCGGTCGGTTTGCAGGCGTAGCTGCTGCTTGAGCTGGTCGTACCCGAATTGGATGCCGGGGGTGTGTGCCTCCATGCCGACCGCTTCGATGCAGACGTCCGGGCCGCGCCCGCCGCTGCGTTCGCGTAGCTCACCGGCGACGTCGTCGCGCTCGTAGTTCAGGGTTTCGGCCCCGGCGTACTTCTCCGCCTGGTGCAGCCGGTAGTCGTACCGGTCGATGATGATCACCCGGTCGGCGCCGAGCAGCGCCGCGGCGCGCGCGGCCAGTTGCCCGACCGCGCCGGCGCCCCACACCGCGACGACGTCGCCGGGCTGAACGCCGCCCAGTTCCGCGCCCATCCATCCGGTGGAGGCGGAGTCGGAGGCGAACAGCGCCCGCTCGTCGCTGACGGCGTCTGGCACCGGGAACGCACCGACGTCGGCGAACGGCACGCGGATGTACTCGGCGTGGCTGCCAGGGTTGCCGCCCATGGCATGCGAGTAGCCGAAACACCCGCTGGGCGCGTGTCCCCACAGGGTCTCGGTGATGGCCGGATTGGTGTTGCCGTTGTCGCACAGCGAGTACAGGCGCTGGTCGCAGAACCAGCAGCGGCCGCAGGCGATGAACGAGGAGACGACGACCCGGTCGCCGACGTGGTGGCGCTGTACGTCTGCCCCAGCCTCGACGACCTCGCCGACGAACTCGTGCCCGAGCACGTCGCCCTTCTCCATGAACGGGATGTAGCCACCGAGCAGGTGCAGGTCCGAGCCGCAGGTGACGGTGCGCCTGACCCGGACGAGGATGTCGCCCGCGTTACGGATTGTCGGGTCCGGCACCTCGCCGACGGCGAGCTTGTTGACGCCTTGCCACTGCAGAGCCTTCACAGCAGTCCCTTCTCCCGGCCCCGGGCGGTCACCGCGCGCAAACCCCGGTTAAAGGCCGTCGGTGTGGTCGTGGCGACGCCCGGCTTCAGGACGTCGCCCACTTCGAGCTGTGACCGGGCGATCCGCAGCACGCGCCGGATCTCGTCGTCGGACACGGTGTCGTTCGCACGGCGTACGTGGATCTCGGTGCCCCGGCGCCCCGGGGCCTCGCACAGCCTGACCGCGACGGCGTCGCCGCGGTCCGTCAGCTGGCTGGGCAGGTGGTCCGTCACATACTCGACCGGCCGGAACACCGTCACGGTGTGACAAGGGCCCGTCGCGGCCCTCGCACGGCCGCGCCCGCCCGCCATCGCCCGGGCCGCCAGCAGACTGCCGACACCGACTGCCCCGACGAGCAGCCATCTGGAACGTCTCATGGCCCCCGCATACCGCACACGGTGGTCGATAAACCGGAAAGCCCAAGAAAAGGCCGACGAATATCTGGTCACGGGTCACACGCCGCGACCGGTACGACCCCGGGAGCGCAGGATCCGCGAGCCCGCAGGCGGTCGGTGGCCGATGAAATTGCACGCCCGGCCCCAGCCGTGGTACGGCGCTGTGCTCCTCGGGGTCGAGTGGCTACCGGGCATCGCGGTGGCGAGGCGGATTGACGGGCCGCGACGGTCGACTGCCGCACGGTGTACCCCGTGAACGTCCGAGGGTCACGGGCGCGGAGAGACCCGGGTCCACGCTCGCTCGCCACGCCGGGCGCCGGTCCCGCCGAGACAACGTGGGCAGATGTGACGGATCTGGTCGGCGGTGGTGACGACGTCTGAGGGACGAAAGTCGAAGGTGGCATGCGGGAACCGCTGTAGTCGGCTGCGGCTCAGTGCCAGGCCGCACACCGTCTGGTTGGTGCCGGGAAGCCAGGCGTGCACTTCACCGCCCGGTTGCCGTATCCCGCTCTCGTCGACCCAGCCGCTGGAGGCGGCAACCGCGGTCACTCGTCGACGTGCCATGCCCGTGTCTTCCCGGTTGACCAGTCCCCAAACCGGGCCTCGACCATCGGTTGGCCGCGCTGCGAGGGGTATGCCGGGCCGTGTTCAGGGCAGCGGCTGCCCACCTGTCACGCCCAGGACTTCACCGGTGATGTAGCTGGACTCCTGAGCGGCGAAGAAGACGAATGCGGGCGCGAGTTCGGCCGGCTGGCCGGCCCGGCCGAGTGGCGTCTGCGCACCGAACGACTTGACCTTCTCGTCGGACATCGTGGCCGGAATGAGTGGTGTCCAGACCGGGCCCGGCGCGACGGAGTTGACCCGGATGCCCTTCTCCGCAAGCCCGGCGGCGAGGGCCTTGGTGAACGCGACGATGCCCGCCTTGGTGGTGGCGTAGTCGAGCAGTTCAGGTGACGGCTGGTAGGCCTGGATCGATGCTGTGTTGATGATCGTCGACCCGGGCTCCATGTGGGGCACGGCGGCCTTGCTCAGCCAGAACATCGCGTACAGGTTGGTCTTCATGACCCGGTCGAACTGCTCGGTGCTGATGTTGGTGATGCCACCGGGCTGGGCCATCTGGTAGGCCGCGTTGTTCACCAGGATGTCGAGGCCGCCGAGGTCGCTGACGGCGCGTTCGACGATGGCCGTGCAGTGTCGCTCGTCGCGGATGTCACCCGGCACGGTGATCGCCTTGCGGTCGGCCTTCTCCACCAGCCGCGCGGTCTCGCGGGCGTCGTCCTCCTCCTCCGGTAGGTACGAGATCAGCACGTCGGCGCCCTCGCGGGCGAAGGCGATGGCCACGGCGCGCCCGATTCCGGAATCGCCGCCGGTGATGATCGCCCGTTTGCCCGCCAGCCGTCCGCTGCCCCGGTAGGTCTGCTCACCGTGATCGGGTTTGTCGTCCATCTGGCCCGTGGTGCCCGGATGCGGGATCTGCCCGCTCTGCTGCTCCTGCGGGGCCCTGAACTGTTCGGTCGGGTCCTGCTTGCCGTGCTGGTTCTGGGGCGCGTTGTTCGTCATCTCGGCGACGTACCCACCAGACCGCCACTGATGCCGACAGTTGACCACTACGGGCCGGCGGGTGGTCAGGGTGGCGCCGCAGGCGGTCGGGGTGCTGGTGGCGAGGAAGGTCAGGAATTCCGCGCTGAGCCCGTGCTGGGCGACCAGTCGCAGGCCGCATGCCGCCTTCTCGGGCCTGCCGGCATGCACGTGACGCGGCACGGGTTAGGCTGCTGTGGCGTCGACGGGTCGGACCGGGCCTGGCAGGAGCTGCGGGTGACGGGTGGTGTGACGGGCCGAGCTGCCGGCCAGCGGGATGGTCCGGGTGCGGTCCGGGGGTGGCCAACCTGGCGGGTCGTCGCCGCGGTCGCGGTGGGGTATGCGTTCGGTGCGTGGCTGGCGTTCGTGGCGTTCGGGGCGACCGCGATCGTGGTGCTGTTCCTGCCGGCCGGTGTGACGCTCGGGGCGCTTGTCCGCACGCCGCGCAGGCAGTGGCCGTGGATCCTGGCGACGGTGGTGGTCGTCGAGATCGCCGTGGATGTCTGGCAGGGGCAGAGCCTGCGTTTCGTGTGGGGTTTCGCGGTCGCGAACGCGGCCGAGCCGCTGGTCGGTGCGCTGTTGCTGCGACATTTCGTGCCGGGTGACGTCGACCTGCTGCGACGGCGAGACCTGTTCGCGTTCCTGGGCTGTTGCGTGGTGGCGGGGCCGCTGGTGGGTGGGGTGTGCGGCGCTACGACCATCAGCCTCGGATTGGGTCGCAGCTGGCTGGAGGCGTTCCTGCCGTTCTGGGCCGGTGACGCCACCGGTGTGTTGACCGTCGGCGGCTGCGTGCTGGCGTGGCGGCACCGTCCACCCGCCAGCATTGCCGCGTCGACCCGCTGGGCGTTGGCCCTAGCGCTCACGATGGGCGTGACCGCGATCGGTTTCTGGCCGGCCCACCTGCCCCTGTTCTACCTGCCGATTCCGGTGCTGCTCGGGCTGGCGTTCAGTCAGCGTCTTGCGGTCCCGCTGACCTGCGGGCTGGCGATGACGGTGACCGCCAACGTGTTGACCAGCGCCGGGCACGGCCCGTGGTCGGCGTTCGAGGGCCCGATCGCGCTGAAGACGGCAACTTTGCAGCTGTTCCTGGCCGTGGCGATCCTGGGCGCCTGGTTCCTGGCCGTGGGCGTCGCGGAACGTGACGCCGCCCGGTCGGCCACCCGAACCGAGCGGGCGGCCCGGCAACGCCTGCACGCGCTGCAGTTGCTCACCACCCGGCTGGCGACCGCCGCCACGTCCCAGGCCATCGCGGAAGCGGTCGTGCGTGACAGCGTGGCGTTGTTCGCCGACCGTGCGACGCTCGGCGTGGTGTCGCCCGAGCGGGACGAGGTGGTGATCTGGACGGTCGTGGGTCGACCGCCGGAACTTGTCGACGCGGGTCGGCAGGTGGCGCTGGACGAGGTCCGGCCGTTGACCTACGCGGCCCGCACGGGCCAGCGCGTCGTGCACCAGAGCGTGAACGAGCTGGCGGTGGACTACCCGCAGATGGCGCAGGCCTACCGGACCTCCGGGGTGTCCAGCGGGTTGTGCCTGCCGGTGGCCGACGCGGACGGGCCACCGCTGGGCGCCCTCGCGATCGCCTTCGCCGCCGACGATGCGGTCGACGCCGACACCATCGCCGTGGCCGAGACCGTCGCCCGTCTGGCCGGGCAGGCACTGCAGCGGGCCCAGCGACACGAACGCGAGCTCGACGCGGCCCACCAGCTACAGCGCGCCCTGCTACCGGTGCTCGCCGGCGGCCGGTCCGGCATCCGGGTCACCGCCGACTACCGGCCCGCCGACCGCACGCACGACGTGGGCGGCGACTGGTACGACGTGTTCCCCCTTCCCGGCGACCGGATCGGGCTGGCCGTCGGCGATGTCGTCGGCCACGACCTGACCGCGGCCGCGGCCATGGCCCGCGTCCAATCCGCCCTGCGCATTCTCGCCCAGACCAACGACGGGCCGGCCCAGGTGCTCCAGGAACTGGACCGCGTCAGCGCGCTCATCACCAACTCCTTCATGACCACGGTCGGCTACGCCGACTACGACCCGGCCACCCGTGTGCTGCGCTACGCCTGCGCCGGGCACCTCCCGCCGCTGCTGATCACCGCCGACGGCGTCATGTACCTGTGGAGTGGCCGCTCCATGCCGATCGGGGTACACGGTCGACCGCGCCAGCAGGCCGAGCAGCGGATTCCCGCCGGCGCGGCGCTGATCTGGTACACCGACGGTCTCGTCGAACGCCACGACACGCCGCTGCAGGACAACCTGGACCGGCTCGCCACCGTCGCCGCCGAGCTGGTCGGACACGACCCCGACGACCTCTGCCAGGCAATACTCCAACACATGGCCGGCGGAGACGTCCTGCGCGACGACACGATCGTGCTCTGCATCCACTTCGCCCCCGAGCCACGCGCCGCGGTGGCCACCCCCAGCCAGCTCGCAGCCGGGGATCGACACTCCTCCCCGCCCGCACCGCTCTGATCAGCAGGCAAGACGTTCGCATCGTCCATGTTCGCGGCAGTCAGCCTGCGGGTCCCGGCGCCGTCACGCACGGGTACACCGCCACCGGGCTGACCGTACGGCGACCATACCGTGCCTACATCTGGGAGGTGACAGGTATGCGGGGACAACATGTTGTGTCCATTGGGGGGTCGTGCGGCCGGCCCCGGACCCGGCCGATACAGTTGCCCTGCCGCGGTGTTCGGGAAGCCGGTGCGAATCCGGCGTGGTCCTCGCCACTGTGACCAGGAAGTGTGCTCTTTCGCTGTCGCCACTGGACCGTCCGGTCCAGGAAGGCTGAAGGAGTCCGTGATGATCTGGGAGCCAGGAGACCGGCCGTGGCACCGAATGTCTACCCCACGAGTGATGGGGACAAGGAGTTCGCCGCCATGTCACGTTCTGCCCTGCCACGATCTGCCACCTTCCCGCCTAGGCCCGGTCGACCTCGCGCACCGTACGGTGCCGCGTTCGGGCTGGTGCTCCGATGAGCGGCCCACCCGCCGTTGGCGCGCATGAATTGATCACAACCACCGCCGCGGGGCTGGTCACCTGCCGCGGCTGCTGCTGCGGAAACCCGGCGAAGCACCCCGACGTCGATCACGGCGGCGAACTGCGCACCCTGCAGCAGTTCGCCGCCGACCACCCCGACACTGTCCGGCTGACCACCAGCGACTGCCTCGGCCCGTGCGAGCACGCCAATGTCCTCGTGGTCCGGCCCTCGCCCGACGGACGCCGCGCAGGCGGTCGGCCCGTCTGGCTCGCCCGCCTCGACGCGCACGCCCTGCGCACTCTTCAGGTCTGGCTCGCCGCGGGCGGACCGGGCCTGGCGGACGTCCCCGAGTACCTGGCACTGCACCGGATCCGCCCCTCGCGTGCCGGCACCACGAGCGAGGGCAGTCCCATGCTCTAGGCGTGGGCAGCCCAGCGCGCCGCCCTCCACAACGCGTGGACGGGTCCCGCCCGGACGGGTTCCGAGAGCCTCTGCTGAAGGCCTGGGCGGCGCGCCGGCCTGCGAGTAGTCCAGCGATCAGCCCACCCTTCGACCGGCCGCCCTACTTGTCCAGCGTGAGCCACAAAACCTCCCCCCGTACCCAGATCTCCGCACTGTCCACCACGGACCGCGATCCTCTACGCGGCCGGACGCGCGGGACGCAACCGCGTCCTGGCTGGGAGGGAGCCCGAGCGGCCGCCACGTGCCCGGAACCGGTCGGCTCTGGTGCGTGCCGATCGGTGCGGTCGACGGGCCGGGTCCGCCGAAAGGGGCAGACCAGTAGCGATGATCTATCTGTCGGCGGATACCCGTTGACAGCCGCGCCGCGCACGCTGACAGGCGGCACAGACGGCGAGCGCGGAGGCGAGCATGACACGGCGGAATCCGGCCGGTAGGGAACCTCTCACCGACCCGAGGATCGCTCCGTGTTTCCGGCAGAGGATCGGAGGATCAGTGGCGAGCGCGCGGTCCCGCCGAGAGGCCGGTTACCACCGATGAACGCCGACGCCGCGCATCTGCTGACAGCGCTGACCGAGTCGGCGTGGCTGCTCCCGGCGGTGTTCGTGCTGTGTGCGGTGGACGGCGTGCTGCCGGTGGTGCCGGGCGAGACAGTCGCGATCGCCGCCGCGGTCTTGGCGGCTACCGGTAACCTCGCCCATCCGGCCGTCATCGGTGTCATCGTGTGCGCCTCCGTGGTCGGCGACCTATGCTGCTATCTGCTGTGGCGGCGGGCGGCCGCGGTGAGAAGGACCCGGTCGGGCCGTGCCCGTGCGCCTGGCCGGATTTTCAGCAGGGTCGGCGCACTCATGGACCGTCGCGGTGGTCCGGCGATCCTCGCGGCCCGGTTCATCCCCTCAGGACGCACCGCGGCCAGTGTGGCCGCCGCGCTCACCGGAATCCCGCTCCGCCGTTTCCTGCTGTGGACCGTGGCCGCCTCGGCGGCGTGGTCGGCCTACATCACCGTGCTGGGCTACTTCGGAAGTCGCCTGACACAGGGCCATCCCCTGTACGGGGTGTTGCTCGGCGTCGTCGCCGGAGCGGTCGTGACGTTGGTGGTGTCATTCGTCGGGCGACGCGCGGGCTGCTGAGCGGTCACCGTCGTACGTTCCGATCCTCCGGTAGGCGTCGGCACGCGTCCGCGAGGCGGCTGCCGTACGGGCCACAGCCTTTGTCGTGCTCGGTCCACCTGTGGTGCTCACCGGGTGCCGGCGGGTCCATATGTCATTTGCACTATCGCCGACCCGGTGCGCTCTCCGCTACGGTTCCAGCCTGCGTATGCGACAGATTTCCACATCAGGTACATCGGACGGGGTTGGATTGTGAAGCACGGCAGACTCATTGCCTTCAGTGCCCTGCTGGCAGCGACGCTTGCGCTGGCTGGCTGCGGATCGTCGGACGACACCGGCGCGCAGGGATCCGCCGCCTCGGGGGAGAAGGGGGCCGCAGGCGAGGAGCAGGCCGCAGCCGCGGAAGGCGCGTGTGCACTCCTGACGGCTGCGGAGGTGGAGGAGGCCCTCGGCGAATCGGTCAGCGAGCCGCAGCCGCAGGACTTGGGGACCCTCCAGACATGCAAGTTCGCTGGCGACGGCGCCCAGTTCCGTCTGCTGCTGGGGATTCGGGATCAAAGTCCACTCAGCGCGCGCCAGTTCTTCGAGATGCATCAGAAGCGTGCACAGGACCCCCAGACGCTGAGCGGGATCGGCACCGCGGCATTCTCGACCACCAGCCCCAAGACCGAGGTGATGTTCTATCTCGGAACCGAAGAGGTCACCTTGACGCTGACCGGCGACGACGAGCTGTCGGGCGATCCCGCCGCCCGCGTCGCTGACCTCGCCAAGAAGGTAGCCGCCCGGCTCTGACCCTCGGCTCTCTCGCGGCGCCGGGCACTCCACCGGTGACGCCTGCCGGCGGTGGACCCGCTGCCGGCGTCCGGTGAACCGGCGTGCGGTGCGATCGGGGCAGCGAGCCGAGCGGTGGCGACGGCATGTGATCGCGTGGTGGCAGCCCGGTGAATATGTCATACGCCCTATCCCGGGCTCAGCCGCGCCGGAACTAGCTTTGCCCACCAGCGCCGATCCGTCGGTGTGCGCGGACGGATCGCTCCGCGAGGCTGACTGCGAACCGATCGGAGACGACTGTGAAGTACGGCAAGCTCACGACCCTCGGTGCGCTGCTCGCGACGCTGGTGCTGGCCGGCTGCGGCGCATCGGGCACGGATGCGGACCCCGGGGCACCCGCGGCCGCCGCCGCGCAGCCCGAGGCTGGGGCTGGCGTCGAGTC